>NZ_UETT01000007.1:0-355822 GCF_900115935.1 Pseudomonas sp. 43mfcvi1.1 | reverse complement strand
GCTTGCTCGCGATAGCGGTGGGTCAGTCAGCATCCATGTTGGATGTGCTGCCGCCTTCGCGAGCAAGCCCGCTCCCACAGTTTTGATCTGTGGTTGTCTTGGGTTTTTCTGGTGAATCAAGCCCCCTGCTAGAGGGGCTTTATTCAAGCGGTGAAGTCGCTGGCGTGCAGCTCCTTGACGCCCACCAGTTCGAATTCGAACTCGGGGGTGGCGTCGGCGTTGGTACTGCCGTAGAGAATGCCATCGGCAAAGCGCAGCTGACCGGTGGCGTTGCTGGGGTCGAAGGCGTTGCTGCCAATGAACGTGAAGGCATCGACCGTGGCGGTCAACGGGTTGGCGTCCAGACCGGTGAGGTCCAGTTTGTCGAACTCCGCACTCTTGAAACCGTTGATCACATCGCGCGAAGCGCCGACGCCCATGTCCGCCAGCGCACCAAAGGCGTAGGTGTCGGCGCCCGTGCCACCGGTGAGATTGTCGGTGCCTGCGCCGCCGATCAACCGGTCATCGCCCGAGCCACCTACCAACGTATCGTTGCCCGCACCGCCGTCCAGGACATTCGCCGTGCTGTTTCCCGAGAGCGTGTCGGCGTAGGCGCTTCCTTTCAGGTTCTCGATGAATTTCAAGGTGTCGAGCCCGGACCCCACGGTGTTCTGTTGCGCAGATGTCGAGAGGTTCACGGTCACACCGGAGAGGGCGCGCTCAAAACTCGCCGTATCAATGCCATCGCGGCCATCCAGGACATTGTTGCCGGCGCCGGCGAACAGCGTATTGTCCAGCGCGTTACCCGTGCCATTGGCGGCACCGGTGCTATCGACATACAGGTTTTCGACGTTGCTGCCCAAGGTATAGGCCGCCAGGCTGCTGTGCACGCCGTCGACCCCGCCGGTCACCGTATTGCTGTTGGTTTCGATCACGCTGTCATCGGCATTGTCGACAAAGTAAGTGTCGTTGCCATCGCCACCGCTCATGCTGTCGGCCCCTGCGGCGCCGTCGAGCACGTTGTTGGCGGCATTGCCGGTGATGAAATTGCGTCGTTCATTGCCAGTGCCGTCGATGTCCGATACACCGGTGAGTACCAGGTTCTCGAGGTTGGCCCCCAGCGTCCAACTGACCGAGGCCTGCACGGTATCGATCTGCGCGGTCGAGGTGTTGGTTTCCACCACGCTGTCGAAAGCATTGTCGACCACGTAGATGTCGTTGCCATCCCCCCCGGTCAGGGTGTCGGCGCCGAGATCGCCATCCAGGGTGTCGTTGCCCGAACTGCCCACCAGGGTGTCGTCCTGGTCGGTGCCAGAGATCATCCCTCCTTGGTTCTGGGCGTTGTCGAAGATGTCCTGCACGCTGTTGTTGTCGTTGGGGTTGCCCTGGAAGCCCAGGTCATCGGCAATGTAATCCGCCAGGCGCTGGCCGACGATTTCCGCCGATTCTTCGTGCAGGTGCCAGACGTCATCGGGATACACCAATGGATCGACTTCGTAGCGCAAGGGCAGGTCGGTGTAGTCCACCGCCAGCTTGACGTCGGCACGTTCGGCGGCCATGGCTTCCTGGGCGGCGCGGACATAGCCGACGCCCTCGACAATGGCGGCGATCTTCTCTTCCGAATAACCCCGGGCCCGGGCCGCGTCCTCTGAGTAATGACCGGTTTCCATCAGGTACACGCTGAAATTGCCGAACTGGGCATGCAGGTAATCGAACACTTTCAGGGTCGCGGCCTTGTACGCCGCAGCGGCCGCGACCTTGTCCGTGGCGCGAGCGATTTCCTGGGCGGCTTCCTCGCCCTGGCCCCAGATAATGCCCATGGTGACGTTATCGATCGACTGCAGTTCAGTGCGCTGGTCGCGCAGCAAAGTCACCGCCCGCAACAGTGCGGGTCCAGGTTGGTTGGTGTCGGTCAACCACCAGCACAGCTTGAGTTCCTCGGCGCTGAGTGTGGACAGGCCGTTGACCGTGCTGCCACCGACCGCGATGTCGATACCGTTGCCATCGGCATCGGTGAACTGGCTGCGCACGTCGTAGGTGGTGTAGCGGTCCAGGTCTTTGACCAGCATCGAGGTGCCGGATTGGTCGTCGTCCTCGGTCATGCGCAGCAGACGCGCGTTGGATTGACCGAGGGTTGGCAGGTAGAGAATGTCCTGCTGGGCACGCTCGCCGAAGACGAAGTCGTTGGCGGTGAGGGTGTTGAGGTAGTTGCCGTTGAGGGCGATCTCGAAGCGATTGCCATCGGCGTCGGCTTCGGCGGACTTGACGTAGGTCTTGTCGCCGGCCGAATTCAGGGTCATGTACAACGTGTGGTTGCTGCCATCGCCGAGGCCGAGAAAGCCCAGCCCCGAAACGTCGATTTTGTCGACGCCGACGGTGAAGTCATAAATCGTGTCGGTGGCCGTGACACCGCCGGTGTCGTAGTCGCGGTAGCTGTCGGACAGGTTGCTGTAGCGAAACGTGTCGGCGCCATCGCCACCGTACAACGAGTCCCGTCCGGCGCCGCCGTCGACGACGTCCGCGCCGGTGCCGGCCTTGATCGTGTCGTTGCCGCCGAGGCCGAGGATCAGGTCCGCGCCTGTCGTGCCGTTGAGGGTTTCGGCGTTGTTGGTGCCGGTAATGGTGTTGGCGGGCGCATCGGCCACCACCAGGGTGAAGTTGTCGCTGACCGAGGCGCCTGAGGGATCGGTGGCCTTGACCAGTACGTCGTAGTTGCCCGCCGCGGTGCTGGTTGGCGTGCCGCTGAAGGTCAGGCTGGTGGCATTGAAACTCAGCCAGGCGGGCAGGGCGTTGCCGTTGGCGAGGGTCGCGGTGTAGGTCAGTACATCCTGGTTGGCGTCGGTGAAGCTGTTGCTCGCCACGGTGTATTTGAATGGCGTGCTTTCACTGGCGTTCTGGTCCAGGAGCGGGGTCGTCACGACCGGCGCCGAGTTGGTGGGGTTGGTCTGGTCGGCGAAGACGAAATGATTGGCCGTCAGGCTGCTGACGAAGTTGCCCGCCATCGAGATCTCGAACCGGTTGCCGTTGGCGTCGACCGTGAGGTCCTTGAGGTAGGTGCGGTTGGTCGACGAACTGTAAGTGACCTGCAGGGTGCCGTTGAGCCCGTTGCCCAGGCCGGTATAGCCGAGGGCCGACACATCGATCTTGTCGGCGGCCACATCGAAGTCGAGGATCTGGTCACTGGCGCTGGTGGAACTGGTGCGGTAGCTGTCGAGTTTCGAGGTGTAGCGGAACACATCAGCCCCGGTGCCACCGGTGAGTTTGTCGACTCCGGTGCCACCGACCAGGATGTCGTTGCCGGCGCCGCCATTGAGGGTGTCGTTGCCCGCGCCCCCGAACAATTGTTCGTTGGCTGCGGTGCCGGTCAGCGTGTCGTTGTTCGGCGTGCCATTGATCACGATGGCGGTGGGGGCGTCTTGCACGGCGAGGGTAAAGCTGTCGCTGACGGTGGCGTTGCTGCCGTCGGTCGCGGTGACCTGAATGGCGTAGGTGCCCGACGCGGTGTCGGGTGGCGTGCCGCTGAAGGTGCGCGTGGCGGCATCGAAGGTCAGCCAACTGGGCAAGGCGCTGCCATTGGCGAGCTTGGCGGTGTAGCTCAGGCTGTCATTATCCGGATCGGTGAAGCTGGTGGCCGGCACCACGTAGCTGAACGGGGTGTTTTCGCTGGCGTTCTGGTCCAGCAGTGGCGTCGCCAGCACGGGCGCCTGGTTGGTCGGCGACGTGGTGGCGAAGACGAAGTTGGCGCTGGTCAGGGTGTTGAGATAATTGCCGTCCAGCGCCACTTCGAAGCGGTTGCCATTGGCGTCGGCCTCCAGGGATTTGATGTAGGTCTTGGTGCCGGCACTGTTGAGCACCAGGTACACGGTGTTGTTCTTGCCGTCTCCCAGGCCGGTGAAGCCCATGGCCGACAGGTCGATCTTGTCGGCGCTGACGTTGAAATCGGTGATCAGGTCGCCCAGGTTGGCGCCGCCGGTGTTGTAGTTGCGGTAGCTGTCCAGGCGATTGGAAAACACAAAGGTGTCCGCCCCGGCACCCCCGGTAAGGGTGTCCATCCCGGCTCCGCCGTCGAGCTTGTCGTCGCCGGCGCCGCCACTGAGGCTGTCGTTGCCCGCCAGGCCGAGCAGGGTGTCGGCCGCGTCGCTACCCAACAGCGAGTCGGCGCCGCTGGTGCCGGTGATCACGCGATTGAAGATGAAGTTACTGGCGGTCAGGGTACTGGCCAGGTTGCCCGTCAGAATCAGTTCGAAGCGGTTGCCACTGGCGTCGGCGTCGAAATCCTTGATGTAGGTGCGGTTGTTGCTGGCGCTGTAGCTGACCTGCAAGGTGCCACCGCGGCCATTGCCCAGGCCGGTGAAACCGAGGCCGGCGAGGTCGATCTTGTCCTGGGTGACGTCGAAGTCGGTGATGGTGTCGTCGAAGCTGGTGGTGGCGTTGCGGTAACTGTCCGACTGTGCGACGAACCGGAAGGTATCGGCCCCGGTGCCGCCAGTGAGCTTGTCGATGCCGGCGCCACCGACGAGAATATCGCCGCCGGCCGCGCCATTGATGGTGTCGTTGCCGGCACCGCCGTAGAAAATTTCGCTGGCGGCGCTGCCGAGCAGGGTGTCGTTGCCCGCGGTACCTTGCACGGTGGTCATGGGCACGGTGGCGCTGACGTAGCTGCCGTCGCCATAGACCAGCGTGGCGCCCTTGCTCGTGTGGCTGATGGTGTTGGCGATGATGGCGTTGCGGTCGGTACCGTCTTCGTTGCGCTCGGCAACGCCGTAGGTCGATAGGTCACTGCCGCTGATGATGTTGCCCTGGATGAGGTTGTCGCTGCCGTTGAAGTACTTGCCGGACACGCCCAGGGTGTCGTCGTAGGACTGGATGATGATTTCCGGTACGGCACCGCCCAGGGAATTGTTGTTGAGGGTGTTGTCGATGATCTCGACGTGGTTGCTGCCGTAGATTCGAATTCCGGCGCTGCTGTTGTCATGGATGTCGACGCCGCTGACGGTCACCTCGCTGGAGAGCTTGACCAGCACCCCTTCGGCACCGTTGCCATACACCTCGCCGCCAGTGATGGTGATGTTGCTGGGCGAGGGGATGTCCTCGCTGCCGCGCTGGATCACGATGCCATTGCCGCCATTGTCGTAGGCAACGTTGTTGGTCATGGTGAAATCGTGGGTGCTGGTGACGACGTTGAAACCGTGGCGGTCGTTGTTGTAGGCGACGTTGTTTTCGAAGGTGCTGTCGCTGAGGAAGTCGGCGACGAAGCCGTCCAGGCCGTTGCCGTGGGACACGCTGTTCTTGATGACCATGTTGACGGTTTGCTCGTGGGGGTCGAAACCGTACCCGGAGCAATCCTTGATCTCGACGCTGTCGAGGGTGACGTTGGAGTCGTAGCCTTCTTCGCCGGGAATGTAGCCGTTGAACCAGCCGTCGACCTTGCCGGTGGTGCTGTCGCGGTTGCCGTCGATGGTGAGGTTGCTGACGCCGAAGTCGTGGGTTTCCTCGCCGTAGGCCGAACGGATGATCCCGGTGATCTTGGTGTCGGAGCCATCGACCAGCTTGACCGTGGTTTCGCCCATGCCGTCGCCGTACAGGTAGACATTGCTCTTGAGCATCAGGCAGCCATCGGAAGGTTCCTCTCCCCCCGAAACGATGTAGGTGCCGGCCGGCATGTACACCTGGCCCCCGCCCGCAGCGGCCGCCGCATCAATCGCACTCTGAATGGCTGCCGTGTCGTCGGTGATGCCATCTCCTTTGGCGCCAAAATTTTGTACGTTGAAAATCATGAGCTTATCTCCGTATCAGGCTTAAACCTCGGTAGACGCCAATATTCCATCGACGACCTCGGTGTTATGACCCAGCGGAGCGCAAAAGTTGTGACCGCATATCGGGGAAAGTGTCAAAAAGCCGGACTAACTGATCAGCGGTTGTTTGGAGGGGGCGCACGAGCAACGTTCCGTTGACGCTTTTGGGCGGTGAATCCTGTGGGAGCGAGCCTGCTCGCGATAGCGGCTGTTCTGTGGCGCTGATGTTGGCTGATACACCGCTATCGCGAGCAGGCTCGCTCCCACAGACGGTTTCCTTGATTGGCATCAACCCCACTTCGGGGGCCGGGCGATAACCTTGAATAAACCATCGCCCCGATGAAGAGGGCGACCGAGGAAGCTCATGAGTTATCCGCTGTTTCTGACCTTGCACCTGTTTGCCGCGCTGGTTTTCATCGGCACGGTTTTCTTCGAAGTCCTGTTCCTCGAGAGCATTCGCAAGCAACTGCCGGCCAAGGTCATGGTGTTGCTGGAGCAAGGCATCAGCCTGCGTGCCCGGCAATTGATGCCGTGGGTGCTGCTGGTGCTGTTCGGTGCAGGCATTGGCATGGTCTGGCTGCGGTATTGGCCGCTGCTGTCGTCACCGATGCAGTCATCCTTCGGTTTGCTGCTGGGGCTGAAAATCCTCTTGGCGGGCAGTGTGCTGGGGCATTTCCTCTGGGCCATGTGGCTGTTCAGGAGCGGGCGCATGAACGCCCGCTACGTGCACATCATCCATGCCAGTGTGTTCCTGCATATGGTCGCGATCGTGCTGCTGGCAAAAGCCATGTTCTACGTCACCTGGTAAGCGCTGGCGTGGTTCCAGGGCGCTTGATACAGGTCAAGGTGGCCCGGTGGGTTACCCCGCAAACTGCTTGCGTACAGCCACTCGGAGATTGTCATGTTCGACCCGTTCCATACCCTCGGTGAGCGACCGTCGGGACGTGCCCCTGTGGTGGCTGATTTCGATTGTCCGATCGGTACGCATAGATTCCACGCAGGCATCGGTTCACTCGACCTGCTTCGAGGGTTACGCAGCAGTCGCCAGAAACGACGGCCCTTGTCTCTGGCGGTGCACCTGCCTTCGCGCTTGCGGCTGGCGTCGTGTTCGCCCCTTGCCAGCGATTGCCGGTGCGGCGAGATCGAGGGTTATCTGCAACGCCTGACCTATGAAATGGGCTTGGTCGGTTGCCACCTGGGCGCAGGGCGGCGCGTTGAACAGTTTTGCCTGACCGGTGGTACGCCGGTGATCGCTCATTTGCAGAAGCTGATGAGTGACCTGCGCAAGCGTTTCGATTTCAGTGAATACGATGGCGGCGATCACAGCATCGAGGTGGACCTGCACCACACGGACTGGTCGACCATGGGCCTGATCCGTGACCAGGGTTTCACCCACGTCAGCATTGGCGTGCCCGACATCGGCCTGGACAGCGATCTGTCGGTCGATTGCTACCAGAACCCGGCACCGATCCATTCGTTGATCGATGCGGCGCGCACGTTTGGTTTTCGCTCCATCAACATCGACTTGGGTTACGGCCACGCCTGGCAGACCCCCAACAGCTTCGCCCTGAAACTGGCGACCCTGATCGAGCTGGAGCCTGACCGGCTGCACGTCTTCGACTATGCTCACGCGCCTTATCGTTATCGCTCGAAGACCGCCGGTGCCGCCGATGTCTTTTGCAGCCCCGCCGACAAAGACGCCATGCGCCGCATCTGTTGCGAACAACTGATCGGTGCCGGTTACCACTACATTGGCCTGGGTCAGTTCGTTAGGGCCGACGATGACCTGGCGGTGGCCCAGGAGCATGGACGCCTGCATCGCAATTGCCAGGGTTTCACCCGTCATGGTTGCTGTGATCACGTGGGCTTCGGCTTGGCCGCTATTACTCAGATCGAGCACCTGTACGTGCAGAACACCGACGACCTTCTTCACTATTGTCAGCAGTTGGATGCCGGGCAATTGCCGGTCTGTCGTGGTTGGCGCTGTGAAGCGCAGGATCAGGTCAAGGCGAGCGTGACCGAGCAACTGTCCTGTGACCTGGAGCTGGATATCCTGGCCATCGAGGCGCGTTTCGGCCTGGTGTTTCGCGAGCATTTCGCCTCCGTCTGGCCGCAGCTGGAAGCGTTGCATGACCAGGGATTGATCGAACTGTCGAACCGGTTTATCGGCATCCTGCCCGCCGGGCGCTTGAACGTGGATGCGATCTGCAATCTGTTCGACTCAGGACCGGTTGACGCAAGCCCACACTCTTTTGAAAAGTTGAACCCATCATGAATGCTGCATCCGGTTTCAATCGTGCCCTGGTAGAGAAATACGACCGCCCGGGGCCGCGCTATACCTCCTATCCGACGGCCCCACAGTTCCACCAGGCCTTTGCCATGGATGAGTACCGCCAGGCTGCCCAGCGCAGTAACCAGGCGCCATTGCCCAAGCCGTTGTCGGTGTACATCCATATCCCGTTCTGCCAGAGCCTCTGCTACTACTGTGCGTGCAACAAAATCATCACGCGCAAGACTCATCGCGCCGCCGAATACCTGACCTACCTCAAGCGTGAAATCGCCCTGCAGGCGGCTTTGTTCGACCGCTCGCGCAAACTGACCCAGCTGCATCTGGGCGGGGGTACGCCGACTTACCTGACCCATGAGCAACTGGCCGACCTGATGGACTGCCTGCACCAGTCGTTCGACATGGACGACAGTGACGCCCATGAGTTTTCCATCGAGGTCGATCCCCGGACCATCGATGCGCAACAGATCCAGGGCCTGCGCCAGTTGGGGTTCAACCGCCTGAGCTTCGGCGTCCAGGATTTCGATGCCCAGGTGCAAATCGCCGTCAATCGGGTGCAAAGCGAAGCCCAGGTCGTCGAGTTGGTGGAGGCGGCGCGCCTGGCGCGCTTCAAGTCGGTCAGTGTCGATCTGATCTATGGCCTGCCATTGCAGACCATCGCCAGTTTCGATGTCACCTTGAGCAAGATCATCGCCCTGCGTCCGGACCGGATCGCGGCCTACAGCTACGCCCACCTGCCGCAACGGGTGCGGGCGCAACGAATGATCCGTCCCGAAGACATGCCACCGCCAGAGCGCAAGTTGGAGTTGTTGGAGCTGACCATCAATCGCCTGACCGAAGCTGGCTATGTCTACATTGGCATGGACCACTTCGCCTTGCCGGATGACGAATTGGTACGCGCCCGGGCCCAGGGCAGCCTGCAACGCAATTTCCAGGGTTATTCCACCCACGCCGACTGCGACCTGATTGGCCTGGGGGTGTCCTCGATCGGCAAGGTGGGCGACAGCTACAGCCAGAACGTCAAGGAGCTCTCCCAGTATTACGCCCGCCTGGATCAAGGCATGCTACCGGTGCAGCGCGGCTACCGCTTGAGCGACGATGATCGGCTGCGGCGCGAGGTCATTAGCGAACTGATGTGTCACGGGCGCATCGATTTCGGCGCCATCGAGAGCGCCCACGGCATTCGGTTCACCGAGTACTTCGGCGACACCCTGGACCGGCTCCAGGAGCTGGTGCGCGATAGCCTGCTGGACCTTCGCGACGACGAGTTGGTGTTGCTGCCCCAAGGGCAGTTGATGATGCGCAACGTGGCCATGGCCTTCGACGCATACCTGGGGGCGGACCAGACGGTTCAGTATTCGCGCACGGTCTGAGGTGGGCGCGGCGGGCTGATATACCTGTGGCGAGGGGATTTATCCCCGTCGGGCTGCGAAGCAGCCCCAAGAATGCTGATTGCATGAACCTGACACACTGCGACGTCAGGTCTCGGGACTGTTGCGCATCCCAGCGGGGCGGTGCGACGTTTCGCTAAATCCCCTCGCCACAAGTGACTCATTTCCTCTATCGAGAACGATTTCGTTTCGGTTCCCCGGGCTGCAGAGCCCTTTTCAGGAATGGCGCTGTCCGGCTTTCTCGACAGGCCGCGACTTTCCCTGGAGCCCCGCAGGCCACGACGCTCCCACCTTGGGATCCCGCGCCCGGGCCGATATCGATGACCCAGTCGCTCTGCGCCACGACGCGCATGTCGTGTTCCACGACCACCACCGTGTGGCCTTCATCCACCAGGCGATTCAACTGCACCAGCAAGCGATCCACGTCCTGGGGATGCAGCCCGTTGGTTGGCTCATCCAACACATACAAGGTCGCGCCCCGGGCCTTGCGCTGCAGTTCTGTTGCCAGCTTGATCCGCTGGGCTTCGCCGCCGGACAGTTCCGTGGCTGGTTGGCCCAGGCGCAGGTAGCCCAGCCCGATATCCTGCAACACTTGCAATGAGCGCCTGGCCGCTGCTTGCTCGGCAAATACTTCGAGTGCCTGGTTTACGGTCAGCTGTAGTACCTGGGAAATGTCCAGGCCCTGCCAGCTCACCGCCAGGGTCTGCGGGTTGTAACGCGCACCATGGCAGGTGGGGCAGGGGGCGTACACGCTGGGCATGAACAGCAATTCGACACTGACGAAGCCTTCACCTTCGCAGGTCTCGCAACGGCCCTTGGCGACGTTGAAGGAAAACCGCCCGGCATCGAATCCCAATTCCCGCGCCTGCTCTGTCGCGGCGAACAGTTTGCGCACGTGGTCGAACAAACCGGTGTAGGTGGCGAGGTTGGAGCGCGGCGTGCGGCCGATGGGTTTCTGGTCCACCTGAACCAGCCGCTTGACCGTATCGAGCCCGGCGACAACGCGCCCGGCGCTGGTTTGCACCGGTTCGTCTTCCAGGCTTTGCTCGTCGGATTCGACGTTGGGGCCGGGCTGGCCCAGATGGGTGCCGACCAGGTCCAGCAGGGCCTGGCTGACGAGGCTGGATTTGCCCGAGCCAGAAATACCGGTCACGGCAGTGAAGCAGCCCAAGGGAAAGGCCGCGCTCAGGTTGTCGAGGTTGTTGCGGGTGATGCCTTCCAGGCGCAACCAATCCCTGGGTGTCCGTGGGCTACGCGCCGCCGCCTGCTCTTCGTCAAAGAGGTAGGCGCGGGTTCGTGATTCAGGCACTTGTCCAAGACCCGCCGGCGGACCGCTGTAGAGCACTTTCCCGCCTTGTTCGCCGGCGTCCGGGCCGACGTCGATGAGCCAGTCGGCGCGGCGCATGGTATCGAGGTCGTGCTCGACCACAAACACGGAGTTACCGGCTGCCTTGAGGCGTTGCAGGGCGCCAAACAGCGCTTCGCTGTCGGCCGGGTGCAGGCCGGCAGAGGGTTCGTCCAGCACGTAGATCACGCCGAACAACTGGGAATTGAGCTGGGTCGCCAGGCGCAGGCGTTGCAGCTCGCCGGAGGACAGCGTCGGTGTGCTGCGCTCCAGGGCCAGGTAACCGAGGCCCAGGTCGATCAGGGTGACGATGCGTTCCAGCAGCTCGGCGGCGATGCGTTGGGCGGCCAGGCGCTTCTCCAGGGAAAGGTTGGGGGTATGACGGGCGTCGGGCCCGCCCGCGTGCGGGCTCTCGCCCCTGGCGGCGCGTTGTTCACGGGCCTCTCGGGTTTGCCGGTGGCTGAGGACGTCCCCCGTTTCTTCGGCCTGTTCAAGGTAGTCGGGCGCCAAGACACCCTTGAGCACCTCGGCCAATTCCAGCAACGGCAGGTGCGACAGTTCGGCGATGTCCAGGCCGGCAAAGGTCACGGTCAGTGCCTGGCGTTTGAGGCGCTTGCCCTCGCACACGGGGCAGGGGCTGGCGCGCATGTATTGCGCCACGCGTTTGCGCATCTGGGCGCTTTGCGAGTGCATGAAAGTGTGCAGCAGATAGCGTCGGGCGCCGCTGAACGTGCCCTGGTAACTGGGTTCGAGCTTGCGCTTGAGGGCGGCGCGGGTCTGGGCCGGAGTGAGTCCGGCGTATACGGGAACGGTAGGGGTTTCTTCGGTGAAGAGAATCCAGTCCCTTTGTTTTTTCGGCAGGTCGCGCCAGGGTATGTCGACGTCATAACCGAGGGTCACCAGGATGTCCCGCAGGTTCTGGCCCTGCCAGGCCATGGGCCAGGCGGCCACGGCGCGCTCACGGATGGTCAGCGACGGGTCCGGCACCATGGACGCTTCAGTCACTTCATAGACTCGACCCAGGCCGTGGCATTCCTGGCAGGCACCCTGGGGCGTGTTGGGTGAAAAGTCCTCGGCGTAGAGCATCGGTTGGTTGGCAGGATAGCTGCCGGCGCGGGAGTAGAGCATGCGGATCAGGCTCGACAGGGTGGTGACGCTGCCCACCGATGAGCGCGCGCTGGGTGTGCCGCGCTGTTGCTGCAAGGCGACTGCCGGGGGCAGGCCCTCGATGCTGTCCACGTCCGGCACGCCCACCTGGTCGATCAGGCGCCGCGCGTAGGGCGCAACGGACTCGAAATAGCGACGCTGGGCTTCGGCATAGAGCGTGGAAAAGGCCAGCGACGATTTGCCAGAGCCCGACACGCCGGTGAACACCACCAAGGCATCGCGGGGGATGTCCACGTCGACATTCTTGAGGTTGTGTTCGCGGGCGCCACGTACCCGGACGAAGCCGGTGGTTTCAGGCAATGAAGCGATGGGGGCGGGGCCGGAGCGTGAGGGCATGGGGCGTTCCTTGTGGGCGTCTGCTTGGGGCGTCTTGGCGTTCAGGTGAAATGGCGTCACGGGGGAGAATGGAACCTGAGTCACAGCGTTGACAATTATGCGACCGGGTTCGTCCGTTCTCGTGCGATAAAAATTTACTCCGGACAAAAGAGATGAGAAAAGCTTTGCAGTTTTCCCATGGATACGGACCTCCCCATGCCTCGATCAAAACTGCTCACGACTCTGTTTGTCGCACTGCTGGCCGGCGCCGCGCTGTGGTACATGTGGATGATTGCCAGCGCCAAGCTGGAGTGGGGTGGCGACAGCCCTGACCAGCAGCAAGTGGGCGCGGTGAAGGATACTCGGTTGCGAGCAATGACCCAGTATTGCACGGGGGTAACGGTGACTGCGCAGGGAACCTGGCTGGTGGCGCGCCTGGAGAGCGACGCGCAAGCGCTCGAGCCGGCCGCTGACGTCGTGAACCTGGATGTGGTGGTCTATGGCAAGGCGGATGAGAACAAGGAGTCGGAAGAGTCCGGGGCCTTTGCCGGTTTGTTCTCTCGCGGCGACAAGGAAACCTCTTTCATTTCCCGCCTGGATGCCCACGGGCAATTTCAACTGGTAGCGCATGTCAGCGGTGCCGCCTGCCTGGTGGCCAGTCCGGATGGGGGCAGCGTGTTCCTGCTCACGGGCCTTGATCGGCCTGAAACTGCGAACACCGATGAGATCCGCCAGACCGTGGTCCTTCGCAGCGATGACCAAGGCCGGCGCTGGACCTGGTTGACCAAAGGCTGGTTCCCCGAGGCCGATCAGTTGGCGTGGAACCTGGCCCCCTATTTCCATGGGTCGAATGAAGTCTGGGTCTTGGGGCGACCGAGCGCACCGGACGAGGGGAGCATGCAAGGGACGCCAGGCGCGATCTCCACGGGTGTCTTTTACTCTGCCGATCGCGGTGCGAACAGCACCCCGATAATGGCCCCCGAGTCGCTGCTGGTATCGACCGAATACCTGCACAACAAACGTCCCGACGTCACTGAGTGGCAGACAAACGCAGGCGAACATGGGGAAACCCAGACCAATGTCCTGCAGTTGGACGCCCAGCACGCGTTTATCTGGGTGTCTCAACGCTTCTGGGGCAGCCATCCAGATGGTGTCAGCGACAACATTGCGTTCAACGTCACCACGCGAGCCCGGTTGCACGCCAAGGCAGGGCAGTGGCAGGTGGTGGACGTGCAGCGTGATGACAACCTGTTTGTGGGCAAGCTGATACAGAACGATGCCGGGCGGGTGATCGGGCTGATTGACCAGGGGGACCACGGGCAGGACGTCGTCGCCGAACTGGACACCACCGCGCTGACCTGGACACCCTTGAGCGACCTGCCCAGTGTGTTTGCGCCATTGGCATCGGACAGTAGATTGCGCGGTGGCAATTTTTGGGTGGGCCGTGACACCTTGTTGATCAACACCAGCAGCGAACACCACCCACCGCGCTGGCTCTACTGGTGGTCGGACGCGAACATCTCCGCCGACGGAGTGTTCTATTCCAGGGATTGGGGCCGCTCCTGGCAACGCCTCGACATCGATGGCTACCTGGGCATTCTGGGCTTTCAACCCGCGCAGGACCGCGTGATCTGGGCCAAAGGCAACTGGTACGACAATAATGACGGGCGCATCTACTCCTATGGGTTGCGCTGAGGTTGGACCGAGCGCTGTTATTTGAATTGACATCAACTTGTGGCGAGGGGATTTATTCCCGCAGGGTTGCGAAGCAGCCCCTATGAGGCTGATCAGATTCAATCTGGCACACTGCGGGGAAGGACTTTGGGGCTGCTTCGCAGCCCAGCGGGGATAAATCCCCTCGCCACAGGTTATTTGTGAGTAGGGGTTAAGTTTTTCCCAAGTTGATTTCAATCAAGGGCCGATAAGGGGGGCGGACCCTACGATGATCGCCAAGATCCTGTCTTTAAGACCTGGCGTCCATGACCCCTCTTTTCGTGATGCAGCACCCATCCCGTTTCTGGCTCCGCGCACTGTTCACCCTCCTGTTTTTATTCGCGGGCCTGGCCCAGGCCAAGGACTACGGCGACATCCAGCAACAGCGCATCCACCATGTCCTGAAGCAGACCGACTCGATCTCCGAGCCCGAAGGGCGGTTCAAGGTGCGCAAGCTGTCCGCTGCCGGCAAGGTCCTGGGTTATGTGTTCCAAAGCCTGGACGTGGTGGACATTCCCGCCTATTCAGGCAAGCCAATCAATGTCCAGGTGGTCCTCGATCCGGCCGGTGTGATTCTCGATGCCTATGTACTCGAACACCATGAGCCGATTCTGCTGATTGGCATCGCCGAAGAAAAACTCCATGCATTCAGCGCGCGCTACAGCGGCATCAAGGTCAACCAGCGGGTGGTGGTGGGGCATTCCAGCGACCCGAATGCCGTGACGGTGGATGCCATTGCGGGGGCCACCGTCACGGCGATGGTGGTCAACGAGGTCATCATGCGTGCCGCCCATGATGTCGCGGTGTCCCTGGGCCTGGTCAAGGGCGATGCCGGGTTGGCCGTGGCGCCAGCCCGTGTGCGCGAGGATATCTACGAGCCTGCCGACTGGAAGACCCTGACCGGCAACGGCGCTGTACGGCGCCTGCACCTGACTCGCGGTCAAGTGGACGCCACCTTCAAAGGCACCGAGGCCGAACAGGTCGAAGTCGCCAGCGCCGAACAGGCCGACGATACCTTTATCGACCTTTACGTCACACATCTGAACCCGCCCACCATCGGCCGCAATCTGTTGGGCGAGACGCAATACCGCGCGCTGATGAGCGAGCTCAAGCCGGGTGAACAAGCCATTGCCGTGATGGGCAGCGGGCGCTATTCCTTCAAGGGCTCGGGTTATGTGCGCGGCGGCATTTTCGACCGGGTGCTGTTGCGCCAGTTCGGCGATGTCATCAGCTTTCGCGACATGGACTTCCAGCGCCTGGATGACGTGGCCGTCGAGGACATGCCTGAGTTCGATGAAATGGCGATTTTCATCGTCCGCGCGTCCCACCGCTTCGATCCCGGCTCGCCCTGGAGCCTGGAGCTGCTGATACGCCGCCAGACCGGGCCGGTCAGTGGCATCTTCAGCAGCTTCGAGCTGGCCTACCAACTGCCCGAGCCGTACCTGGAGCGGCCATTGCCGACCGCTGAGCAACTGGCGGCCGCCGAAGAAGCCAGCCGGCCGATGTGGCTGACGCTCTGGTATCAGAAAGGTGTCGAAATCACTGTCCTTGGCATCGCCCTGCTGGTGCTGACGGCAGTCCTGTTTTTCCAGGATTCACTGGCCCGGCGGCCAACACTGTTGCATTGGGTGCGTCGCGGTTACCTGGTCTTCACCGTGGTGTTCCTTGGCGGCTACGTCTTGGCGCAACTGTCGGTGGTCAACGTGCTGACGTTCGTCCATGCCTTGTTCGAGGGCTTTCGCTGGGAGCTGTTCCTCACCGATCCGCTGATCTTCATTCTCTGGGTGTTCACCGCCGGCAGCATTCTGCTCTGGGGACGCGGAGTGTTCTGCGGCTGGCTGTGTCCGTTCGGCGCGTTGCAGGAGCTGATCAACGAGTTGGCGCGCAAGCTCAAGGTGCCGCAATACGAGTTGCCATTCGCCGTTCATGAGCGGCTGTGGGCGATCAAGTACATCATTTTGCTGGTGCTGTTTGGCGTTTCGCTGGAGTCCATGGCCACCGCCGAACGGCTGGCCGAAGTCGAGCCCTTCAAGACCGCCATCACCCTCAGGTTTGACCGCCAGTGGTGGTTCGTGGCCTACGCAGTGGGCCTGCTGGTGATCAACCTGTTTACCCGCAAGGTCTATTGCCGTTACGTCTGCCCACTGGGCGCAGCCCTGGCGATGCCGACCCGGCTACGGCTGTTCGACTGGCTCAAGCGTCGCAAGGAATGTGGCAACCCCTGCCAACTGTGCGCCAAGGAATGCGAGATCCAGGCGATTCATCCCGATGGCCGGATCAACGCCAACGAATGCCATTACTGCCTCGACTGCCAGATGACCTGGCACAACGAAAACAAATGCCCGCCGCTGATCAACAAGCGCAAGAAGCGCGGCAAGGCGACCGTGACCGATCCGCAACTGATTCCCGTGGTGCAGGTGAACCCGGCGCCTTGAGGCACCCCAATGGCCTGTCCCTTGACCGTTTCATTCTTCATGGAGCACACAGCATGAGCGATAAAAAAAACCAAACCCCTGGCGCGGCGGAAGAGCCCAGGGGGGTCAGTCGGCGCAGTTTTCTCGGCACGGGTGCGGTAACGGGTGCGGTACTGGCCGGCGCAACGGCGCTGGGGGCCGGGACGTTCACCCGTGAGTCCTGGGCTGCGGCGGCCAAGGAGGCCAAATCCAAGATCCACGTCGGGCCTGGGGAGCTGGACGAATACTACGGTTTCTGGAGCGGCGGCCACCAGGGCGAGGTGCGGGTGTTGGGTGTGCCATCGATGCGTGAGCTGATGCGCATCCCGGTGTTCAACGTCGACTCGGCCACCGGTTGGGGCCTGACCAACGAAAGCAAGCGCATCCTGGGCGACAGCGCCAAATACCAGAACGGCGATTGCCACCACCCGCACATCTCCATGACCGACGGCAAGTACGACGGCAAGTACCTGTTCATCAACGACAAGGCCAACTCCCGCGTCGCGCGCATCCGCCTGGACATCATGAAGTGCGACAAGATCCTCACCGTGCCCAACGTGCAGGCGATCCACGGCCTGCGCCTGCAAAAAGTGCCGTACACCAAATACGTATTCGCCAACGCTGAGTTCGTGATCCCGCACCCCAACGACGGCCATACCTTCGACCTGCAAGACAAGAACAGCTTCACGATGTTCAACGCCATCGATGCCGAGAAAATGGAGATGGCGTTCCAGGTGATCGTCGACGGCAACCTGGACAACTCCGACGCTGACTACACTGGCAAATACGCCGCCAGCACCTGCTACAACTCCGAGAAAGCCTACGATCTGGGCGGCATGATGCGCAACGAGCGCGACTGGGTGGTGGTGTTCAACATCCCGCGTATCGAGGCGGCGATCAAAGCCGGCAAATTCATCAACCTGGACGGTTCCAAGGTGCCGGTGGTCGATGGCCGCAAAACCGATGGCAAGGACTCCGAGTTCACCCGCTACATCCCGGTGCCGAAGAACCCCCACGGACTCAATACCTCGTCGGACGGCAAATATTTCATCGCCAACGGCAAGCTGTCGCCCACCGTCTCGATGATCGCCATCGACCGCTTGGACGATTTGTTCGCCGACCGCTTCAAGGACCCACGCGAAGTGATCGTCGCCGAGCCGGAACTGGGCCTGGGGCCGCTGCACACCACGTTCGACGGGCGCGGCAATGCCTACACGACCTTGTTCATCGACAGCCAGGTGGTGAAGTGGAACATGGACGAGGCCATCCGCGCCTACAAGGGCGAGAAGGTCAATTACATCAAGCAGAAGCTCGACGTCCAATACCAGCCCGGCCACAACCATGCGTCCCTCACCGAAACCAGCGAGGCAGACGGCAAATGGCTGGTGGTGTTGTGCAAATTCTCGAAGGACCGCTTCCTGCCAACCGGCCCATTGCATCCGGAGAACGATCAACTGATCGACATTTCCGGTGAGGAAATGAAGCTGGTGCACGATGGCCCGGCGTTCGCCGAACCGCATGACTGCATTCTCGCGCGGCGCGACCAGATCAAGACCCAGAAAATCTGGAACCGCAACGATCCGTTCTTCGCCGACACGGTTGCCCGGGCGAAGAAAGACGGCATCAACCTGGAAACCGACAACAAAGTCATCCGCGACGGTAACAAGGTGCGGGTGTACATGACCTCGATGGCGCCGGCCTATGGCCTGACGGAGTTCACCGTCAAGCAAGGCAATGAGGTGACGGTGACCATCACCAACATCGACCAGATCGAAGACGTGTCCCACGGCTTTGTCATGACCAACCACGGCGCGAGCATGGAGATCAGCCCGCAACAGACCTCATCCATCACCTTCACCGCCGACAAGGCCGGCTTGCACTGGTACTACTGCAGCTGGTTCTGCCACGCCCTGCACATGGAAATGGTCGGGCGCATGCTGGTTGAAAAGGCCTGAGTCATTCACTAGGGAGACAGGCGCAATGACCGGGAATATGAAGTATCCAAACGTTTGTCGACCGGTCATTGCCCTGGTGTTCTGCCTGCTGTCGGGCGGCGCGTTCGGAGCGCCGCAGCCGATCACCGATTTGCCTTTGCAGGCCGAGGGTGACCAACAATGGCGCCTGCCTGCGGGCCAGTACCGGGGCTCGTTCAGCATTGACCAGCCCATGACCCTCACGTGTGCGTCGGATGCGGTATTCCAAGGCCAGGGTGAGGGAAATGGGTTGATCATTCGCGCCCCGAACGTGCGAATCCAGGGATGTACGTTCCTGGACTGGGGCCACGACCTGACGGCCATGAATGCGGCTGTTTTCATCCAACCGGTCGCCCAAGGGACCGTGGTTCGTGGAAACCGGATGCAGGGCCAGGGCTTTGGTATCTGGGTCGATGGCACCCGCGATGTCAGCCTGATCGACAACCGTATCCAGGGCGACCCCAACCTGCGTTCCCAGGACCGTGGCAACGGCATCCATTTGTATGCGGTGCACGGTGCCCGGGTCATCGGTAACCAGGTGCGCGAAACCCGTGACGGCATCTACATCGACACCTCCAGCGGCAACCTGCTCCAGGGCAATACCCTGGAGGACTTGCGCTACGGCGTGCATTACATGTTTGCCAACGATAATCGCCTGCTGGACAACGTCACCCGGCGTACCCGCACTGGCTATGCGTTGATGCAAAGCCGCCAGCTGACGGTCATCGGCAATCGCTCCGAACAGGATCAGAACTACGGGATCCTGATGAACTACATCACCTATTCGACCCTGCGCGACAACTTCGTCACCGATGTGCGCGACGGGTCTACCGGCGACACCATGATCACTGGCGCCGAGGGCAAGGCCCTGTTCATTTACAACTCGTTGTTCAACCGCATCGAAGGCAATCATTTCGAGCGCAGCGCCGTGGGCATCCACCTCACGGCCGGCTCGGAGGACAACCGCATCGCCGGCAATGCCTTCGTCCACAACCAACGCCAGGTCAAGTACGTTGCCACGCGGTTGCAGGAATGGTCGGCGGATGGGCGCGGCAATTACTGGAGCGATTACCTGGGCTGGGATCGCAATAGCGACGGCCTGGGTGACGTGGCCTATGAACCCAACGACAACGTCGACCGCCTGCTGTGGCTGTATCCCCAGGTGCGGTTGTTGATGAACAGTCCGGGAATCGAACTGCTGCGCTGGGTGCAGCGAGCCTTCCCGGTGATGAAATCTCCCGGGGTGATGGACAGTCATCCGCTGATGGAAACGCCTGTCCAGCCCCCGCAACGCAACAGTGCTGAGGAGGACGCGTCTTGAACGTCGTCGAGATCGAAGGTGTCAGTCAGCGCTATGGCGATGTCACGGTGCTGCGCGGGCTGGACTTGAACCTGGCCCAGGGCGAGGTGCTCGGCCTGTTCGGGCACAACGGTGCGGGCAAGACCACGACCATGAAGTTGATCCTCGGTTTGCTGCGGGCCAGCGAGGGCGAGGTGCGTGTCTTCGGGCGCGCGCCCAGCGACCCGAGCGTGCGGCAGATGCTCGGTTATCTGCCCGAGAACGTCATGTTCTATCCGCAGTTGAGTGGGCTGGAAACCTTGCATCATTTTGCCCGGCTCAAAGGCGCCGCACCGGAGCAGGTGGCGCGTTTGCTCGAAGAAGTCGGCCTGGCGGACGCGGCCCGGCGGCGGGTGAGCACCTATTCCAAGGGCATGCGCCAACGCCTCGGCCTGGCCCAGGCACTGCTTGGCCAGCCGCGCCTGTTGCTGCTGGACGAGCCGACCGTGGGGCTGGACCCCATCGCCACCCAGGACCTCTATCAATTGCTCGACCGCCTGCGCTGGCAGGGCACCAGCATCATTCTGTGTTCTCACGTCTTGCCAGGCGTGGAAGCGCACATCAACCGCGCCGCGATCCTCACCCGAGGACGCCTGTTGGCCCTGGGCAGCCTGGCCCGGTTGCGCGAGGACGCGGGGCTGCCGACGCTGATCCGCGCCTCGGGCCTGTCCCGGGCCGACTGGCTTCGTCAGCATTGGCGCAGCGAAGGGCATGCCACCCAAGGTTGGGGCGCCGAAGGGGTGCAGGTGTCGGCGCCGGATGGCAGCAAACTTAAATTGCTGCGCCAACTACTGGCCCAGGATGACCCGACGGACGTCGAGATCAAGCCGCCGTCCCTGGAGGATTTGTACCGGCATTACATGGTCCGTGCCGCAGCCGAGGAGGCCAGCCTATGAATCCGGTCTGGAACATGGCCCGCAAGGAATTCAGCGATGGCTTGCGCAATCGCTGGTTGTTGGCGATCAGCCTGTTGTTCGCGGTGCTGGCGATCGGCATCGCCTGGCTCGGTGCGGCGGCGTCCGGTCAACTGGGGTTTACCTCGGTGCCCGCCACGGTGGCCAGCCTGTCCAGCCTGGCGACCTTCCTGATGCCTTTGATTGCCTTGCTGCTGGCCTATGACGCGATTGTCGGCGAGGACGAGAGCGGCACCTTGCTGCTGTTGCTGACCTACCCGTTGGGGCGCGGCCAACTGTTGCTGGGCAAGTTTGTCGGTCACGGCCTGATCCTGGCCCTGGCCACCTTTATCGGATTCGGCTGCGCGATGCTCGCCATCGCCCTGTTGGTGGACGATGTCCAACTGAGCCTGCTGCTCTGGGCCTTCGGTCGATTCATGGTGTCCAGCACACTGCTGGGCTGGGTTTTCCTCGGGTTGGCCTACGTGCTGAGCAGCTTGTCGGCAGAAAAATCCACCGCGGCCGGATTGGCCCTGGGGGTCTGGTTTTTCTTCGTGCTGGTGTTCGACCTGGCCTTGCTGGCGTTGCTGGTGCTGAGCGAGGGGCGGTTCAGCCCGGAGCTGTTGCCATGGCTGCTGCTGTTCAACCCTACCGACGTGTATCGGCTGATCAACCTGTCCGGGTTCGATGCCGCGTCCAGTGGCGCCGCGGTGCTGACCCTGGGCAGCGACTTGCCGGTGTCGGGGCCTTTGCTCTGGCTGTGCCTGGGCCTGTGGATGGCGGTTCCGTTGTGGCTGGCCTATCGGTTGTTCAATCGCCGGTGCCCGTGAATTTCTAAACTTGATCAAGGGAGCATGCAACGATGAACAGGGTGTACTTCAAGACGGGCCGCCTCATGGCCGGATTATTGATGTGTCTGGCGCTGGCGGCTTGCGGCAAGGCCGAGCCACCGGCGACCAGTGAGGCGACGCTGGCGTTTCATCCCAGCGATGAGTGCCATGTGTGCGGCATGGTCATCACCGACTTTCCCGGCCCCAAGGGCGCGGCAGTCGGGACCGATGGCGTGAAGAAATTCTGCTCGCCGGCAGAGATGCTGGGCTGGTGGTTGCAACCGGAAAACCATCGGGCCGACGTCAAGCTGTATGTCCACGACATGGGCCGCAGCCATTGGAATACGCCGGATGACGCTCACCTGATCGACGCCCGGACTGCCTACTTCGTCATCGGTAGCGGGCTCAAAGGCGCCATGGGCGTCGTACTGGCCTCGTTCTCCGACCCCCAGGCGGCACAGAAACTCGCCAGCGATACCGGCGGTCAGGTGTTGCGCCTGGAAGACATCGACCAGAAACTGTTGGGGCAGGCCACGGCCATGTCGCCGATGAGCCACTGATATTGTCTGCACACCGAACGGCTCTTGTGGCAAGGACGCTTGTGGGAGCAAAGCTTGCTCGCGATAGAGGCGCCTCGATTCTGCCAGACCGCATCGCCTCTATCGCGGGCAAGCCTTGCTCCCACATAGCGGGAGTAATCTCATCCCATGGAAGCGTCCACCCGCTACCCAAGTAGCATTCGTCGACCCGGCGCGGCTTCGTACACTCAGGGCTCCTATCACGCACCCGCCGGAGGCGAAGATGCAGCAGGCCCAGAGCGAAGGTGTGGTGAGCGCCATGTCCCAGGCCACGGACGTCCAGCAGGTGGCCCAGGAGTTGGCGCGGCAGTTGTTGCACCCGTACCTGGGTTTCGTGCTGTTTTTCTGTTCCGCCGAATACGACTTGCCGGCCCTCGGCCAGGCGTTGTCCCAGAGTTTCGGCGGGATTCGCCTGGTGGGCTGTACCAGCGCCGGTGAAATCACCACCCAGGGTTACGGCCGCAATTGCGTGACGGCGGTGGGGTTCGATCATCGGCACTTTTCCATTGCCGCCGAGCTGATCGGCGAAATGGAGCACTTCAGCCTGATCGACGCCCAGCAAATGGTCGAGCGCCTGGCGAGCGGTTGCCGCAGCAATGCCTTGGCGCCGATCAAGGGCCACAGTTTCGCCTTGACCCTGCTCGATGGCCTGTCCAGTCGCGAGGAAATGGTACTGGCGGCGTTGAGCGCCGCGCTGGGGGACATCCCGCATTTCGGTGGTTCGGCCGGTGATGACAACTACCTGACCCACACCCATGTGTACTTCGAAGGCCAGTTCCACAGCGGCGCGGCCGTGGTGTTGCTGATCAACACCTGGCTGGAGTTCGAAGTGTTCACCACCCATCACATCCTGCCCCGGCAAGAGAAGTTGGTGGTGACTGGCGCCGACAGTACCTCGCGACGGGTCTATGAGCTCAACGCCGAACCCGCTGCCGAAGAATACGCCCGGCATATCGGCGTGCCAGTGAGTGCACTCGACTACCGGGTCTTCGCCGCCCATCCACTGGCGGTGCGCATCAACGACCAGTACTACGTACGGGCGATCCAGCAGGTGCACCCGGACCTGAGCCTGAGTTTCTACTGCGCGGTGGAGAACGGCATCGTCCTCACTGCGATGACCCCCGGCCCGTTGCTGCACAACCTGCAAAGCCTGTTCGACGGCTTGCAGGCGCGCCTCGGCGACTTGCTGCTGACCATCGGCTGCGATTGCTTCCTCCGGCGCCTGGAGCTGGAAGATCGCGGCGGCCTGGAGCAGATCGGCCAATTCCTGCGCGAACAACGGGTGATGGGGTTCAACACCTATGGAGAACAGTTCAATGGCATGCATATCAACCAGACGTTCACCGGAGTTGCCATTGCCCGAC
This sequence comes from Pseudomonas sp. 43mfcvi1.1, assembly GCF_900115935.1. NCBI lineage: Bacteria > Pseudomonadati > Pseudomonadota > Gammaproteobacteria > Pseudomonadales > Pseudomonadaceae > Pseudomonas > Pseudomonas sp. 43mfcvi1.1. The sequence continues at coordinate 332,400 of NZ_UETT01000007.1, read as the reverse complement.
ATCGCGTCCCCGGACATCGCTGAGCTGCAGGCCCAGCTCGCCACCCTGCAGCATGAAAACCGCAAGTTGCGACGCATCAACGAGGCGCTGATCGAGCGGGTGGAGTCCGGCGTAACCCGAGGCAACGACCCCTATGCGGCGTTCCAGCACTCGGTGGTGCTGGCCGAACAGGTGCGCGAGCGCACCGATGCCCTGAACCAGGCCATGGCCGAGCTCAAGGCCGGCAATCACTTGTTGGGCGAGGCGCGGCTGCGGGCGGAAACGGCTCATCGGCACTTGATCGATGCGATCGAAAGCATCTCCGACGCGTTTGTGCTGTTCGACGAGCAGCAACGCATTGTCCTGTTCAACAGCCGTTTCAAGGCCTTCTGGGCCAACAGCCGGGTGCGCATCATCGCTGGCATGCGTCTGTCCGAGGTCAAGCGCCTGATGACCGCCAACGGGCTGTTCAGCGAAGAACCCCGCGGCCAGGCCGATGAGCATGTGCTGTATCGCTTGCAAAATGGGCGATGGCTGCAAGTCAGCGAGCGGCCGACCCAGGAAGGTGGACGGGTGATCCTGTTCACCGACATCACCGACGTCAAGCTCAGTGAAACCGTGCGCCGCGAGCAGGCCATCGCGCAGAAGTCCCACTTGTTGCAGCGGGCGGTGGACAACCTGTCCCAGGGCGTGGCGATGGTCAACGCCCAGGGTGTGCTGGAGCTGTGGAACCGGCGCTTCCTCGAACTCAGCGGCCTGGCCCCGGTGGCGGCTCATCGGCCGTTCAACGAAGTGATCGCCGACAGCGAACTGCAACTGCTGACCCCGGCCAGCCGCGACAGTAACGGCCGGCTGATCCACGAATGTGAGCAGCGCCTGTCCGATGGCCGGGTCCTGGAGGTCCGCACGCATCCACTGCCTACCGGCGGCTACGTCAACACCTTTACCGACATCACCGAGCGCTACCAGCACGCCGAGGCCCTGAGCGAAAGCGAGCGCTGGATTCGCCTGATCACCGACCATGTGCCGGCGCTGATCGCCTATCTCAATGCCGACCTGGTCTACGAATTCACCAACAAGGTCTACGAGCAGTGGTATTGCTGGCCCCGTGGCGTGATGCTTGGTCAGAGCCTGCGCGAAGCCCACAGCGAACAGCATTACCAGCGCCTGGAAGCCTACGTGGCCCGGGCCTTGGCGGGCGAGAGCGTGACGTTCGAATTCGCCGAGACCAACATCAACAACCAGGAGCGCTACATGCTGCGCTCCTATGTACCGAATCGCTTGGCCAACGGCGAAGTGGTGGGGATCTTCGTGCTGATCCGCGATATCACCGAACGCCGCCGCACCGCCGAAGCGCTGCACCAGGCCTATCAGAACCTGGAACAGCGGGTCCAGGAGCGCACCGCCGAACTGACCACCCTCAACGACCAGTTGTTGCGCGAGATCGACGAGCGCAGCCGTGTGGAATTGCGCCTGCGCGAGGCCAAGCGCGAGGCCGAGCAGGCCAACCTGTCGAAGACCAAGTTCCTCGCCGCGGTCAGCCATGACCTGCTGCAACCGCTCAACGCCGCCCGGTTGTTCACCAGTGCGCTGCTGGAGCGCCGCGAGCCGGTGGCCAACACGCAGCTGGTGCGCAACGTCAGCAATTCGCTGCAGGACGTGGAGAATCTGTTGGGCACCCTGGTGGACATATCCAAGCTGGACGCCGGGGTGATCAAGGCCGATGTCGCACCGTTCGGCCTCAGCGAGTTGCTCGATAACCTCGCCGCCGAGTATGTCCAGGTCGCCCGTAGCGAAGGGCTGGCGCTGCACTATGTCGGCTGTTCAGTGTTGGTGCGCAGCGACATGCAATTGCTCGCGCGGATCCTGCGCAATTTGCTGACCAATGCCATTCGCTATACCCCCAGCGGCCGTGTCGTGCTGGGCTGCCGGCGGCATCGCCAGAGTGTTTCGATCCAGGTCTGGGACAGCGGCATCGGTATTGCCGAAGACCGTCTGGAGGAAATATTCCAGGAGTTCAAGCGCGGCGACGTACAGCGGCCGAATCAGGACCGTGGGTTGGGCCTGGGCCTGGCGATCGTCGAGAAGATCGCCGGGATCCTCGGGCACCGGATCCAGGTGCGCTCCTGGCCGGGCAAGGGCTCGATGTTCGCCGTCGAAGTACCTTTGAGCGCCACTGCGCCCAAGCCGTTGCCATGCCTGGACATGAGCGAGCCGATGCTCGAGCGACTGCGCGGAGCGCGGGTCTGGGTGCTGGATAACGATGCGGCGATCTGCGCCGGTATGCGCACCTTGCTGGAAGGTTGGGGGTGTCGGGTGGTGACCGCGCTGTCAGAGCAAGACCTGGCGCGGCAGGTGGACAACTACCATGCCGAGGTCGACCTGCTGATCGCCGATTATCATCTGGACCACGATCAGAACGGCGTCGATGCCGTGGCCCGGATCAACGCCCGCCGGGGTTCACCGATCCCGGCGATGATGATCACCGCCAACTACAGCAACGAGCTCAAGCAGCAGATCCGCGAGCGCGGGCACACCTTGATGCACAAGCCGGTGCGGCCGATGAAGCTGAAGATTGCGATGAGTCATCTGTTGGGCCAGATCCAGGGCCATTGAGCCGAACACTGTTGTGGCGAGGGAGCTTGCTCCCGCTGGGCTGCGAAGCAGCCCCCAGGGTCTGTCTGGCATATCGAGTTGTCAGGGTTTAGGGCCGCTTCGCGCCCCAGCGGGAGCAAGCTCCCTCGCCACAGGGTTGTGCGCCTCAACGCCGCAGATAAGCCCCGAAATCAATATCCCCGGCACTGAGGATCGCCTGCACCCGGTTGTGCACATTGAGCTTGCGCAGGATCGCCGAGACGTGGGCCTTGACCGTGGTTTCGGCGATGTCCAGGGTGTAGGCGATCTGTTTGTTCGACTCGCCCTTGGTCATGCGTTCGAGTACCAGCAGTTGCTTGCGGGTCAGGGCCTGGAGCAGTTCCGGCGGGAACGCGGGGGTTTCGTTCAGGCGCCGGCCCATCGGGCTTTTTTGCGTGCGAATGATGTCGGGCGGCAGGTACACGTTGCCGTTGAGGATCTGCTCGATGGCGTCGGTCATCTGCGAGCGTGGCGAGGATTTGGTGATGAAGCCCACCGCGCCATAGGTGATGGCCTGCAGCACCACCTGCTTGTCCTGCTCGGCGGAGACGATCACCACGGGAATGGTAGGTGCCTCGTTGCGCAGGTTGATCAGGCCATTGAGCCCGTGCATGCCGGGCATGTTCAGGTCCAGCAGGATCAGGTCCAGGTCGTCGTGCTCGGCAGTCAATGCCAGGGCACTGTCCAGGTCGGCGGTCTCCATGACCTCGCTGCCAGGAAAACCGTCGCTGATGACGTTGTGGATGGCTTCGCGAAACAGTGGGTGATCGTCGGCTATCAGGATTTTATACATGGCCATTCACCTCGTTATTGTCGTGTGGGGCAGGGCAGTTGCACGCACTTTTTGCATGATCATGGAAAGGGTTCGGGCCGGGCCGCTTGCAAGGGCAGGTTGGCCGCCTCCCAGGCATCGAGGCCATCGCGGTACCAATACAAATGCTTATAGCCCATGGCAGCGGCGCGTTTTACCGCGTTCCAGCTCAGCCAGCAATCGGCGCGGCAATAAAAGACCAGCGGTAGATCCAGCCGCCCGCCGGTGGCCGTGCGCAGGTGATGGCTGAAGTAGGCCTGCCAGGTGGGGTCGAGATCGCCGTCACCGGTATTGGCCAGCCACAGGCTGCCGGGGAGGTTGGCATGGGGTTCGCTGTCGATGAAACGTCCCTGGACCCAGGGACGGCGATAGACGTCGATCAGGATCGGGGGGGAGGCTTGGCCAAGCAGGCGTTGCAGGGCCTGGGTGTCGAGGGTCTGGGCGCCGTCGACGGTGGCGGGCGTCGGGCTGCGGTATTGGGCGATGCGATAGCCCTGTGCTGAAAACAGCGCGGTATCGGCCTGCGCGACATTCAGCGCCAGGCCCAGCAGGAGGATCGCCAGCAAACGGGGCATAGGATTTATCCTTTTTGTTATGCGCCCATTACATGCCAGGGTCGAGGTCTTGTGAATGCGACCATAGACAGGAAAACCGGTACTAAAGTAGTAATTTGAGTGTTAAAGACCCGCGCGACATGGAGAACATGCACCGAACCCTGTGGGAGCAAAGCTTGCTCGCGATAACGGTGTGCCAGTCAACATCAATTCTGGATGAACCGCCGCCATCGCGAGCAAGCTTTGCTCCCACAGACTGTACAACGAGGCGTTAGCTGCCGGCCTTGCGCAACGCCGCATGCTGCGGATTGAACGTCCACACCGCCAGCAGCGCGAACACCAGGGTCAACCCCACGCACACCACCATCGCCAGCAGGTTGAACCGCTCATACAGGGCAAACCGCACCAATTCCACGCCATGGGTGAACGGGCTGACTGCGCAGAGCCAGTACAGCCACGGGCTGGCTTCCTGCATTTTCCACAGCGGGTACAGCGCCGAAGACAGGAAGAACAGCGGGAAAATCACGAAATTCATCACCCCGGCAAAATTCTCCAGTTGCCGGATGGCATTGGACAGCAGCAAGCCCAGGGCGCTGAGCATCAGGGCCACCAGCAGCAAGGCCGGCAGGGCCAGCAGCAGGCCCATGGTCGGTGGCTGGATGCCGTACAACCAGGCGATGGCGAGGAAGGCATAGACCTGCAACAGCGAGATCAACGAGGTCGCCAGTAACTTGCTTGCCAACAGGAAAGCCCGGGGCAGGGGGCTGGTGAGCAGGACGCGCATGCTGCCCATTTCCCGGTCATAGACCATCGACAGCGAACCCTGCATGCCGTTGAACAACAGGATCATGCAGGCCAGCCCCGGCACGATGTACACCTCGTAGGGGATGTAGGTGTCGTAGGGCGCGATGATGGCGATGCCCAGGGCCGCGCGAAAGCCGGCGGCGAACACCAGCAGCCACAGCAGTGGCCGCACCAGGGCGCTGAGCAGCCGTGTGCGTTGCAGCACGAAGCGCAGCCATTCGCGCGTCACGATGCCGCTGAAACAATACCAGTACGCGCTCATGGGTGGACTCCCTTGGCGGTCAAGAGTGTGAAGGCTGAGCCGAGGCTGCCGCCGTGTTCCAGGCTCACGGCATCGGCGCGGCCACTGGCGACCAGGCGGCCTTGATGCACGATCAACAGGTCGTCGCTGGGCTGCACTTCGTCCAGCAGGTGAGTGGTCCAGAGCACGCTGATGCCTTGCTCGCTGCACAGTTGCCGGATGTGCAGGCCCAGGGCGAGGCGGCTGGCCGGATCGAGGCCGACGCTGGGTTCGTCGAGCAGCAACAGGCGCGGTTCATGGAGCAGGGCGCGGGCGATTTCCACCCGGCGTCGATGGCCGCCGTTGAGGTCGCGCACCCGCTCGTGGCGCCGCTCGGTCAGGTGCTGGCGGGTCAGTTCGGCGTCGATGCGGACGGCGCCCTGGCGTCGCGAAAAGCCGTGCAGCGCCAGGTGATAGCGCAGGTTCTGTTCAATGCTCAGGTCCAGGTCCAGGGTGCTCTGTTGGAACACTACGCCCAGCTGGCGCAAGGCCGGTCGTGGTGACTTTTGCAAGGAGTGGCCGCCAACGCGGATGTCGCCGTGCTGTAAGTCATACAGCCGGGTGAGCAGGGCGATCAGCGTCGACTTGCCGGCCCCGTTGGGTCCCAGCAGCGCGGCGAAACGTCCGGCGGGCAGACTGAAACTCATCTGTTTGAGGGCTTCGCGTGCGCCATAGGCAAAGCTCAGGTCGCTGACTTCCAGGGCGTTCATGGCGTAACCACCACGCCCCAAGGGTAGCGCCCGACTTTCACCGACTTGAGGACCTTGCGGCTCTCCACATCGATGACCGAGACGTCACCGCTGACGCCGTTTGTCGCCAACAGTTGCTTCTGGTCCGGGGTAAACGCCAGTTGCCAGACTCGGCGGCCCACCAGCAGGTAATCCAGCACTTCGAAGGTCTTGGCATCGATCACCGCCACATGGTTGGCCGGGCCCAGCGCGACGAACGCCAGTTTGCCGTCGGCACTGAGCTTGATGCCCACCGGCTGGACCTTGTCCGGGTGCACGCCTTTGATCTGGAACGTCAGGGTCTTGAGGATTTTACGCGTAGCCACATCGAGCACGGTCAACGTGCCGCCGATCTCCGCCGAGGCCCAGAGCTGCGTACCGTCGCGATTGAATTCGACGAAGCGCGGCCGCTGGTCCACCAGGGTGTTGTCGGCCAGGGTCTGGGTGCTGGTGTCGATCCAGTGCAGCATGTTGGTGGTTTCACTGGTGTTGACCGCCCACTTGCCGTCAGGGCTCACGGCCATGCCTTCGGGCTCGACACCCACGCCGATCTGGCCCAGCACTTCGGAGGTCTGGGTGTCGATCACCGTCACCAGCGCATCGTCTTCGTTGGACACATACAGCCAACGGTCGTTGGGGTGCAGGGCGAATTGCTCTGGATCTTTGCCGGAGGGCAGTTCCTTGATGATTTTGCGGGTGGCGACGTCCATCACCTGGACCCGGTCCGAGTCACTGGCGCAGATGTACAACAGGCGATTGTCATGGGACAGCAACAGGCCTCGGGGGCGTTGGCCCACCGGTAGGGTGTCGATGACTTCCAGGCTTTGCATGTCGATCAGGCTCAGGCTGTTGTCTTTCTCGTTGGAGACCCAGGCGATGCTGGCGGCGGCGGGGCCAGCGGCCAGCAGGGCAGCGCCCAGGGCGAGGGCTTGGCAGAGCCGGGCCGGGTAAATCAGGGAGCGACGCATGGCGGTTTCCTTATTGTTGTTATCGATCAGGGGTAACGGCAGCTCACCTCGGGCTGGTCATAGCCCAGGCTGTCCATTTCATTGGTAGGGTGGAGGAAACCGTCCTGGGGCGAGGTGCTGACCAATGCCCGGGGTTGGACCAGGGGAATGGGTTGGCGCAACTGGCCGTTCCAGGGCCGATAACTGAGCTTGCGGCCCTTGAAACCGTCCAGGGGCAACTGGTCGCTGAGGGCCAGTTGGCGGATAGCGAGCGGGTCGTCCTGACGCAACTTGCTCACCGCGCTGGCGATGCTGCGCACGGCGATCCAGGCGGCGAAGTCGCGGTCGTTCATCCAGCGTCCGGCCAGGGCTTCGAAGCGTTTTTGCAACTGCGCCGCGCCGTAGGTTTCCACGGTCTTGTGCCAACCGGTGGGCGTCAGCCCTTGGGTGCCGGCCACCGGGCGTGGGTACCAGGTCTGGTAGGGCAGGTATTCGCCGAAATCGCCGCGCTCGTCGGCCACCAGCACCACGTCGTACTCGGCGGTCTGGGTGAACAGCGGCATGTCGGCCTGGGCGCTGCGACGCTGGTCGTTGTCGAACTGCCAGGCCTTCTCGGCGACGATCTTCATGCCGAAGCGTTTCATCGCCCGGCGCAATGCGGCGGCATAGGCCTGGTCCTCGGGCGTCTGGCCCACGATCAGCAAGGCCCGCTGCCATTTACGCACGACGCTGAATTGCACCAGAGCATCGGCGAGCATGGCGCGGTCGGGCAGGCTGTGCAGTACGTTGCCCAGGCAGTCGGTGGTACGCAGGCTGTCGTCGGGGCTGCCGGCGTTGAACAGCAGGCTGTCGGGCAGGGCGGCGCTGAGCTGGCGCAGGCTGGCGACCGGTGCGTTGACCACGAACAGCCGCAGGCCCTGGTCGTGTTGGGCGCGGGCGGCCAGGAGCAGCGCTTCGGGAGTGTCGACGCTGGCGCTTTCCAGGCGGTAGTCGTGCTTGAGAAAACGTCCGGTGCTGTTGCTGTCGATGATCGCCAGTTCAGCACCGCGCAAGCCGGCATCGGCCGGTTCGGCAATGACGTTGGACAGCAGCGGGCCGGGGTCGGGGCGATAGCCCAGGTAGCCGATGCGCACTTGCAGCGGTGTGGCATCGCCAGCGTGAGCGGTTGCCGCTGCCAGCAGAGAAACCAAGGCGTAACTGACGAGCCGGCGCATGACATCCTCCATTGCGGGTAGCGCCAGCATAGGAAGCCAGGGGGGCGGGGGAAATATGTAGAAAGTACCGCCGGTGCAGTACCAAGGTAGTAACTCGCCTTGGCGGCCGGGGTTTTAGCATGCAAGGCATCGTCATTGACCAGGAGGGACGACCATGCGGATTCTCAAAGCGCTGCTGCTGCCGTTTCTGCTGATCCTGAGCCTGGTTGGCGTTGACCGGCTGGCCGGTAAAAAAATCGGGTGCAATGGACATAAAAGCTGCGGCCACCCCGTAACCCCGGTGGGAGCGAGCCTGCTCGCGATAGCGGCCTCACATCCAACATTATTGTCGACTGACCCACCGCTTTCGCGAGCAGGCTCGCTCCCACAAGGGATTTGTGTCCGGCGCGGATGTGAGTTCATCCCGGCAATGGGCCGCTAACCATGTCAGCCCTCTGGCGCATCAACCTCTGGGTGTCAGCCTTTTTCGCCCTGGTCACCCTGGCCTGTGCCGTCCTGTTGTTGCACCAAGCCACGACCGATGTGAGACGAGAACTGCAATCGGCCGAGTCGGTGGTGCATTACCTGCGCGAAACCGCCGAGCGCGACCCGGCCAGTCTCCAGATGCGCTTGACCGGTAGCCTGCGTCATGTGCGGGTCCACTGGTTGGCCCCTGGGGAGCTGTTTCCGGCGGATGAGAAAGGGATAAAGGCCTGGTTCGGGCGTCGACTCCTGGAGGACGGACCCGCCGCCCAGGTGGTGGATTTGCCTGACGGTCGGCGGGCCTGGATTGCCGTCGATCCTCGGGATGAAATCGACGAGATTATCGATTCATTGGTGCAACTGCTGGGCGTTTGCGCCCTGGCGCTGTTGCTCAGCCTGCTGGTGATCCGCTGGGCGGTGCGCCGGGGCATGCGTTTGCTCGATGAGTTGCTGCAGGCGCTGCGTCAGGTGTCTGCCGGAAACCTGCAGGTACGCCTGGGCACTGAGGGGCTCCCGGAAGCGCAGCAACTGGCGAGGTACTTCAACCGCATGACCGCCGCCCTGGCCGAGGCCCAGGCTGACAACGCCCGGCTCACCCAGGCCTTGCTGGCTGTGCAGGAACAGGAGCGCACCCGGCTGGCCCAGACCCTGCACGATGACCTGGGCCAATACGTGGCTGGCATTCGCGCTCATGCCTGCCTGCTGCGCCTGGTGACAAACCAGCCGCAAGCGCTAGAGCAGACCGTCAGCCAGCTCGAAGACCATTGCGAGCATTTGCAGCATGGCTTCCGGGCGCTGGTGCATGACTTGTACCCGGTGGTGTTGCAGCACTTGTCGTTGAGCGATGCCATAGGGGTGTTGGCGGGGCAATGGCAAAAGACCCAGGGCATTGCCTGTCGGGTGTCGATCGATGAGGCGTTGCCGCCGTTGTCCGGTGCCGACAAGACCCATCTGTATCGCTTGTTGCAGGAAGCCCTGACCAACGTCGCCCGCCATGCGGGCGCCAGCGAGGTGCGCATTCGCCTGCAACACCGTGCCGGACGCCTGCGCCTGCTGGTGCGTGACAATGGCCGTGGAGCCACGCAACCGGCACGAGCAGGCGTTGGCTTGCACTCGATGTCCGAGCGGGCCCGCAGCCTGGGGGGCGAGTTGCGGATCATCAGCCAGCCTGGCGCCGGTTGGGCGCTGGCCTTGAATATTGCCTTGGAGGCGTGATGAACATTTTGTTGGTGGATGACCACGCGGTGGTGCGGCAGGGCTATGCCAGCCTTTTGCGGGTGTTGATGCCGGACCTGCTGGTCCGCGAAGCGGCCACCGGAGAGGAGGCCTTGAGCCTGGTGCAGGAGCAGGTGCCGCATCTGGTGATCATGGACTTCGGCCTGCCCGGTATCAGCGGCCTGGAAACCACGCGGCGATTACGCCAGCGCCTGCCGCAACTGCGTGTGCTGTTCTTCAGCATGCACGATGAATTGCCGTTGGTACGCCAGGCGCTGGACGCAGGTGCTATGGGCTACCTGACCAAGAATTCGGCGCCCCAGGTGCTGGTGGAAGCAGTACGCCGGGTGCTGGCCGGCCATGCCTACATCGAACAGTCCCTGGCCACACAACTGGCCTGCGCCAGCTCCAGGCACGATGTCGACCCACGCCTGCAATGCATGACCCAACGGGAGTTGGAGATCTTCGTCATGCTCGCCAAGGGCACCCCCGCACGCACCATCGCCGAACAGCTGTGCATCAGCGCCAAGACCGTGTCGAACCACCTGACGCTGCTCAAGAGCAAGTTGCAGGTCAGCTCCCATGCCGAGCTGGTGCACCTGGGGATTGATATGGGGGTGGTGCGGGTGGCGGGGTGAAAACCCTCATTCCCAGGCGATGACGATCCACTGTGGCGAGGGAGCTTGCTCCCGCTGGGTGCGAAGCGCCCCCAAAAACCGGCACCTCGGTGCATCAGGTCCATTGAGTTGACCCTATTGAGGGCTGCTTCGCAGCCCAGCGGGAGCAAGCTCCCTCGCCACAGGGTTTATGTGCTCCAGAGCCTTCACTGATCCCAGGAAGTCGGGCACCCCGTACAACCCTGCATGTTCGCATCCTGAAAATTCCCGTAATGCTGGCGAGAACCGCTCAGGTTGGCCTGTTCCAGGTTGCTTTCGCCGAGCTTGGCTTCTTGCAGGTTGGCGTCACGCAGATCGGCGCCCTTGAGGTCGGCCTTGCTCAGCCAGGCCATTTCCAGGTCAGCGGCTTGCAGGTTGGCCTCGTGCAGTCGCGCGCCGGACAAGCGAGCGAACTGAAGATAGGCTGCGGTCAGGTCGGCACGCTGGAACTGCGCACCCTGGGCGAACAGCCCCCAACCCTGGATCGCCTTGAGCGTGGCGCCGCTGAAGTCCGCCAGGCGCAGGTTGCTTTGCTGCAGACTGGCACGGGTCAGGTTGGCGCCCTGTAGCTGGGCTTTTTCAAGGTTGGCCAGGTCCAGTCGCGCATGGCGCAGGTCGGCGTCGCGCAGGTCGGCACCGCTGAGGTTCATTTTGCGCAGGTCCTGGTTCGCCAGTTTTGCTCCACGCAGGTTGGCGCCGGGGCATTGACTGGCTTCGGCGATGAGGCAGCCGTTGATGGTCAGAGGTGTTTCGGTGTCGTCGGCGTTGGCATGGACGCAGATGAGCAGAAGCAGCAGAGGGAGAAATCTCATGGCAGTAAACTCGGTTGACTGTGGGAGCGAGCCTGCTCGCGATAGCGGCGGGACATTCAACATCACCGCTGACTGAACCATCGCTTTCGCGAGCAAGCCCGCTCCCACAAGGGATCTGCAGCGGACACAGATTTTGTGTCCGACAACCATCAACTGTGGGAGCGGGCTTGCTCGCGAAGCCGGCGGCACATTCAACATCACTGCCAACTGAACCACCGCCATCGCGAGCAGGCTCGCTCCCACAAGGGCTATTGGCGGGCCACCTTGTTATCCCAACTCGGAATCTTGAACACCCAGAACGACCCGCCCTGGGCAACCGGCTTGGTCAGTTCGGCCATGTCGCCGCCCCACAACGGCACGGCGCCGCCGTAGCCGACGGTCACGCCGATGTACTGCTCGCCGTCCTGCTCCCAGGTGATGGGCGGGGAGACGATGCCGCTGCCGGTCTGGAATTTCCACAGCTCCTGGCCGGTCTTGGCGTCGAAGGCCTTGAAGAAACCATCGCCGGTACCGGTGAACACCAGGTTGCCCTTCGTCGCCAGCACGCCGGCCCACAACGGCAGTGCTTCCTTGTGCTCCCAGACCACTTTGCCGGTAGTGGGGTTCATCGCCCGCAGGCTGCCGACGTGATCGTCGTACATGCGCTTGATGCGAAAGCCCATGCCCAGGTAGGCCGAGCCCTTCTTGTAGTTCACTTCCTCGGTCCAGTATTCCTCCTTCCATTGGTTGCCAGGGACGTAGAACAGCCCGGTGTCCTGGCTGTAGGCCATGGGGTTCCAGTTCTTGCCGCCGAGGAAGGGCGGCGAGACTTCCACCGGTTTGCCCTTGGTTTCGCCGGGCAATGGCTTGGCCGGACGTTGGCCGGGATTTTCCACTGGGCGACCGGTCTTCAGGTCGATGTGGCTGGCCCAGGTGATGTTGTCGACGAAGGGGAAGGCGTTCTGCAGCTTGCCGTTGTTGCGGTCCACCACGTAGAAGAAACCGTTGCGGTCCGCGTGGGCGGTGGCCTTGACCACCTTGCCGTCCTTGTCCTTGTAGTCGAACAGCACCAACTCGTTGTTGCCGGAGAAGTCCCAGGCGTCGTTGGGCGTGTGTTGGTAGAACCACTTCACCTCGCCGGTGCTCGGGTCGACACCGACCTGGCCGGAGGTGTAGAGGCTGTCGTAATCGTGAGGGTTGCCATCCTTGGCCGTGCGCGCCCAGGTGTTCCACGGGCCGGGGTTGCCCGCGCCGACGATGATGGTGTTGGTCTCGGCGTCGAAACTGGCGCTCTGCCAAGGTGCGCCGCCGCCATGGCTCCAGGCTTCGACCTTGCCGGTTTCAGTGGTCTTGTCGTCGGGCCAGGACGGCGCCTTGACGTCGCCGGTCGGCGTACTGTCCTTGCCGTTGAGGCGGCCCATGTGGCCTTCGACGAAGGGGCGCATCCAGACTTCTTCGCCGGTGTCCGGGTCGCGGGCAAACAGTTGCCCGACCACACCGAACTCGTCGCCGGAACTGCCGTGGATCAGCAGCACCTTGCCACTGGTCTTGTCCTTGATCAGCACCGGGGCGCCGGTCATGGTGTAGCCGCCGGCGTGGTCGCCGAACTTCTTGTTCCACACCACCTTGCCGGTGTTCTTGTCCAGGGCGACCACCCGCGCATCCAGGGTGCCGAAGTAGATCTTGTCGCCATAGATGGCCGCGCCGCGGTTGACCACGTCGCAGCACGGGCGAATGTTGTCCGGCAGCCGGTGGTTGTAGGTCCACAGGCGCTTGCCGGTCTTGGCGTCGAGGGCGAACACCCGCGAATACGAGCCGGTGACGTACACCACGCCGTCGCTGACGATGGCCTGGGACTCCTGGCCGCGCTGCTTCTCGTCGCCAAACGAGTAGGACCAGGCCGGGGTCAGTTTGAACACGTTCTTGTCGTTGACCTGGGCCAGCGGGCTCCAGCGCTGGGCGTTGGTGCCCATGCCGTATTGCAGCACGTCCTTGGTGGTCAGGTGATCGTTGGCGATGTCTTCCCAGGTGACGGCGGCGCTGGCCACGGGGCTCAGCGACAGACTACCGGCCAGCAGCAAGGCAACGGTCAAGGAAGAGAGGGCGGGTAGCGTTTTTATTCTCATGGTGGCAGTTCCCAGTGAAAGGTTTTGGCCTGACTAGGGTGAGTCGCGCCATGGCCTGGCCGATACGGAAAAAGTCCCGCTTTCGCCGGGAAGACTTCCCGAACCGCCTGTCTTTGCGACCTGCGTCGGATGGCTTGCTACCAAGGAACTAGAACGCGGCCACCAAAGCAGCATTCGGCTGGGGCAGGGGGGTTCCTAAGATGACGGCACGGCTTCTTCACAGAGGTCTTGCGTGCAATCCAGAGGGCATAACAATGACAACTAAACGCAACGCCATCATCGCTACCGCACTGCTGATGGGGCTGATCGGCGCAGGCTCCGCATGGGCCCATGGCAACGTAGTGCCCCAGGCAGTGGAAACCAAGGGTCTGACCCCGATCAAGGACGCCAACTTGCCGTTGGACGCTGATGGGTGGGCTTCCCAGAACCCGTATCGCAACTCTCCCGAGCGTGACAAAGCCGTGGAAATCGGCGCCTCGGCCTACAACCAGAACTGCGCGGCCTGCCATGGCCTGGAGGCCAAGTCCGGCGGGATCGCCCCGGACCTGCGCATGCTCGACGCCGCCGAAGCCGGCGATGAGTGGTTTGTCGAGCGCGTCCGTCACGGCGCGGTGCGCGACGGCCGGGTCTACATGCCGAAAATGGCCGACTACCTGAGTCAGGAAGCCTTGTGGGCGGTGCGCACCTATCTCGACAGCGTGCACGTCGAGGAGTGATCGCCATGCGCCTGTTCGCGTGGGTAATGTGCAGCTTGTTCTTGTGTGGCCAAGCGGTGCAGGCCCAGGTGCGCAGTTACGACCAGATGATCGCCGCCGGGGAGTTGAAGGTGGCGGTCTACAAGGACTTCGCGCCCTACAGTTTCGAAGACCACGGCCAACCCAGGGGCGTGGACGTGGAGCTGGCCCAGGCCTTGGCCAAGGCGCTTGGCGTGCGCTTGCAATTGATCTGGGCACCGCCTGGCGAAAAGCTCGACGACGACCTGCGTGATTACATCTGGCGCAGCAGCCCACTGCACGATCGGCAATTGGCCGACTTGATGATGCGTGTGCCCTACGATCACGACTACGTGCAAAGGCGCAACGACATCGGTGAGCTGGAAAATGCCCAGGTGGTGATGTTCGGGCCTTATCAGCAAGAGTGCTGGCAGGTGGCATATGACCGCCGCCGACTGGATTCGGTGGGCAGCGTCGCGGTGTTCCAGCAACACCCCATTGGCGTTGAAGTCGACAGCGTGCCGTCGTTCTACCTGACGTCAGTGTTCAACGGCATGCTCAGCGCCAAGACCCACCATTATCCCGGTGTCAGCCAGGCCTTCAAGGCCATGCAGGCCGGGGAGGTGGACGCCGTCATGGCCATGCGTGGGGAAATCGACTGGCAGGTGCACGAGGCGGCCGATCCGCAACTGGCGCTGGCGGAAAATGCCTACCCGAACATGGGCAAGCAACGCTGGGAAATCGGCATGGCGGTGCACGAAAGCAACCGTCAGTTGGCCTATGCGGTGGAAGAGGCGCTGGAAGGCTTGATCCGCGACGGCAGCGTCAAGACGGTCTATGCCCATTACGGCCTGCGTTACGACGTGCCCGAGATGTACCAATAGGAGCGCAGGGATGAAATGGCTCGTGTGGTGCCTGCTGTGGTGCAGTCTGCCGATGATCGCGTGGGCGGCTGTCGAGCCAGGCAAGGATCCGGTGCCGTCGGTGATGTGGGCCTTTTATCACAAGCAACTGTTGGGCGACGCGCCGTTCGTGTTCGACGACCGGGTGCGGCTGCTGGCACCACCCTTTGCCGAAGACGCTCGCCAGGTTCCACTGGAAATCGATGCCCGGGCCTTCGCCGGTGACGTGGTGCGGGTGCTGGCCTGGGCCGAACTGAATCCGCTGCCGAGGATCGTGGATTTCCGGCCGGGGGATCGTGTGTTGCCCTGGTTGTCGATCCGCATCCGGATCGAGCAAGCCACGCCGTTGCGCGCCGCCGTGCAGACCCGTGATGGTCTGTGGCACGTCGGCTCGACGCTGATCGACGCGGCAGGGGGCGGCTGTACCGCGCCGAGTGTGGTGCGCACTCAGCCAGGGTGGGAGGAACACTTGGGTGAGGTATTCGGCGCCCGTTACCCCCGGGGCGATACCAATCGCCTGCGCTTGCAGGTGGCCCATCCGATGGATAACGGCCTGGTGAGCGGGATCCCCGAATTTTTCCTCAACCAGGCCCAGTTACTGGATGCCGACGGCAAGGTGCTGGCGCATCTGGAGCTGTTTCCGGCGGTCAGCGAAAACCCCAACCTGGGCTTCGACATACAAGGCCCCGAGCAGACCCGCCTGTTGCTGCGCGACAACAGCGGCAACACGTTCGAGGCGGCGATCCCCTGAACACAAGGAGCGCGCCATGCGCTGGTTGTTGCTGATCTTCATGAGCCTGTGCTGGCCGACCTGGGCCGCGACGGACTATTCACTCAAGCCCCGGCAAATCGCCGAGGGCACCTGGCTGCTGGAAGGCAGCACTGAGAATTTTGCCAAGGCCAACGGCGGCAACATCGTCAATACCGCGTTCATCGTCACCGATGCCGGTGTGGTGGTGATCGACACCGGGCCGTCGAAGCGCTACGGCGAGGCGCTGCGCCAGGCCATTGCCACGACCACCGATAAGCCAATCATCCAGGTCTTGCTGACTCATCATCACCCCGACCATGTACTGGGCAATCAGGCTTTCAGTGACGCGCCCATCGGGGCCTTGGCGGGCACCGCGGACCTGCTGCGGCAACAGGGCGATGCGCTGGCGGAAAACATGTACCGGCTGGTGGGCGACTGGATGCGCGGCACCGAGGTGGTGTTGCCAACCCAGGTGCTGGAGCCCGGTGTGTTGAAGGCGGGTAACCATACCTTGCGACTGCTGCAACTGGCCGGGCACACCGGGGCCGACCTGGCGATCTTCGACGAAACCACTGGCGTGCTGTTCGCCGGCGACCTGGTGTTCTACGAACGCGCTTTGACCACTCCCAACAGTCCGGGACTCGAAGTCTGGCTCAGGGATCTGGACACCTTGCAGGCCTTGCCCTGGAAGCAGATCGTGCCCGGCCACGGCCCGGTCGCGACCGATGCCCGGCCTTTCTTGCAGATGCGCGACTACCTGGGCTGGCTCGACCAACTGATGCGCGACGGCGCGGCCCGGGGCGACGACATGGCCGAGATGATCCGCAGCCCCATTCCTGAGCGCTTTGCCGGGATCAGCCTGAGTCGTTATGAGTTGATTCGCAGCGTCAGTCATCTCTATCCACGTTACGAGCGGGCGGGGATGAAGCGGGTGGACACCCAACCCGAATGATTCAGGCTGTCCCGTGGCGAGGGAGCTTGCTCCCGCTGGGCTGCGCAGCAGCCCCTGTTATCAGTCACTCTGGCCATCAATATTGACTGGGCTATTTTCAGGGCCGCTGCGCGCCCCAGCGGGAGCAAGCTCCCTCGCCACGGGGGGGCGCTGCTCCTCCACATGTACCAAGGAACTAGAAAACTCAACACAGCGGGCAATTGTTGGCAGCGGCCCCGAGCCCAAGAATCTGTGGCAGACCGGGAAAAATTCCCGGGTATAACAATAACCGCAGAGGTAGCCGTCATGAGTCATCCCGCACGTCGCCAACCCTTCGCCGTGAGCCTGCTGCTCAGTGCCATGCTGCTGTCCGGTTCGGCCCTTGCAGCCGTGACCGATCAGGAAATTCTCCAGGACCCGAAAAACCCGCAACAGGTCGTGACCAACGGCCTGGGTGTCCAGGGCCAGCGCTACAGCCCGCTCGATACCCTCAATGTCAATAACGTCAAGGACCTGCGCCCGGTCTGGGCGTTCTCCTTCGGCGGCGAAAAGCAGCGTGGCCAGCAAGCCCAGCCGATGATCAAGGACGGGGTGATGTACCTCACCGGTTCTTACTCGCGGGTATTCGCGGTGGACGCGCGCACCGGCAAGAAACTGTGGCAGTACGATGCTCGCCTGCCCGATGACATCCGCCCTTGCTGCGACGTGATCAACCGTGGCGTGGCGCTGTATGGCGACCTGGTGTTCTTCGGCACTCTCGACGCCAAGCTGGTGGCCCTGAACAAGGACACCGGCAAAGTGGTGTGGAGCAAGAAAGTGGCCGACCACAAGGAAGGCTACTCCATCAGCGCCGCGCCGTTGATCGTCAACGGCAAGCTGATCACGGGCGTGGCCGGTGGCGAGTTCGGCGTGGTAGGCCAGATCAGCGCCTATGATCCGAAAAATGGCGAACTGCTCTGGACCCGTCCAACCGTGGAAGGCCACATGGGCTATGTCTACAAGGACGGCAAGGCGGTCGAGAACGGTATTTCCGGCGGCGAGGCCGGCAAGACCTGGCCGGGCGATCTCTGGAAAACCGGCGGTGCCGCGCCTTGGCTGGGTGGCTACTACGACCCGGAAACCAACCTGCTGCTGTTCGGCACCGGCAACCCGGCACCGTGGAACTCCCACCTGCGTCCTGGCGACAATCTCTATTCTTCGTCGCGCCTGGCCCTGAACCCGGACGACGGCACCATCAAGTGGCACTTCCAAAGCACGCCTCATGACGGCTGGGACTATGACGGCGTCAACGAACTGATCTCGTTCAACTACAAGGACGGTGGCAAGGACATCAAGGCAGCGGCCACCGCCGACCGTAACGGCTTCTTCTACGTGCTCGACCGCACCAACGGCAAGTTCATCCGTGGCTTCCCGTTTGTCGACAAGATCACCTGGGCCACTGGCCTGGACAAGGACGGTCGGCCGATCTACAACGAGGCCAGCCGTCCGGGCGCGCCGGGCAGCGAAGCGAAGGGCAGCTCGGTATTCGTGGCACCGGCCTTCCTCGGCGCGAAAAACTGGATGCCGATGGCCTATAACCAGGACACCGGGTTGTTCTACGTGCCATCCAACGAGTGGGGCATGGACATCTGGAACGAAGGCATCGCCTACAAGAAAGGCGCGGCGTTCCTTGGCGCCGGTTTCACCATCAAGCCGCTGAACGAAGATTACATCGGCGTGCTGCGGGCCATCGACCCCAAGACCGGCAAGGAAGTCTGGCGCCACAAGAACTTCGCGCCGCTGTGGGGCGGGGTGCTGACCACCAAGGGCAACCTGGTGTTCACCGGTACGCCTGAAGGCTTCCTGCAAGCGTTCAACGCCAAGACCGGGGAAAAGGTCTGGGAATTCCAGACTGGTTCCGGCGTGCTCGGCTCGCCCATCACCTGGGAAATGGACGGCGAGCAATACGTCTCCGTGGTCTCTGGCTGGGGCGGCGCGGTGCCGTTGTGGGGCGGCGAAGTGGCCAAGCGCGTGAAGGACTTCAACCAGGGCGGCATGCTTTGGACCTTCAAGTTGCCAAAGGACTTGGTGGCCAAGCGCTGAGCTGAATCTGGGGCGGGTGCAGCCCTTGTGGCGACTGCTCTGTGG
This sequence comes from Pseudomonas sp. 43mfcvi1.1, assembly GCF_900115935.1. NCBI lineage: Bacteria > Pseudomonadati > Pseudomonadota > Gammaproteobacteria > Pseudomonadales > Pseudomonadaceae > Pseudomonas > Pseudomonas sp. 43mfcvi1.1. The sequence goes on along the minus strand of NZ_UETT01000007.1, from coordinate 313,775 downwards.
GAGCAAAGCTTGCTCGCGATGCAGTCGCCTCGGTTACCTGAGAGACCGCATCGCCTTCATCGCGGGCAAGCCTTGCTCCCACAGGGGCGATGCGTCGTTTCACCAAAAAACCTCGTCCCAATGCTTGAAACCTACGACCAAATAACGAGAGTCCCCCCTGCCAACGACGCATTCGTCCGGCTGGCGGGGCTCTCTACCATCGGCCTATCGCCTGTCCCGTGACAGGCATCGACCAGGCAGAGGCCCATCATGATCTACGCACAACCCGGAACCCCAGGCGCCGTCGTTTCCTTCAAACCGCGTTATGGCAATTTCATCGGCGGCGAATTCGTCGCGCCGGTCAATGGCGAGTACTTCACCAACACGTCCCCGGTCAACGGCGAAGTCATCGCCGAGTTCCCACGCTCCAGCGCCGCCGACATCGACAAGGCCCTGGATGCCGCCCACGCCGCAGCCGACGCCTGGGGCAAGACCTCGGTGCAGGACCGTTCCCTGGTGCTGCTGAAAATCGCCGACCGTATCGAGCAGCACCTGGAAGTCCTCGCCATCAGCGAGACCTGGGACAACGGCAAGGCCGTGCGCGAAACCCTCAATGCCGACGTACCGCTGTCGGCTGACCATTTCCGTTACTTCGCCGGCTGCATTCGCGCCCAAGAGGGCGGGGCCGCCGAGATCAACGAACTGACCACGGCCTATCATTTCCATGAGCCGCTGGGTGTGGTCGGGCAGATCATCCCGTGGAACTTTCCGCTGCTGATGGCCGCCTGGAAACTCGCCCCGGCCCTGGCCGCCGGTAACTGCATCGTGCTCAAGCCGGCGGAGCAGACGCCGCTGTCGATCACGGTCTTCATCGAACTGATCGCCGACCTGCTGCCGCCCGGTGTGTTGAACATCGTCCATGGTTTCGGCCGTGAAGCCGGTGAAGCCCTGGCCACCAGCAAGCGCATCGCCAAGATCGCCTTTACCGGCTCCACTCCAGTCGGCTCGCACATCATGAAATGCGCCGCCGAGAACATCATCCCGTCCACCGTGGAGCTGGGCGGCAAGTCGCCGAACATCTTCTTCGAAGACATCATGCAGGCCGAGCCAGCCTTCATCGAAAAAGCCGCCGAAGGCCTGGTGCTGGCGTTCTTCAACCAGGGCGAAGTCTGCACCTGCCCATCCCGCGCCCTGGTGCAGGAGTCGATCTATGTGCCGTTCATGGCCGAGGTGATGCAGAAAATCGCCAAGATCAAGCGCGGCAACCCACTGGATACCGAGACCATGGTCGGTGCCCAGGCTTCCCAGCAGCAATACGACAAGATCCTCTCCTACCTGGAAATCGCCCGGGAAGAGGGCGCCGAACTGCTGACCGGCGGTGCGGCCGAGCATCTGGAGGGCGACTTGTCGAGTGGCTATTACATCCAGCCGACCCTGCTCAAGGGGCATAACAAGATGCGTGTGTTCCAGGAGGAGATCTTCGGCCCGGTGGTGGGTGTGACCACCTTCAAGGACGAAGCCGAAGCCCTGGCCATCGCCAACGACACCGAGTTCGGCCTCGGCGCCGGCCTGTGGACCCGCGACATCAACCGCGCCTACCGCATGGGCCGGGCGATCAAGGCCGGTCGCGTCTGGACCAACTGCTACCACCTGTACCCGGCGCACGCCGCGTTCGGTGGCTACAAGAAGTCCGGCGTGGGTCGTGAGACGCACAAGATGATGCTCGACCACTACCAGCAGACCAAGAACCTGCTGGTGAGCTACGACATCAATCCGTTGGGGTTCTTCTAACCCAGCAACACTGCACCCCCTGTGGGAGCGAGCCTGCTGTGGGAGCAAGGCTTGCCCGCGATACAGACGACTCGGTCAGCCGGTCAGGCCGAGGGCGATTCATCGCGAGCAAGCTTTGCTCCCACAGCAGGCCCCACATTTGAATATGTATGCCCCTGAATTGATACCAACGCACCCCACCCACCGCTTCGAAAGTAGCATTCGAACGCCGGGTACAGCGTGCATTAATGACTTGCCGGAATCGCCCGGTACAAGAAGAGGAAAGACCCATGTGGACTAAACCCGCGTACACCGACCTGCGTATTGGCTTTGAAGTGACGATGTACTTCGCCAACCGATGAGTGCCGGCCCGGCCTGGAGCGTTCAGGCCGGGCTACCCATTGGTCTGATTGCAATCGCGGTGGGATGCTTTAGGCTCAAGGTATCCCACGACAATAACAACAGGCTTACCGATGAGCCACGTACCTGAAAAAATGAGCCTCAGCCCGCTGCGCAAGTTCGTTTCCCCTGAAATCATGTTTGGTGCCGGTTGTCGGCACAATGTCGGCAATTACGCCAAGACCTTCGGTGCACGCAAGGTGCTGATCGTCACCGACCCCGGGGTCATCGCCGCCGGTTGGGTGGCTGACGTCGAAGCCAGTCTCCAGGCCCAAGGCATCGATTACTGTGTCTACAGCGCGGTCTCGCCCAATCCGCGGGTCGAGGAAGTGATGCTCGGTGCCGACCTTTACCGGGAAAACCATTGCGATGTCATCGTCGCGGTGGGTGGTGGCAGCCCGATGGATTGCGGTAAAGGCATCGGCATCGTCGTTGCCCATGGCCGCAACATTCTTGAGTTCGAAGGCGTCGATACCCTGCATGTACCCAGTCCGCCGCTGATCCTTATTCCCACCACGGCGGGGACGTCGGCTGACGTGTCGCAGTTCGTGATCATTTCCAACCAGCAAGAACGAATGAAGTTTTCCATCGTCAGCAAGGCGGCGGTACCGGATGTATCGCTGATCGACCCGGAAACCACCCTGAGCATGGACCCGTTCCTGTCCGCCTGTACCGGCATCGACGCCTTGGTACATGCCATCGAGGCCTTCGTGTCCACCGGCCACGGCCCGCTGACCGACCCCCATGCGCTGGAAGCGATGCGCCTGATCAACGGCAACCTGGTGCAAATGATCGCCAACCCGGCGGACATCGCCCTGCGGGAAAAGATCATGTTGGGCAGCATGCAGGCCGGGTTGGCGTTCTCCAACGCGATTCTCGGTGCAGTTCACGCGATGTCCCATAGCCTGGGCGGTTTCCTCGATTTACCCCATGGCTTGTGCAACGCGGTCCTGGTGGAGCATGTAGTGGCGTTCAACTACAACTCGGCGCCGGACCGTTTCAAGGTGATTGCCGAGACGCTGGGCATCGATTGCCGAGGGCTCAACCACCGGCAGATCCGCACCCGGTTGGTGGAGCACCTGATTGCCCTCAAGCACACCATCGGCTTCCACGAGACCCTGGGCCTGCATGGCGTGAGCACCTCGGACATTCCGTTCCTGTCGCAACATGCGATGGATGACCCGTGCATCCTTACCAATCCTCGGGAGTCGAGCCAGCGGGATGTCGAGGTCGTCTATGGCGAAGCCCTCTGACGAGCAGCAAAAAGCCCTGGCCGGGCTGCTGGGGCTGGGCAACCATTCAACGCGCAAGAGTCACTACCCGGAACTGGCGGCGCGCCTCGATGAGCTGGAACAGGCCCGGCAACACCTGCAACAGCTCAATGATCAGCTGGAGCAGCGAGTGGCCGAGCGCACCGATGCGTTGCTGGAGGCCAACCACAACCTGCAGCAGCAGATCGCCCAGCGCGAGTTGATCGAACAGCAGTTGCGCGATGCCCGGGACGCCGCCCAGGCCGCCAATCGCAGCAAGGACAAATACCTGGCCGCCGCCAGTCATGATCTGTTGCAGCCACTCAACGCGGCCCGCCTGCTGATCGCCACGTTGCGCGAACGCCAGTTGCCTACCGCCGAGCATGTGCTGGTGGAACGGACCCACCAGGCGCTCGAAGGGGCTGAAGACCTGCTCACCGACCTGCTGGACATCTCTCGGCTGGATCAAGCCGCCGTCAAGCCCGACCTGGCGCCGTATCGGCTGGATGAGTTGCTGGGTCCGCTGGTTTCAGAGTTTCAATCGGTGGCCGGCGCCGCCGGGTTGGACCTGCGGGCGCGGTTTGGCGACGAAGCGGTGCTGACCGACTTGCGCTTGATCAGCCGTATCCTGCGCAACCTGCTGAGCAATGCCTGCCGCTATACCGATCAGGGCGGTATTCTCCTGGCGGCCCGGCGCCGGGGAGGGCAATTGAGCATTGAAGTCTGGGATACCGGGCGTGGCATCGCTGCCGATTGCCTGGAGTCGATTTTCCTTGAATTCAACCAGCTCGACGTCGGCCGGGCGGCGGACCGCAAAGGCGTGGGCCTGGGGCTGGCGATTGTCGAACGCATCGCCCACATCCTCGGCTATCGGGTCCAGGTACGCTCTCGGCCGGGACGTGGTTCGGTGTTCAGCATCGAGGTGCCGCTGTCCAGCGAAAAGCCCCTGCCCGTGTCGCTGCTCCCCGTACAGGCGGTTGCCGGCAACCCGCTGCCAGGGCGGCGTTTGTTGGTAATCGACAACGAATTGAGCATTTTGCAAAGCATGGCTGCGCTGTTGGGGCAGTGGGGCTGCGAAGTGTTGACCGCCACCGACGAAGCGGGCGCCCTCGACGTGCTACAAGAACGCGCGCCGGAGTTGATCCTGGCGGATTTCCACCTGGATCATGGGGTCGTGGGCTGTGAAGTGGTCAAACACCTGCGCGAGCATTTCCAGCAGGCGATCCCCGCAGTGATCATCACCGCCGACCGCAGCGACCAATGCCGCCGCGCCCTGCGCAAACTGGGTGCGCCGCTGCTCAACAAACCGGTCAAGCCTGGCAAGTTGCGGGCGGTGTTGAGCCAGATGCTCGGGTAGCGGCCCTCTTAAAGAGCACCGAAATCGCAACTACCACAAATCCTTGTGGGAGCGAGCCTGCTCGCGATAGTAGTTTCATGTTATGTTATCCGCTTTCGTTTGGCAGGGATTCTCATTCCTCGCCTTGCACGGACCAACGACCTTCCATCCGAGTAATGCCATGAGCCTACCTTCAAGCATGACGAGCCCGTCCGGCGTCATCGCGCCTTCACTTGTAACCAGCGCCGCCAAAATCCATGTACGCATGCTTGCCATCGATGCCCTGCGCGGTTTCGTCATGTTGCTGATGCTGGTGGATCACGTTCGCGAGACATTCCTGCTGCATCGTCAGGTCACCGACCCCATCGATGCGCTCAGCGTGACCCCGGACCTGTATTTCACCCGTCTGCTCAGTACGCTCTGTGCCCCGGTCTTCATTTTCCTCACCGGTTTGTCGGCCTGGCTCTACAGCCAGAAACATACCGCCGGCCAGACCTCGTTGTTCCTGCTCAAGCGTGGCTTGTTCCTGGTCTTCCTGGAATTGACCTTCGTGTGTTTCGCCTGGAACGCCGAGTTCCCGCCCAAGACCCTGTGGCTGCAAGTGATCTGGTGCATTGGCATCTGCATGATCGTCCTGGCCGCCTTGCTGCACCTCAAGCGCAGTTGGCTGATCGTCCTCGGCGTTGCCATCGTCGCCGGGCACAATCTGTTGGACGGTGTGGTGCTGGGGCCAGACTCTCCGTTTTTCGTGCCGTGGTCGATTCTTCATCAACGGGCGTTCATCGATATCACCGAGTTCACCCGGGCCCGCACCACGTATCCGGTGCTGCCGTGGATTGGCGTGATCCTGCTGGGCTGGGCCATCGGGCCGTGGTTTGGCAAGGACGTTGAACCCGCCGTGCGCCTGCGGCGGTTGTTCAAGACGGGCCTGGGCCTGCTGCTGGCCTTTGTGCTCATCCGTTACCTGAACGTATACGGCGATAAACCCTGGGTCCAGACCGGCGATGCGCTGCGCACCTTCATGAGCTTCATGAGCGCGACGAAGTATCCGCCGTCGCTGATGTTCCTGATGCCGACCCTGGGAATAGGGCTGATGTTGCTGGCTCTCTTTGAAAAAGCCCAGGAGCGGGGTGTTATTGCGCTGTTGGCGATCTATGGCGGCGCACCGATGTTCTTTTACCTGCTGCACCTTTACGTGCTCAAGGCCCTGTACCTGATCGCAGTTGCCATCTGGGGCACCAACCAGGGTACTTATTTCGGGTTCGATGATTTACCCATGGTGTGGTTGTGGAGTGTGTTACTGGGTGTCGTGCTGTTTTTTCCGACCCGTTGGTTCGCCGGGTTCAAGCAACGGCGGCGTGATATCGCGATCCTCAAGTATCTTTGACCCACAGGGGCTCTGGACGCGCGAACGGTGCCGATCAGGGCCATTAAAATGCCGTCATTTGGTCGGCGTTTTTGCCATGAATGTAAAAAGACGCTTCGGTCTGTTTATTTCCTTATGTAAACTGCCCCCCGCTGCGACAATCGGGCACGGCCACGCCAGGCCCGATCAACACCGTTCGCAGCGTCCCTCACCCCAGCTGAAGCCAAGACCTACAAGAAGTCAGCGCCGGAGAGACATAAACGAGAGGCCGACGTATCGCTCGGCCCTGTAGGTCCATCCTCCAGTCCGTCTCGATACCCATCCTGCTGGCGTTGCCGGTGGCCGATGAGGTCTATCCTTGACCAGGGCAGGTGGACGGAATGGCGTTCATCCTAGGGATACACACATGTTGAAGAAAACACACACGGCGCTACTGGGCCTGGCGATGGCGATGGGTCTTGCGACCACGCACGCCGCCGAGCCAAAAAAAGTGGATGTCTTGCTCATTGGTGGGGGCATCATGAGCTCGACACTCGGCGTCTGGCTCAATGAGCTGGAGCCGGGCTGGACCATGGAAATGGTCGAGCGCCTGGACGGTGTTGCCGAAGAGAGCTCCAACGGCTGGAACAATGCCGGTACCGGTCACTCCGCGCTGGCCGAGCTGAACTACACGCCGGAAGACAAGAACGGCAAGGTCGATATCTCCAAGGCCATCGAAATCAACGAAGCCTTCCAGATCTCCCGTCAGTTCTGGTCCTGGCAGGTCAAGAACGGTGTGTTGAAGAACCCGCGTTCGTTCATCAACTCCACGCCGCACATGAGCTTTTTGTGGGGCGACGAGAACATCGCGTTCCTGAAGAAACGCTACGAAGCCCTCCAGGCCAGCCCGTTGTTCGCGGGCATGCAGTACTCCGAAGATCGCGAGCAGATCAGCAAGTGGGTTCCGCTGATGATGCAAGGGCGTGACCCGAGCCAGAAAGTCGCGGCCACTTGGAGCCCACTGGGCACCGACGTGAACTTCGGCGAAATCACGCGTCAATTCGCAGCTTATCTGCAAACCAAGCCGAACTTCTCCCTCAAGCTGTCCAGCGAAGTGGAAGACATCACCCGCAACGAAGACGGCACCTGGCGCGTTTCCTACAAGAACCTTAAAGACGGTACCGAAACCGAGACCGACGCCAAGTTCGTGTTCATTGGCGCTGGCGGCGGTGCCTTGCATCTGCTGCAGAAGTCCGACATCCCGGAAGCGCGTGAATACGCAGGTTTCCCGGTGGGTGGTTCGTTCCTGGTCACCGAAAATCCGACCGTTGCCCAGTTGCACCTGGCCAAGGCGTACGGCAAGGCTTCGGTCGGCGCACCGCCGATGTCGGTTCCACACCTGGACACCCGAGTGCTGGACGGCAAGCGCGTGATCCTGTTTGGCCCGTTCGCAACGTTCTCCACCAAGTTCCTGAAGAACGGTTCGTACTTCGACCTGCTGACCAGCACCACCACCCACAACGTATGGCCGATGACCAAAGTCGGTATCGAACAGTACCCACTGGTCGAGTACCTGGCCGGCCAGCTGATGCTGTCGGATGAAGACCGTTTCGCCGCCTTGAAGGAATACTTCCCGGAAGCCAAGCAGGAAGACTGGCGCCTGTGGCAGGCTGGCCAGCGCGTGCAGATCATCAAGCGTGACGAAGAGAAGGGCGGCGTGCTGAAACTCGGTACCGAAGTGGTCGCTTCCCAGGACGGCAGCATCGCCGGCCTGCTGGGTGCTTCGCCAGGCGCCTCGACCGCTGCGCCGATCATGCTGACCGTGCTTGAGAAGGTCTTCAAGGACAAGGTCGCCAGCCCGGCCTGGCAGGAAAAACTGCGCCAGATCGTGCCGAGCTACGGCACCAAGCTCAACGATAGCCCTGAGCGTGTTGCCCAGGAATGGGCCTACACCAGCGAGGTCCTGCAACTGGATCCGCCGCCAGCGATTGGCAAGCCAGGGACCCCTGCGGCACCGGCCAAGCCGGCTGCTGCCCGCGAAGCCAATCCAGCGGCTGACATGGCGCTGTAAACCGGACACTGTCTGGTGAGGTACAAGAACGCCGCTCATTGAGCGGCGTTTTTTTTGCTCCCATCACAAGCCGCTCGGGCGTATACCGACACCCACTGTGCGGGCTTGCTCGCGAAGACGGCAGTCCATTCAACATCCCCTCCAACTGACCCACCGCTTTCGCGAGCAAGCCTGCTCCCACAGAACGCCTGAGGCGAGCATCAGATCTGAAAACACCCGAGAATCCCTGTGGGAGCGAGCCTGCTCGCGAAGACGGTAGCCCATTCAACATCCCGCCAACTGACCCAACGCCATCGTGATCGCGAGCAGGCTCGCTCCCACCAGACCTCACGCTCCATACCCTTCCAAATGAAGCTTTCATGACAAAAGTTCGGTAGCACATCGCCATTCCCGTCATGCCTGTGTGACGTGTTCGAGGGGACCTTTCAGGTCGTTTGGAGCCGGGGCGCGAAGCCGGGAGTGAGGCGATGGGGACTATGGAACGTTATTCGAAAGTAGGCATGCAGGAGCTTGACCAGCGGCTGTCGAAGATCGTCGAGGCGGCGCGCAAGCAGCCGGTCTCGGTGTATCGCTACGGCGCGCCGTGGGTCTGGATCGTTTCCCAGGATGATTGGCAGGGCGCGCTCAAGGAAGTGTCCAGCTACATCCCGCAGGGCCATTCACTGGTGTTGCTGCGGCCGCAGATCGATGACCTGCTGGATGAGCATCGCGAGGTGCTGCAAGGCCTCAACGCCAGCGCCCAGATGCTGATCGCGCCGCAAACCGCCATGCACATCCTCCTGCTGCAACTGCTCTATTCAGTGCCCAGCGAGCAGCAACTCTACGAACAACTCAACTACAACCTGCTGTTCCGCTGGTTCGTCGGCCTGGACCTGAACCAGAAGGTCTGGAGCTTCAACGTCCTGAGCAAAGACCTCGCCACGCTGCTGGGCGACGCGCGGGCGGTGCAGCTCATCCAGAAAATCATTGGTGAAGTGTTCTGTGGCGCCTTGCTGCAAATGCCGGAGTTCTCCTTGAATTTCGCGCTGCTGCATACCTGGCTGGCCCGGCATGCCACGACATCGACCGCTAGCAATTGAGCCGTACTTTGAATTCAGGGGGTGGTGTGGAGCATTTCTTCAAATCGCGGCCGGCGCTGTGGGGCTGGCTGCTGTTGGCGGTCGGGGGGCCGTCGGCATTCGCCGCAGAAGGAGGGCAGGGGGCCGAAGCGGCGCCGGTTCGCCTGGTGGACGTGAACGAGTATTTCGTGCGTGGCAACACCGTGCTCGATGCCCGGGCCATCGAAGAAGCGGTGTATCCGTTCCTCGGCCCGCAAAGGGCCTTGAGCGACATCGAAGGCGCCCGGGAAGCGCTGCAAAAGGCCTATCAGGCGCGCGGTTACCAATCGGTGTTCGTCGAGTTGCCAGAGCAGAAGGTCGAAGACGGCATCGTCTACCTGCAAGTCAGCGAAACCAAGGTCGGTCGGGTGCGCGTGGTGGGGGCCAAGCACTATTCGCCCGTGGAAATCCGTGACGACGTGCCGGCGCTCAAGGAAGGCGAGGTACCGGATTTCGCCCAGGTCCAGGCGGAACTGGCGCAGTTGAACAAGACCCCGGGGCGCCAGGTCATGCCGCTGGTACGCGAAGGCCAGCGCCCCGGAACCATGGACGTCGATTTGCAGGTCGAAGACCAGAACCCCTGGCAAGCCAGCCTGGGGCTGAACAACGACTACAGCGCCGACACCGAAAAACTGCGTACGGTCGCGAGCCTGGGCTACAACAACCTCTGGCAATTGGGCCACAGCGTTTCGCTGACTTTCTTTACCGCCCCCCAGGACACCGAAAACGCCAAGGTCTGGTCGGGTTCCTACACCGCGCCGCTGAGCGAACGCTGGAGCGTGCAATTCTCGGGTTACCAATCCGACAGCAACGTGGCGACCGTCGGCGGCAGCAACGTGTTGGGCAAAGGGCATTCCTACGGGGTGTCGGCGATCTACAGCCTGCCGTCCAGCGGGGCATGGGTCAACAGCTTTTCGGTCGGGGTGGACTTCAAGGATTTCGACGAGGAGCTCAACCTCGGCGGCGCCAGCGACAAGGCACCGCTCAAGTACGCGCCATTCACCTTTGCCTACAACGGCTTTCGCTACACCGAAAACAGCCAGTTGGGCCTCGGCCTGAGCCTGGTGGCGGGTACGCGTAGCCTGCTGGGCTATGGCAGCACCGACGAAGAATTCGACTACAAGCGCTATCGCGCCAGCCCCTCCTTCGCCGTGCTCAAGGGCGACGGTAATTACACCTTCACCTTCGCCAATGATTGGCAAACCGCCTCCAAGGCCGCTTTCCAACTGGCCTCCGGGCCGCTGGTTTCCAACGAACAATTCTCCGCCGGCGGCGCCACCTCGGTACGCGGCTATCTGGCTGCCGAGCGCACCGGGGACGACGGCTACTTGCTGTCCCAGGAGCTGCGCACTCCGTCGCTAGCCAAGTTTCTCGGCAGCTATGTCCAGGAGTGGCGCTTCTATGCCTTCGCCGAAGGCGCGCAGTTGTACCTGCGCGACGAACTGCCCGATCAGGAAGCCGATTACAGCCTCGCCAGCGTCGGCCTCGGCACCCGCGCGAGCCTGAGCAAATGGCTGTCCGGCAGCCTCGACTGGGGCTATCCGCTGCTCGAAGGGCCGAACACCTCGAAACAGGAATCGCGCCTGCACTTCAACCTGCAAGCGACGTTTTGAACCCAGGAGTCATGTCCATGCAACGCTTACTGTTATCCCTGTTTATCTGCCTGGGGCTGGTGCTTCCGGCGACCGCCAACGCCTGGTGGCAGGACGACTGGCACTATCGCAAACAGATTTCGGTGGACACCACGCCCCAGGGCGCCGCCATCGCCCAGGCCCTGGGACGCACCGCGTTGCTGGTGCGCCTGCACACCGGCAACTTCACCTTCGACGGCGTCAAGGACGACGGCTCGGACCTGCGCTTCGTCAGTGCCGACGACAAGACCGTGCTCAACCACCAGATTGAAAGCTTCGATCCGCTGATGGGCATGGCGCTGATCTGGGTCGATGTGCCGAGCGTGGAGGGCGGTCAGCGTCAGGACCTGTGGATGTATTACGGCAACCAGAAGGCGCCGGCCACCGGCAGCGGCCAGTTGACCTTCGACCCGGATTACACCGCGCTGTACCACTTCGACGGCGCCACCGGCGTACCGCCCAAGGACACCACGGCCTACGGCAACAACGCCCAGGGCGCGACCGGCACCAGCATCGACGGCGTGATCGGGCGTGCCTTGCAGTTCAACGGCCAGCCGCTGCTGTTGCCCGCCAGCCCTTCGTTGCAACACAGTGCCGGCGCGGCATTCACCTTCAGCACCTGGCTGCGCCAGCACCAGGCCAGCGGCGAACAGATCGTCCTGGCCCGTCGCGAAGCCGCCACCAGTCTGTTGGTGGGCGTAAACCAGGGTGTGCCGTTCGTGGCGATCAATGACCAGCGCGCGGTCTCGACCCAACCGCTGAATCCCGGCCAATGGCAGCACTTGGCGTTGACCGCCTCGGGCGACCGGGTCGTGCTGTATGTCAATGGACGTGAAGCCGCCAGCCTGGCGCTGGCGATGCCGGCGTTCAATGCGCCGATTGCCTTGGGTGCTGACGTTTCCGCCGGTGCTTTCGCGCCTTTCAGCGGGGCCATGGACGAAGCGCGGTTGTCCAAGGTCGCCCGCCCGGCGCCGTTGCTATTGGCCGACGCCAATGCCCAGGGCGCCGAATCGAAACTGGTGGCCTACGGGGTCGATGAAGAACAGTCCGGCTTCGGTTTCGGCAGCCTGGGTTTCCTGCTCAAGGCCGTGCCGCTGGACGCTTGGGTGATCATTGGGGTGCTGGTGCTGATGATGTTCCAGTCGTGGATCATCATGATCCGCAAGAACCGCATGGTCAGCCGTCTCAGCGCGGCCAACGAAGCGTTTCGCGAGCAGTTCGCCAGGATCGGCACGCGCCTGGAAATGTTCGCCGACGACCAGGACCTCGCCCAGCGCCTGCAACACTCGTCGCTGTGGCGCCTGTACCTGGTGGCCGTCAAGGAAATCCGCACCCGTCGTGAGCAGGGCGCTGATACCTCGTCGGTGTCCGCCGCCACCATCGAGGCGATCCGCTGCTCCATGGACGGCGTGCGCACCCGGGAAAACCAGCAACTGAGTTCGAAGCTCTCGACCCTGTCCAACGCCATTGCCGGCGGCCCCTACATTGGTCTGCTCGGCACGGTATTGGGGATCATGGTGGTGTTCCTCGGCACGGCGATGGCCGGTGACGTCAACATCAACGCCATCGCCCCGGGCATGGCTGCAGCCTTGCTCGCTACCGCCATGGGCCTGTTCGTCGCGATTCCTGCGCTGTTTGGCTACAACCGCCTGATCACCCGCAACAAGGAAGTCAGCGCCGACATGCGGGTTTTCGTCGACGAGTTCATCACGCGCCTGGCGGAAATGCACGGCGAAGGCCAGTCCGGTGAAGCGGCGCAGCGCCGCAACCATCACGCCCAATCGTCCGTACCGGCCTGAGGAAATCGCCATGGCTAGCGTAAACGCTTCACACGATGACGACGATGACGCGGCGGTCGACAGCATCAACATCACGCCGCTGGTGGACGTGCTCATGGTGGTGTTGGTGATGTTCATCCTCACCGCCACGGCCCAGGTGTCGGGGATCCAGATCAACCTGCCCAAGGCCAGCGCCTCGGTGTCGTTGTCCGAGGCCAAGACCAAGGCGATTTCGGTGAACGATGGCGGGCAGGTGTTCCTCGATGCCTATCCGGTGACCCTGGCCGAGCTGGAAGAGCGCCTGCGCATCGAGAAGGCGCAGAGCCCGGACTTTCCGGTGATCGTGCGCGGCGACGCCACGGTGCAGTACCAGAAAGTCATTGAAGTGCTGGATCTGTTGCGGCGTCTGGAACTGTCCCAGGTCGGTCTCGTCACCGGCAAACCGAGCCAGGGCTGATCATGACCGCCAGACTTCCCATCGATCCGCCTCCCGTGAAGCCCTCGCCGTTGCGCCTGCTCAAGTGGGCCGCCGGCCTGCTGCTCGGCGCCGTGGCGGCTTGGCTGCTGTGGCAGTGGGCCAACGACATGAGTGGCGTGCGCCGCGAAGCACCGAAGGTGCCGACCATCATCCCGCTGCCGCCGCCTCCGCCCCCACCACCGCCGGAGAAACCCAAGGAGCCGGAGCCCCAGGTCGAGGAAAAGGTGGTCGAGCCAGAGCCGACCCCGGAACCCGAAGAGGTCAAGCCCGAGGAAGAGGCGCCGCCATCGCCGGTCGATGACCTGGCGAACCCGATGCAAATGGACGGCGATGCCCAGTCCGGCAACGACGCCTTCAACATCGGCGCCGGCAAGGGCGGCGGCATGGCCGGGGCAGGGGGCGGACGCCTGGGCAATGGCACCTACAGCCAGTTTTTGGCGTTCACCTTCCAGCGCTTGCTGCGAGAAAACCCCGACCTGCGCAGCCTGGCGTTCTCGCTGCAGGCCGATGTCTGGCTCAGTGCCGCGGGCGAAATCACCCGGGTCGAGCTGGTCAAGTCCAGCGGCAACCCGCAAGTCGATGAACAGGTGATTTCCGCGCTGCGTGCGGCGCCCCATTTGAGTGAACGGCCACCGGCCTCCCTGACTTTGCCCGTGCGCCTGTCCTTGCAAGGGCGCCGACCGGGTTAATCGAATTTTTAGAAAGTTTGCCAACAGGAGTTGTGTGCAGATGATTTCCAATGTGAATCGATTGTCGTGGGCGATCGGCCTGGTGGTCCTGAGCCTGGCCGGGCACGCGGTCGCCGCCCCGGCGCCTTCGGAAAACGCCACGATCAATCTGATCCGCCTGCTGGTGCAGCAGGGCGTGTTGAAGCAGGACCAGGCCGATGGCTTGATCGCCCAGGCCGAACGCGAAGCCGTGCAGGCCCGCCAGGCGGCCACGGCGGTTGCCGCAGCGCCGGCCGGTGCGCCAGGGGACGTGCGGGTGCAATACGTGCCGAACATTGTGCGTGAGCAGATCCGCGACCAGGTCAAGGCCGAAGTCATGGCCACTGCCAAGCAGGAAAACTGGGCTCAGCCCAACACCTTCCCGGATTGGGTTTCGCGTATCAGCTTCGATGGCGATATTCGCCTGCGGGATGAGTCGCGCTATTACTCGGGTACCAACAGCAACGAAATCGTCGACTTCGCCCGGCTCAATGATAAAGGCCCCTACGACGTCAACCCCAACAGCAGCTCCAGCCTGCCGCCGTTGCTCAACACCCGCGAAGACCGGGAAAACCTGTTCCGCCTGCGCGCACGCCTGGGCATGAAGGCCGTGATCGCCCCGCAATGGACCGCGGGCATTCGCATCGGCACCGGCTCGGACAACAACCCGGTGTCCACCACCCAGACCCTCGGTGGCGGTTTCGGCAAGAAAGACATCTGGCTCGACCAGGGCTACCTGACCTGGAAGCCATCGGACGAACTGACCCTGACCGGCGGGCGTTTCGCCAACCCGTTTTTCTCCACCGACCTGTTGTATTCCGGTGACCTGAACTTCGATGGCGTGGCGGCGAATTTCAACCACAAGCTCAATCAGGACTGGGGCGTCTTCGGCACCGTCGGCGCGTTCCCGGTGGAGTACACCAACGACACCAGCACCAGCAACGGCAGCGACAAGGAAGAGAGCGATAACAAGTGGTTGTACGGTGCGCAACTGGGGGCCAACTGGGCGATCAACGACAGCAACCGGATCAAGGGGGCCTTGGCCTATTACCGCTTCGACGACATCGAAGGCCAGCGCTCTTCGCCGTGCCAGCCTTGGGCCGGTGATCCAGGCTGCGACAGCGACGGATCGCGGGTGGCGTTCATGCAGAAGGGCAACACCGTGTTCCTGCTACGCGACATCACGCCCAACCCCCTCAATCCTTCCACCACGCCGCAGCCGCAATACGTCGGCCTGGCCTCGGAATTCAACCTGCTGGACCTGAACCTTGCCTGGGACACCGATCTGCCCGAAGACCTGAAGCTGCGCAGCCAGGCCCACTACGTCCACAACCTGGGCTATGACGAGGGCGAGATGCGCAAGCGCTCCGCCGGGCAGTTCGCCAACAACCTGGACAGTGATGGCGAGGTGGAAAGCGGCGCCAACGCCTGGATGCTCCAGTTCACTCTCGGCAACTCGCTGGAACTCAAGCGCGAGGGCGACTGGAACCTGTTCGCTGGCTACAAGTACATCCAACCGGACGCCTTGCCGGACGGTTTCAACGATTCGTCATTCCATCTGGGTGGCACCAACGCCAAGGGTTATTTCCTGGGCGGCAACTATGGCCTGGCGAGCAACGTCTTCGCCACCGGTCGCTGGTTGAGTTCCGAAGCGGTGTACGGCGCGCCGTACGACATCGATGTCTTGCAGCTTGAAATCAACACGCGCTTCTAAGCGCAGGGAGGCCTCATGAAAAGGCGAGCCAAATACCCATGCCCGGCCGCGTTGCTGGTGCTGGGCCTGCTGCTCGGCGGCGTGGCCCATGGCGAAGGCCTGGAAGAACGGCTGCGGGCACAACTGCGCAGCACTACCGCGCAGTTGCAGGCCCTGCAAAGCGAGCAGGCCCAAGCCAGCGCCGCTCGTCAGGCTGCGGAGGGGCAGGCCAGGGACGCCCAGGCGCAGATCAAGCAATTGACCGCGCAACTGGCCAAGGCCCAGGCCGTGATCGACCAACTGGCCGGGCACCAGCAAAACCTGCAAAGCCAGGCCCAGGCCCAGGTGGCTGCCAGCAACGAACAGGTCGGCAAATTCAAGAAAGCCTATGAAGAACTGCTGGCCCTGGCCCGTGGCAAAGAGACCGAGCGGGCTCGCCTGGAGGGGCAATTGAGCGAGCGTGACACACAAGTGCAGCAATGTTCGGTCAAGAATCAGCAAATGTACGAAGTCGCCAAGACGCTGCTGCATGCCTACGAAACCATTGATGTGACCGACATCATGAAGATCCGCCAGCCGTTCGCGGCCAAGGCCCGGGTGCGTTTCGAGGAGCTGGCCCAAGGCTTTGGCGATGATCTCTACAAGAACCGTTTCGATGCGCCCCAGGCCTCGATCACTCACTGAACAGCACAAGGAAGAATCGCGCATGACCTCAATGATTGAATACGTCGGTGCCAAATCCCTGACCGAGTTGTTGCAGGCCGCTGGCTATCGGGTCAACGAAACCGAGCAGAACGGCATCGTGCAACTGCTCAGCGCCAGCCAGGGCATCGGCTTTGCCGTGCGCTTGGGCAATCCTGCGCCGACAGCAGGCGAATACCTGGACTTCACCTTCAGCTGTGCCTTGCGGGTACAGGGCGAGTTGCCGGCTGGATTGGCAGAGCAATGGAACGCCTCGCGCCGCTTTGCCCGGTTGTCGTTGCAGGGCGGATTCCTGGTGATGGAAATGGACGTGGTGGTGGCGGCAGGTGTGAGTGCCGATCATTTGCGCAGCCATCTGGAGCTGTGGGATCGCCTGTTGCAAGAGTTCATTGTCTACCTGCGTGAGTACAGCCAGAACGCGGCGCGCCTGCAAACCCCGGCCGAGCCCACCGAGGCGCCCTTGGAAGAGGCCGTCGCATCGTGAAAAAGCCGACTTTCGTCATCAGCGCCGCAGCGCTGGGGCTGATCGCCGTGGCGCTTGTGCTGGGCCTGCGGCCGGGCAGCGATCCGGTCGCCGCCGTGCAGACCGCCAGTGTTGTCTCGGTCGACTCGCCGAGTTTGGCCCGATTGGGCAACCAGCAGGTCAGCCCCGATGAACTCAAGGCGTTGCTGGCCGCACTGGCCCCCGAGGTTCGTCAGCAAATGCGTGGCAATCGGGCCGCGCTGGAAGGCTGGATCCGTGCCCGCCTGGCGGAAAAAGCCGTGTTGGAGCAAGCCGATGCCCAGGGCTGGCGCCAGCGTCCGGAGGTGGAGCGCCAGACGCGAGCGGCGGCCGAGCAGATTGTGTTTCGCGACTACTTGCAGTCGGTCAGCCAGGTACCGGCCGGCTATCCCAGTGAAGAAGAGTTGAAGCGGGCTTACGACGCCGGGAAAGCCAACTGGACTGCGCCGGCGTTGTACCGCGTCAGCCAGATTTTCCTGGCCGCGACCGAGCCGCAAACGGTGGAAGCGGTGCGCCGGCAAGCGTTGGAACTGAGTAAAAAGGCCCAGGCCTCGCCCGCCGAGTTCGCCGCCCTGGCCAGCCGTTTTTCCCAGGATCGCACCAGTGCCGAGCGGGGCGGCGACAGTGGTTTCCAGCCATTGCAGCAACTCGTCCCGCCGGTGCGTGAGGCGGTGGCGCGCTTGAAGGTCGGTGCGGTGTCGGATCCGGTGCAGAGCACGGCGGGCTTTCATGTCATCAAACTCGCCGAACAACAACCGCCCCGGGAAGCGACCCTGGACGAAGTCCGCGAACGCCTGACCCAGGCCCTGCGCGCCCAGCGCCAGGAGCAGATCGCCAAGGCGTACCTGGACGGCATGCTCGACACGGCTACGTTGAGCATCGATGGCGCGCAGTTGAGCAAGGTGCTGGAGGAAGGGCTCTGACCTCGACAATCTTTGGATGTGAACACCTTTGTGAGGTGAACATCTTTTGTGGCGAGGGGATTTATCTGTGGGAGCAAAGCTTGCTCCCACAGATAACCCCCTCGCCACAGGGAGCCGCGCTGTATCTGGAACGTCGCGCAGCTCCACCGTATTCGTACAACCGACAGGGAGTCACCCATGACCTTCATCGAGCCCGCAGGACGCCAGGCTGTCACCGCATACCGCACACCGTTGCATGCCCCCGCCCCCTGGTTGGCAATGGCCAGTGGTATCGAACCGCAGGTGGCGCAGTGTTTCCTGGTCAGTGCCCGTTGCGGCTGCTTCATGCAAGCGGCCCGCAGTCTCAACGTCAAGGCGACCTGGCTGCGCAAGCAGTTGGCGCAGTTGGAGACGCGCTTGCAGCGCTCGTTGTTCAGCTTCCAGGGCAGCGCCTTGACCCTCAGCCGCGAAGGCCGGCAGTTGCAGGCGCGCTTGATCGCCCTGGCTCACGAAAGCGCGCCGCCACTGAACGATCAGCCCTTGATTCGCCTGGCCGTGGCCGAGTCGATTCTGCATGACATCCTGGGGCGCGACTTGATTTCGTTGCTGCGGCGCAACGCCAGCGTGCGATTGCAGATCATCACCCTGGACAGTGAACTGGCGCTGCAAGCCGTCAGTGCCGATCTGGTGCTCTGGTTGAGCGATACCCATGGGGCGGCGCCAGGGCCGAGCTTCGCCACGTTGCCAGCGGATCGACTGGCGCGGCTGGACTATGTGCCACACATCGCCAAGCGCTACTCACGAGCGGCCACGCGCCCGGATTGCCTGGACGACCTGAATGACTACATGCTGGTGCAATGGCAGGCGGACCGACACGTGGACTGCTTCGCCCCGTGGAACGCCTTGATAGAACAACGCCGTGCCGGTGTGGTGCAGGTGCAATCCTACGAACTGATGCTGGAAATGATTCGCTGCAGCGCCTGCATCGGCCTGTTGCCACAGTACATGAGCCGCTTCGACCGAGGCCTGGTGGCGTTGCCGGAAATATTCGGCCTGTCGATGCAGCGGCACTTGTGGATGGCCGTCAATACTCAGACCGAAGGCTCGCCGGAGGTGCAGATGCTGCGTGAATTGATCCAGCACACGCTGGATGAGCGTCGGGATTGGTTCCAGGCATAACCGAAACTGAGTGTAGCCCCCTGTGGGAGCTTGCCTCGCAACCACCCCAGGGCTTTTGTTGGGGGCAGGTTTCCCCACAGCTTGACGCGGCTTATAGTGCTCGGCCTTGTCGCGCCTCCAGGAAGGAGCCCCCATGTCCGAGTCTTCGATCACCCTCGAACGCTTCACCGAAGCCCACATCGCCGGAGTCACCGCGCTCTACAACGACCCGGCGGTGACGCGCCAGGTGCTGCAGATGCCTTTCCAGTCCACTGAAACCTGGCGCAAACGCCTGGTGATGGATGACGAGCGCTTGTTGAAACTGGTGGCCCTGCACGCGGGCGAAGTCATCGGCAACCTGGGGCTGGAGCAGTTTTCGCGGGTGCGTCGGGCCCATTGCGGCAGCCTCGGCATGGGCGTGGCTGTCGCCTGGCAGGGCAAGGGCGTAGGTTCCATGCTGCTGGCTGCCGCGCTGGATGTCGCGGACAACTGGATGAACCTGCGGCGAGTCGAGTTGACGGTGTACGCCGACAATGACGCGGCCATCGGGCTGTACCGCAAGTTCGGTTTCGAAACCGAAGGGTTGATGCGCGACTATGCCGTGCGTGACGGGCGCTGGGTGGACACCCTGGCCATGGCGCGGCTGCGTTGAAGGACTGGCTGTTCAGGTAAACGGGCTTTTGCGTACGCCGGCCTCTTGAACCTGTCATCATCCAGCTCCGCAGCATGCCTTGATAGAGGAACAGCCCATGGACGATATACGGCAATTGGGCGAGATGCTTCGTCACTACGCAGACAGCGAAGCGCACAAAAAACAACAGCATCAGGCCCAGTCATTGGTGTGGTCAGAACAGATCAAGGCTTTGTACGAACAAATCGGGCAATGGTTGGCGCCAGTCCTGGCACCCGACCTGTTGACGTTGAATCGTGAGAGCTATGTGGCTCACGGGCCGAGCGTTCCGGTAGAGACGTCCGGTTTCAAGACTGAAAAACTGACCTTGACCATTACCGGTAAACCGGTGGAGTTCGTGCCGGATGTGATGGGCGTGGGTGGGCTGGTTTCCTTGTCGATCATGGGGCTGGCCTCGACCCGCCATGGGAGCATTTCCTTGGTTTGCCAGCCACCATCGGTGCAATGGCAATGGCGGCGGACCAATGGATTGAAAGACCCCGACACGTTCGCTTTCGACGCAGACTTTCTCGCACAACAATTACAGAGCCTGATACCGCGCGATCGAGGCTGACGGTGTGTGGCGAGGAACCTCATCGTCATCGACCTTCTTCCAGGGCAGGCAAAAAATGGCTCATTGGCTATACCTGTAGTTCCGGCCCCGCCTCGTGTGGCTTACAGGAGTGACAGCATGAAGTTTTCGTCGATGATCGGCACTGTTTGCATTGCCTCGCTCGCTTTGGCGGGTTGCTCTAGCAAAGTTACCCAGCCGGATGAGTATTCCGGGTTCCTGGGCGATTACAGCCGGCTCAAGGAAGAAAAGTCGCCGTCGGGGGCCGAGGTCATGCGTTGGGTCGATCCGAAGATTGATCCGGGCAAGTACACCCACCTCTATATCGAGCCGACGCAGCTTTATCCCAAGCCGCAGCCGACCGTGAAGATCCCCGCGGCCACGCTGTACGGCATCACCGCCTATTACGATCAGGCCCTGAAGCGCGAAGCGGGGAAATCCTTGCCCCTGGCGACCAGTCCAGGGCCGGGTGTATTGGTGATGCGGGCGGCCATCACGGCTGTCGGCAGCAAGACCGAAGGCTTGAAACCTTATGAGGTGATCCCGATTGCGCTGGTGGCGGCCGCTGTCAGCACTGCCAGTGGCATTCGCGACCAGGAAACCACCCTGGGTACCGAAGCGGTTTTTATCGACGGTGGCAACAACGCGGTGGTCGCCCAGGTGGTGCGCAAAGGGACGGGCAAACCGTTGTCCAACGAGTCCCAGGTCATGAAGCCCGAGGACGTCAAAGGGGTCATCGATGGCTGGGCGTCGGATTTGCATCAGTCGTTCCTGAAGCTCAAGGCTAAATAGCCACGGATGTCTGCAGTGGGCGCTGGTGACGTCATGTCTTTTTATGTCCGGG
Source organism: Pseudomonas sp. 43mfcvi1.1 (assembly GCF_900115935.1). Classification (NCBI taxonomy): domain Bacteria; kingdom Pseudomonadati; phylum Pseudomonadota; class Gammaproteobacteria; order Pseudomonadales; family Pseudomonadaceae; genus Pseudomonas; species Pseudomonas sp. 43mfcvi1.1. Next base: position 292,892 of record NZ_UETT01000007.1, on the reverse strand, counting down.
CATAGGTCGCAGCTCCATTTCATGGTTAACTCCGGCCTTCACCTTTTTCAAACCTGTCAGAAGGAATCCGTTCATGGCTACAGTCACCCTCAAAGGCAACCCAGTCCAAGTCAACGGCCAATTGCCACAAGCCGGTTCCAAGGCACCAGCCTTTTCCCTGGTGGCCGGCAATCTGTCCGACGTTTCCCTGGCGAGCTTTGCCGGCAAGCGCAAAGTGCTGAACATTTTCCCTAGCGTCGACACCCCGACCTGCGCCACCTCCGTGCGCAAGTTCAACGCCCAGGCCAATGAGCTGAACAACACCGTGGTGCTGTGCATCTCTGCCGACCTGCCGTTCGCCCAGGCACGTTTCTGCGGCGCCGAAGGCCTGGAAAACGTCCAGAACCTGTCGACGCTGCGCGGTGCCGAATTCATCCGCAACTACGGCGTGGAAATTGCCGATGGCCCGCTCAAAGGCCTGACCGCCCGTGCCGTGGTGGTGCTGGACGAAAATGACACCGTGCTGCACAGCGAACTGGTCAAGGAAATCGCTGAAGAGCCGAACTATGACGCGGCCCTGGCTGTTCTGAAATAAGCGGAATGAAATAAGGTCTTTATTACAATTGTTAACGGCCTGGCCCTGTCCAGGCCGTTTTCTTTTGTGCTTCAAGGTCTTAGCCGACGATTCATCAGGTAAGCCCAACGTAAATTGCCGGTAAAGGCGCTTTGCTAAACACCCGCCAGTGCTTATCGTTCAGCCTCCTGTAAAAGAAGTCCACGCGCCCAATGGTTGATCACTCCATGCAATCCTCTGTATCCCGCAATTCCCGTCGCTGGCTGTTCGGCCTGTTCATCGTATTGGTCGTCGCGGCGCTGGCCTGGAAGTTCTGGCCCGGTGGCCCGGCCCAGAAACCAGGAGCAGGGGAGAAGGCCGCGGCGGGGCACGTGGGGCGCTCCGGTGGCATGCGGCCAGGGTTCGGTGGCGCGACGGGGCCGATCCCGGTTCGGGTGGCGCCGGTGGTGAGCGGGGATTTCCCGCTGTACTTCAAGGCGCTGGGCACGGTCACGGCCCTCAATACCATCAACGTGCGCAGCCGCGTGGGTGGCGAACTGGTCAAGATCGCCTTTGAAGAGGGACAAATGGTCAAGGCCGGGGACTTGCTGGCCGAGATCGACCCACGTCCGTACCAGAACGCCTTGCTCCAGGCCGAAGGCACGCTGTTGCAGAACCAGGCCCAGTTGAAAAATGCCCAGGTAGACCTTGAGCGGTATCGCGGCCTGTACGCCGAAGACAGTATCGCCAAGCAGACCCTCGACACCGCCGCGGCGCTGGTGGGCCAGTACCAGGGCACGGTCAAGACCAATCAGGCGGCGGTCAACGACGCCAAGCTCAACCTGGAATTCACCAGGATCCGCGCGCCGATCACCGGCCGCGTGGGCCTGCGCCAACTGGACATCGGCAACCTGGTGGCAGCCAACGACACCACGGCCCTGGCGGTCATTACCCAGACCCAACCCATCAGCGTGGTATTCACCCTGCCGGAGAACAACCTCGACACGGTGCTCGCCCGTTACCGCAGCGGGGCGAAACTGCCCGTCGAAGCCTGGGACCGCGGCGACGTGAAGCTCCAGGCCAGCGGCGTGCTGCAAAGCCTGGACAACCAGATCGATGTCACCACCGGTACCTTGAAGTTCAAGGCTCGCTACGAGAACCGCGACCAGTCGCTGTTCCCCAACCAATTCGTCAATGTGCGCCTGCTGGCCGATACCCTCAAAGGCGTGACCCTGGCGCCGACGGCGGCCATCCAGTTCGGTACCAATGGCACCTTCGTCTATGCCTTGGAGGGCGACAAGAAGGTCACCATCAAGAAATTGAAGATTGGCGCCAGCGACGGTGCGAACACCGTGGTCACCGAAGGCCTGGCCGCCGGCGACCGGGTGGTGCTCGAAGGCACCGATCGCTTGAAGGAAGGCAGTGAAGTGGAAGTGGTCAGTGACAGCCAGGAAGTGCCCACCACGCCGACCGAGCACCTGCAGGGCAAGTCCGCAGCGGCACCCACTGAGCCGGCCACGGTCGACAAGGCGAAAAAGGGCGGCGCATGAATCTCTCGCGGCTGTTCATCCTTCGCCCGGTCGCCACCACCCTGAGCATGCTGGCGATCATCCTGGCCGGCCTGATCGCCTATCGGCTGCTACCGGTGTCGGCATTGCCCCAGGTCGATTATCCGACCATCCGTGTGATGACCTTGTACCCGGGCGCCAGTCCCGATGTGATGACCAGCGCGGTCACCGCGCCCCTGGAACGGCAGTTCGGGCAGATGCCGGGCCTGACGCAAATGGCCTCCACCAGTTCCGGTGGCGCGTCGGTGATTACCCTGCGCTTCAACCTCGACATCAACATGGACGTCGCCGAGCAGCAGGTGCAGGCTGCGATCAACGCCGCCACCAACCTGCTGCCCAAGGACCTGCCGGCACCGCCGGTGTACAACAAGGTCAACCCGGCCGATACCCCGGTGCTGACCCTGGCGATCACCTCCAAGACCATGCTGCTGCCCAAGCTCAATGACTTGGTGGACACCCGCATGGCGCAGAAAATCGCCCAGATCAGTGGGGTCGGCATGGTCACCATCGCCGGTGGCCAGCGCCAGGCCGTGCGAATCAAGGTCAATCCCGAGGCCCTGGCGGCCAACGGCCTGAACCTGGCGGATGTGCGCACGCTGATCGGTGCTTCCAACGTCAACCAGCCCAAGGGCAACTTCGACGGCCCGACCCGGGTCTCGATGCTCGACGCCAACGACCAGTTGACCTCGCCCAAGGACTACGCCGAACTGATCCTGGCCTACGCCAACGGCGCGCCGTTGCGGCTCAAGGATGTGGCACAGATCGTCGACGGCGCCGAAAACGAACGACTCGCCGCCTGGGCCAATGAAAACCAGGCCGTGCTGCTGAACATCCAGCGCCAGCCGGGGGCCAATGTCATCGAGGTCGTGGACCGGATCAAGGCCCTGCTGCCGAGCATCACCGACAACCTGCCGGCCGGCCTGGATGTCACCGTGCTGACCGACCGCACCCAGACCATCCGCGCTTCGGTCACCGACGTGCAGCATGAGTTGCTGATCGCCATCGCCCTGGTGGTCATGGTGACGTTCCTGTTCCTGCGCCGGGTCAGTGCCACGATCATTCCGTCGGTGGCTGTGCCGCTGTCGCTGATCGGCACCTTTGGCGTGATGTACCTGGCCGGTTTCTCCATCAACAACCTGACCCTGATGGCCCTGACCATCGCCGCCGGTTTCGTGGTGGACGATGCCATCGTGATGCTGGAGAACATCGCCCGCTTCATCGAAGAGGGCGACAGCCCGTTGCAGGCCGCGCTCAAGGGCGCGAAGCAGATCGGTTTCACGCTGATTTCCCTGACCCTGTCGCTGATCGCCGTGCTGATCCCTCTGTTGTTCATGGCCGATGTGGTGGGGCGCTTGTTCCGCGAGTTTGCCATCACGCTGGCGGTGGCGATCCTGATTTCCCTGGTGGTGTCCCTGACCCTGACGCCGATGATGTGCGCCCGCTTGCTCAAGCGCGAGCCCAAGGCAGAAGAGCAGGGCCGCTTCTATCGCGCCAGCGGTGCCTGGATCGACTGGCTGATTGCCGCCTACGGCCGCAAGTTGCAGTGGGTGCTCAAGCATCAGCCACTGACTCTGCTGGTGGCGGTGGCTAGCCTGGTACTGACGGTGGTGCTGTACCTGGCCGTGCCCAAGGGCTTCTTTCCGGTGCAGGACACCGGCGTGATCCAGGGCATTTCCGAGGCACCGCAATCGATATCCTTTGCCGCCATGAGCGAGCGCCAGCAGCAACTGGCGAAAGTGATCCTCGCCGACCCGGCGGTGGAGAGCCTGTCGTCCTATATCGGTGTGGACGGCGACAATGCCACGCTCAATAGCGGCCGCCTGCTGATCAACCTCAAGCCCCACAGTGAACGGGACGACAGCGCCAGCGAGATCATTGCCCGCTTGCAACCGCAATTGGATCGCCTGGTGGGCATCCGCCTGTTCATGCAACCGGTCCAGGACCTGACCATCGAGGATCGGGTCAGTCGTACCCAGTACCAGTTCAGCCTGTCCTCGCCGGACGCCGAATTGCTCAGCCTCTGGAGCGGTCGGCTGGTCGAGGCCCTGGCCCAGCAGCCGGAACTGACCGATGTGGCCAGCGACCTGCAGGACAAGGGCTTGCAGGTTTACCTGGTGATCGACCGCGACGCGGCTTCACGCCTGGGCGTCTCGGTGTCGAACATCACCGATGCGTTGTATGACGCCTTCGGCCAGCGGCAGATTTCCACCATCTACACCCAGGCCAGCCAGTACCGAGTGGTGCTGCAAGCCCAGGCCGGAGAGCGGATCGGACCGCAGGCGCTGGACCAGATTCACGTCAAGACCACCGATGGCGGGCAGGTGCGGTTGTCGAGCCTGGCCCGGGTCGAAGAACGCCAGGCGCAACTGGCGATTGCCCACATTGGCCAGTTTCCGGCAGTGATGATGTCGTTCAACCTCGCGCCGGGCGTGGCCCTGGGGCACGCGGTGGATTTGATCGAGAAGGTCCAGCACGACATCGGCATGCCGTTGGGCGTGCAGACCGAGTTCCAGGGCGCGGCCCAGGCGTTCCAGGCGTCGTTGTCGAGTACCCTGTTGCTGATCCTGGCGGCGGTGGTGACCATGTACATCGTCCTGGGCGTGCTGTACGAAAGCTACATCCACCCGATCACCATTCTTTCCACACTGCCCTCGGCGGCCATTGGCGCCTTGCTGGCGTTGATCCTCAGTGGCAATGACCTGGGCATGATCGCGATCATCGGCATCATCCTGTTGATCGGCATCGTCAAGAAGAACGCGATCATGATGATCGACTTCGCCCTCGACGCCGAGCGTAACCAGGGCATGGACCCGCAGACGGCGATCTACCAGGCGGCGTTGCTGCGCTTCCGTCCGATCCTGATGACCACTCTGGCGGCCCTGTTCGGTGCGATACCGCTGATGTTCGCCACCGGTTCCGGTGCCGAACTGCGCCAGCCCCTGGGTTTGGTGATGGTGGGTGGGTTGTTGGTGAGCCAGGTGTTGACGTTGTTCACCACGCCGGTGATCTACCTGTATTTCGACCGTTTGGGGCGGCGGTTTGCCCGACCGGAAGGGAAAGAGGTGCGGGTATGACGGCGGCGCCCGGCATCCTGGAACTTGAGCGCTTTTTGTGGCGAGGGGATTTATCCCCGTTGGGCTGCGTAGCAGCCCCTTTGGTGAGTGCTGCGCACTCAAGCGGGGATAAATCCCCTCGCCACAACAGCCTAGCCGTCTCTTGTATCCAGCGGCTTGAAGCCTGGAGCGGTGGCCGATGAACTTGTCCGGCCCCTTCATCAAGCGCCCGGTGGCGACCATGCTCCTGAGTTTCGCCATCATGCTCCTCGGTGGCGTGTGCTTCGGCCTGCTGCCGGTTTCACCGCTGCCGCAGATGGATTTCCCGGTGATCGTGGTCCAGGCCAACTTGCCCGGGGCCAGCCCCGAAGTGATGGCTTCCACAGTGGCGACCCCGCTGGAGCGATCCTTCGGTGCCATCGCCGGGGTCAATACCATGAGCAGCCGTTCCAGCCAGGGCTCGACCCGGGTGATCCTGCAATTCGACCTGGACCGTGACATCAACGGTGCTGCCCGGGAGGTACAGGCAGCGATCAATGCTTCGCGCAACCTGTTGCCCAGTGGCATGCGCAGTATGCCGACCTATAAGAAGGTCAACCCGTCCCAGGCACCGATCATGGTGCTGTCGCTGACCTCGGATGTATTGGAAAAAGGCCAGCTCTATGACCTGGCGTCCACCATCCTGTCCCAGAGCCTGTCCCAGGTGTCAGGTGTCGGCGAGGTGCAGATTGGCGGCAGCTCGTTGCCGGCGGTGCGCATCGAGCTGGAGCCCCAGTTGCTCAATCAGTACGGCGTGGCCCTGGACGATGTGCGCACCGCCATCGCCGACAGCAACGTACGCCGGCCCAAGGGCTCGGTGGAGGACGACCGGCGCATGTGGCAGGTCCAGGCCAACGATCAGTTGGAAAAGGCCAAGGACTACGAAACGCTGGTCATCCGCTACCAGGACGGCTCGGTGCTGCGGCTCAAGGACGTGGCGAAAGTCACCGACAGCGTCGAGGATCGCTACAACAGCGGTTTCTTCAACGACGATGCCGCCGTGCTGCTGGTGATCAATCGCCAGGCCGGGGCCAACATCATCGAGACGGTCAACGAGATCAAGGCACAATTGCCGGCCTTGCAGGCCGTGCTGCCGGCCAGCGTCAAGCTGAACCTGGCCATGGACCGCTCGCCAGTGATCAAGGCCACCCTGCATGAAGCGGAAATGACCCTGCTGATCGCCGTCGCCCTGGTGGTGCTGGTGGTGTTCCTGTTCCTCGGCAATTTCCGCGCCTCACTGATCCCGACCCTGGCCGTGCCGGTGTCGCTGGTGGGCACGTTTGCGGTGATGTACCTGTACGGTTTCTCCCTGAACAACCTGTCGTTGATGGCGTTGATCCTGGCGACCGGGCTGGTGGTGGACGATGCCATCGTGGTGCTGGAGAACATTTCCCGGCACATCGACGAAGGCGTGCCGCCGATGAAGGCCGCCTATCGGGGCGCCGAGGAAGTGGGCTTTACCCTGTTGTCGATGAACGTCTCGCTGGTGGCGGTGTTCCTGTCGATCCTGTTCATGGGCGGGATCATCGAGAGCCTGTTCCGCGAATTCTCCATCACCCTGGCGGCGTCCATAGTGGTTTCGCTGGTGGTCTCGCTGACCCTCACGCCGATGCTCTGTGCTCGCTGGCTCAAGCCCCACGTGCCGGGACAGGAAAACCGCCTGCAACGCTGGAGCCAGCGCCTCAATGAGCGGATGGTCCGTGGTTACGCCACCAGCCTGGACTGGGTGCTGCGCCATCGACGCCTGACCCTGCTGAGCCTGCTGGTGACCATCGGCGTGAACGTCGCTTTGTACGTGGTGGTGCCGAAAACTTTCATGCCACAGCAGGACACCGGCCAACTGATCGGTTTCGTGCGGGGCGACGATGGGCTGTCGTTCAACGTGATGCAGCCGAAGATGGAAATTTTCCGTCGCGCCGTGCTCAAGGACGAGGCGGTGCAGAGCGTCGCCGGTTTCATCGGTGGCAACAACGGCACCAACAACGCCTTCATGCTGGTGCGCCTCAAGCCGATCAAAGAGCGTAACATTTCTGCACAAAAGGTCATCGAGCGCCTTCGTAAGGAAATGCCCAAGGTCCCCGGCGCTCAACTGATGTTGATGGCCGACCAGGACCTGCAGTTCGGTGGCGGTCGCGAGCAGACCACTTCGCAGTATTCCTACATCCTGCAAAGCGCCGACCTGGCAACGCTGCGCACCTGGTACCCCAAAGTCGTGGCGGCCTTCCGCGCCTTGCCGGAGCTGACCGCCATCGACGCCCGCGACGGCGGCGGGGCGCAACAGGTGACGCTGGTGGTGGACCGCGACCAGGCCAAGCGCCTGGGCATCGACATGGACATGGTCACCGCCGTGCTCAACAACGCCTACAGCCAGCGGCAGATTTCCACCATCTATGACAGCCTCAACCAGTACCAGGTGGTGATGGAGGTCAATCCCAAGTACGCCCAGGACCCGAGTACCCTCGAACAGGTCCAGGTGATCACCGCCGACGGCGCGCGGGTGCCGCTGTCGGCCATTGCCCATTACGAGAACAGCCTGGAAGACGACCGGGTCAGCCATGAAGGCCAGTTTGCGTCCGAGGGCATTTCCTTCGACATGGCCGAAGGTGTCACGGTGGAGCAGGGCACCGCGGCCATCGAGCGGGCAATCGCCAAGCTGGGGATGCCCGAGGACGTCATTGCGAAAATGGCCGGTACCGCCGATGCGTTCGCCGCCACCCAGAAGAGCCAGCCGTTCATGATCCTCGGGGCGTTGCTGGCGGTGTATCTGGTGCTGGGGGTGCTGTATGAAAGCTACATCCATCCGTTGACCATCCTGTCCACCTTGCCATCGGCCGGGGTCGGTGCATTGCTGTCGATCTATGCACTGGGCAGCGAGTTCAGCCTTATTTCGCTGTTGGGGCTGTTCCTGCTGATCGGCGTGGTGAAGAAAAACGCCATCCTGATGATCGATCTGGCGTTGCAACTGGAACGTGCCGGGCAGACGCCGCTGGAGTCGATCCGCAGCGCCTGCCTGCTGCGGTTGCGGCCGATCCTGATGACCACGCTGGCGGCGATCCTGGGTGCCTTGCCGCTGCTGCTCGGCGCCGCCGAAGGCTCGGAAATGCGCCAGCCGCTAGGCCTGACCATCATCGGTGGGTTGGTGTTCAGCCAGGTACTGACGCTTTACACCACGCCGGTGGTTTACCTTTATCTCGACAAGTTGCGCCATCGCTTCAATCGCTGGCGCGGCGTGCGCACTGATGCTGCCCTGGAAACTCCGCTATGACCGACCGTTCGCCTTTCAATCTTGCCGCGGCGCTGGCGACCGCCCGTGGCTCGCGGGTGCTGAGCCTGGCGCTGTGTGTGGCGATGCTCAGCGCCTGCGCCATCGGCCCGGATTACCAACGTCCCCAGGCCGCCGCCCCGGTGCAATACAAGGAGGCCCAAGGTTGGCGCCAGGCCAACCCCAGCGATGCGCTGGCCCGCGGCGCCTGGTGGGAGCTCTACGGCGATGCGCAACTCAATGGCCTGGTGGACAAGCTCAATGCGTCCAACCAGACCGTGGCCCAGGCCGACGCCCAGTACCGGCAGGCCCGGGCACTGGTGCGCAACGCCCGTGGCGCATTTTTCCCGACCGTGGACTTGACCGTTGGCAAGACGCGCTCCAGCCAGGGCACTGGTAGCAGCAGTTCGAGCCTGAGCAGTTCGTCCAGCGGCATTCGCGACACCTACAGCGCCCAGGCGGGCGTCAGTTGGGAGGCGGACGTGTGGGGCAAGTTGCGCCGGACCCTGGAAGCCGACGAGGCGAGCGCGCAAGCCAGTTTCGCCGACCTGGCGGCGATGCGCCTGAGCCAGCAATCGGAACTGGTGCAGAATTACTTGCAGTTGCGGGTGATCGATGAGCAGAAGCGCTTGTTGCAGACCACCGTCGACAACTATCAGCGCTCGCTGAAAATGACCGAAAACCAGTACCGCGCCGGGGTGTCCGGCAAGGACGCGGTGGCCCAGGCGCAAAACCAGCTCAAGACCACCCAGGGCGACCTGATCGACCTGATCTGGCAACGGGCCCAGTTCGAGAACGCCATCGCTGTGCTGATCGGCTTGCCGCCGGCCGAGTTCAGCCTGGCCGAAACCCAGGACATTCCGTCACTCCCGCAGATCCCGGTGGCATTGCCATCGCAACTGCTCGAACGCCGGCCGGACATCGCCTCGGCAGAACGCTCGGTGATGGCCGCCAACGCCAACATCGGTGTAGCGAAGGCAGCGTACTACCCGGACCTGACCCTGAGTCTCAGCGGTGGCTATAGCAGCAGTACCTACGACAATTGGGTGAGCGTGCCGAACCGCTTCTGGTCGGTAGGGCCGCAACTGGCGATGACGCTGTTCGATGGCGGCCAGCGTTCGGCAGAGGTCGACCGTACCGTCGCGGCTTACGACCAGACCGTCGCCACCTATCGCCAGACCGTGCTCGACGGCTTGCGCGAGGTGGAAAACTACATGATTCAGCTCAAGGTGCTGGAAGACGAAGCCCGCGTGCGCCAGGAAGCCCTGGACGCCGCCCGGGAATCCCTGCGCCTGACCCAGAACCAGTACAAGGCCGGGTTGATCGCCTACCTCGATGTGGTGACCGTCCAGGCCACCGCGCTGAGCAACGAACGCAGCATGCTGAGCCTGCAACAAAGTCGGCTGATTGCCAGCGTGCAGTTGATTGCGGCGTTGGGTGGTGGGTGGGATGGGCAGTTGCAGGCGGATGAATAAGCCAGGGTGAAGCAAGTCCCTGTGGCGAGGGGATTTATCCCCGCTGGGCTGCGCAGCAGCCCAAATACTACTGCCACTGCGGTGTGTCAGGCCGGATAAGGGGGGCGCTTCGCACCCCAGCGGGGATAAATCCCCTCGCCACAGGTGAAGCCTTCACAGATAAATCCCCTTATACAGGTGCGCCTTTGCTTGGTCGCCGGTCAGTCCCGCTTTTGGCCGATGCACTGCCTACGTCCTGTCGCCATGGCTTGTTATAGTTCAGGCCTCTTTCAGTCGGTAAAGGATAACTGCCATGTCGCAATACCAAGCGTTCAACGTCGAACTTGCAGACAACATCGCCCATGTGCAGATCAATCGCCCGGAAAAGATCAATTCGATGAATGCCGCGTTCTGGAGCGAGATCATCGAGATTTTCCAATGGATCGACGACACCGACGCCGTGCGGGTAGTGGTGCTCAGCGGTGCCGGCAAGCATTTCTCCTCAGGGATCGACCTGATGATGTTGGCAGGCGTGGCCAACGAGCTGGGCAAGGACGTAGGACGCAATGCACGGTTGCTGCGGCGCAAGATCCTGCAACTGCAAGCCTCGTTCAACGCCGTGGACAATTGCCGCAAGCCGGTGCTCGCGGCCATCCAGGGTTATTGCCTGGGCGGTGCCATCGACCTGATTGCCGCGTGTGACATGCGTTATGCCGCCGAGGACGCGCAGTTTTCCATCAAGGAGATCGATATCGGCATGGCCGCCGATGTTGGCACATTGCAACGCTTGCCCCGGATCATCGGGGACGGCATGCTGCGTGAACTCGCTTATACGGGGCGCACCTTCGGTGCCGACGAAGCACGCAGCATCGGCCTTGTCAATCGTGTCTACAGTGACACCGCCAGCCTGCTCGACGGCGTGATGGGCATCGCCCGGGAAATCGCCGCCAAGTCGCCGATTGCCGTGACGGGCACCAAGGAAATGATCAGCTACATGCGCGACCATAGCATCGGCGACGGCCTGGAATACGTCGCTACCTGGAACGCCGCCATGTTGCAATCGACCGACCTGCGCGTGGCCATGGCTGCCCATATGAGCAAACAGAAACCCGAATTTCTGGATTGACTGACCATGATTTCACGCTGGACCACCGCAGTACTCGATACCGATCTTCCTGGCGGCTGGGCCGTGGCCCGTAGCCCGGAAGGCTTCCTGTTCGATGACAACGGCGCGTTGTTTCCCCGCGAATGGCTCAAGCGCCAGGACCTGTCGATCCTTGCCGAACACGGTATCGGCCACCTGGATGGCGAGCCGGTCTACCTACTGGAATTGCACAGCCCGCTGGACATCCCCGGTTGCAACTGGAAAGGCCTGCGGGCCTTCATGCTCGAGGATGACCACACGCTGTACAAAGTGCTGGGCTACGCCGCACAGATCGGCACCTGGGCCCGGGAGCATCGTTTCTGTGGCAGTTGCGGCAAGCGCATGGGGCAGATTCCGCTGGAGCGGGCGATGTATTGCGATGTGTGTGATCTGCGGCATTACCCGCGGATCTCACCGAGCATGATTGTGTTGATCACCCGCGGCGATGAAGTCCTGCTGGCCCGTTCGCCGCGTTTCGTCACCGGCGTCTACAGCACCCTGGCCGGGTTTGCCGAACCGGGCGAATCGGCCGAGGATTGCTTGATTCGCGAGGTTCGCGAGGAGGTCAGCATCGAGGTGAAGAACATCCAGTACATGGGCAGCCAGTGCTGGCCGTTCCCCCATTCGATGATGCTGGGTTTTCATGCCGAATATGCCAGTGGCGACATCGTGCCCCAGGAAGATGAAATCGAGGACGCCCAGTGGTTCAACGTCCACGACCTGCCACCGTTGCCGGCCTCGCGTTCCATCGCTCGTTACCTGATCGACGTCTACGTGGCGCGGCGCCTAGGCCATGCTGAACCAGTGCTGCCAGGCTAGGCGTACGGTCAAGCCCAGCACCACGGTGATGAACACCGGTCGGATGAACTTCGCGCCGCCGCTGATGGCGGTGCGAGCACCGAAGAACGCACCGACCATCACCGACAGGCCCATGCTCAGGCCGATGACCCAGTCCACCTGCCCCGAGAAGATGAACACCGACAGCGCCGCGATGTTGCTGACGAAGTTCATGCTGCGAGCCACGCCACTCGCCTTGACCAGGTCGATGGGGTAGAGCAGCAGGCTGCTGACCGTCCAGAACGCCCCCGTGCCCGGTCCAGCCACGCCGTCATAGAAACCCAGGCTGAAGCCCTGGGGCGATTGCCACGTTTTCTTGATCGGCGCGTCGCTGTCCAGTGGCGCCTTGGGCGTGCCACCGAACAAAAGGTACAGGCCGCAGGCGAAGACGATCACGGGCAGCATCTTGTTCAGCCATTCGGCAGGCAGGTAATGGGCGACGATGGCGCCGGTCAAGGCGCCCACCAACGTGCCGACGAGGGCATGGGTCCACTGGCGGGGATGGAACAGCTTGCGCTTGTAGAAGGTGAAACTGGCCGTGGCCGAGCCGAAGGTCGAACTGAGCTTGTTGGTGCCCAGCACCAGATGTGGCGGCAGGCCAGCGGTCAACAGCGCCGGCGTGGTCAACAGGCCACCGCCACCGGCGATGGCATCGATGAAACCGGCAATGAACGCGACAATGGCGAGGATAGCGAGGGTAGTGAGGTCAACACTGAGTTCGAAAGGCATGGAATGACTTATTTGGCAGGTCGCAGAAGGGCTGCGGGGAAGGCCGGTATGTTACCCATTATGGTGCACGGCTGCGACTGCCCGATCATGCCCAGCCCTTGCACGCCATGCAAAATCCGTGGCGAGGGGATTTATCCCCGTTGGGCTGCGTAGCAGCCCTGAAGCAATGAACCCAATCTTCCTGGCACACCGAGTTGCCTGGTTTAGGGGCTGCTGCGCAGCCCAGCGGGGATAAATCCCCTCGCCACAGAGTTCGGTTACAGCCTTCAAACCACATCATCGACAATGATATGCCGCTCACCCCGCGAGCAGCGCTCGATTCGCGCCTGGACCCGGTACACCGTGCGCAGCATCTGCTCGGTGATGACGTCGTCAATCGGACCACTGCCTTGCAGGGTGCCTTGAGCGATGACCAGTACCTGATCAGCAAAGCGCAATGCCTGGTTCAGGTCGTGGATGGCGATGAATACGATGATTCCATGTTGACGGGCGAGGGCGCGCATGAAGGTCAGGACCTGGACCTGACGGTGCATGTCCAGGGCACTGGTGGGTTCATCCATCAGCAAGACCTCGGGTTCGCGCACCAGTGTCTGGGCGATGGACACCAGTTGCTGCTGCCCGCCGCTCAATTCACCGAGGTTGCGAAACGACAGCTCGCTGATGCCAAGGGATTCGAGGATGCGGTCCACCGCCGCCAGCTCATCGGTTTGTACGGCCCAGCCCGGGGCCTGTTGCTTGCGGGCCAGCAGCACCGATTCATAGACCGTCAGCCGCGCACTGACGTTGAGGTTCTGCGGCATGTAGCAGATGCCCGCCGGGCCTTTGCGCGAACCTTCCAACCGCACCTGGCCGGGGCCCTCGATCAGGCCGGCGATGCGTTTGAACAGCGTCGATTTTCCGGCCGCGTTGGGGCCAACCACCGCCACCACTTCACCACCGCAGAGAACCGGAGTATTGATTGCATCGAGGATCGAGCGACCACCATAACGGGCGCCGAGGCCTGCCAGTTCAATCGTCACCATGACTGTTTCTTCCCGCCAAGAATGAGAGAGATGAAAAACGGCACGCCGATCAGTGACGTGACCACCCCGATAGGAAAGATTGCGCCCGGTATCAAGGTTTTACTCACCACCGAACTGGCCGACAGGATCAAGGCACCGGTCAGCAATGAGGCGGGCAGGAAAAAGCGCTGGTCTTCACCGATCAGCATCCGCGCAATGTGCGGCCCCACCAGGCCGATGAAGCCGATGGTGCCGACAAACGCCACTGGAAATGAGGCCAGCAGACTGACCATGACCAGGGTCTGCAAACGCAACTTGCGCACATTGATGCCGAAGCTCGCGGCCTTCTCATCCCCCAGGCGCAGGGCGGTCATGGCCCAGGCGCGACGGGCGAAAATCGGCAAGGTGACAAGGATCACCAGGCAGATCACCCCCAGTTTCGGCCAGGTGGCCTTGGTCAGGCTGCCCATGGTCCAGAACACCACCGCAGCGACGGCTTGCTCAGTGGCGAAGAACTGCACCAGCGCCAGCAGGGCATTGAAGGTGAATACCAGGGCGATGCCCAACAGAACGATGGTTTCGCTGGTCATGCCGCGACGCAGACTCAACACATGAATCAGCAGCGCCGAGAGCATCGCCATGACAAAGGCGTTGAGCGGCACCATGTATTGAGCGATCACCGGCACCAGTGCCACGCCGAACGCCAGCCCCAGGGCCGCGCCAAAACTGGCCGCAGCAGAGATGCCCAGGGTGAACGGGCTGGCCAATGGGTTGTTGAGGATGGTCTGCATCTGTGCGCCGGCCAGGGACAACGCCGCGCCAACCGCTACCGCCATCAGCGCCACCGGCAGGCGAATGTCCCACATTACCACCCGTACCTGGGGCGCGGCGGACTCAGGTGCGAACAGCGCCCCCAGTACTTCGTCCAAGCCATAACTGGCCGGGCCGAGGGCCAGATCCAGCAGCACGCTGAACAGCAGCAACGCCCCCAGGCCGACCAGAATCAGCCGTTTACGCCAGACCTGCGCGCGGTAGATCGTGCCAAGGGCGAGGTGATCGATAGGGCCGTTCATGGCTGGGCCTGCGCGGGCTTGAGGCTGACGAAATAGCCCGGTTCGTAGGGCACCGGCAGAAATCGCTGGTGGAACTCACGAAACGTGGCGTCGGGGTCCAGTTCGGCGAACAGATCCGGGTGGAACCACTTGGCCAGTTGCTGGATGGCGATGAACTGGTAAGGACTGTTGTAGAACTGATGCCAGATGGCGTGAAACCCCTGGGTTTGCTGGGCCTTGATTCCGGCGTAGGCGGGGCGCTGGGTGAACCATTGCAGTTTGCGCCGTGCCTCGACCAGATCGGCACCGGGCCCGACACCAACCCAATGTCCGCCAGGGGCGAAGGCTTGCCAGTTTGCGCTGGTGACCACCACCTGATCCGGGTCGGCGACGATCACCTGTTCGGGGTTCAACTGGCCAAAGGTGTTGGGGATGATGGTGCCGGCGATGTTGTGACCGCCGGCCAGCTCGACGAAACGGCCGAAATTTTCATTGCCAAAACTCAGGCAGCAGTCGTCGGTGTAGCCGCCGATGCGTTCGATGAAGACCTTGGGCCTGGGCGGTTGGCGGGCCTCGATCACATCGGTGACACGGCGGATCTGTTGCTGGCTAAAGGCAATGAACGCCTCGGCGCGGGCTTCTTCGCCGAACAACTGGCCGAACAGGCGCATGGTCGGCTCGGTGTTCTGCATCGGGTTGTTGCGAAAATCCACATACACCACCGGGATACCAAGGGCGTCGAGCTTTTCGATGTAGCGGGCGTCCTCGGTGGCATGCTGGGCTTCGATGTTGAGGATGATGACGTCCGGCTGTTGGCTGATCGCTTGCTCGATGTCGAAGGTGCCGTCTTCGAAACCGCCGAAGGTCGGGATTTTGGCAATGTCCGGATAACGCTGCAGGTAAGCGCCGTAGGTGTCCGGGTCGGACTGGATCAAATCCTTGCGCCAGCCAACGATGCGCTGGATCGGGTTGGCGGTGTCGAGGGCCGCCACCAGATACAGTTGACGGCCTTCACCGAGGATCACCCGGCGTACGGGAATGCGCACTTGGACCTGGCGGCCCAGCAGATCGGTGACAGTGGTTCTTGGCGTGGTGTCCGGTGTGGTGCCTGAACAGGCGAAACCGCTCAGTAGCAGGGTCATGGCGCCCAGCAGCACAGCGATGAGCGACGGGCGTTTTCGAGGTCTGGATAACATCGTTTTAACCTTTGATGGCCCGGGCCGACAGCGCGGTGTACGCGCTGCCGGGCCCGGAAAGCTCAGAAGTCGACCGTGGCCGAGAGCAGCAAGGTGCGCGGTGCCCCTTGGGAGAACGCACCGTAGGAGGCCACACCGGACCAGTACTCGCGGTCGAAGACGTTCTGCACCGTGGCACGGAAAGTCGTCGGCCGGCCCTCGAGCACGGTGCTGTAGCGAGCGCCCGCGTCGAAGCGCGTCCAAGGATCGAGTTCGCGGGTGTTGGCCTGGTCGACGTACTGGCTGCCGGTGTAGATCGCGCCGCCGGTGAGGGTCACGCCCTGGACCCATGGCGTATCCCACTCGGCCCAGAGGTTGGCCTGCACTTCGGGTACGCCGACCGGCTTGTTGCCGCGATTGGCGGCGGTGCCGCTTTTGGTCAGTTCGCCGTCCAGCAATGTGACGCCACCCAACAGGCGAGTGCCTTCGCGCAGTTCACCGAACATGTTCAGTTCGATGCCACGGTTGCGTTGTTCGCCTTGGACCGAATACACACTGTTTGCTGCGTTGTTAGTCAGCTCGCCGGCGGGCTTCTTGACCTGGAACAGTGCCAGGGTCGAGGTGAAGGTGCCGTAGTCGACCTTGACCCCAACTTCCTGCTGGCGGGAGATATAGGGCTTGAATATTTCACCGGAGTTGCTTGCATTCGCAGGCGCGGTATCACCCTTGCTCAGGCCTTCGATGTAGTTGTAATAGAACGACACATGTTCCCAAGGCTTGATCACCGCACCGAACAACGGTGTGGTTTCGCTTTCGTCATACGCAGTGGTGACCGCGCCAGCGGCGTTGTAGTTGTTCGATTCGATGCTTTGCTTGCGCAGGCCCAAGGTCACCTGGACACGCTCGTCGAGGATCGACAGGGTATCGGCGAGGGCGACACCAGACAGTTCGGTGTCGGAAATTTTCAGTACGTCGGGGGAAGCAATGGAGGGTTTGTCGCGCTCCACCGGGTGGTAAATGTTCGACAATACAGGGGTTCCGGAATTGATCCCCCTGCGCAATTCATCGCGGTAGCGACTGACCTGCAGCGTGGTGCTGTGGCTGACCGGACCGGTTTCGAAGCGAGCCCGGGCCCCCGCGTCCACGGTGTAGCGCTCCACTTCGAACTTGTAGTAACCGGGCGTCGATCGGGTATCCCCGGCGCTATTGATAATTGTGGGGGTCTGGTCCGACAGCCTTGCTACATCGGACTTGCCGCCCCCGGCGTGGCCAAATACCGTCAGGCTGTCGCTCAGGTCATATTCCCCGCTGAGCAACGCCGATTTATCACGGGTCTTCGACCAGCCCCATTCCTGGGTCACGTTGCTGCGTCCGTTGGCGGCCGACGGTACCTCGACACCGTTCGCGATCTGAAACGGTCGGGACGGCGCGTCCCACTGTTCTTCCTGGCTGATCAGGTCCAGGCTGGTCCTGAATCGGTCGCCCTGGTAATCCAGGGAGATCGAGCCGATACCGACATCCCGCGACTGTTTGTCGATCGCCGTGTCGCCGCCCTGGAGACTGCCATTGATCCGCACGCCAAAGCGCCGTTCCTCGCCGAAGCGACGGCTGATATCGACGTGTCCACCCACTTGCGAGTCCATGGCGTAATTGGCGGTCACGCGGGTCAAGTCTTCGTCCAGTGAACGTTTGGGGACGATATTGATGACACCGCCGACACCGCTGTTGGGCGACATGCCGTAGAGCAGGGCGGCCGGGCCCTTGATCACCTCAATGCGTTCGGCGTACTCGGTGAACACCCGATAGTTGGGGGCCACGCCGTATACACCGTCGAACGCCAGTTCCCCAAGGTTGCCTTCGCCCACGGGAAAACCGCGAATGAAAAACGAATCGACGATGCCGCCGGTCTGGCCAGTGGAACGCACCGAGGAATCACGCTCCAGCACGTCGGCGACGGTCACGGCTTGTTGGTCTTTCATCAGGGCCGAGGTGTAGTTGCTCACACTGAACGGTGTGTCCATCAGGTCCTTGTTGCCCAACAGGCCTACACGACCGCCACGGGCGACCTGACCGCCACTGTAGGCGGCCGGCAAATCACCGGGGCGGGCTTCGGTGGCGCTGACGGTGGTTGGCGCCAGGGTCAGTCCGCCGTCGGTGCTGCGTTTTTGCAAGGTGTAGCTGCTATCGTCGCGAGCCACAAGATCCAGACCGCTGCCGGCCAGCAGCCGGGCAAACGCTTCGCGCGCGGTGAACTGGCCGGACAGGCCCGGGCTGTCCAGGCCCTGGGTCAGGGACGGTTCGAACGACAGGGCGATGCCGGCCTGCACGGCGAACGTCGAGAGGGTTGGCCCCAGGGGGCCGGGTTGAATGTTGTAGGACTGGCTGGCGATGCTGTCCAGCGGCGCGCCCGGTGCGGCCCAACTGCCTGGGCTTAAGGTCGAAAGTGCAAGGCCGAGCATTGCACTGCGAATCGCCAGATTCAGCGTGCGATCCGAGCGCAGGGGGCGGGCAACGGGCATGGCTTGATGATCCTGTTCAGAGGGGTTTTGTTCTCTAGCCAGCCAGGATCGAAAAAAGTATCACCCTCGCACGATTATTTTTTTTGGGTTCACGCCGGCGTCAACATGACCCAGTAGTCGCCCAGGCGCGAAGTGACGCGGATGGGGTAAGTCCGGGCGAGCATGTTCAGGGTTCGTTGAGTGTCGCTGACGGGGAAGGCACCGGAAATCCGCAGGTCGGCAATGGCCGGGTCGCAACGCAGGACGCCGTTGCGATAGCGGGCCAGTTCGCCAATGAAATCGGCCAGGCGCATGTTGTCGGCCATCAGCATGCCTTGGGTCCAGGCCAGCACCGATTTATCGACAGGTTTCAACCCGTCAATGGCGAACGCTGTAAAACCACTGCTCTGACCGGCCTCGACGACTTTCTCACCAATGCCTTTGAGGTGGATACTGACTGCGCCCTCGAGCACGGCGAGGCGGGTGTGCCCGCGCTCTTCGCGCACACTGAAACGCGTGCCGAGCGCCTGCATCCGGCCCTCGTGGGTTTCCACCCTGAATGGCCGGGCGACAGGCGACGGGTCCGGTGCGGTCTGGATCAGTATTTCGCCGCGGCGCAACAGCAACAGGCGCTGGCGCTGATCGAAATACACATCGATGGCGGTGTCGGTGTTCAACGTCACGCGAGTACCATCGGTCAATGTCAGGTCGCGACGCTCGCCCACGGGCGCGCGGTAGTCGGCGGTCCAGTTCTGCCAGTCGTTGAGCTTCCAACTGCCCCAGGCCAGTGGCGCCAGCGCGAGCAAGGTCGCCAGTTTGCCCATGGCGGCACGGCGCTCGGGGTTGCTGGGACGGTCCAGCGCCGGCATGGCCAGGGCCGGTGGCAAGCCTTGCAGTTTGCTCAACAACAATTCCGCCCGCGCCCAGGCCTGGCGGTGCGCCGGGCTGCTGTTGCGCCAGCGTTCCCATTCCAGGCGCTCGGTGTCGTTGACACTGCCTTCGCTCAGGCGCATCAGCCAGTCGGCTGCTTCATTGAGGATGGCGGGATCGACGGCATGACTATCGCGAGCAGGCATTCAGTCCACCCACATCAGGCAGTGCAGGAAGGCCTGCTTCATGTAGCGCTTGACCGTAATCAGCGAGACTCCCAACTGATGGGCGATGTCGTTGTATTTCAAGCCGCTGATTTGCGATAACAGAAATGCGCGTTTGACCGGCCCGGGGAGGGTGTCGAGCATGGCATCGATTTCATGCAGGGTTTCCAGCACCAGCAGGCGGCGTTCCGGCGAGGGCGCTTCGGGTTCGGGCAGCAGCGCCAGTGCCTGCAGATAGGCACGCTCCAAGGCCTTGCGCTGGAACCAGTTGACCAGGATGCCACCGGCCACGCAGCTGAGGTACGCGCGTGGCTCTTCGATGACCGCGACCTTCGAGGCGAGGATACGGATGAAGGTGTCATGCGCCAGGTCTGCGGCATCCAGCGCATTGCCCAGTTTGCGGTAGAGTCGGGCGTACAACCAGCCATGGTGTCCGCTGTAGAGGTCTGCGACGGTGCGCAGATGACAATCGTTGGTCGCTGAACCCGGATCGCTCATGGCTGTTTATATTTTTGATAGTGAGAATTATTCCCAATATTAGTGGAGGCGCTCGTCGGCACGCAAGATCGATCTTGAGGCAATGAGCAATTGTGCTGGGGCAGGGTTGTGCGAATCGCTATTCGCTTGCCTGGTCCGGCACCCCGACCGGCCTGTAGCGCAGCAGCACCAAGGGCAACAGCACCACGCCGTAGGCAATGCTGACATAGAGGTAGGTGTATTGAAGGCCATAGACCTGGCTGAGCAAGGCCCCCAGGGAAATGCCGATGATGGACGCCGTTTGCGAAACGCCCTGGGCGAGTCCCAGCACCTGACCCTGGCGGCTATTGTCGGTGCTTTTGGAGATGAGTGCGGTCAGCACCGGTGTAGTTGCGCCCAAGAGGACGCCCCAGGCGAAGTAGACAATGGCGAAGACCAACGGCTGACGTGTCAGGCCGGCCATGGCGGTCAGGGTCATGCAAGCGATCACGATGGCGGTGATGGCTCGCAGCGTCTGTGTCGGGTTGCGCTGCTCGAAGTAGCGTGACCAGGTGGTTGCGCACAGGATGAAGCCCAGGGCCAGCAGGCCATAGCAAAGCCCCACCAGGGCATTGCTGACGTCGAAGGTCGAACTCACATACAGCGAAAACGAAGTCTGCGGGAGCATTCGCGCCAGCAACAGAAGCCCCATGATGCCCAGCAGCGATACTGTCAACGGGTTGTATAGCCCGGGACGCGAGGGTGCGGACGGAACGCTGCCGGCTGCGGTTGTCTTCCCGACAGGCGCTACGTCAGGCAGCGTCAACGCCGCGACCACGGTGCACACTGCGCACAGGCCCGAGGCCACGATGTTGATCCAGAAAAACGTGGCATGATCCAGGATCAGCCCGCCCGCCACCGCCCCCAGCAGCGAGCCGACATTGGTGGAAATCTGCAGGATGGCAAACAGCCTGGCCCGCCGCGATGGCGCCTCGATGCTCACGCCGTAGGCCTGGGCGGGGGCGATATAACCGGCGAACGCACCTTGCAGGAAGCGCAGGACCAGGATCACCCAGATATCGCCGCATAGCGCCAGGCCAAGCTGGGTCAGGGACAACCCGGCCAGTGCCCGGATCATCATCAGTTTATGGCCGTAGCGATCACCGATACGGCCCCAGAAAGCACTGGTCAGGATGATGCCCAGCATCGGACCGACATACACCGCCGTGCTGGCGAAGCTGAACAGCGCGTCGTTGCTGGTCAGTTGTCGCAGGTGAACAGGCCAGAACGGCCCGCTCATCTCCATTGCACCCATGGAAACCAGCTGGATCGCAAACAACAGATAAATCAGCAAGCGAACGCTTGAACCCTGGGGGATACCAACACGGGGCATGGACAGACTCGCAGAGGCGGAAGGCTGTGTCTTATCCGACAGTGCGTGGATCTGAGCAAGAAAAAAATGCAGCAGGTTCCTCCGGAAGCCGAACAATCGACGATTTTTTTTTGAAATCAAGGGGTTGTCAGTCTAGGCAAATGAGTACATAATTGCGCCCATCGAACGCACTGAGATGTAAAAAATCTCAATGTTTTCAAGGGGATAGCGCTTCAAAGAGGTTCTGTTTCCAGATCAGGTTTGTACGCGGTTGATGTGGCTGCATTGCATCAAACGTCTTGAGGCCGAATAGCAAAATGGTTATGCAGTGGATTGCAAATCCACCTACGCCGGTTCGATTCCGACTTCGGCCTCCACTTTTAAAAAGCTCTGTAGATCTATGATTTACGGAGCTTTTTTATTTTCGAAGCATTGAAAGGTTTTGTGTTGAAAAGGGCGCGAGCTACCTTGCTTCACAGGGGAGGGATGTATATATTCCCCCCTCTTGCTGCACCAGCCAGGGCTTCGGCGATTGGATTTTGCCGACGCTCCCATGGCTAACCGCGCTACCGCCCGAATGGCGAAACTGGTAGACGCATGGGACTTAAAATCCCCCGCTCGTAAGGGCGTGCCGGTTCGATTCCGGCTTCGGGCACCATCTAAAATCAAGGGTTTGCGAGCGAAAGCTAATGCAAACCCTTGTTCGTTACGGCTTCTGAAACTACCGAAGAAACGGAGTCCTGCCTCCGGAGCCTCTGCACTCGGCATTGCGATTAGCGGGTGAGTGCTCAAGCGTTACCTGCTGTCCAAGCCCTGCCTAATACGCGAATCCCTTGACCATGATATTTATCATGTAGCCTCTTCTGTATCAGCACGGCTTGTACCGACTCGTCACAATCGCCGGCGAAACGCCTCGAGGATATCCCGCGTGCCCTTTTTCATTTGCAGTTGGGTGATGGCATCCAGCGGGTGCCAGAGGCAATCGCTGATTTCGTTCTGTGGCCTGGCCGCCGTCGAATCGCTGACTGACGCTTCGAATACGTGATGCTCGGTTTGCCCGTCACTGATTCGCATCAGGTAGAGCAGGTTCTCGACGTCCAGGCCAGTTTCTTCGGCCAATTCCCGAATGGCTGCCCCAGCATGGGTCTCGCCGCGTTCGACGCTACCGCCCGGCAGCATCCAGCGGCTATTGGCTTTGCGAACCAGCAAGATATGACGATTTTCCTCGCAAATGACGGTCGCTCGAATTTTCATGGCCGTGCTCAATCAGTGACTGTCATTAAAGTGAAATATAACTGCAATATTTGAGCCTGGCATCAATTGGCTTTGCTCAAACTGTCGATTTTTTCAATGTCTTATCCAGTACGACCGCGACGGCGCGAGAAAGACTGGGCTCATTTGAGGCAGTCATCGACCCATCCCATCTGTCCGACCACCAGCACTAGGCTTTCGACCGGTTATCGCCTCAAATGAATCAGCTTCAAAAAAATGAATCCATGTTGGGTGCATTGGCCGGGCCCCTCCCGGGGAAGGAAGCGAGATATGACCAGCGTTGAAGATTTCAAGATCAAATCCCATGAGCTCCTGGTGGAGCTCGATGCGGCAACGTCGGAAATGATGAAGCTCATATGTATCCATCAAATGAGTGGATCGACCTGGGATGAAGCGGTCCGCCGTCAACATGAAGCCTATGAGCAATGGGTCGCTTATTTGAATGAGCGGGGATAGGTCCTTTGGGCGCACCAAGGGTAAAAATTCTTTGAACGGCGTCTCAACGGCTGTGCCTAATCCTTAAACCGACAAGAGGATTAGGCCATGACCGAATTAGCCAGTTATTTTTGGATCGCTGTCGCGGTGCTTTTGCTCCTCGTCGATTTATGGGCGATCGTCAGCGTCTTTCGAAGCGACAAGTCGGCTGGCACCAAGGCTGGCTGGGCCCTGTTGCTGATCATTCTGCCGGTTGTGGGCCTGGTTATCTGGGGCGTAGCTGGGCCGCGCGGGATCAAGGAAGGACCGTCATCGCCGGAGCACAGCAAGGGCTAGAAACGGCTCTCCGAGTCAACTTTTCACTGGTTTATCCAGTTACCGCCGGTGCTTTCGCAGTCTTCCTGGGCTTGCTGCAACTGTTCGATACCGTAGTAGTACCACGTCACCTTGGCATTATCGGGAAGATTGGCCGACCCACCGTGCTTGTCCTTGCTGGTGCAATCAATAGCAGGAATCTGGCAATCATGAGGTTTCTCCCTTTGTGGCTTTTGCACCGGTGCCTATCAATTTCGAGGTGCAAAAAAAGCCCGTGTTCCATCGGTTTTCCAACCGGTAGAACTCAAGGGGGGCACATGTCGGGCGCGGTGCGTCAGCGGAACTTGGGCAGAGGGCGTTCAGCGGGCTTCAGCGACGTCAGTGCGCTTTGGATCGATGGGGCGTCTTTCTCGATGTCGTTGAGCCGGTCACGGATGCGCACCGCAGTGGGATGCCCGCCTTGGTGGTCGACCCAATCGGCGATTTCCTTGCAGGCTGCCGTAAGCCTGGCCTGACGCGATTCCAGCAAGGTGAGCAGGGTGGTGATGGACTCTTTTTCGGACATGTCACACCTCCATTCAGGGTTGCATTGAGCGTTGATGAGGCAGCACAAAACCCGCCAGGGGCGGGTCATGCTATCGCTTAAAGCGTAGTTGAGTTATGTCGGTTCTGTCGAAGAATCCGGCGCCCGGCTGGACAACCGGTGCACCGGAAACAGGGGTTATTTAAGTCAGCCGGACTCCTTGACCCAGGACGGCGCGACGCTTGCTCGCCAGCGCACGTCGGTAATACCGTATTTTTCAGCAAGGGGTTTTGAAACCCGCTTGACCTTTTCCCGTCCGAATTTCGGAATGCGCCCGACCCCCGCGTCGCAACTGGCCCAATGCCAAGCTTCGGAGTTATTCATCACTTCGGCGCGAATGATGAATGACTTCGGCTCGCCATGGAGCATGTAGTCGATGATGTAAAGCGATGGCCCGCCCATAAATCCTCCCTAATTAGTTCTATACGGATGGATACGGAGGCGTGCGGAAAATTCCATCGAATTATCCAGACGGTCAAAAATCACGCCAGGTAGTCGCGCAGCCAAGTCGCTGCTCGCTGTCCGGAACCAAACCCGGTTAACCTTCTCCAAGGTGAGCTTCACACCATGTGCCAGGGATTAACAGGCAAGACAGTGCGGTATCAGATAAAGGCAGAACATGAAAAACATCGCCAGGGCGCTGGTTATCGCAGTCCTCGCCATCGGTGTGTCGGGATGCATCGGCCCGCCCATCGAACTGACTCCACAAACCGAGCAAAGCCTGCTGGCACAACCCCCGATCCGTTTTTTGCTGACCTTCGATGACGGGCCTAGTGCCTCGTCTTTCTGGAACCCGAGCCTGGAGGTGCTGGATGCCCTCGCGCACAACCCGGTGCAGCCGGGGATCAAGGCGGTATTTTTTGTCCAGACCCGTGCACTAAGAGCTGGCAACAGCGACATCGGACGCTCGGTGATGCACCGTGAACAGCGCGAAGGTCATATCCTGGGCTTCCATACGGCGACTTACTGGCATACCAACCATCGCTTTCTGAGTCCTGACGAACTGGAGCAGTCACTGGTCAAGGGCGGGGGTGATATCGCCGCCATCACAGGGGCAGCGCCCACCCTGGTGAGGCCGCCGTTCTGGAGTTACGACAGGCGCACCTTCACCGCTTACCAGCAGCATGGCTTGCACGTGTTGCTGACCGACCTGAGCGCCAACGACGGTAAGGTCTGGGGAATCACCGCCAGCCCACGACGGCGAATCAACCTGACGCGCCAGCTCTCTGAAGTGCGCGAACGCATCGCCGCCGGGCAGTTGCCCGCGGTTGACGGGGTGATTCCGGTGGTGGTCACCTTTCATGACCTCAACCGCTATACCGCCCGACATGCCCGGGAATACTTGCAAATCCTGCTCGACGCTGCCCGAGCCACGGGCGTGAAGACCGACGCCAAGCCCTTCTATGATGACCGTCAGGCGCTGGAGCGGGCCGCGATGGCGCGCACGGTCAAGAACACTAGCGAACCGGTGCACTTGCCGGGTTTGTGGGATTGGTTGTGGGATTCGGATTCCCATTGAGAGACTCAGGCCTGCGTCGTTGCGCAAGGTTGCGACGCTCGGTTGGCACCCTTGCGCAAACTGAGTGTAAGGTAGGTGGCGTAACCCTGGTTTATCTCGAAAGGAGGTGACAATGAGTACTGCGATGCTGACCAAAATGCATATCAACGGGTATGACGTGCTCAGCGTAAACAGCGGCCCATGGCGGGTCTGCACTCAGGCCGACCGATTGGGCTCCTTTGCTTCCCGTGAGGAAGCACTGGCCTACGCCGCCGCATTGCCGGCCAGGAAAAAACACGGCCGCCAGGCTGCGACCGCCAAATAGCGCCGTCAAAGGCAAGGGGAGTTGGCTGCGAACCGAGCCGTATGGTTCGTTGCGCAGCCGATTCCTCCATCTCTGTCAGGTGGGTGCCAGTTCCAGCGGAATTTCCAGGGTGAACAGCGCTCCCTGTCCAGGGCCGTCGCTATGGACATGGAGGTGGCCATTCATTTCAACCGCTGCCAAGGCGCAGCTGTGCAAGCCGAAGCCATGGCCGTCCTTGCGGGTGGTGAACCCGTGGTTGAAGATGCGGGTCAGGTTCTCGGGCGTAATGCCTTCGCCTCGATCCTTGACGCTGACGCACAGCGTTTTCTGATCGACGACCCGGATTCCCAAAATCATTTCCCGAGGATGATCACTGACGTGCGACATCGCGAATTTGGCGTTACTGATGAGGTTGATCAGGATCAACAGCAACCTGTGCTTGTCACCCATTATCATCGGGACGTCCTGATAGTCCTTGATGACGGTGACGTGGTGCCGGCTCAGCGCGCCCGAGTTCATGCGTAACGCATCTTCGAACAGATCACTGATGCTCAGTGCCTCGATCAGCCTGGCAGCTCCGGCGTAGGTTTGCTGGGTGGTGACGATTTCCTTGATGTGGTCGATGCTTTTGGTCAGTTGCGCCAGTTCTTCGATAAGCAGTGTTTGCTCGGCGGCGATGGAGTCGACCAGCTCATTGAAGTAGCGGGGCAACAATTTGCCCTTTTCATCGCTGGTGATGAACTGGCCCAGGTCGTCGGCATGTTCATTCATCATTTTTACGGCTTTTCCAAGGCCCAGTGTCTTGCTGCTGCGCAACTTGCGGGTTACCAGGTCCGCGGAAATATTCACGCTGTTGAGCACATTCCCGACGTTGTGCAACACGTTAGTGGCGATCTCGGCCATGCCTGCCATCCGTGCGGCGTCCACCAGTTCACGTTCAGCCTCTTTCAGTTCGCGAGTGCGTTCTTGCACGCGCTCCTCGAGCCGTTCATTGGACGATTGCAGTTCGTGGTTGATCTGGTTGATGACGGCGTAGCTGCGAACCAGCCGCACCGCCAGGTAGATCATCAATAGCGCCATGAGGCTGGCGCACACACCCAGGTAGACATGGTATTGACGGTCCGCAGCAGCCGTCCTGCGCTGCGTCTCGTTCAACAGTTCGTTGATGCTATCCAGTTCCTGGGCCACCGGAATCACGCTGATGCGGTCAAGAAGGTCATTGACGATCGGTTGTTCCTCGATAATAGCTCTGACGTGCTGCGCCAGGGTGATGAAGGGAGGTTGATAGGTCGCGGGTAACTGGCTGATGTATCGTTCCAGTTCATTGAGCTGGTTCTGCACCTCCTTGGCTTTGTCCGAGGTGACATACAATGCGTACTCCAGCGTCGTCAGTGACAGCTCAAGCACATTGGAAGCCACCGTAAGGCGTTCCGCAGGGCTTTTGACTGTCATCTCCTTGAGCAATGTCTGAATGTCGTCTTCGATGACCGGCAGAGCGTCCAGGGCAGTGCGCAGCTTGGCGTTGTGTTGCTGGAATTGATCGACCAGTACTGTCTTGTTCTTGACCGCATCCACATAACCTTGGCGCCTGGACGCCCAAAGAGTCGCCAGGGGACCTGCGTTATTGAGCTGCTCCAACTGCTCCCATCGGCTGCCCGCCTCAGGCGGTGGCGCCAGCGACAGATTGTTGTTGACGCCGATTTTTTTCCTCAGGATCTTGACGCTCCAGTTAGCGTCGGCCTGCTTGAGTTGGCGGATGAAGTCACGGGATTCGAAGTAGGTCGATGAGTCGTACGTATAGGACTTGATCAGAAAGAATATCAGGGCTGAAAACGCAATCAGCGCGACGGCCAGCAAGGCAGGCCATTTGTACTTCTTGATAATGTAGGTCACGCGATTCTCCTGTTCAGGGCGCCTGTCGAGGGTGTCGGTGAATGCCCGGGCGGGCGGGAAATGTCAGAGCGTGAGGCGAAGAGAGCGTTGAACTGTCGTAGCGATGTTTGCGTGGGTTTGCTTTTGCCTGGGTACACGTTGAGCTCCCTGCTAACGGTGAACGTCGGGGGTCGTCAGTGACGTGAGTGTAGCGTTAACGAGACAGCTCGATGGCATTGGCCGTGAAGGCTGAGACGGTGGACGAGCGCGGCCAGGACTGGCCGCGCTCGTGAGGGTTTACTGGTTCTTGATGTCAATGAAGGGCAGGGCGCCGTTCGGCAGCACGGTGGTGGGCAATACACCATTCCAGCGCTCGGCCTTGGTGAGCTCTACCAGATTCTGGTTGCTGGCCAAGGCCTGGGCACGTGCCTTGATCGCTTCGGCTTCGGCCTTTCCGCGCAATTCGGTGGCCAGTGCGTCTGCCTTGGCCTGGGCAACTTGAGAATCGGCTTCTGCCTGGGCCTGGGTGACACGAATCTGGGCTTGAACCTGCTCGGTCGCCAGTTGCTGCTCGCGGGTCTTGACCTGCACTTCGGCGGCCATGCGCGCTTCAATGGCTTTTTCATAAGCGTCACTGAAGTCGATGTTTTCGACCTGGACGCTGTCGATGATCACCGGCCCGGTAATCGTCGCCTTGATTGCGGTCGAAATATCGTTGACTAGTTGGACGCGATTCTGCACGGCAGCCACGGCGTTGAACTTGCCAAAGACGTTTTCCACCTGGGTCGGCACCTGACGGCTGATCATCCGGTCGCGGATGCCTTCAAGATCCTTGAACTGGGTATAGACCTTCGCGACATCGGAAGGCGCGATGTGCCAGGACACGGATACCTTGAGCTGGGCGGACTGTTGGTCCTTGCTGTAGGCCTGGAGGTCTTCATAAGCCGTCACTTGGCTCTGGACGCTGATCAGGCGCACAGACTCGATAAACGGCGTCTTGAAGGACAGTCCCGGTTCAACCACCCCGACCAGCGCCCCGTTGCGCAGAAGAACGCCGCGCTCGGTTTCGTCGACCGTGTACCAACTGCCAAAGAAGACGCACAACAGGACGATGCCTACGATTGCCGCAACGAGAGAACCGATGGTTTTACTGGTCACTTTTCTTTCCTTGAGTGGAGGGGTGGTTTTTGCCATGACGGTATGTCAATCCTGAAAGACCGAAGCAGGCATTCTGAATGCCAGACACGAAAAAGCCCTGAATAATCAGGGCTTTAACGTTAGAAGATGGCGGAGGCGATGGGATTCGAACTCATGGACCTGTTACAGTCGACGGTTTTCAAGACCGTTGCCTTAAACCACTCGGCCACACCTCCGTATTGCGTTGCGGGCGCCATAATACCCGAATGAAACACACTGTCAAACTCTCTACGTAGCTTGTTACAGAGCGTCTGTTATGATCCTTGCCACTGAATGTTTCAAAACCGGAGGAGTGTCGCCATGCGCGAACAGGATTACGCAGTGAACAACAGCGTGCAGGCTGAGCAGCTAGAGGTTAGCCGCGTCCTGCGCAACACTTATGGCCTGCTGGCACTTACGCTCGCTTTCAGCGGTGTGATGGCCTACGTCGCCCAACAGATGCGGGTGGGTTACCCGAACATCTTCGTCGTGCTGATCGGTTTCTACGGCCTTTTCTTCCTTACCAACAAACTCCGTGATTCGGCCTGGGGCCTGGTGTCGGCTTTCGCCCTGACCGGTTTCATGGGCTTCCTGCTCGGCCCGATCCTCAATCGCTACCTGCAAATGCAGGGCGGCGCCGAAGTGGTCAGTTCGGCCTTTGCAATGACCGCACTGGTATTTGGTGGCCTGTCGGCCTACGTGCTGATTTCCCGCAAGGACATGAGTTTCCTCGGCGGCTTCATCACCGCAGGTTTCTTCGTCTTGCTGGGTGCGGTGCTGGCCAGCTTCTTCTTCCAGATCAGCGGCTTGCAACTGGCGATCAGCGCCGGCTTCGTGTTGTTCTCGTCGGTCTGCATCCTGTACCAGACCAGCGCTATCATCCACGGCGGCGAGCGTAACTACATCATGGCCACTGTCAGCCTGTATGTATCGATCTACAACCTGTTCGTCAGCCTGCTGCAACTGTTCGGCCTGATGGGTCGCGATGACTGATTGCATCCGCAATGAGTGAAAAGCCCGCTTCGGCGGGCTTTTTTTCGTCCGCGTTTTGAGGTTGTGGCCAATAGCCTCTAAAAAGCCTTAAGCGTGATGGCACCTTTGAATAAATGATCTACACCTATGGCTAGGAACTGCATTGCCAGGGGCGGCATGAAGTGGATCGATCAGCGACTGCGCGAAATCTCGCCACACCCTCCGGATACCGTTCGCATTTGGCTATCAAGCCTTGTCTGGTCGTGCCCGACTCTTGGGCCCAAGGAGGTGGGCAACATCAGTGACCGTGGACCGTGAGCAGGTATGGGCATGGTGCCCAAGCCTGATAACAGAAGGAGACCCTGCGCATCGTTCAATTGTTCGATGGGACGGCGGGCGTTCTCCCTATAAGGAGATATCGATGAACCACCCCCAAGGAAAGATCGCTGCATTGCTGACCCTGACAGGCGCGCTGACCATGGCGGGCGCCCACGCGGGGACCTTCCCTGATTTCGGCTACGGGCCACCCAAGAGCGTCTACTCCGGTCCATTATTCCGGCTCAGCCAAGACTATCCCACCGTGGCCCCGGGCCCTTCCTCGATGCCGGCATTCTTCAAGCATCTGCCCACCACGTTCAGCAATGATTTTGAAACCTGGCGTTCCTATATGAACGAGGTCAAGGCTTATTGCCTGGAAGGCAATACGGGGATCGGCTGGGATGTGCAGAAAAACAAGGTTCGCCAGTGGTATCACATGCCATGGCAACACTATGGCCCCAATGGTCGCGAAGGTATCCGAGGGCTTACCAAGGAGGCACCGATCAAGCCATTGCAATTGGCGAGCACTCAAAAAGGCAGTGGCCAGACCTACGCAGTAGGTATCTATAACGATATAGGGGGCTACACCATTGGCCAGGTCTGGAAAGACCCGCAGAACCCTGACCCGAGCTACACCTCACAACCTAAGGGCTTTCCCAACGGTACAGTCGTCTGCAAGGCGTTGTTTGCCGATATAGACGTCACCACGGTGCCATTCCTGGCCAATCCATTGCTCTGGAATGCGTACACCACCA
Organism: Pseudomonas sp. 43mfcvi1.1; assembly: GCF_900115935.1. Lineage (NCBI taxonomy): Bacteria > Pseudomonadati > Pseudomonadota > Gammaproteobacteria > Pseudomonadales > Pseudomonadaceae > Pseudomonas > Pseudomonas sp. 43mfcvi1.1. The sequence goes on along the minus strand of NZ_UETT01000007.1, from coordinate 262,126 downwards.
AGACGTTCACCTCGACAGAGCGCGCGGTGACCCAAGTCGCGCTGATTCAGATGGACATCGCCGTGCGGGACACCCGCGTGAGCGACACCGGCTGGCTGTTCGGGACGTTCCAATACAACGGTGCCGTGACCGGTAAAGCGAACTGGAACAATCTGGTGCCCGTGGGGATTATGTGGGGCAACGATCCCAAAGAGACCGGCAACGCGTTCACCAACCCGACCCCTACCGAAACCAAGATCAACCCGGCGCTCAAGCAGACAGCCATCAACGCGAACACCAAAGAGCTGCCACCCACCCATCTGGGTTGGAACGGGCGCCTCAACGGTCCCGTGGACAATCCCCAGGCCTCCTGCCTGAGTTGCCACATGACCGCTGAGTACCAGCAATTGGCGCTGATGAACCCGACCTTCCAAGCCAACCCGCCACCCGTGGGCGGTGAGGAGTGGATGAAGTGGTTCCAGAATATTCCAGCCGGCCAACCCTTTACCCCTGGCACCCGAAGCACCGACTACAGCCTGCAATTGTCCGGTTCCCTGGCCAACTTCTATGACTGGAAATGCAACCACAGCGGAGTGTATGCCGACGGCCAGAATGCTTGCGCCAAAATACAGCCCCTTAATCTGATGAAGGCGAGCAATGCGCCTGAGCAAGAGGTGCACAAAGTCCAACGCAGCCCTGAACTGGAAGACCTTCAGTAGCGTGGCCTCCGGCCTCGGACACGAACCGAGGCCGGATCCGACTCACGCCATTGGCGGCAAGCGCCGTTTGACGGGCGTTTTCTTGACGATGGCCGTATTGGTCTCGGCCAGGACATTGAGCCTGTCCAGCAGCGTGTCCAGCTGTTCCATCGAGCGCACATGCAGTCGGGCAATGAAACAGTCTTCGCCGGTCACCTTGTCGCATTCGGTGAATTCAGCGATGGCCTGGATCTGCCGTTCAACTTCCTGCAACTGCCCCGGCAGCGGGCGGATACGCACGATGGCCTGGAGTTGATAGCCGAAGCACTTGGGGTCTACCTCGACGGTGTAGCTCCTGAGCACGCCGCGTTCTTCGAGCCGGCGAAGGCGCTCGGCGACGCTGGGAGAGGACAGGCCACTCAGGTTCGCCAGAGCCTTGAGGGAGCGTCGGGAATCTTCCATCAGGGCGCTGATGAGGATCTGGTCGATGTCGTCAGTCATTTTTCAGTTCCATTAGGCGAATGCTCGAAGTTGCCTTGATAAAAAAGGTCGAAAGCCAGTTTAGCCTTTTTCAGACCATGGAGAACCCAACCACTGGCTCGGCATACTGTGCCTCACTTGCTGAAGGAGCCTGAAGATGGACAAGACCCTACGCCGCGGTTCGCTCGAAATGACTGCCGCCATGCTGATCTCCGGAACCATAGGCTGGTTCGTGCTGGTCTCGGGCCTGCCGGTACTGGATGTGGTGTTCTGGCGTTGCGTGTTTGGCGCCGCCACTTTACTGCTGATTTGCGCCGGTTTCGGCTTCTTGCGTCCAGGTATCCTGACACGCACCACGTTTCTGCTGGCGGTGCTCAGCGGGGTGGCGATTGTCGGCAACTGGGTGCTGTTGTTCGCCTCTTACTCCCGAGCCTCGATTGCCATCGGTACGGCGGTGTACAACGTCCAGCCGTTCATGTTGGTCGGGCTGGCGGCTCTGTTCCTGGGAGAAAGGATCACCGCGCAAAAACTGTTCTGGCTGGCGGTATCGTTTCTCGGAATGCTGGCAATCGTCAGTTCCCACGGCGAACAAGGGCAGGGCGGCGGTGCCTATCTGCTGGGCATCGCGCTGGCGCTGGGCGCAGCGTTGCTGTACGCCATCGCAGCGTTGATCATCAAGCGCCTGACCGGCACGCCGCCGCATCTGATTGCACTGATCCAGGTCAGCACCGGCGTATTGCTCCTGGCGCCCTGGGCGAACTTCTCAGCGTTGCCACAGCACGCCGGGGCGTGGGCCAGCCTGCTGACCCTGGGCATGGTGCATACCGGTGTGATGTACGTGTTGTTGTACAGCGCGATTCAACGATTGCCGACGGCGATCACCGGCGCGCTGTCGTTTATCTATCCGATTGCGGCGATCTTCGTCGATTGGTTCGCCTTCGGTCATCGCCTTGAACTCCTGCAATGGTTGGGTGTGGCGGCGATCCTGTTGGCGGCCGCAGGCATGCAGCAGGGCTGGGGCATCAAGTTGCGCCGCGCAGCCCTGTCTTGAGGCACCGTTCGGCGTGGCTCAGAAGATGTAGTCGGTGGTCAGGAAGTTGGAATCGCGTTCGCGAATGATGTCGCTGATCAGCGCTTTGTTGCTGTCCTGGAACTTGGTGGCCACCAGCGTACGAATAGAGAAGGTGCGTAGCGCATCGTGAACGGACAAGGTGCCTTCGGCTGAGTTTTTCCGACCATTGAACGGGAAGGTATCCGGGCCGCGCTGGCACTGGGCATTGATGTTGATACGTCCGACCTGATTGGCGAAGGTGTCCACCAGCTTGCCGACTTCCGCCGGATTGGTACCGAAAATGCTCAGTTGCTGGCCGAAGTCGGACTCCAGCACATAGTCGATCACGGTATTGAGGTCACGGTACGGCACGATGGGCACGACCGGGCCGAACTGCTCTTCGTGGTAGACCCGCATCGCCGTATTCACCGGGTAGAGCACTGCCGGGTAGAAGAACGAGCTGCGTGATTCGCCACCGTGGGCATTCTTCACTTCTGCCCCCTTGGCGAGCGCATCGGCGACCAGCGAGTGCAAGTAATCGACCTTGCCCGCCTCGGGCAACGGCGTCAGCGCCACACCGTCCTCCCATGGCATGCCGGGTTTCAGAGTGGCGAGCCTGGCGTTGAACTTCTCGATGAACGCTGGCGCCACGTCCTCATGGACAAACAGGATTTTCAACGCCGTGCAGCGTTGGCCGTTGAAGGAGAGCGAGCCGGTCAAGGCTTCGCTGACGGCGTTGTCCAGGTCAACATCCGGTAGCACCAGCCCGGGGTTCTTCGCATCCAGCCCCAGGGCGGCCCGCAAGCGGTGCGGACGCGGGTGGAGCTTCTTCAGGTCACTGGCAGCCTTGTTGGTGCCGATGAAGGCGAAGATGTCGATCTTGCCGCTGGCCATCAGTGCGCTGACAGTTTCCCGGCCACTGCCGTAGATCACGTTGATCACGCCCGCCGGGAAACTGTCGCGAAAGGCCTCCAGCAATGGACGGATCAGCAACACGCCGAGCTTGGCTGGCTTGAACACCACGGTGTTGCCCATGATCAAGGCGGGAATCAACGTGGTGAAGGTTTCGTTCAGCGGATAGTTGTACGGGCCCATGCACAAGGCCACGCCCAGGGGGACGCGGCGGATCTGCCCAAGGGTGTCCTGTTCCAGCTCGAAGCGGCTGGAGCGTCGGTCCAGCTCCTTGAGGGCGTTGATGGTGTCGACGATGTAGTCGCAGGTGCGGTCGAATTCCTTCTGGGAATCCTTGAGGTTCTTGCCGATTTCCCACATCAGCAGCTTGACTACGGCCTCGCGTTGCTCGCGCATGCGCGCCAGGAAGGTTTCCACATGACGGATGCGCTCGGCGACGCGCATCGTCGGCCACTGGCCCTGGCCGCGGTCGTAAGCCCGGACGGCGGCGTCCAGGGCGGTGAGGGCGGTCTCGGCATCCAACAGCGGTGTGCTGCCTAGAATCACTTGCTCGTCGCCCAGTTCACCCGCCAGGTAAACGGGGCTGCGCACGACGGCCAGTGGTCCCTGCCAGGTTTTCAGGATGCCGTCGACCAGGTATTCGCGCTGTTCGATCCGGCCTTCGAGGCGGTAGGCGTCCGGGATGTCGGCGGCACTGGGAAACAGGTTGGCGAGAAAAGGGGCGGTGGTCATGTCGTTACTCCATCAATGAAATGAGCCATGGGCGGACGGCTTGCAGGTATAAATCGCTTTTAGCGTTATACGCCTTAATGGAGGTGTTTTTTAAGTGGCGGCAGATTGCTCGCGCCTGGCGATGTCGTAGGAGCTACCTCGCGAAGCGAGGCTGCGATCTTTCCCAGGCACTGAGTTCCAAGCGAAAGATCAAAAGATCGCAGCCTCGTTGTACTCGACAGCTTCTACACAGCTCCTACAAAGCTTTTGCTCACCAGCGCATCCGCACGCCCATGCTGGTGATGATGCCGTTGAGGTCGTTGTCGTCGACGTCACTGCTGTAATCGGCGCTGACATACAGGCTTACCGCCGGCGTGACCCGTGCCACCAGGCCCAGGCCGACTTCGACGGTGGAGGATTTCCGGCTGCTGCTGATCTTGTCGACCTTGTCCAGGGACAACGTATCGGCGCTCTGCACCGTGTGCCACAGGTTGGTGCGCACATAGGGCTCCATGCCCAGGCCATTGACCTGGTAGTTACCTTTGAGTCGTGCACCGACGCGGCCGCTCCAACTGCTCAGTTCATTGCCGGTACCGCTCTCGGTATTCGGCGTATCGAGGGTGATGCGCTGGTTGATCAACTGCGCCTGGGGTTCGACTACCCAGTGTGTCCCGATGCCAATCGGAAAGCCACCTTCGACCGACAGCGTCACCGCATTACCTTCGGCGGCCTGGCGCTGGCCTTGTTCGGTGCGACTGTAGCCATTGACCCGGCCGCCACTGGCGCTCAGGTCCACATGCCAGCCCGCAGGCCCGGTCAGGCTCCAGTAGGCGCCAAGGCTCGAGCCTTTGAGGTTGACGGCATCCTTGCCTGGATCGGCCATGACAGGCGTCACCAGCAGGCCATTGCCGGTTGAAATAATCTGGTTTTGTCCACTGATCAGCCCCATGCGCTGGGTATGGCCACTGTCGTTTCGTAATGTGAACAGGGCGGGGCTCTTGCTGGAGGCGGGGTCACCGCCGATCGCTGCGGTACTGAGGTCGTGGGACTGTGTTCGGCCATACCAGGGCTGCGTTGTCTCCTCGCCAGGCCAGGCCTGTACCTCCATGGAGGAAAGCAGCAACAACGAAGTAGAGAGGGTGTGGAAGGTGATGGTGATCTCTTGTGGACGGAGGGAGGTTTTCATGGTGGCCTGCCTTGCAATCGCATGCATTTCTCGCTTTTTGGCGTCTCTCCTACCCCGAATGAGGGGCGACCGAATGGATTGAGGCAAGCCTCTGGCGGCCCGCGTTTGCGGGTTCCAGAGGCCTGCCCCTGACTGTATTTCCGGGGGTAGTACCGTGTAGTCAAGAAGACTGATGGCACTGCGTCAAGAAAATGGACGATGAATGGCAGGCTGAAATCAGCCTCAATAAGAGGCTGATTTCAATTGCTTATTTCGGATCATATTTGGGCGTCAAATCACCGTCGGGGTTCCTGTCTACCAACTGATCCGTAAGCCGATTCTGCCGGCCACGGCGCGTTGCTGGTTGCTGTCGAAGTTTTGGCTGTAGTCCGCGCCGGCATACATGGCGACTGTGGGCGCCAGGCTCACGGTGACGCCAATCCCGAGGTCACCGGTGGACGCGCGCTGTTGGGTCTCGACCCGTTCGGTGTCGTCGAACGTCACCGAGTCGGTGCCGGAAAACGTGTGCCAGAGGTTGGCGCGCAGGTAGGGTTCCACGGGCATGCCGCTGACCTGGTAGCGGCCCTTGAGGCGAGCCCCGAGACGGCCGGTCCAGGCACCGTCGGAATCGAACTCGACCTTGGAGACCCCATCGTTTTGCGTGTCCAGGGACACTTTCTGGTGGATGATCTGGGCCTGGGGTTCGACGACCCAGTTGGCGTTCACCGCGAAGGGATAGCCGGCCTCCGCCGAAACAGTCAGGGCGTGCCCACGATTGTCGATTTTCAAGCCGCGTTCGGAGCGATTGTCACCGTTCAGTCGCGTGCCCATCACCACTGCATCGACGTAGCCGCCGGTAGGGTCGGTGAGCGTCCAGTACAGTCCATAGCTGTCGCCGTCGAGTTCTATCTTGCCGGCGTGTCGATCTTCGAAACCCAGGTTGAAGCCTTTGACATCGCCGTTCAGCTCCGTGTGGCCGACGAAGAAACCAATGCGTTGGGTCTGGCCGCCGGACAGCAGGGAGCTGTACAGATCGTTGCCCACCTGGAACCCCTTGATCGACCCATCGAACCGCGGCGTCACCGTACCGGCCCAGGTTTGCTCCAGATCCTTGCCGTAGACCCGGCCCCAACCCGCGCCGAACGCGCCAGTTTCCGTGAGCAGGCGCTGGTCGCCCTGGCGATCATGGAACGTGCCCAGGGCCATCAGGGTCAGTTGCGCCGCCGCTGGAGGCAATACTGACCAGGTCGGCACTTCCGGGCGATATAACGGGATAGGTGCCGCGCCGGGCACCGCAGTTGGCAACGGCGGTAGCGTCGGGACCGGTGGCGCACCTGGTGCGGGAGGCGCCGTCGGGATAGGCGCCGGTACCGGCCCGGCGACCACGGTAGAGCGCAGGTACCAGTTGTTTTCATTGCCGGTCACACCGCCCTTGAACAGTCGGTAGTCGAACGCACCGGCCGAGACGGATTGCGCCAGTGAAAAGGCGCTGGCGTCACTGACCGCGCCACCCTGGGCCTGGACCACTTCGATGCCGTCCTGGGTCGTCTGTGCGCCTGTGCCGCCCAGGTTCGTGACGGTGATGGCAGTGCTGCCGGTGAGCGTCCCGCCATTGACCACCAACTTGTCACTGGCAGAGCCATCGGCGCCGACTGCCGTTTGCACATGCAGCTGGCCATTGTTGCCCACGTAGTTGCCCTGGACGGTAAGGGTATCGTTGGTGCGGGTGTTGCCTTGGGTGAGGTCCACCGTGCCGGCGTTGTTGAGCGTCGCCAGTTGTCCGGCAGTAAAAGGGGCGATGACGCCCTGGGTCGCCGTCAGCGTGCTGCCGCTTTCGATGTTGAGCGTCCCGGTGCCGGTAGCACTGTCACCCAAGGTCAGCGTGTCGTTGAGGTCCAGTTGCGAGCCTTGGGTGAGGTTGACCGTTTCCCAATTGAGATAACGGGCGCCAGTGCTGGTGGTGCTGCCACTGAAGGTCAACACGTCCTGGCCCAACCCACCGTTCAGGCTGGGTGTGGTGGCAAGCAGGGTTTCATCGAGGTTGCTCAGCAATGCCGTGTCGCTGCCTTCGCCCATCAGGATGGCCGAGTGAATGAGGCCGCCGCTCCATTGGAACTGGTCATCGCCGGCACTGGCCCGGACTTCGCCGAGGATTTCGCCACCGCTGACGGTAATGCTGTCGTTGCCGCCGCTGACACTGACATTGCCGCCGATCCGTCCTGCGGAGAGGATGATGGTGTCCTGGCCGAAACCGGTCACCAGGTTGCCGATGATGTTTCCGCCGGACATATCGAAAACATTGTCATCGAGTTTCATGTCGACCCGGCCAATGGTGCCGCCGGTCATCTCGGCGTGGTCGCCGTCTTCGAACGCATCGACGATGGTCCCACCGGTCATCAGGAACTCATCGAGGCCGTCGCCCTGAGCCAGGGAGAGAATCCTGCCACCATTCATCTCGAAATAATCGGCTTCCGCGCCTTGCTCGACGTCACCATCAATCACGCCGTTGGCGTTGATCACGATGCGGTCGAGCCCGGTGCCGAAGGTAACGTCGCCGGAAATGACGCCGCTGCCGTTGGCGGGCAGGGTCAGGCTGTTGTTACCTGCAAGGTCCGTCAGCCCGGGGCTGGTGCCGCTGTCGCAGACATAGGTGTCATCGCCTGCGGTTGGTGCCAGCGTGCAGGCTGCCATGGCGGCCGGTGCGGGGAACAGGAAAGGGGCCGATACCCATAAAGCGTTGAGCAGCCGATTGAGTCGTTTGTTGTGCCGAATCATGTGCTATCCCTCTGCATCGGCATTTCGCAAATGCCGGTTCCAGCATTGGTTGCACAACAGATGGCACACAGGGCCTGGCAACGCTCGCTGTATGGGATGGCACCCTAGCAACGAATAAAGGGCGTCGCTACTGTCAGAACTTACAGGTCACTGCGCAGAAACAGCAGCCAGGATCAGCCTTACAAATGCACTTCCACCGAAAGTGGCAGGTGATCGCTCAGGTGCGTCCAGGGTTTGCTCCCAAGTATTTGCGGGGCGTGGCTGCTGGCGTTACGCAGGTATATGCGGTCCAGGCGCAGCAGCGGGAAACGGGCCGGGTAGGTCCTGGCCGGGCGACCGTGGTGGTGCTCGAAGGCTTCATGCAGGGAGCCATGGCGGGCGAGGGTGAGGTTACCCCGCAATTGCCAGTCGTTGAAGTCGCCGGCGATGATCACAGGGGCGTCCTCGGGCAGCGAATCGAGCAGTTGGCAGAGCAGTTTGAGCTGTAGTTGACGATGGCTTTCCAGGAGACTCAGGTGCACGCAGATCCCGTGGACGGCGGCGTGGCCGGGCACATCCAGCACGCAATGCAACAATCCGCGCCGCTCCGGACCGGTGATGGACACATCGAGATTGCGGAACTGGCGGATCGGGTACTTGGAGAGCAGAGCGTTGCCATGATGGCCATCGGGGTAGACCGCATTGCGGCCGTAGGCGAAATCGTTCCACATGCTGTCGGCGAGGAATTCGTACTGGGACGTCTGGGGCCAGTTGTCGTAGCGTGACGCGTGTCGGTCGTGTTCGCCCAGCACCTCTTGCAGGAACACCAGGTCGGCGCCGGTACTGCGCACCGCTTCGCGTAGTTCGGGCAGGATGAAACGACGATTGAGGGCGGTGAAACCCTTATGGGTGTTGACCGTCAGGATCCGCAGCCGATGAACCGCCGCGGGCGCGTCCGATGGCATTGGTTCGACGGCGCGCCAATCGGGATCTTGAGACACGTTCACTCCTGAATCAGACGTACTTGTTCATGCGACTGACCCAAGGTGCCGGCAGTTCCGGATTTTTCATATCCTTGCCGATCGCTATCGCGAGCAGGCTCGCTCCCACAGGGGGCGCAGGCGTGCGCAGATGTTGCAGTACCCCGCAAATCCAATGTGGGAGCGAGCCTGCTCGCGATTGGCGGTGTGTCTGAACCACCGCCCTCCGCGAACAAACCCAGCTTTACAGGTGCGTATTCAGATGAAGACAATCTCATAGGGCAAGCCCATCCGGTCAAGGATGACCCTGGGTAACAGTGGGGCGATGCCGCTCGCCGGTTCGCCGGCAAGTTGGCTGACGTAGGCGTACATGGCGTGACGCTTGCGGGCGGTGGTCCAGACGTCGAGGCGCAGTTTACGGGCCCGGTGCCAGGGGATTTTATTTTGCTCGCGCACTGGCCAGTGCCAGGCCCACACCGGCAGTTCGTTGAACGCCACACCGACTTTGTCGGCGGCCAGCGCCCCGGCGCGGCCGACGGTGTCGTGATCGCTGTCGCCATCCTGGCGCCAGGTGCTGAATACCACGTCACCGGGCCGCAGGTGGCGAGCAATGAAGCTAGCCAGTTCGGCCTCGTGTTCGGCCAGGGCCTTTTCCGGGAAGCCGCCGCGCACCCATTGCAGGCCGTTGGCCGCAATGCCAAGGCGATGCAGGGCGTCCACGCTTTCCTGGGGGTGAGGGCGGTGTGTACGCAGGCGTTCGTCGGTCCACAACGGTGAGCCGGGGTGGGCCAAGTCTCCGTCGGTGACCGAGATCAGCAACATGGGTTGGTTCAGGTTGCTCAGCAATTGCAGCAATCCGCCACAGGCCCCGACCTCATCGCCTGGATGGGGGGCGAGGATGACCGCGCGGGCGCCGGCGGGAATGAGCGTCTGGGTACTGATGATCGGAATATCGGCCAGTTGCGCAGCACTGTTCCAGATTTGCGGATGCTGTCGGCCAGGCAAGCGAGAGGCAGGTTTCATAAGCGACATCCTTGTATGTGTTCAATCTTTCAGCCATGCACCGGGCCTACTGTCCGGTGGTTCCGATGTGGGCATGACTGCGATTCACAGCGCTCCGAATCCTGGAGACTACCGCATATGAAGTATTGACCATCTCAGCCGATTCGTCTCGTGACATGTGCATCTGCACTGCATTTTTTTCTTCAAACTGGCAGGTGTGCATCGAAAACCGCTTCCTTGCGGTCCTCATGGCAGCTTACAGCGGGTGTTTCACTCCTCGTCTTCGCGTTGCAGTTCGAACAGCAGCAGCGAGCGCCCGGTGACGGAGTATTCAGAATCGAATTCGAAGCGCTCCTGTCCTCGAACGGCCGGTTGGTTGGTGTCGACCATGCAGGTCCAGAAACTGCCCTCGGGGACTTCCGGCAAGCTGAAATTGACGATGTCATGGTGTGCATTGACCACCAGCAGCAGCGTCGCATCGCCGCCCTTGCGTCGAATACCGGTCTCCTGGGCTCGCCCGTCCATCAGCATCCCCAGGCAGCGACCATGGCCGTCCTGCCATTGTTCAGTGGTCATTTCGCTGCCGTCCGGGGCCAGCCAGGTCACGTCCTTGACGCCGATGTCCTCGTTGTAGTTACCCACCAGGAATCGCCCGCGCCGCAGGATCGGGTAGGTCAGGCGCAATTTGATCAGGCGCTTGACGAACTTGAGCAGCGCCGCGCCATCCTCGCTCAGGTCCCAATTGACCCAGCCGATCTCACTGTCCTGGCAATAGGCATTGTTATTGCCGTGCTGGGTACGGGCAAATTCGTCGCCGGCAACGAGCATCGGGGTGCCTTGGGCCAGCAGGAGGGTGGCGAAGAAGTTGCGCATCTGCCGATGGCGTAGCGCGTTGATCTCCGGATCGTCCGTCGGGCCTTCGACGCCATGGTTCCAGGACAGGTTGTTATTGCTGCCGTCCTGGTTGTTCTCGTCGTTGGCTTCGTTGTGCTTGTCGTTGTACGACACAAGGTCATTCAAGGTGAAACCGTCGTGGGCTGTGACGAAGTTCACCGAGGCGTATGGACGCCGGCCACGCTGGTTGAACATCTCGCCCGAGGCTGTCATGCGGCTGGCGAAATCGGCGAGCTGGCCATCATCCCCCTTCCAGAAGGCACGCACCGTGTCGCGGAACTTGTCGTTCCACTCGACCCAGCCCGGCGGGAAGTGCCCCACCTGATAACCTCCAGGACCACAGTCCCAAGGCTCGGCGATCATCTTCACCTGGCGCAGTACCGGGTCCTGGCGGCAGGCAACGAGGAAGCTGTGGCGTTCGTCGAAGCCGTCATGGTAGCGGCCGAGAATGGTCGCCAGGTCGAAGCGGAAGCCATCGACGTGCATCTCCGTGGCCCAGTAGCGCAGGGAATCGGTGACCATTTGCAGAACGCAAGGATGGCTTAAGTCCAGGGTGTTGCCGGTGCCGGAGTCGTTGATGTAGTAGCGCTTGTCATCGGGCATCAGCCGGTAGTACGAGGCGTTATCGATGCCGCGCATGGACAGGGTGGGGCCTTGCTCGTTGCCTTCGGCGGTGTGGTTGTAGACCACGTCGAGGATGACTTCCAGATTGGCCTCGTGCAGGTGGGCGACCATCTCCTTGAACTCGGCGATCTTGCCGCTGGCCAGGTAACGTGGGTCCGGGGCAAAGAAGGCGATACTGTTATAGCCCCAATAATTGGTCATGCCTTTGTGCAGCAGGTGCTGGTCATTGACGAAGGCATGGATGGGCAGCAGTTCCACCGAGGAAACCCCCAGCTTGCGGATATGCTCCAGCACATCGTCGACCATCAACCCGGCGAATGTACCGCGCAGGTTTTCGGGTACCGCGGGGTGGCGCATGGTTAGGCCGCGCACATGGGTTTCATACAGGATGGTCTTGTCCCAGGGCACGCTGACGCGATGGTCGTGGCCCCAGGTGTGCGCCGGATCGATGACTTTGCACTTGGGGACGAACGGGGCGCTGTCACGCTCATCGAAACTGAGGTCGCCGTCGGGATGGCCAATGGTGTAGCCGAACAGGGCTTCGGACCACTTCAATTGACCGACCAGCTGCTTGGCGTACGGATCGATCAGCAGCTTGTTCGGGTTGAAGCGATGACCGTTCGCCGGGTCGTATGGACCATAGACCCTATAGCCGTAGATCAATCCCGGGTGGGCATCGGGCAGATAACCGTGGTAAATCTCGTCGGTGTATTCCGGCAGTTCGATGCGTTCGAGTTCGACTTCGCCGGCATCATCGAAAATGCACAGTTCGACCTTGGTGGCATTGGCTGAAAACAGCGCGAAATTGACCCCGAGGCCATCCCAGGTTGCACCCAGTGGAAAAGGCAGCCCCTCACGAATCCGCGAAGCCTCGATAACGGGCGGCGGCGTGGTTTTGTTTGGACGGGTCATAGTTGCTCCTGCAAAAGACAGACAGATATAGCGATGCGGTTCACTTGAGAGGGGTGGTTCCCCCTTCACCCGTGGCGAGGAGAGTTATCCCCGCTGTGTGGGACAAGTTGCTCTCTGTGGGAGCAAAGGTTGCGGCGATGAAGCGATGCGCTTGTTTCGCGAGCAAGCTTTGCTCCCACCTGGCAAGGAGACCGATGGGAGATGAATCAAACCGCTGGTGGTTTGCGCGCCGCCCGGGGCTTTTTATCCGCAGGCTTTTGCGCCTCGGTGGTCGCGACCGGTTTGGTCGCCGGCTTGGCCTTGGGGGTCGCGCTTTTTGGAGCGCTCTTGGCAGCGGTGCTCTTGGTCGCCACGGGGGGCTTGGCGCCATCCGCTTTGCTGGCCGTTGATTTGCTCGCCGCCTTGGGAGGCTTGCTGGGCGCCAGGGCTTCGGCTTCGGCGAGTTTGCGCGCCATCTCCCAGTGGCGTTTCTCCTGTCCGGCGGGCTTACCCTCGGACTCCCAGATCTGGTAGGCGAATTCGCGGATGCGTTTATCGTCGGTACTCATCGCAGTGCTCCTGATTCAACTCAAGATTGGATAAAGACATTGACCGGGAAATCCCCCAGTGCGGTGCTGATCAGCAGCTCCCTTTGGGGTGTGACTGTTGCACTTGAAAAAAGTCCCTTCAGTTTTTCCTCCTCGGCGGCGAACGGTAACGACACGCGGGTATCGCCCCAATCCGACGCAGCCACCAGCGGCACGGCACTGTTTTCCAGCAAGTGCGCCGCATGGATAGGCGCGACAATGATCGCCCGTTGTTGCCCGTCCTCACGCATGAAGGCCAGTACCCGTTGGGCCTGTTCGCCGAGCACTTCCAGCGGCTGGTAGCGGCCCTGGCGCCATAGCGACGGATACTCGGCTCGCACGGCCAGTGTCCTGGCGATCAATGCCTGTTTGACTCGCCCGTCACGCCAATCGCGTATCAGCGCGGCTGGAGAGTTGTCGGCCCGTAGCGCCTCGCGGCGGGCCTGGAAGTCCACAGGTCGGCGGTTGTCCGGATCAACCAGGCTGAAGTCCCAGAACTCGTTGCCTTGGTACAGGTCCGGTACGCCGGGTACGGTCATGCGCAGCAAAGTTTGCGCCAGACTATTGAGGGCACCCGCCGGGGCGATGGCCTGGACCGCCTCGGCGATGGCGCTGCGCAACGGCAGCCCCTCATCACCCAGCAGCAACCGTTCGAGAAACATCTGCGTCGCTTGCTCATAAGCGTCGTTGACGGCCGCCCAGCTGCTTTGCAGCTTGGCTTCACGCAAGGCCTTGCGTTGCCATTGCCACAGGCGTTCGTTGTAGTCGGCCAGGGCCTTGTGGTCCTGCAGGTTGAGGTCCAGCGGCCAGCTTCCGAGCAGCGCCTGGTACAGAATCAGCTCATCACCGGCCGAAGGCGCCGACGGGTCGCTGTGCAGCGAAGGCGCAAGGATGCGCCATTGCTCCACGCAGGCGGCATACCAGTCGGCGCGCTCGCTGAGTACGGCCAGCCTGGCACGGGTGTCTTCGCCGCGCTTGTGGTCGTGGGTGGCGGTGGTGATCAGGTTGTCGGGAAAGTGTTCGAGTCGCTCAAGGCAGGCGTGGTGGAACACCTCGGCCGGGGCGCTGAAGCGCTCGGTGTCATAGCCCACGTCATTGCGCGACAACAGCACTGCCGAGCGATAGAGCGCGGTGTCTTCCACGGCTTTGGCGGCGGCTGGCGAGGTCAGTTGCTGGAAACGCACGCAGGCATGGCGCAGGCGTTTACGCTGGCTGCCGCGCGGACGTTGCCGCCAGGGCATCCCACCGAGCCATCCGGCCAGGCAATCGAGCACCGGCCAGTCAGCTTCGCTGAGGGTTTGCCGGGCGCCTTCCAGGGCCTGGTTGAAGAACACTTCGTCTTCGGCCGACCGCCCCAGGGGCGTAATGTAGGTGCGATACACCGGGAAATGCACGATCAGCTCTTGCAAGGCCCGGCGGATCGCGCCCAGGGTCAGGTCGCGGGTCATCACATCGTCCCGGGCCACTTGCAGCAGGGCCTGGGCGACGCTTTCGAAGTCGCCGGCCAGGGAACCATTGAGAATCTGTTGGCGGGCCAGGCGCGCTTCTTCAATGAAGTGCGCCGGTCGCTCACTGTGCCGGCTCCAGAATTCGGCAAGGGGCTCGGCACCGGCCGGGTCATGCTGGAGCAGCGAAACCTGATTCATGAACTCGTAACCGGTGCTGCCGTCGATGTTCCAGTCCCGTCGCAAGGTTTCGCCATCGCCAAGGATTTTCTCGACGAAAATCGGCAGGTGCCGCGACGGCGAAAGCGAATCGACGCGTCTGCGCAATTTGCGGCAGTAACCGCGAGGGTCGGCAAGGCCATCGATGTGATCGATCCGCAGCCCGTCCACCAATCCTTCACCGATCAATTCGAAAATCTTGGCATGGGTCGCCTCGAATACCGCCGGACGCTCGACCCGCAGCCCGCCCAGTTCGTTGACATCGAAAAAACGCCGCCAATTGATATCGTCCGCGGCTGTGCGCCAACTGGCCAGGCGATAGCTTTGGCGCTCCAGCAATTGATGCAGGCGTTCGAAGCCCTGGGGCTGGGTAGAGTCGTAGCCGCCCAGGTTGTCCTCGATGGCGCTCAGGATGCCGTTATCTGTCGCCAGGCTTTGCAATTCTGCTTGCAGTGGGCGGGCGAGGGTGTGGGCATCGGTCTGGTAATTGAGCGTGGTGAAGCGCTCGGCCAGGGATTTGAGCGACTCGGCTTGCTCGGCGGGCAGGGTTTCGGCGGGTTTGAGCAGTTCGCCGTAGTACATCGGGCAAATGGGGAAGTGGTGTTCGTAGTGCTCGACATAGAAGCGGCCATGGGCGGCATCGAAGCGCAGTTTCAAGGTGCCTTCCTGCAACGCCACGCCGTAGTCGCTGCCCAGGAACGGCAGCAACAACTGGCCCTCCATCAGCGGGTCCGGGGAGTGCCACTGGATGTCGAAGAATTCACCGTAAGGGCTCAGGCGGCCCCATTCGAGCAAATCCAGCCACCAGGGATTGTCATTGCCGCCAACGGCCATGTGATTGGAAACGATGTCGAGGATCAAGCCCATCCGGTGCTCGCGCAAGGCTGCGACCAGGCGCTTGAGCGCTGCTTCGCCGCCAAGCTCGGGGTTGACCAGGGTCGGGTCGACGACATCGTAGCCGTGCATCGAGCCGGCCCGGGCCTTGAGCAGTGGCGAGGCATAGATATGGCTGATGCCCAGCGCGGCGAAGTACGGCACCTGGGGGATGGCATCGTCCAGGGTGAAGCCTTTATGAAACTGCAGGCGCAATGTTGCCCGCAGGGGTTGGATCAATGTCTGCTTCATCGGTCACGCTCGTTCGCCTGAAGTCTGGCACAGGCGAGTATTTCCAGACGCCGGGCGGCGTCCGGGTCATCCAGTAACGCCTGGCTTTGCTGGGTCAGGCGGCGGCGCCAATTGGGGTGGGTGTCGATGGTGCCCGGCAGGTTCGCCTGTTCCTCGATGCCCAGGGCGTCTTCGAGTGGCAGCAACACCAGCGGCGCGCGGGTGTGGCCGAGGAAGCGCACGCTGGCATCCAGTACCTGGTCGGTTTCGCGGTGTTCCTCGCGAAAGTTCTGCGGATCCTGGTTCAGTACCTGGCGCAGGCCTTCACGTTCGCGCTCGCGGTGTTTGCGCCAGTCCATTTCGGTGTGGGAATCGATCAGGTCCAGCCGGGCGTTCCAGTCGATGTCGTGACCGTGCCACCAGCCATTGAGCGTTGGCAAGTCATGGGTGCTGGTGGTTGCCAGGGCATTGTCCGGCCAATCGAGGATTGGCTTGAAGTGGGTGTTGTCCTGTTCGAACAACAGCACGCGCATGCCCAGGATCGAGCGGGCGCTGAGTTTTTCCCGCAGGCCATCTGGCACGGTGCCAAGGTCTTCGCCGAGCACAATGGCTTGGTGACGATGGGATTCGAGTGCCAGCAGGCGCAGCAGGTCGTCTACCGGGTAATACAGGTAGGCGCCATCGGAGGGTGGGGCGTCGTTAGGAATCACCCAGAGCCGTTGCAAGCCCATGACATGATCGATGCGCAAGCCGCCGGCGTGGGCGAAGTTGGCCCGCAACATTTCAATGAATGCGCGAAAGCCGTTACGCACCAGGCCTTCCGGGGAAAACGCGGAGATCCCCCAGCCTTGGCCGGAGCGGTTGAGAATGTCGGGCGGTGCGCCCACGGTCAGCGAAGCGAGCAGTTCGTCCTGTCGGCTCCAGGCCTGGCTGCCACCGCCATCGGCACCCACCGCCAGGTCGGCGATCAGGCCAATGCCCATGCCGCTGGATTTGGCTGCGCTCTGGGCACGTTCCAGGCAGCGAGCGATCAACCATTGGCAAAAGGCGTGGAAGCCGATTTCATCGGCATTTTCTTCGGCAAAATGGCCCAAGGCCGTACTGCGCGGATCGCGCCATTCTTCCGGCCACTGCCGCCAGTCGAGGCTTTCGCCGCGGGCGGCGCGTTCGGCCTGCAAGGCCTCGAAGCGGCAATGGTTCTCCAGGGCTTCGCCGCTGGTGTGACGGAAACTGCTGAAGTCTTCATGCAGCGGATGCTCGCCCTGGCTGAAGCCGTCGTAAAGGGCGCGCAGAATTTTCTGCTTGGCTTGGGCGGCGACCGGCCAGTCGATCAGTGGCTGCTCTTCCAGGGTACGCAGTTGATTGGTCAGGCCGGTGGCGTCGATGGCGGTGCGCAGGGCGCGTTCGCCGAGGATGGTCCCCGGCGCCGCGTACAGGCTGTTGAGAAACAGTCGGCTCGACGGTGAGTAGGGGCTGTAGCGCCCGGTGTCGCTGCTGAACATGGCATGCATCGGGCTGATGGCAATGGCCTCGGCCCCGCGCTCGCCGGCCACCCGTGCCAGTTCCTCCAGGGCTTGGGTATCACCGAAGCCGCCGTCACCGGGACGCCTGAGGGCATACAGTTGTGCGCTCAGGCCCCAGGCCCGTGGTGTCGGGTCGTCCACCGCATCGGCCACGCTGTAGCAACGGGCCGGTGCGACGGCGAGGGTGAAATGCTGGTCCTGGATGCTGACATGCTGATAACCCACTGGGACCATCCCCGGCAGCTTGGCGTCGGCATCGAGGTTCAGGTTCAGTGTCGCGCCATCTTCGAGTTTGATTTCGCAAGGCGTCCCCGCCTCGAAGTAGCGGCTCAAGTCCAGGCTGGCCCCGACGTCGGCGGTGATCAGCGGTGGCAATTGATGGTTCTGTTGAGCTTCCTGCAACTGCAGCAGGCTGGCGTCGATTTCCTGGGCGCTGCCGGCTGGGTGGCCCAGGCCGGTAAGGACCGAGCGCAAGACGGTCGGCGAGACTTTCTGGGCCCGGCCATTGGCATCGATCCAATCCACCGCCAGGCCCGCTCTTGCGGCGAGGATTTCCAGTTGCGCATCGCTCATAGGCGCTCTCCAGTGATGTTGGGCAAGGTTGTCGCCTGCGTCAGACTGACCAGCGCGCTGTAGGGCGCAAGAACGCCCTGTTGCAACAGACCCTCGAGCGGCTGCGGATGTTCGAAAAGAATGCGTACCTCTTCCGGGGCGCTGTGTGCGACGGGCTGATCACTCAGGTTCAGGTCGATGCGCAACACACTGCCATCGCCCAGCCGCCAGCGTGCGCTGACGGCGCCACGGCCCAGCACATCGGCGCCCAGGGCCTGGGCTCCGGGCAGGCGCGGGACGATTTCTTCACGGCGAATTTTCAGCAGTTGCCGATATAGCGCCTCGTTGGCCTGTTGCTCCGGGCCTTGCGATTCCAGGCTCGGGCGTGAAGCCTCGAAGGTGCTGGCCGCGTTGGGGTCGGGAATCTGTTCGCGTTTCTGCGGATCGGCAAAGGCACTGAAGGCCTTGAACTCGCTGCGTCGGCCTTCGCGTACGAGTTCTGCCAGCTCGCCGTGGTGGCTGGTAAAGAACAGGAACGGTTGTTCGGCCGCCACCTCGTCGCCCATGAACAGCAGCGGGATCATCGGTGACAACAGCAACAAGGCTGTCGCCGCTTGCAGGGCCTGGGGCACGGCGAGCTGATGCAGGCGTTCGCCCAGGGCTCGGTTGCCGATCTGGTCATGGTTCTGCAGGAACAGTACGAACGCGCTCGGCGGCAGGTGCCCACTGGGTTCGCCCCGGGATTCGCCATGGCGATTGATGTGGCCCTGGAAGACGAACCCCTGGCTGAGGCAACGTGCCAGTTGTTCCGTCGGCTGTTCGGCATAGTCGGCGTAGTAAGCGTCGGTTTCACCGGTCAGCAGCACGTGCAAGGCATTGTGCCCGTCGTCGTTCCACTGGGCGTCGTAGCCGTGTTCCAACAGGCTGGCCTGGTTGTGTTCGTTTTCCACGGTCAGCCAGACATGCCGGACCGGGTCTACCTGCTCGCGCACCCTGGCCGCCAGCTCCTGGAGAAAGTCCGGGTCTTCAATGGCGTGTACCGCGTCCAGGCGCAAGCCGTCGAAACGGTATTCCAGGAGCCACATGAGCGCGTTGTCGATGAAAAAGTCCCGTACCTCACGGCGCCGGAAATCAATCGCCGCGCCCCAGGGCGTGTGCTTGTCTTCGCGAAAGAAGCCCTTGGCGTAGCGGTGCAGGTAGTTGCCGTCGGGGCCGAAGTGGTTGTAGACCACATCGAGGATGACCGACAACCCATGGCCGTGGGCGCTGTCGATCAGATGCTTGAGCTGTTCGGGTGTGCCGTAGGAGGCCTGGGGTGCGTAGGGCAGGACGCCGTCGTAGCCCCAATTGCGATCCCCAGGAAACTGCGCCAGCGGCATCAGCTCGATAGCGGTGACGCCCAGCCCGGCCAGGCGTGCCAAATGCTGCTCGACTCCGTTGAAACCACCCAGGGCGCCGACGTGCAATTCGTAAATCACGGCTTCGTGCCAGGGGCGGCCGGACCATTGAGTGTGCCGCCATGAATAGGCATGCGGGTCGACCACCACGCTGTGGCGATCGATATCGCCGGCCTGGGCGCGAGAGGCTGGGTCCGGCACTTCCAGCTCGCCATCGATGTTGTAGCGGTAGCCGGTGCCAGCGGGGCAACGGGTCTGGATCATGAACCAGCCGTCGGCTTGGGGCAGTAGCGGTATTGAATCTCCAGTGTCGAGCTCGACACTGACAAAAAAGGCATCCGGGGCCCAAAGGGCGAAGCGGGTGTGCTCCTCATCCAGCATGACCGCCCCGTGGGTCCATGTCTCAGGCGTCCTTGACGTCATTGTTACCTCATTGTCTGGCCGATTTTCCCAGTGACTTAGCCACCAGCTGTTCGTAGAGTTCGGCGTAGGGTTCGACGGCCTTGCACCAGTTGAACGGCGCCGACATGGCCCGGCAGCGCATGGCGTTGAGCAGGTCGGGGAACTCGAAGACCTTGAAGGCCCGGCTCAGGGCCTGTTTGTAGCTTTCCACGGTGGACTCATCGAACAGGAAGCCGGTGATGCCATCTTCGATAGTGTCTGCCAGGCCTCCGGTATTGCGCGCAACCGGCAGTGAGCCGAAGCGTTGGGCGTACATCTGGCTCAAGCCGCAGGGCTCGTAGCGAGACGGCATCAGCAGGAAATCGCTGCCGGCGAACATCCGCCGCGCATCGGTTTCGTTGAAGCCGATGCGCACGCCGATGCGTCCGGGAAAGCGCAGCGCGAGTTCGCGCATGGCCTGTTCTTCTTCCGGTTCGCCGCGGCCAATGATGGCGATCTGGCCGCCGGACTCGACGATGAACTCGGCGACCGCTTCGGTCAGGTCCAGGCCTTTCTGGTAGACCAGGCGCGAAACCACCGCGAATAGCGGGCCAGTGGAGTCATCGAGGCCAAAGAGTTCACGCACGTGGCTTGCGTTGACTCTCTTGCCTTCCCAGTCGCCCATGGCGAACTGGCGGAACAGATGCGTGTCGGTGGCCGAGTCCCAGCTTTCATCGATGCCGTTGGGGATGCCGCTGAGCAAGCCTTGTTGGGTCTTGGCCGCGAGGAAACCGTCGAGCCCGCAACCGAACGCCGGGGTGGTGATTTCCTGGGCGTAGGTGGCGCTGACGGTGGTGATATGGCTGGAGTAGGCCATCCCGGCCTTGAGGAACGACAGCTTGCCGTAGAACTCCATGCCTTCCTGTTGCAGGGCGTGCTCGGGGATGCCCAGTTCCGGGCAGGACGCCAGGCTGACGACGCCCTGATAGGCCAGGTTGTGGATGGTAAACAGCGTAGGGGTGCGTTGCCCACGCCAGTGCATGTAGGCCGGTGCCAGCCCGGCTGGCCAGTCGTGGGCGTGGACCAGGTCCGGGCACCAGTGGATCTGCGCGAGGTTGGCGGCGATGTCGGCGGCGGCCAGGCCCAGGCGGGCGAAGCGAATGTGGTTGTCGGGCCAGTCGCGACCGTTGTTGGCGCCGTAGGGGGAGCCTTCGCGGGCAAACAGTTCCGGGCAGATCAGTACGTAGATCACCAGGCCGTCGGCCATGTCCATGCGCCCGATCTTGCAGGGCGGCAGTGCTGCGTGGCCGCCCAGTTCGCCGATGATGTGGATCGGATTACCGCTGTTCATCACTTGCGGATAACCGGGGATCAGCACCCGGACATCATGCAGCCCGGCCATGGCCCGGGGCAATGCGGAGGAGACGTCGCCCAGGCCGCCGGTCTTTACCAGGTCGGCGATTTCCGAAGTGACGAACAATACTTTCTTGCGGTTGGGATTCTGTCGAACGACGGGGAGCAGTGCCTTGCCGCCGGTGGCCAGCACCGGTGCCGTTGGCGATTCGGCCGCCGGCGGTAATTGCGAACGGACTTGTTGTGGTTCCAAGGCAGCACTGATCATAAATATCTCCCATTTTCTCGATCTGTTTCCGGCAAGCGCCAGAGCTGTTGTTTCATTGGCCGAATCCTGCGGCCAGGCGCACAAGCGCTACGCAAGGAAAGCGAACGGCTACCCAATGCGGCGAAGCGAATCAGCTGTGAAGGAGCTGTTGCAATGACCAGTGCAAGGACTGCACCAGTCGCTGTTGCCCTACCTCTAACCTGACCTGTCGCCGTTGCGAAAAGTTTCGACTTTTTTTCGTCCGGATGACCGGTCGGTTTTCTCCCCGGTTAGGCAGTCTAGGTCAGAACTTAGAGCGGTGCGGCTCGGTTCGTCGCATTGTCCGACAATCACGGTTTTTGTCGGCAATCTCCTACACGACAAAGAGGGATACGCACCGACGAAGTGCAGTTTCCTGAAAACAAAAAGGTGTAAAGGGGCAGCCTTGTGTCATCGGCGTGCGCGATGGAATGGCGTGATGCACCATTGGGGGGCGGGCGGAATAGAGGCGTTTTGATGGCTATTGTCTGCGCTGGAAGCACACTATCCTGTGGGAGCGGGTTTGCTCGCGAATGCGGTGTATCAGCCAGCAAATGTGTGGCTGACAAACAGCATTCGCGAGCAAGCCCGCTCCCACAGAGAGGTATTCAGGATATTTGGGGCCGGGGCTCAGCCCGTCGGCGTCAGCAACCGAATCGGCTGGCCCGCCGCCCATGCCAGCAGGTCTTCGATCATCAGGGAATAGAACCGCTGGTAATTCTGTCGGCTGACGTAACCCACATGAGGCGTGGCCAGTACGTTTTCCAGGGTTCGGAAGGGATGGGCGGCTGGCAAGGGCTCCTGGGCGAAGACGTCCAGGGCGGCGCCAGCCAGGCGCTGGTGCTGGAGGGCGTCGATCAGGGCGGCTTCATCGACGATCGGCCCGCGTGAGGTGTTGACCAGCAGCGCCTCGGGCTTCATCCAGGCCAGTGCCTGGGCATCCACCAGGCCGCGGGTGCGTTCACCGAGCACCAGGTGGATCGAAAGAATGTCGGCCTGCTCGAACAAGGCCTGCTTGCTGACGTAGGTCACGCCGACTTCGGCGGCTCGCTCGGCGCTGAGGTTCTGGCTCCAGGCGATCACCCGCATGCCGAATACCTGGCCGAACTGCGCCACCCGCGTACCGATGCTACCCAGGCCGAGGATCGCCAGCGTCTTGCCGTGCAGGTCGCCGCCCAAGCCTTGCTGCCAGAGGCCGGCGCGCAGGGCATTGGCTTCCTGTACCAGGTTGCGGGTCAGGGCCATGATCAGCGCCCAGGTCAGTTCGGGCGTGGCGTGCTTGTAGCTGTCGGTCCCGCACACCTGGATGCCCAGTTCGGCGGCAGCCTTGAGGTCCAGGGCGGCATTGCGCATACCACCGGTGAGCAACAGCTTGAGATTGGGTAGGCGGCGCAGCAGGCCTTCGTCGAACAAGGTGCGCTCACGCATCACGCAGATCACTTCGAAGCGCTGCAGGCGCTCGGCGAGGGTGTCGCGGTCGGCGGGATAGTCGTGGACAAACGTCACCTGGCCGATGCGGTCCAGCACCGACCAATCCACCACGCCACGTGCCACATCTTGCCAATCGTCTATGACTGCTATTTGCACCGCCATGGAACACCTCGTCAGGGAATGGGTTTGTCCAACCAGCCCAGCAGGGCCTTGTGGAACCGGTCCGGCTCTTCCATCTGAGGGGCATGCCCCAGATTGGGGAACTCCACCAGAGTCGAACGGGGAATCAGCTCGGCCACCTGTTTGCCCAGCACCTCGTAGTGACCCAGCCTGGCCTTGACCGCCGGCGGCGCGATGTCACTGCCGATGGCGGTGGTGTCGGAGGTGCCGATCAGCAGCAGGGTGGGTACGGTCAATTCTTTGAACTCGTAATAGACCGGCTGAGTGAAGATCATGTCGTAGATCAGCGCCGAGTTCCACGCCACTTGGCGATGCCCCGGGCCTTTGTTCAAGCCGGCGAGCATGTCTACCCAACGCTCGAACTCAGGCTTCCAGCGGCCTGCGTAATAGGTCGTGCGCTCGTAGTTGCGAATGCCCTCGGCGGTGACTTTCAGTTCCCGCGCGTACCATTGATCCACAGTGCGATAGGGGACGCCCAAGGCTTTCCAGTCTTCCAGGCCGATGGGGTTGACCATCGCCAGGCGTTCGACCTGGTCGGGAAACTGCAAGGCGTAACGGGTGGCGAGCATGCCGCCGGTGGAATGACCGAGGATGATGGCTTTCTGCACACCGAGGGCCTTGAGCAAGGCCTGGGTGTTGCTTGCCAATTGCTGGAAGCTGTACTGGTAATGCTCGGGTTTGCTCGATGTGCAGAAGCCGACCTGGTCCGCCGCGATGACCCGATATCCGGCCTCGCTGAGGGTCTTGATCGAATCGCCCCAGGTGGCGGCGCAGAAATTCTTGCCGTGCATCAGCACCACGGTGCGGCCATTGACCTTGCCTTGGGCTGGCACGTCCATGTAACCCATCTGTAACGACTGGCCCTGGGACTGTAAGGCGAAATGCTTGAGGGTGTAGGGGTATTCGAAGCCCTCCAACTGCGCACCGTAGGCCGGGCCTTCAGGCGGGTTGGCGGCCTGGGCGAGCAGGGGCAGGGCGGCGGTGAGGAACAGGCTGGGCAACCAGCGCGCGGTGATGCGGGACATGGTCAATCTCCTTATGGCCGCCGCCGATCCTGGTGCGGCCCGATTATGGCGACATTAACCACAGGCAATCGAACGACGCGAACGTTCAGTCCATCCAGCCCAGTGTCGCCAGGGCGAGAACGCCATAGCGCAGGCCCTTGGCAAGGGTCACGAGCAGCAGGAAGCGCCGCCACGGTTCGCCCATCACTCCGGCCACCAGGGTCAACGGATCGCCGATGATTGGCAGCCAGCTGAGCAGCAGTGACCAGCGACCGAAGCGTTGGTAATGCCCACGAGCCTTGTCCAGGTGGGTGGGACTGACCGGAAACCAGCGCCGGTCCTTGAAGTGCTCCAGGCGCGTGCCCAGCCACCAGTTCACCAGTGAACCCAGGACATTGCCGAACGTGGCAACCCCCAGCAACAGCCAGGCTTCATGGCGCTGGCTGAGCAGCAGGCCGACCAACAACGCCTCGGATTGCAGCGGCAACAGGGTTGCCGCGCCGAAGGCCGCGAGGAACAGGCCGATGTAGGCTTCGCCCATCAGTGGGCCGGATAGTCCGCCACCACGGTTTGGGTCCCGTCTTTTTTCAGGCCGATCACTTGATAAGCGTCGCTCATACCGTCCATTTCCATGCCGGGCGAGCCCATGGGCATGCCCGGTGCGGCCACGCCGAGCAAGTCATCGCGCTTGCTCAACGCCAGCACCTGGTCGGCCGGGACGTGGCCTTCGACGAATTTGCCGTTGATCTCGGCGGTGTGGCAGGAACGCAGGTTCGGCGCCACGCCCAGGCGCTGTTTGACCAGGCTCATGTCGGCTTCGACATGGTCGTTGACCTTGAAGCCGTTTTCTTGCAAATGCGAAATCCACTTTTTGCAGCAACCGCAATTGGCATCGCGGTGTACATCAATGGTGACCGGTTCGGCGGCCTGGGCCAGGGTGGAGACGAACAGGGCGCTCAAGGCGAGCAAGTGCAGGGGGTGGGCCATGGAGGTGGTCTCGTATCAAACGGTTTGAAGGGAGGATAACAGAGTAGCGAGCGTGAGCTGACAGGGGGCTGAGGCGGGGATTACACAATTGTCAGGTTGAGAGGGAGACAATTCGCAGAGGAATGGAAACCACTGAACCCTGTGGGAGCGAGCCTGCTCGCGATGATGGCAGCACAGGCGCCATCACCGCAGTTGACCCACCGCGATCGCGAGCAGGCTCACTTCCACAGGTTTTGTGGCGGGAGCAGATTCAGCGCACCTTGAACCGCCCCATGATCGCATTCACCCGAGCATTGGCTTCCAGCAGTTGCCGGGTGTTGGCCTCGCTGGCCAGGCCGCCTGCCACCAGTTCTTCCACCATGTGACGGATCTGCACCATGCTGCGATTGATCTCCTCGGTCACCGCGCTCTGTTGCTCGGCGGCGGTGGCGATCTGGGTACTCAGGCTGTTGATCTGGCTGACCGAGCCTGCCATTTCGTCCAGCCCGGAGTTGACTCGGGATGTGGCATCGGCGGCCGACTGGCAACTGGCCTGGGTGTTTTCCATGGCTGAGACCGACGAGCTCACGCCTTGTGTCAGGCGGGTCAGCATTTCGTTGATTTCCGAGGTGCTGGCCTGGGTGCGGGCGGCGAGGGCACGTACTTCGTCGGCCACCACGGCAAACCCACGGCCTTGCTCACCGGCCCGGGCAGCTTCAATGGCGGCGTTGAGAGCCAGCAGGTTGGTCTGCCCGGCAATGGCGCCGATGACGCCGAGAATTTCGGTGATGCGCTGCGCGTCCTGTTGCATGCTCTCGACCTTGCGAGTGGCGCTGGCCACTTCATCGATCAGCGCCACCACACTGTTGGACGCCTCACCGACCACTACGCGGGAGCGGTCGGCATGCTCGTTGGCGCGCTGGGTGAACGCTGCGGTCTCGGCCGCATTTTGCGCGACGCTTTCGGCCGTGGAGCTCATCTGGGTGATGGCGGTCACGGTCTGGTCGGTTTCCGAAGCGTGGCGCATCAGGATTTCACTGGTGTGGGCGGAGGTCCGTTGCAGATCGCCCAGGCTCGATGCCATGGCGCCAGTGGCCTGGGTGACCTCGCCGATCATGCTTTGCAGGTAAGCGATGAAGCGGTTGACCGAATGACCGATCGCCCCCAGTTCATCCTCGGCCCGGATAGTGATACGTCGAGTCAGGTCGGCATCGCCCGTGGACAAGGCGTCGATGTTGCCCTTGAGGACCTTCATGCGGTGGGTCAATTGACGGATCGCGTAAAGCTGCATCAATACCAGCAGGATCACCATCGGAATCTGCAGCAGGCTCAGTGTGCTCAGTACATCGTCGCGCTGGGCGGTGATCAGCCGGGTTGGCAATGCGGTCGCAAGGAACCATGGCGAACCCTCGATAGGGCGCATGAAAAACGTGCTGGCCTCGCCCTTGTTGTCGAACTCGACCCGTTGCAGCGGCTGGTCGCGCTTGGCCAGGCCAGCCTGGACCTGGGCGGCGAATGGTGAGGTTGCCGCCAGTTCGCTGATGTTCTTCAGTACGATCGGTCCGCTGATGCGCGAACTGTTGCTGATGATCTTGCCGTCGCCTTCGACGATCAGCATCTCGGCGCTCAGGTCGGCTTCCTTGCGTGCCACCAGGTCATTGAAGAAACCCAGGGTCACGTCGATGGTGGAAACGCCATAAGGCACGCCGTTCTTCTGGATGGCCATGGCGCAGTTGGTGCGTGGTTCGGCGCTGGCGTCGTCTTTATAGGCCGCGGCCCAGGCGCATTTGCCCGGCGGGGTGGCCATGCCGCCCTTGTGCCAGGGTTGTTCGTAATAGTTGGGCGCGGCGTCACTGTTCCAGAAGGTATTGACCGCCAGCTTGCCGGACGCGTCGCGGTGCCAGAAGGTGCTGAATTTATTGCGTCCCTCGGCCCGCTGGTTGGGCAACGGCCAGATCCCGCCGCCAAAGACTTTCAACTCGCCGTACTGATCCACCAGCCCCGGCAACACTTTGTCGATGGCATCGCTGTCCAGCAGCGGGATGGTCTGGGTGATGCTGCGTTGCTGCGCCTGCACCTTGTTCAGTTCGCCCTGGATCTGCTCGGCGACCTCGGCGATGCGGTTCAAGGCCACTTGCTCTTCGGTCTGGCGCAACTTGGGCGCGACCAGATAACTGATGCCCACCACGGTCAGGATGGATAACACCAGCATGAATACAATCAGGAACAGCGTGTAGCGAGCCTGAATAGTTCGGAATGAGGGCATGTGGGGAGTCCTTGCACGAAGGCGACTTTCTGCAGCAGGCGGATGGGCAGTCCTGTATGTATCGGCCTGCGGTGACGCAGCTTTAGGAGAGGGCAAGGTGGGATGAGAGGTTGGCGAGGAAGCGGCTTCCTCGCCAAGGGGCATTAGCGGGGCATGTCGAAGCCCGGGCCGCCACGGTGGTCAGGTCGATCCCCATGACCGCGGTCGTGGGGGAAAAACAGGCAGCCACTCAGGGTCAGGGTGGACAATAAGGCAAGCAACAGGCTGATACGACGAAACATACATAATTCCTCATGATAAACCGCCGCGGTTGCGCGAATACGCTCCTTCGGCTGTACCATGGGACCCCGTTGGCAGCCCGTCATCCCCGCAATTCGGTAGGGACTTGGCAAGCCTTCGGATACAGAACGGATACATTCAGGAAATTGGTAATGACTCATTCACAACGTTTGAAATACTCGATTCTGATCGTCCTCGTCGTCCTGGCAATCATGCTGGGGCTGTCCTGGATGCAAGGCAAGGGCATGATCAGCGAGCAGCTGTTTCAATACATCGCCATCGCCGTGGCGGTCATCGTGGTGGTGATCAACGGCGTGATGCGGCGCAAGGTCAAGTCCTGAGCGCCGGCTTCAATCCTCGGCCTGGAGCACGGCCATCGCACTGGGGTGCAGGCAGTAGCTTTTATCCGGGTTGAGGGTGACGACTCCCTCGCTGCACAGGCGTTTCAACACCTCGCGCACACTGAGAAAGGACAATGGAATGTCCAGCCCCAACAACTGGCTGTGCACGCCGCGCACGCCCAGGCTGCGATTTTCGTTGGCGGCCTTGAGCAGCGCGTCGATGACTTTGAGGCGAATCAGGCTGGTCCTGAGCCCGAAACTCTTGAGCAAGCGCCTGATGTGGTCGTTGCCGCCTCGATCTGCCGGCTTGTCGAATACACGGTGGGGGGCGCTCAGCGAGACGCCGCTCGGCCTTGGCTTGCCCTCCATGGGCTGTTGCGCGTTACGCATGCAAAAACTCCTTACAAGCCTGATCAGAAAAGGTCACGGATACTCTCCTGTAATAGGACGAACGAGGATTCGCAATCATGAGGACCATGATGTGAAAAAATTGCCCGTGCTTCGTCAAACCCCCGTATTCAAACGGCTGCCAGCCATTAATTTTTTTTCATCCGGTTCGTTTTGAAGGTAGGCACATTCCGGCTCAGCACGCGGCGTGTGATTTCCCAGGCGGGCCGAGTGTTTGTCTACTTCGCACCGGTAGCCGTCCTGGTTTCTGAAGTTTTTATCAGGAGTGAGCGTGAGAATGTCCGGGCAGTTATCGAGGATTGGCCTCGCAGGCGCTTTTCTGGGGATCGCCCTCGGGCTCAGTCCCGTGGTCAATGCGCAGGATGATGGGCAGCAGGCCAGTGCCGAGATCCGTCGCACCCGTTTTGGCGTGCCGCATATCCGGGCTCAGGATGAGCGCGGGCTGGGTTATGGCATCGGCTATGCCTACGCCCAGGACAACCTGTGCCTGCTGGCCAATGAGATCGTCACGGTCAACGCCCAGCGCTCGCGCTATTTCGGGCCGCAGCAAGTCACGGTCGAACAGCGGGAGAACCGCGTCAGCGATGTGTTTTTCAGTTGGCTCAACACACCGCAAGCGGTTTCCGGTTTCTGGCAGGCCCAGACGCCTCAAGTGCAGCAACTGGTCGAAGGCTACGTGGCGGGCTACAACCGTGCGTTGGTCGAGCGCAAGGCCAAGGGCCTGCCGGAACAATGCGCTGGCGAGTGGGTGCGGCCGATCACGGCGCTGGACCTGGTCAAGTTGACCCGTCGACTGTTGGTGGAAGGTGGCGTCGGCCAATTCGCCGAGGCCCTGGCCGGTGCACAACCGCCCCAGGCGACGGTACTCACGGGTGTTCCAGCCAGCGGTTTCGCTGCCGCCGCAACCCGCCAGCAGCGTTTTGCCCTGGAGCGTGGCAGCAATGCGCTGGCCATCGGCAGTGAGCGCTCGTTCAACGGCCGCGGGATGTTGCTGGCGAATCCGCATTTTCCATGGTTGGGCGGCATGCGTTTCTATCAGATGCACCTGACCATTCCCGGCAAGCTGGATGTCATGGGGGCGGCCCTGCCGGGCCTGCCGATGATCAACATCGGCTTCAGCCAGCATCTGGCCTGGACCCACACTGTCGACAGTTCAAAACACTTCACCCTGTACCGCCTGCAACTCGACCCGAAGGATCCGACTCGCTACCTGCTCGACGGCAAGTCTGTGCCGATGAGCCAGCAGACGGTCGCGGTCGACATCAAGCGACCTGACGACCAGGTGCAGACGATTTCCCGAGTGGTCTATGGCTCGCAGTTCGGCCCGATCGTGCAATGGCCCGGCCGGCTGGACTGGGACAACCGATTCGCCTACAGCCTGCGGGATGCCAACCTGGAAAACGATCGTGTGCTGGCCCAGTGGTACGCCATGAACAAGGCGGTCACGCTCAAGGATTTGCAGGACGCCGTCCATGAGATCCAGGGCATTCCCTGGGTCAATACCCTGGCGGTGGACGATCAGGGGCAAAGCCTCTACATGAACGTGTCGGTGGTGCCGAACGTCGACGCCGATAAACTGGCCCGGTGCAGCGATCCCAGGGCCGGGCTGCAACTGATCGTGCTGGATGGGGCTCGCAGCGGATGTGCCTGGGGGATCGATGCCAAGGCCGTGCAAAAAGGCATCTATGCCGCCGACAGGCTTCCGCAGTTGCTACGCCGCGATTATGTGCAGAACTCCAACGATTCGGCCTGGATGGTCAACCCGTCGCAGCCGCTGTCCGGTTATTCCCCATTGATCAGCCAGCAAGGCCAGCCGCTGGGACTGCGGGCGCGTTTTGCGCTGGAACGGATGGCCGCGCTGGCCAAGGATGGTCCGGTGAAGGTGGAGGATTTGCAGCGCATGGTCATGGACGATCAGGTTTACCTGGCCGACCAGGTGATGCCGGATCTACTCGGCGTTTGTGCCGGTGACCTGGGGCAGGACGCTTCGGCCCTGGTCGAGGTTTGTGCCAGCCTCAAGGCCTGGGATCGTAAGGCCGGCCTGAAGAGCGGCCTGGGGTTCGTGCATTTCCAGCACATCATGGAAGAGGTGCGGGCTGCCCCGGGGTCGTGGCGCGTCGCGTTCGATCCCAAGGACCCGCAACACACCCCGCGAGGCCTGGCGATCGAGCGACCGCCTGTACTCAAGGCCGTGCGCGAAGCCATGCAGGCCTCGGTGGAAGCGGTGAAGGTCGCCGGGTTGTCGAAGGACAGCCAATGGCAAGATATCCAGGTGTCCAGCAGCGGCGGTCGACTAACGCCGATCCATGGCGGCCCCGGGGAGCTGGGCATCTATAACGCGATCCAGAGCGTGCCGGGGGCGAACGGTAAGCGGGAGGTGGTCAGCGGTACCAGCTATCTACAAGTGGTGACGTTCGACGGTAAAGGTCCGCAGGCCCAGGGCTTGTTGGCCTTTTCCATTTCCAGCGATCCGGCATCGCCTTACTCGGCAGATCAGACCCAGGCGTTTTCGCAGAAGCAGTGGAGTGTGCTGCCGTTTACCGAACAGCAGATCAAGGCCGACCCGCACTATCAGGCGCTGATTATCCGTGAGCGCGATGAGGCGGGCAGGGTGGTAACGCAGTAACTTTTATTGGGCTGTGGACGAGGGGGAGCTCACATCCCCGATGGATGCCGGCTGACCTACCGTTATCGCGAGCCTGTGGAGCAAAGCTTGCTCGCGATGACGTCGTCACAGACATCACCTCTATAAGGCTGTAAAACCGCTATCGCGAGCAAGCTTTGCCCCCACCGGGGGAGGTTTCAGTTATTGGTTGGCCGTTGCCCGATGGAATTGAGGACCGGGTTGCCGTCCTTGTTCTGGGTCAGGTAGACCGGCAGTACTTTGGGCAGCGAAGGCACCAGGTTCTGCACTTCACTGATGTTGTAGACCCCCCCGATACGCAGGCCGCCGGTGCTGTTGTCGGCCAGCATGACGGGACGGTCGAGGTAGCGGTTAATCAGCGGCAGTGCGTCGCTCAGGGCGAGGTTATCCAGCACCAGCTTGCCATTGCGCCACGCCAGTGAGCTGTCGTTGGGGGCTATCTCACGGACTTGTGGCTGGTGGTCGCCCGCCTTGTAGCTGGCCTGCATGCCCGGGGAAAGCGGCAGGCCGTCACGGCTGAACGCCTGGTTGCTGGTCACCCTTACCGAGCCCTCCAGCAGGGTGACCCGTACCTGGTCCTGGTACATCCAGACGTTGAAACGAGTGCCGGTCACGCGTACCTGGCCTTGGCCAGCCCGAACGACAAATGGATGCTGCTTGTCATGGCTGACGTCAAAAAACGCCTCGCCCTTTTCCAGCGTTACCCGACGCTCGTTTTTGTAGTTGGCAAATACCAGCTCACTGCCCAGGTTGAGTTCTACCTCGCTGCCGTCGCCCAAAGTGACGTGACGTACGCTTGCGCCGGCTTCGAAGCGCTCATAGGAGTTGGCAACCCAGCCCAGGTTCCAGCCGGTGTAGGCGGCGATGGGCAGACCCACGACGAACACCGCAGCGGCGACCGCCAGGCGGCTCCAGCGCGACCGTGGGCGGGGCGCTGGAGCTGCCGGCGCCGACTCGACGCGCGGCAGATGATCGGCAACCGCCCAGATCTCCAGCATGGCTTGGTATTCGAAAGCATGCAGGGGATCGGCATCGTGCCACTGCTTGAACGCTTGCCGTTCGGCATCGGTGCAATCGACGGCATGCAAACGCATGCACCAATGGGCAGCGGCATCGGTGATGGCGTCGTATTCGGCTTCCGAGAGGGTATGTTCGGTCATTGACTCTTCCTGGTTTGCCGCATTCTAACCTTCGGCATGAGCTGCCGAGAACAGCCGTCATGGCATTTACGCATCAATGAGCCCGTTTTTTACTCAAACATTCGTCGTAGCCTAGCGTCGCATACATTGCGTGAAAAAAAGATCAACAACTCAAACGCTTCACGGCACGGTAATCTGCCGGGACGGGCTTGGGTCGAGTTGGCGTCCCATTTCACAAATCAAGAGCGTGATCGAGTCGGCGTTACGAAGTATGACGTCGATGCGCTTGTCCGGCAAAATCGGATCGAGAAAATCATCACGAGCGTTATCCATGGTTCTGGCGCCGGTTATCCTGAGGATTTCCCGGGTGGTTTCCTTGTACCCAGGCAACAGTTCCATCTTCTTGTCGGTGTTATCCGTGCTGTCCCATTGCGTAAACAGTTTTGACTTGGGTGTGGTCAATGACAGTCCGTTGAGTTGCAGGTCCTTTTGCTTGTCGTATTGCGACTTTCCTGAATAAGTCGCTGTTGAAATCAAGTCCAGAAAGGGCAGCGAGGCATCCAGGTAGATGAAATCGAACGTATTGAACAACTGGTGGGAAACTTCGTGGATGAAGGTCGCCCCCTGGGCATGGGCATCGACATTAAAGGACGACGGTACGACGGCCTTGTACCAATCCAGGCCCATGTCGAAGAAAAACTGCGTGATGTAGATTCTTCCGACGGCCGCGGGCTCAAGTACGAAGGCGGTCGCTCTATCTTCCAGGTGCTTGAGGTGGCCGACCACGATGCGCTCGGCATTTTGCAACTCCCAGGACGGATCGGCCAATGCCCGGCATATGGGCGAGATCGCCGCCTCTATCTTGCTGATAAGACGGGCGTCGATGCTGTCGACCCCAAAAAACAGTTTGAGGAAACTATCCAGCCGAGAGCCCGTAAGCGGTCGTCGCTTGAATTGCTCAAAGTTGTGAAGGGCATTGAATGAATAGAACCTCGCGGTCTCCAGTGCCTGGACAATCATATTGGCGCGGTAAGGATACTTCCTGCGTATCTCAGACATTCCCCGCGCTTCAATATTCAGTGAGCCCTTGGCTTTGAAGTCGCTGTAGGTGACGGCCATTTTCGACCCTGCTTTGCCGAAGCGTATGGTCTGGCGTTGTGGATCGAGTTCCCATGTCCGGCCGTCAGACGATTTTTTCAGCAGCGGCCCCTCTCCGTGCTCATGCACGATTCGCCAGGTTTGGTTGGCTCTCGCCACCTGGAAGACTTTGCCGGCGAAGGGGACATAACGCCTGCCATTTTCCAGTGCCTTGTAGATTTTCTCGATCGGGTCTATTTGCAAGTTCGCCAGGCTGATACCCATGGCCTCAAAAACGTTCAGGTCGGTCCGAATCTGGGCGGTGGAAGCGATGTTCTTCCAGTCGCGCTCCAGTGTCGCGCCTTGCGAGACCGGTTCTATGGGATCGAGAAGACCGAATGTATCCTCACGATTCAGCATGCCCAGCGACACCATTTCTGCGGCACCGGCGATAAAATCGTGCAAGCCTGTTTTCCAGTCATGCTGCTGCAAGGCTTCGGCTGAGGTCTTGAAGTCCTGATAGCTTTCCCAGAGGGTTTCGATAAAAGTCAGTTTGCCCGCCAATTGCCCGCCCACCAGCTTGACGCCGGAGGTGAACAGGTGCAGGACTGTTCTCCAATCAAGCTGACGGTTTTCAATTGTCTGTGTGGTCAGCATGTCCGATAACAATGCCGCATTGTCGTTGAACAATGTGTCGAGCAGATTGGTCTGGATAGGATTGGAGGCCAGGGTCATTTCCGATCGCTGCCCGAGCGTGGCGGCGAGCAGGTTTCTGAAAATGGCCTGCTGGTTCTCGGGAAGCCGGCGAATCAGCAGGCCCTGAAGCGATCCTGAGGTATTGAGTGCGGCTATAACGCTTTTTTCGTCCTTGAACTCGCTGAAGCAATGACCCTCATGGTAAGGCGAGTACAGGACCTGGGGGCCTGCTGCATCGAGGCTCGATCCGATCAAGTAAAGCCCCAGCGCCTTGACCGGCACCGCGCCGCCGGTCTTGATCAATTCCAGGGGGCGAATAACCGCGCTGGCACCCTCAACCGCTTTGCGGGCGATGGCATCAGGCATGTCCATCACCTGACGGATCAGGTCGAAAGCCAGGGGGGAAAGGTGTTGTTGTAGATGACGAGCGTGAGCGTGTTGCAGCAACTGCCAGGGTAATTGTTGGCGGAAGGCTGTTTTTCTTTGCTGGACATCCGCGGTGGTGCCGGACAGTTTTTGCGCTACATGTTTTTTATAGTCGGTAGAGATATTCAATGAGGACAACATTTGCCGGACAGCGGTTTCGTTCAGGCCGTCCGGCAGCTTCTGCGTGGACGTCGAAGACACTTTGAAGCCTTTGCGGGTCACTTCGATGTGCTGCAAGGCAAAGTCGGTCAGCGAACTGGCCGGCCCGACAATGGCAAGGTTCGGCGTGATCTGGATGGTATCGGGGTCAAGGTTCTTTGCAGCGAAGCGTGCGTCCAACAGCATTTTGAGTTTATTACGTGCATAGGTTCGCAGCGGCTCGATACCGTCCAGGTAGTCCTTGCCGTCGGCCACGCTGTTTTTATATTGCTCAAGCAATTCAATGTGCAGGCGTTGGTCTTCAAGCACCGCTGCGCCGAGCCAGGCGGGAAGTTTCTGTTGCCGTCTGTTGGCCTGGGCGATGTGTGTGGCGCGCTTGAGGTTGGTGGGCGCGCCTTTGTTCAACATTGCCTGAAGGCTTTTTAGTAATGCATTGCCGGTCAGTTGCCAGCTTCCGGCTTTCAACGTGCTCAGATACCCTTGCTCGGCCTCGAAGTGTTTGATGAACGAACTCATTCGATTCACCAGCACGTTATCTTCGATCAGTTCGTACGCCTGGAGCTGATAACGCCCATGTGGCTTGCGTTGGTCGGGCGTGAGGTTGGTGAGCAAACCAAAGCGCTTTCGGGAGTCGAGCAGGTGCCGATTCAGTTGCTGGGTGGCCACTTCGACGGACGAAAAGGCCTGCAAGCCATCGGCGGGTGTCCAGAGGATTGCCATGCCCGAATAGGGTGTATCGAGTCCTCCGCGTTCAGTTAATAGAAAGCAGTTGGCGAGGGGCATATAAGCCGTTCGATCTCCTACGCTGCAGACCAGCGTCAACGAATAGACATCCGGTCGAAACCCCCTGACCCCGATACGTTGTGAGCGGTCCGGATATTCTGAGTCGTAGGCAAAGACTGTTCTGATCAAGTCATTCGCAATCGCCGGCAGGCTCGCGTTGAGTTCCCTGAGTTCGGCTTCGGCGCGTATGCCTAAGGAAAAAACATTGATCAGTTCAGGCAGTAACTGCCTGAGCCCGTTGTGCAGCGAAACGCCATGGGATGCTGGCAACCGAATAAAGAGGCCATTGAAAGCCTTTTCAACATCGGTATAGCTCTTGACCTTTCTTTCCAGTTGATCGGCCATGAAGTTGGACGGGCGCAGACTTCCATGAAAGGCGGGATGAGTCCCCCAATGTCCGGCGGTTGGCTGGCTCAGCAGGCTTTTGTTGATGAAGCTGCGTATATCCAAGGCTTTGTCGATGAGCGGGTGAATGTCGACATCGCCCTGGCGAGACATTTCCAGCGCGTAATGAAGATTATCCTTCTGCTTTTTGATGATTGCGTTCGCCAGGGATTCGGACACGGGCAAGTCCAGTGGTTCGCCCGAGACCTGTGGCTCGTCAAAACGCAGGAAGCGGTTGCGCTCTTCCAGGCCCAGGAGGCTATAGAGTGCTTCCTTTTTTGCGGTGGTTGCGGGGTTACCGAACAACGCTTCCTTGAACCCCAGGTAGTTGTCTATCTTCTGAAAACCATGAATGGGGGTATAGAGGTAGTTTCCTTTGGCGCTGATCATCAGAGAGCCTGCAAGCTCTACATAGTGCGGCTCGTATTCCCAGAGGCGAATCGTTTCGATGAACAACAGCGCCTCGTCCC
Organism: Pseudomonas sp. 43mfcvi1.1; assembly: GCF_900115935.1. Classification (NCBI taxonomy): domain Bacteria; kingdom Pseudomonadati; phylum Pseudomonadota; class Gammaproteobacteria; order Pseudomonadales; family Pseudomonadaceae; genus Pseudomonas; species Pseudomonas sp. 43mfcvi1.1. Next base: position 226,485 of record NZ_UETT01000007.1, on the reverse strand, counting down.
GGCGGGAAGGCCGGAACAGTCGCAGCAACTCGCGACTTTGTTCATCCGTCAGTTGCCTTTTTTCCCGTTCCACCAGGATCGCAGCCCAGAGCCCATCGTGGATGACTTGGGAAAGCAGTTTGCGCCGAGACATATAGACGCGCGCTGTTGTGTTTTCCCAGAAGGCATCGAGGCAGCCCTGAAGTGTCGGAATCAGTTTCCTGGCCGTGTCCTTTATGATGTTTTCCCATTGCAGCGGGGTGTAGGACGATGGGAGTGTGCCCGGGTGGGTCAGATCGATGTCATGCCCGGGCGGCCAGCCTTGGTTATGGAAGTAGCCCAGGATGGCGTCGCTCAGTGGAATGCTTTCGGTCACCTGGATTGCCTTTGGACCTGCCAGGTGCCCGCCCTTGCTGAATGCCACGCGGATCTGTCGATGATCCAGGTCCGGCAGTGCCTCGCTCAATATCTGGTCAAGCATCGATCGTAACGAGGGCAGTCTGATCAGCTCGTTCACCATGGCCAGGGCATTGAGGCTCTGGGCGTCCTCGATGGATTTGAGTTGAGCCTGGAACACATCCTCTTCGATGAGTTGCCGGGTCTGTCTGATGTTGGTCGTGCTGATCAATTCGCTGCGCTGGGAAATCGACAGGAGGCGAAACAGGTCGTCGCGTTGCACAGCGTCCTGGCGTATCCGATCGATCTTTTGTTCGAGGGATGCCAGGTTGTCGAGTTTTTCGATTCCACCACTGGGTGTGTAGAGGAACGCCGGTTGGGTGCTCGATGCGCTGCGGTCTGTCGAGGTGCTGAGGGCAAGGCAGCCGGCCAGTGCGATGGGCGGTTTGTTCTCGGCTTGCAACAGAATCGTTTCGGCGAACATCGGTGGCGTCTGCGCCGTGCGCCGGATGTGGTTGGGCAGGGCGATATGGTGTAACCAGTCGAGGTCTGCCTGGGTCAGCCCGTGGGTGGCGGTCAATTGGTCCAGGCGATGGGCGTTCAATACCTCGGGAAATAAAAGTGGTGTGGTTTCAGTGAGCATCGTTGCTTCTCGATCAAGGCGCCTCAAGGCGGCGCGAACGTGGAGGAAGCCGCCAGACTAGGCAACGATGAATGGGCAAAGGTGGTACATAGTTACCGCACGCTGGGTTTGAGGCCTCTCAGGCTGGAATATCGATGCAAGCGGACCTACCGCTATCGCGAGCAGGCTCGCCCCCACTGGAGAGCTGTGGCGGCTTTTGCGAGCAGGCTTTGCTCGCACCGCGAAGCGGTGTTTAATCACCCGGCGAGTCCTTTACGCTGTTGCTACCTCCAACAATCATTCTGGAGCTTCAGATGTCTGCGCCATCCGATCATGCCGCTTCTTGCACCTTGTCCTACGATGCTCTGGTGAACCTGCTGGAGAAGATTTTCCTGCGTCATGGCACGTCGACCGACGTTGCGCGGTGCCTGGCTGAAAACTGTGCCGGGGCCGAGCGCGACGGAGCCCATAGCCATGGGGTGTTTCGCATTCCCGGTTATGTCTCGACGCTCAACAGCGGTTGGGTCAACGGTCAGGCTGTGCCGACGGTCGAAGATGTCGCATCAGGGTTTGTCGCAGTGGACGCCGGTAACGGGTTTGCCCAGCCAGCCCTGGCCGCCGCGCGTCCATTGCTGGTGGTGAAGGCTCGCAGCGCCGGTATCGCTGTCCTGGCCATTCGCAACTCCCATCACTTCGCCGCGCTCTGGCCGGATGTCGAGCCGTTTGCCTATGAAGGCCTGGTGGCGTTGAGTGTGGTCAACAGCATGACGTGCGTGGTGCCCCATGGCGCCGACCGTCCATTGTTCGGCACCAATCCCATTGCCTTCGCCGCACCGCGGGCCGACGGCGAGCCGATTGTCTTCGACCTCGCCACCAGCGCCATCGCCCACGGCGACGTACAGATTGCCGCACGCAAGGGCGAGTTGTTGCCGCCGGGCATGGGCGTGGACAGCCTCGGCCAGCCGACCCGCGACCCCAAGGCGATTCTCGAAGGTGGTGCGCTCCTGCCATTTGGCGGGCACAAGGGCTCGGCGTTGTCGATGATGGTCGAGTTGCTGGCCGCCGCCCTGACTGGCGGTAATTTTTCCTTCGAATTCGACTGGCACAACCATCCGGGCGCCAAGACGCCGTGGACCGGCCAGTTGTTGATCGTGATCGACCCGAGCAAGACCGCCGGGCAGGATTTCGCCGAGCGCAGCCAGGAATTGGTCAGGCAGATGCATGGCGTCGGGTTGCGCCGGTTGCCGGGGGATCGTCGCCATCGCGAGCGCAGCAAATCCAATGAACATGGGATTACCTTGGACGAGCAGGCCTTGGCGCAGTTGCGCGAGTTGGCGGGGAGTTGAACAACCTGAGAGCGACCCCATCGACCGGGGCCGGTGCCTTGCCGTGACACGCTGCGCCAAGCCTTTTACTATGACGGCTTCTTTTCTCTGGAATCGCCTGGATGAGTAAGCCCGGCCAAACGGTGCTGGTTGCGCTGCGCAAGATGATCGCCTCGGGCGAGCTGGCCGCTGGTGAGCGCTTGATGGAAGTCCCCACGGCTGAGCTGTTCGGTGTTTCGCGCATGCCGGTGCGCATGGCGTTCCGCACCCTGGAGCAGGAAGGGTTGCTGGTGCGCTTCGGCGGACGAGGTTTCCAGGTACGTTCGGTCAGCGCCGAGCAGATCGCCGGGGCCGTGGAGGTGCGTGGCGTGCTGGAGGGCCTGGCGGCACGGCAGACGGCCGAGCACGGTTTGTCTGAAGAGGCCCGCGCGATACTCGAGCAATGCCTGCTGCAGGGCGATGAACTGTTCGCCAAGGGCTATGTGACCGAGGACGACCTGGAGGTCTATCACGACCTCAACATGCGCTTTCACCAGGTGATCGTCGAAGGCAGCCACAACCCGGCGATTGCCGATGCCCTGGCCCGCAACGATCATCTGCCATTCGCTTCAGTCACGGCCCTGGCGGTGGATCGCCAGAACATGGCCGGCGAGTTTCGCCGCTTCAACTATGCCCATATGCAACACCATTCGGTGTTCGACGCCCTGATCAACCGCCAGAGCGGCCGTGCCGAGGCCATCATGCGCGAGCATGCCAATGCGACCCTGCGCTACGCCGAAGTGTTCGGCTCGACGCTGGCTGACGAGCGGATGAAGGTGATTCTGCGTTCGGAGTGAACAACCCCAATTGTGGATGACTGCTGGATTTGTGACCCACCACAGACCCCCTGTGGGAGCGAGCCTGCTCGCGAAAGCGGTGGGTCAGTCACCCTCGATGCTGCAGAACCGACGCCATCGCGAGCAGGCTCGCTCCCACAATGCCGGTGTTAGAGGTCCAGTACCAAGACTGGTGTCCTGGACCTGGAACAACACGGTGTGAACTGGTCGTTGCCGGCCTGTTCCGCCTCGGTCAGAAACATGTCCCGATGTTCCGGTACACCTTCCAGCACACGCGTCAGGCAGGTGCCGCATACACCTTGCTCGCAGGAAATCGGAATTTCGATGCCATGGCTCTCCAGTACCTGCACCACACTGCGGTCCGCCGGCACCTCGAACACTTGGCCGCTGCGGGCCAGCTTGACCGAAAAGCTGCCATCGGCGCGGGTATCGGTGGGGGCGGCGGCGAAGTATTCGCGGTGCAGGCAGGCTTCTTGCCAGCCCTGGCTCTTGGCTGTGTCGAGGATGTGCTGCATGAAACCACCGGGCCCGCACACGTAGAGGTGCAGGTCATCGCCGGGCGCGGCCAGGACCCTGGCGGCGTCCAGCTGGGTTTGCGGTTCTTCATCGAAATGCAGGAATACCCGGTCGGCGTAAGGGGATTGTCGCAGGCGCTCGACAAAGGCCGCGCGGTCCCGGGCGCGGGCGCAGTAATGCAGCTCGAACGTCGCACCGCTCTGGGCCAGGTGCTCGGCCATGCACAGGATCGGCGTAATACCGATGCCACCAGCGAACAACAAGCTGCGCCGGGCTTGCGGGGCGAGGGCGAACAGGTTGCGCGGTTCGCTGATGTGCAAGCGCATGCCTGGCTGGATCAGCTCATGCAGGCTGCGCGAACCACCGCGGGACGCCGGATCCTTGAGCACGCCGATGAGGTAGCGATGCCGTTCCTCGGGATGATTGCACAGCGAGTACTGGCGAATCAGCCCGCCGGGCAAATGCACGTCGATATGGGCGCCGGCGGTGAAGGCCGGCAACGGCTCGCCATCGACACGCGTCAGCTCGTAGCTGCAGATGTCGAGGGCTTCGTTGTGTCGCGCCGCGACCTGGACTTCGATCATGGCCGCTGCTCCGCCACTTGCGGTTGATGGCTGCTGGCGATCAAACCGGCCTGTGCTTCCCGTTCCCGTGCGATCCAGCGCTCCAGCACCCGACGGGACTGCACACCACCGGCATCGATGTTGAGCTTGAGCAAATTGCGTTGCGGATGATCCAGCAGGTTGCGCTGTTGGCGCTCGAGCATTTCCAGGTCTTCGCTGAAAATCTTGCCTTGGCCTTCGCGAATGGACGCGGTAAGGGCTTCATCCTGCGGTTGGAAATGTCGCGCCATGCCCCAGAAATACCAGATCGAGGTCTCGGTTTCCGGCGTGATGAAATCCACCACGATGCTCGATGCCTTGAATTGCGGCGCGGCGTGATAACCGCCGTTGCCAGCATGGGCGACACCCACTTCGATCAGTACATGGCTGGGCGGGGTGAAGCGGCAGATCTGCCAGCGGTCCACCGGCACATCGTCGGCCAGGTTGTTGCCGCGCAAGGCCATGCGCCAGAACGGCGGGGCCATGATGTTTTCCATGTGCCGGGCGGTAACCACTTCGTCACCTTCGACCGTGGTCACCGGCGGCGCCTCGTCGATTTCCTTCTGGCCGATGCTTGAGGCATGGACGTAGGTTTCGTGGGTCAGGTCCATCAGGTTGTCGATCATCAGGCGATAGTCGCACTGGATGTGGAACAGGCCTCCGCCATAGGCCCATTCATCGCTTTCGGCCCATTCCAGATGATGGATCAGCGCCGGGTCGGCCAGCGCCTGGTCACCAGGCCAGACCCAGATGAACCCATGCCGCTCCTGGACCGCAAAAGTCTTGTTGCAAGGGAACCCTCGTACCCGCTGCCCTGGCATCTCGACGGTCTTGCCGTCGCTGCCCATCACCAGACCGTGATAGCCGCACACCAGGTTGCCGTTGTCGACATAACCCAAGGAGAGCGGGGCGCCGCGATGAGGGCAGAAATCTTCCACGGCCGCGACCTTGCCCTCATGCCCGCGGTAAAAAACCATCTTCTCACCACAGATCTGGCGACCCAGGGGTTTGTCGGCGATTTCATCGGGGGTGCAGGCAACGTACCAGGCATTTTTGGGGTACATGACGGATCTCCAGGCGGATGTTGTTCTTGTCTGTGGATCCATTAACTCTCTTAACTAATTTGCTTGTCAATTGTTTTGCTGGATTTGTGGATGATTGGTTATTTAGTGGATCCATTGATGCTGAATCGACGATTGCATCAAAACCGATAGGGCGCCGGCACCTGCGCTTCGATAAACCGCTGCATGTGCTCCAGAAAACTGGCTTGCAGCCTGGAAACCGGCCCCTGGATGGGCAGGAGCATGCTGAAGTCCATTTCTATCGCCGGTTCGAAGGCCCGGAAGACGATGCCCTGGCCCCGGTACTCGACGGCACTGATGGCATCCACCAGCGCCACGCCGAGGCCTTGTTCGACGAACGCGCACATGGGCAACGAGAGCTGGGTTTCCAGGCGCAGCTCACGGTCTACGCCATGGGCGGCGAAGATGGCGTCGATGTGTTGGCGTGAGGCAATCGACTGCGGGTAGGAAATGAACGGTTCGCCCTGCAGATCCTCTGGACGGATGGTGGCCTGGTCCTGCAAGCGATGGCCGGCCGGTAGGGCGCAGAGCATACGCGTTGCCAGCAATTTTTCGGCGCGGGGGCTGGGGTAAGTGTTGGGCAGCACGATCAGGCCCAGGTCGCAGCGCTGGCCCACCACCAGGTCCACCACTTCCCGGGACGAATGCACCACCAGTGATATCTGTACTTGATCGTGTTCAGCCATGAACGCGGCAATCGCCCGGGGCACGAATGACAAGCCCATGGCCGGTGCGCAGGCAATGTGCAGGGAGCCGCGCTTGAGCGTGCGGATGTCCTGGGCGGTCCGCGCGATGCGTTCCACGCCTAACAACGAGCGCTGCACTTCCTGATACAGGGTCATGGCCTCGGCGGTGGGTTGCAGCCGCCCCTTGACCCGGTCGAACAGGCTGAAACCGATGTCCTCTTCCAGGCTGGCGATCAGCCGGGTCGCCGCGGGTTGCGAGATGTGCAGCATTTCGGCGGCGCGGGTCACGGTCTGGCCCAGGATCACGGCGCGAAAAGCTTCCAGTTGACGGAGGTTCATAGTGCGCTTCCAGTCCATAACAAAAAGACATGAGATTGCCAAAATAAAGCATTTTTCAAGAGATTGTCATCGCTCTAGGATCGTCCACAACCGCTTTAACCAGCCACAGGGCCGGCACTTTACTAAGTGTAAGGCATCAAAAGCAGCGATAAGAAAGCCATGCAAAAAACTGATGTCATTGTCGTGGGGGGCGGCCTGGTGGGGATGTCCATCGCCTATGGGCTGGCCTTGCTCGGGCGCCGGGTGAGTGTGCTCGATGAAGGCGACGATGCCATTCGCGCGGCCCGAGGCAACTTTGGTCTGCTTTGGGTCCAGGGCAAGGGCTACCGCATGAGCCCATATGCGCAGTGGACGCGGGAATCGGTGGCGCTCTGGCCTCGGTTCGCCAAGGCGTTGCAAGCCGATACCGGCATCGACGTCCATTTGCGCCAACAGGGTGGGTTCCAGTTGTGCCTGAGCGATGGAGAAATGGCCGAGGAAAGCCGTCGGCTGGGTTGGCTGCGTGACGCCTTTGCCGGCGACTACCCCTTTGAATTGCTGGACGCTGCGCAACTACGCACCCGCTTGCCCGGTATTGGGCCAGACGTGGTGGGCGGCTGCTTTTCGCCCATGGACGGCCACGTCAACCCGCTCAAGCTGCTGCGCTCGCTCTACGCCGCCTGCCAGGCGCGCGGGGTCAAACTCATTAACGGCCATCACGTCGATGCTATCGACGCGGGTGCCACGGGCTTCGAACTGCGGGCTGGAGACCAGCGCTGGTCTGCTCGCCAGGTGGTGCTGGCCGCCGGCCTCGGCAATCGGGCGTTGGGGGCCAGGGTGGGGCTGGACGTGCCGGTGCAGCCGAACCGGGGGCAGATCCTGGTCACCGAGCGGCTTGAGCCATTTCTACAGTACCCCACCACCTATGTCCGCCAGACCGATGAGGGCACGCTGCAACTGGGCGATTCCCACGAGTCAGCGGGCTTCGATGACGGCACCGGCAGCCAGGTCATGGCCGCTATTGCCCGGCGCGCGGTGCAGTGTTTTCCACGGTTGGGCCAGGTGCGCCTGGTGCGGGCCTGGGGGGCGCTGCGGGTGATGAGTGCCGATGGCTTTCCGATCTACGAAACGCCCCAGGGCTGCCCGGGGTTGTCGATTGTCAGCTGCCACAGCGGCGTGACGCTGGCCGCTGCCCATGCCTTGCGCCTGGCGCCGTGGATCGCCGGCGAATTCGATGACCCGGCGGTGAAGCCATTCGGGCTGCAACGTTTCAACCCGCAAGCAGAGGTGCGCCATGTCGGCTGACAGCCTGTTCCGGCCGCTGATCTTGGGAGATCACAGCGTGCAAATCGAATTCGAAGGCACGCCGCTCACGGTGCCCGCCGAGGTATCCCTGGCTGCGGCCCTGTTCGCCTGCGGCATTCGCCACACCCGCGAGAGCGCCATCAACGGTCGTGCCGGTGCGCCTTATTGCATGATGGGTGTGTGTTTCGAATGCCTGGTGGAGGTGGACGGACAAGCCAATACCCAGGCGTGCCTGGTGCCGGTACGTTGCGGCATGCGCGTGCGTCGCCAACGCGGAGCCGCTTGCCTGGCACCGTGGGAGGAGGGCGGCGATGAATAACGCAGTCATCGACCTGATCATCATCGGTGCTGGCCCGGCGGGAATGAGCGCTGCGCTCGAAGCCAGGGCTCATGGCCTGTCAGTGGTCGTGCTGGATGAACAGGCCAGCCCGGGCGGGCAGATTTATCGCCAGGTGCTCCAGGCTGACGTACGCAGCCGCGCCGTGTTGGGTGACGACTATGTTGCCGGGGCGAAATTGGCCGCCGACTTTTTGCAATGCGGTGCCCGCTATCTGCCTGGCGCGGCCATCTGGCAGGTGACGCCGCAGCGTCAGGTGCACTACTTGGTCGAGGGGCGCGCTGAAGTCTTGCAGGGGCGCCACCTGTTGATAGCCACCGGGGCCTTCGAGCGGCCGATGCCGATTCCCGGCTGGACCCTGCCGGGCGTCATGACCGCCGGAGCCGGGCAGATCTTGCTCAAAAGCGCGGCCATGGTGCCGGCCACGCCAGTGGTGCTGGCCGGCTGTGGTCCATTGCTCTACCTGCTGGCGGTGCAATACCTGCGCGCCGGGATCGCGCCAGAGGCCTTGGTGGATACCAGCCAGCGAAGCGATCTGCTGCGGGCCTGGCGGGCAATTCCCGGTGCGCTGCGCGGTTGGCGCGACCTGCTCAAAGGGCTGAGGCTGCTGGCGGAGCTCAAGCGTGCCGGCGTCCGGCATTTTCGCAGCGCTTGCAACTTGCGGGTTGAAGGCACGGACCGGGCCTGCGCCTTGAGCTTCGACAGCCAAGGCCGCTCACAGCGCATTCACGCCGATTTGATCCTGCTGCATCAGGGGGTGGTGCCGAACACCCAGATCAGTTGGTCGTTGCGTCTGGAACATGACTGGAATGAACAACAATTGTGCTGGATTGTGCGCCGCAATCAATGGGGTGAAAGCAGCGTGCCGGGCATTTTCATCGCCGGTGACGGTGGCGCCATCGGCGGGGCCCGGGTGGCGCAACTGGAGGGGCGCCTGGCCGCGTTGGCAATCGCTGGCCAGTCCGCGCAAGCGTCTTCCCTGCAACGGGCGTTAGGCCGCGCCCGCGCCATACGGCCGCTACTCGACATCCTGTATCGCCCCGGCATGCAAAATCGCATTCCCGCCGACGACGTCACGGTGTGCCGCTGCGAAGAAGTCAGTGCTGGCGACATCCGCCGTCATGTCGACCAGGGTTGCCTGGGCCCCAACCAGACCAAGGCCTTCGGTCGTTGCGGCATGGGCCCGTGCCAGGGGCGCCAGTGCGGTCTGAGCGTCACTGAAATCATCGCCGAACACCGCCAAGTGTCGCCCGCCGAGGTGGGCTATTACCGCATCCGTTCACCCCTCAAACCTATCACGCTCGCCCAATTGGCCGGCGAGCGTCTCTCCGTCGAGGAACCCACATGAGTATTCAACGCATCGAAAGCAACCCACGCCTGAGCCGCAGCGTCGTGCACAACGGCGTGGCCTGGCTCAGCGGCGTCGTCGCCACCGACTGCAGCCAGAACATCCAGGGCCAGACCCGTCAGGTGCTGCAACGGGTCGATGAACTGCTCGCCGCGTCGGGCAGCGACAAGCACAGGCTGCTCAGCGTGCAGATCTGGATGAAAGACATGGGGCGGGATTTCGCCGCCATGAACGCGCAGTGGAGCGAGTGGGTCGATGCCACGCAGACGCCAGCGCGAGCCACGGCCCAAGTAGCCTTCGATGACCCGCAGATTTTGCTGGAGCTGATTGTCACGGCGGCGGTCTGAGGCCGTCGGCCGGATCACCGTTGTGCTGTCACCGGGCAGGCGACCGCCAGAGTCATCGCCCGGGCTTGTTCACATTGCTGCTGCCATAACGGATGACTTCTATGGAGCGTCCGGAATCAATAACATCGCATCTGGAGCAACTGAATGAACGTTAAACGCATCGCCCTGAAACTGGGTCTCGTCTCGCTGCTGGCTTTCGGCGCGAACCTGCAAGCCGCCGAGTCATCGCTGCGCATCGGCATCGAGGCAGCTTACCCACCCTTCGCCTCGAAAACCCCGGACAACACCATCGTCGGCTTCGACTACGACATCGGCCAGGCGTTATGCGCCGAAATGAAGGTCCGTTGCATCTGGCAGGAACAGGAGTTCGACGGCTTGATTCCGGCGCTCAAGGTGAAAAAGGTCGACGCGGTGATTTCCTCCATGTCCATCACCCCCGAGCGGTTGAAGTCGGTGGACTTCAGCGACCGTTACTACCGGATCCCGGCGCGCCTGGTGTTTCGCAAGGGCAGCGGTATCAACGATATCCCGGCCCAGCTCAAAGGCAAGCGGATCGGGGTGCAGCGGGCGACCAACTTCGATCGTTATGTCACTGATCACTTTGCCCCGGCGGGCGCCGAGGTAGTGCGCTATGGTTCGCAGAACGAAATATTCCTCGACCTGTTGGGTGGGCGCCTGGACGCGACCATGGCCAGTTCGGTGGTGATCGACGAGAGCCTGCTCAAGCGTCCGGAGGGCAAGGACTTCGAATTTGTCGGGCCCAATTTCACCGAGGAACAATACTTCGGTACGGGCATCGGCATTGCGGTACGCAAGAACGATGCGTTGGCGAGCCGTTTCAATCAGGCGCTGGCGACCATTCGCGCCAACGGCACGTACGACAGGATTCGCCAGAAGTACTTTGATTTCGATATCTACGGCGAGTAAATCTCGGGGTGTTTTCGGCCCGCAGGCATTGGCTTGCGGGCTGTCTTACCGGCTTGTTGCGGCACAACACGGAGTGATCCATGAAAACCAAAGCGGTACTCACTGAACAGGACGTTGAGCAATTGCTGGTGACGGCCAAGAAACTGGCGCACCAGCGTCAATGGGCGGTGTCGATCTGCGTGGTGGACGACGGTGGTCATCCCCTCGGGCTGTCGCGCCTGGACGATGCCTCGCCGTTATCGGCCTATATCGCCACCGAAAAAGCGCGCACCGCCGCCATGGGCCGGCGCGACAGCAAGGTCTTCGAAGACATGATCAACGGTGGCCGCTACGCTTTCCTCAGCGCCCCGCACCTGCAAGGCATGCTCGAAGGCGGCGTGACCATCCGCCACGACGGCCAGTGCATCGGCGCTATCGGTGTATCCGGCGTCAAGGCCGAGCAGGATGCCGAACTGGCTCGTTTGGCGGTGGAGGCGGTGATTACTCCGGATGCCTGAGGCTTCGGTCGAGTCGCGAAGGCGGCCTGACAGCCGGCCTGGTTCTTGGTGGGACCGCGTTTCTCCTGTGGGAGCGAGCCTGCTCGCGATGGCGGTGGGTCAGTCAACAAATGTATTTACAGCCCCCGAACGCTTTCTCGAGCAAGCCCGTCTCCACCAAGGTTTGCACAAATCTTCCAGACACGCGCCTCATCAGCAGTTAATCTGCCAAGAGCACATTCACTGAACGGGACAGGGCATGACCGCGCGCAACTGGATCGATCTCAAGCAGGACGCCACGTCCGGCATCGAGACCGTGCGCGCGCATTTCGAGGGGCATGCCTACGATCCCCATTGGCATGACGCCTATCTGGTGGGCGTGACCGAACAGGGCGTGCAGCAGTTTCATTGCCGTCGCCAGCAGCACAACAGCACGCCGGGCAAAGTGTTCCTGCTTGAGCCCGGCGAGCTCCACGACGGCAATGCCCCTCACGCTCAAGGGTTTACCTACCGCACGTTGTACCTGGAGCCCCACTGGCTGGAGCGCGAGTTGCGCTCCTTGTTCGATGTGGCGCCGGACAATGCCCAGTTGGGGTTTGCTGCCACCCTGACTGACGATGCGCGGCTGGCGAATGCCACGGCCTTGGCCTTCCAGAGCTTGCATGAGCAGGAGATTCGCATCGTGCGCCAGACGGCCCTCGATACCCTGTTGGCCAACCTGACCCAACACCTGCAATGGCGCGCACGGATCAACCCCGACCCGCGCCTGCCATTGGTGGCGCAACAGGCCCGGGATTATCTGCATAGTCATCTGAGTGAAGACATCGGCCTGGATGACCTGGCGCGGGTCACCGGCGTGGATCGTTTCCGCCTGACCCGGGCGTTCAAGGCGGCTTTCGGCCTGGCGCCCCATGCCTATCTGATCCAGTTGCGCCTGGCCCGCGCCCGACGCCTGCTGGCCTGTGGCGAGAGCGCCGTGGCGGTGGCGGCCATGCTCGGTTTTGCCGACCAGAGCCACTTGGGCCGCTGGTTCCAGCGCGCCTACCGTTTGAGTCCGGCGGACTACCGCAAGCGCTGCTCAATTGTTCCAGACTGACCACGCCTTCGTGGGGATGATCAAGGCATCGATCATCCACCGAGACGTTGCTCCATGGACCAGTTACTGCCGTTTGCCTTGTTCGCCTTTGTCGCCTCCATCACCCCGGGCCCGACCAATATCCTGGTACTGAGCCACAGCTCGCGCTTCGGCCTGGCAACCACCGTGCCGATCATCCTCGGTGCCTGCGCCGCGGCGGCTTTGCTGGTGTTGCTGGTGGGCACGGGATTGGGCGATTTACTGGCGCGCCACGCTACGGTGCAGACCGCGCTTTCATGGGCGGGCATTGCCTGGTTGAGCTGGATGGCCTGGCAGATTTTCAGCGCACCGGCCCAGGCCATCGACCCGGATCGGCCGGTCGAAGGCCCGCGTCTGGGCCTGGCAGGGGCCGCCGGATTGCAGTTGGTGAACCCCAAGACCTGGATGATGGCGTTGGCCGTGGTCAGCGTTTTTGCCGGCGCCGAGGCCGACCGTACGGTGCGGGTACTCTGGCTGTCCCTGGCGTTTTTCGCCATTTCGATTCCATGCATGACCGTCTGGGCTTATCTGGGGCTTGGTGCGGCCCGGTTCTGTCGTTCCGCCGTAGCGATGGGGCGGTTCAACCGGGTCATGGCGGTGATGCTGCTGGTGTCGGCGTGGTTGACGTTGGTGATGTAGCTGCGACGTACCTTTATCACCCCGGGTACCGCAATCCCTTGCAACGGTTGGACGGTATCAAAACACAGTTGATTTGGAGAGCATCGGCCACGCCAGAACTCAAAGTGCGTTAGCGCTCGAACGAACAAACGACCCCAAGGAAGGAGGTCCAGCATGTCCACTCAAGATACCCACATCGATTTTATCCAGGCCAGGTTGCCCGTCTGGTTGAAGCGGGCCACACGGGCCCAGCAGAGACGTTTCAAAGTGCTCAGCCGGCAATTGCAGCGCGACAGTGATGCGCTCAATGCACTGCTCACCGACCTGCCGGGGCCCTATGCGTTCACCCTCGATCGGCTCAAGACCCAGCCGCAAGTACAGGATTGGAACCAGGTGATTGGCACCGGCACTGTGGCGGATGCGGTACGCCGGGCCAAGGTCAGGCGAAGTTCCTTCATCACCGACCCCTCGCTGTCGGTGATCGAGGCGGCCATGCGCAATTACCCTCCCGCCGACGCGGTTGTCGGCAGCGATTTCGATAACAAGGGCGAACTTTTCATCCAGGGCCAGCGAGGGGAGTTCTCTCTAGGGGACGCCTCGTCGGACACCGCGACACTGGCCACGACCCCGGCCAGTTTCGCCAGCCTCTGTCGCCGCATGGATGTGGGCGGAGCCTATCGACAGTTGCTCGAACACAAAATGCCTCGTATTGCCAATGAGGTGCCCGCGATTGCAAAGGCCTACATGGCGTACGCACGCAGCCAGCTCGCCTATGACGCCTACGAAGCCAGGCTGGATGGGCGCCTGGATGAAACCGGTGAACGCTTGCTGGCCCACGTGGGCGTTCATCTTGAAGAGCGGCCCGTCGCTTCCCTTGCCTGCGAGGTCAAGGTGCTGGAGTTGCTCTCGGCGCCCTTGTTCGGTGTGCGGGTGTACTGGGGGCTGAAGGGCGACGTCCATGGCGTTCGCCCGATCGTCTTGCACATGCCCCATGACACCGTGGCGCCGCTCAAGCAGTTCCCAAGCCTGCAGGCGCTGTCGGCGGAGCTCACCGAACGGGTGCGCAAACGCCGCTATCGCCAGGGCCTGATGCATTACCTCCCGTTGCGTCTGCAGACCAGCCTGGGCACGGCGCTGCACGATCAAGTGGAGTGGACGGTGACGGACAACCTCAATCTCTTCCAGGAAATTTATGCGCGCATCACCGGTTGGCGCGAGGGTGAGCGGGGCGAGGATGGCAGCCACCGGCGCATCCGGATACCCACGCCCAAGGTGGCCTGGGGCCTGAAGGACCTGCGTGAGGACCATTGGCACGCCTGCTATCACGAGTGGCGCGGCCACGCCCTGGCCAACGCCTCGGCGCTGATGGTCCCGACGCGGGACCAGGACTGGCGCGCGCTGCTGGCTCGCATCGACTATTGGGAGAGTCTTATCGAGCGTTCGCTGATGGTCGCCGCGACCTTCTTCCCGTTTTGCGCGCCTATCGGCATGACCGCCGCGGCGGTCGGTGGCGTGCGCCTGGTGTACGAAATCTTCGAAGGCATCCAGGCATTCAATGAAGGCCACGCGCAAGAAGGGATCGAGCATATCTTCAACGTGCTGTTCGGGGTCGCTCAAGGCGCTTACCTGGGATTCGTCGGTGGGGCCATTGAACCCATGCCGGTGAGTGACGGCACTACGCGCCTGTGGAATGGCGACATCAGTGCCTTCGAAGCGCAACGCTTGCCCCCCGTGGAGGCCGAGCAGGACGCCTGGGGTGTCTGGCGCACGACAGACGAGGCGTGGGTGCGTATCGAGGACCGCTATTTCGAAGTGCAGGGCAGCAAGGACGCTTTGAACCTGCGCCTGCCGGCCGGGCACCGAGGTGTGAGGCCGCCGCTGGAGTGGAGCCGTGCCCGCGGCTGGCAGTGGGCCCATCGCAATCCGTTGCAGCGAGATAGCCTGGCGTTGTTGCGTGCCTTTGCCGAGACGCCCGCCGAGTTGAACGACAACGCGCTCCTGGCCTTGCAACGGCAGGTTGGCATCAGCGAGGCGCACCTGCGCTACCTGCAAGTCGAGGGCCAACCGATGCCGGCGATATTGGCCGACGCCTTGGATGAGGCACGTAACTGGCAAGGGCTGCGGCAGGCCATTGGACGCCTGCGCCGGGGCGAAGCGCCGGGGGGCACGCATTTTCGCATCGCTCAGACCCTCGTCGATCTACCGGGATGGCCCGAAGGCTTGACGTTGCGCTACCACGATGGCGTGAGGCTCTACCCGGTGGGTGACATCGCCGACACGCGCTTCTTGTTGTTGAGCAAAACGGACCTGGAGCACGACGCCTGGGCGGCCCGCATCCTGGGAAACTTGAGCATGGACGAGCAGAGTGTGCTGCTCGGGCAACGCAGTTTCGGCCTGCTCCCGTTGGAGCGCAGTCGCTTGTTGGCCGGACGCTGGGCCGGGTACCTGGAGCACAATGCCACGCGTGTGAGCGCGGCCATGGCTCGTCACATCGGGCGCGATCCCTTGGCCGTTGCGGTGACCCGGACTTTTCCGAGTCTGACCGAATCCATCGCCAACGAGCTGGTCCATGAGATTTCAGGTCATGATCGGTTGCGTTTGCTCGAAGGCAAGGTGAGCGAGAATCTGGGCAAACAGTGTGCCGAAGCCTTGCGCGAGCTGCGCCTGACTCGTGCCCTGCGCGCCCTGGAACGCGGCGAAAGCACCGTGGATCGTGACCGCATCGTCATCGGCCTGCTGGGCAATGCGTCCCGGTTGCAAGGCCGCGTGCATCTGCGTCTTTGGCTGCGCGAGCTGCACGACCCGATAACGCTGGGGAAGGATGGCCCCTTGAAAACCATTCGCCAGGAAGGCGAAAAATATCGCCCCTTTGACGAAACCGGCGAAGAACTGGCAGGGGCCATGAGCCTGGAGGACGCGCTGCTGAGGGCATTGTCGGACGACGCGCGCCAGGCGCTGGGCCTGAATATCTGGGAGGCGGATAAGCTTCGGACCCAATTACTTGCCCAGGCCCTGGATGATCGGCAAGGCCTGCGCCCCTATCTGTCGATGAGGCGCCAGGGCAGCGTCGGATCTCGGCCGCAATGGTTGAACGGGCACTTGGTGTATCCCCTCAGCGGTCGTGGCAGGCTACCGCTGCAAGTCTGGCGCGGCAGCCTGGAGCAGCGTCTCGAGCGGCTCTATCCCAGCCATGGAGGGCAAAGTCTCGCACAGCTACGGGCGAGCCTGACCGAACAGGCCGAGCGCCAAGGCATCAGCCTGGGCGAGTTGGTCGGCCAGTTGGAAAGCGAATGGACCACGTTGGACGATGGACTGCGCCAGTGGGTGGACCATGAAGGTTTCCACCATCCCAACGAACAGCAGCACGACCGTGAGACCCTGGTTGGGCAACGCCATGCCATCGCCAGGGAACTGCGCCGTGCCTGGCAGCGTACACCTGATCCGGGACAGGAGGGCAGCGAACTGGCACTGCGCCTGAGGTCTTTCGACGTGGGCCGGTTGCCCCCCATCAGCGCGCGTTTCGAGCATATCCGCTCGTTGGTGCTGAGCCATATGGCCCTTAGCGAGGACCCGTCGGACTTCCTGAGGCTGTTCCCCAACATCGACACGTTGCACCTGACGGGCAATCAGCTCACCACGATCCCGGTGGCGGCAGGCGAGTTACGTTTTCTAGTGGAACTGTCAATGGACAGCAATCCGCTCCATCTGAACGAGAATGTCTTCACGCCGTTGACCGGAGTTGAACCCGCTAGCCGTATATGGACCCTGGGTCTGTCAGGGATCAGTAGCGGCCCGGAGACGGGAACCAGTGCGCAGGTGATCGCTGCCATTGACAGCCTGGCCGCGCTGCCGGAACTGCGGGAAGTGGTATGGGCCGATAACCTGCATTTCACGCCCGAGCAGTTGCAGGCGCTGACCCGGTTGCCGGATTTGCGAGCGCTGGAGCTGTCGCGCTGTGGCCTGCGCCTGGATGAGGAGGGCAGTGCGTTTCTGCGTACCGCGACGCGTTTGGAAGACCTGCGCCTGAGCGAAAACAGCTGCAGGGACCTGCCCGACTTGCCGGAGCTTACGAACCTGTCCGAGCTGGAACTGGCCAGGACCGGACTCGATCGGGTGCCCGCATTGGCATTGGCGGTGCTCTCCAGGCATTCGTCCGATGGATTCGTCCTCGATCTTCGAGGCAACCGCATCACCAATATCCAGGATGACTTG
This sequence comes from Pseudomonas sp. 43mfcvi1.1, assembly GCF_900115935.1. Taxonomy (NCBI): domain Bacteria; kingdom Pseudomonadati; phylum Pseudomonadota; class Gammaproteobacteria; order Pseudomonadales; family Pseudomonadaceae; genus Pseudomonas; species Pseudomonas sp. 43mfcvi1.1. Next base: position 209,439 of record NZ_UETT01000007.1, on the reverse strand, counting down.
CTTCCCTTGCTCAACAGCTTGCCAGATCGGGACTCACCGGACATATGGCTTGATGACAATCCATTATCCAGTGTTCAGATCCAGGCCCTTCGCGCCATATTTCCCGAGTCTTTCCAGTACACCGTCGATGACTGGCTCTATATTTCACCGAACCTGCAGAGAGCGCTGGAAGTCGCCCGCGACGATCCCGGGATGCGGAATTTCATCGACTGGTTCTCCGCCGGCATCCGCAACACCGATGCCCAGACGCCTGTCGGGTTGTCTTTCGGTGATCGCCGGCGGGCGGCCGCCGTCTTGCAACACTACATCGGCTACCAGAACACTCACGACCCACTCCCGATGCTGGTGGGCGATTTCGACCAGCAATTACGGCAACTGCGCACGCGCCTGCAAGCGCGCATCCTGGACCGGCACACGCCAGACCTTGCTGAGTTGGAAATGCACTTTTCGTTGTTCGAATCGGTGATGCGCGCCCGTCTCGCTCGACAAGGCGTGCCTTATGCCAGTTTCATGGCCGAGCATTACGCCTATTGGAACCATACCCTGACGGAGCGCTACCCCGACCTGGTGCAGCGCCAGGCGTACCTGACCCGGGAGGCGTTCATCGACTGGCTCAGCGATGCCCAGGACACCTTCAACAGCAATGACCAAACCCCGCGAGTGGGAGAAATGACCTGGCGACCGTATCTGGGGTTGATGTCCCGGGAGTGGTCCGAAGGACTGGCTTTCTGGGAAAGGCTGGATGACGACCTGGTGGACGCCTTCAGCGCACCGGTGAGTCCGTCCCGTTGGCCGCAAGTGATGCTGGACAATCTGGTGCAGCCGGACGCCCAGCTACCCAGCCCGCTGGAATCCGTCACCCAAGGCGACCGGATCGTCTGGCGCCGCGTGGGGCTCGAGGCCGTGGCGGATGTGGATTGGGCAGCAGGCCGGCCGGTGATGCTCACCGAAGACCAACTGCGGCGGACCATGGCGATCTACCGCTCGGTCAAGAGCCGGGAGGTCGAGTCGCTGGTGCGCAGGATCACCACGAACCTAGTCAGCGCGTGGTGGGCACCGGGATCGCTATAAACCAGGCGCCGTGGCCTTGAAGATCAACGCCTTCAGGCCACACTCGGGGTCGATGTCCGGAAATTCCGGCGGATTGTCCAGGCGCGCCTCGAACACCAGCCCGGGCGCTTCGCGGATCACCCCATCGATAAGGAAATCCGGGCCGGTGGCCGGATCGTTGCTGCAAGCCAGGACCGTGCCGTCGGCGGCCAGCAGTTCCGGCAGGCGGCGCAGGACCCGCTGGTAGTCCTTGGTCAACAGGAAACTGCCTTTCTGGAAGGTTGGCGGGTCGATGATCACCAGGTCGTAGGGCCCGCTGTTGATCACCTTGCCCCAGGATTTGAACAGGTCGTGGCCGAGGAAACTCACCTGGCTCAAGTCATGGCCGTTCAAGCGATGGTTGTCGCGGCCACGACTCAAGGCCGCGCGGGACATGTCCAGGTTCACCACGTGCCGGGCGCCGCCGGCGATGGCCGCCACCGAAAAGCCGCAGGTGTAGGCGAACAGGTTCAACACGCGCTTGCCCTTGGCGTTTACCCGCACCCAGTCGCGGCCGTAGCGCATGTCGAGGAACAGGCCGTTGTTCTGCTTTTTGCCCAGGTCGATCCGGTAGCGCAGGCCACCTTCAGTCAGGGTCCATTCATCGATGGGCTGGCCCACCAGCCATTGGGTGAGGCTTTGTGGCAGGTAGCGGTGCTGCATCGCTAGCGTATGGGCCTTGCTGTGCTGCCAGGCCGGCGACGTGGCGAGCGCCAGCAGCATTGCGTTCAAATCGTCCAGATGCGTGGGGTCCGGTTCCTTGAACAGCGACACCAGCACTATCCCTTGCAACCAGTCGACAGTGACCTGTTCCAGGCCCTGCCAGCAGCGCCCGCGGCCATGGAACAGGCGACGGGTTTCTTCGGGCACTGATTCCAGGGCTGTCAGCAAGTGGTCGTGAAGGGTTTGAAGGGCTACGCAATTCATTCAGGCAACGCCAGGGATTCGAAAGGCCGGCATTTTAACCTGTGGCGAGGGAGCTTGCTCCCGTTCAGTTGCGCAGCAACTGCCTGTTTCAACCTCCACTGGTAGCCAGAATACTCGCCACCTGTTGCGGCTGACAATTGAGATAGGCCGAACGCTTGAGCCAGCCCGGGTCCGGGTACCAGGAAAACATGAACTGGCCGCCCTTGAGCTTGTCGATCACCTGGCGTACCACCTGCGGGCGCACGGCCGGGCAACCCTGGCTGCGTCCGATGCGTCCCTGGCGCGCGCTCCACAACGGGTTCACGTAGTCGGCGGCATGGATCACGATCGCCCGATCACGGGCCAGGTCATTGAAGCCCGGTTCCAGGCCGTCCATGCGCAGCGAATAGCCGTGGGTGCCCTGGTAGCTTTCCTGGGTTCGAAACAGGCCCAGGCTGGATTGGTAACTGCCCAGGCGATTGGAAAACTGCGTGGCGAAGTTTTCCCCGGATTTCTGCCCATGGGCCACCAGGTCACGCAAGACCAGCTTCTTCTGGCGCAGGTCGAAGATCCACAGGCGACGGGCCGTGGAGGGCTGCGAGTAGTCGATGACCGCCAGGTGACGGGCCTGGCTGGCGCCATTGGCGACCGCGCACTGCATGGCGCTCAAGGCACTTTTGAGTGCCAGGGGATTGAGTTCCGGCGCTGCCTGGGCGAGGCTGTGATAAAGCGTTTGCGGCTTTGCCTTTTTTTCCGCCAGCGCCGGGCTGCAAATGACGCCCAGGCCCAGCATGACCAGGCAAAGTCGGCGCAAAAAGCCCTGTACAGGCGAAGCATTTCCAGCGTGGTGTTCGTTCGCGGCATCCCGTCCGGTTTCGTTTGTCTGCATGATGGCGGGTCGTACCTGTCGCAAAATTCACCGTCAACGAGACGGCCATGGATTGGAGTAAAGCAGTTGTTCAAAAAGTCCGCATGTTACCTGAGCCTTTTATTGCTCACTGCGCCATTGGTCGCGACAGCCGAAGACAGCGATCCGGCGCTCGTGCAGACCACACTGGCGCAACTGGCGGTCGCGTGCCCGGACGTCGCGGCGGGTGCCAGCTTTCCGACGGTGCTCGACTTGCAGGCGTTCTATCAGCAAAACGCAGGCCAGGAAGTCTGGTCGGACGACGAACGACGGGGGGCGTTGCAGGTCCAGTTGCAGCAACTGGCCGATGACGGCTTGGATCCGGCCCGCTATAACCTGCCGGTCGCGGGCACAGCCCAAGGTCCTCATTGCGCCGACATCGCCATCAGCCAGCGCTATCTGCAAGCCTTGCATGACCTGCGTTTCGGTTACCTGCCTCAAGACCGGCTGGAGCCGGTGTGGAAGGCCAACCCACCGCCACAGGATCACCCGGCCGTGGTGCTGGCGATCGCCGGGCTGGGCCGGCAGAATCTGGCCGATGCCTTTGAACAGGCACGGCCGAACCTGGACCTCTACCGCAACCTGCGCGGCCTCTATGCCCGACTGCGGCAACAACCTTTAGCCGAATGGCAAGCGGTGCCGGGCGGGCCGTTGCTGCAACCGGACAAACAGGACGCCCGCGTACCTGCCCTCGCTCAACGACTGTTCAACGAGGGTTACCTGAGTACGCCGCCGCAGGTGAGCGACGAGCACTACAGCCCCATACTGGTGGAGGCGATGAAGAGTTTCCAGGCCCAGCATTCGTTGCAGGCCGATGGCGTGGTGGGACCGTGGACCGTCACCGAGCTGAACATCAGCCCGGCCATGCGCCGCGAGCAGTTGCGCATCAACCTGGAGCGCATGCGCTGGCTGGCCCAGGACGTGGAAAACGACAGTGTCCTGGTCAACGTGGCCGCGGCGCAATTGACGGTCTACCAGGGCGGCGCGCCGGTCTGGCAAACCCGCACCCAGGTGGGGCGTGCGCAACGGCAGACGCCGTTGCTCAAATCCCACGTCACCCGCCTGACGCTCAACCCGACCTGGACCATTCCGCCGACCATCATGCGTGAAGACAAACTGCCCGAGATCCGCCGAGATCCGGAGTTTCTCAGCCGCCACAACCTGCGGATCCTCGATGGCGATGGCTTGCCGTTGCTGGCGGAGGACATCGACTGGGAGCACCCGGGCAACCTCATGTTGCGCCAGGACCCTGGTCCGAAGAACCCGTTGGGCAAAATGGCGATCCGTTTTCCCAATCCGTTCTCGGTGTACCTGCATGACACACCGAGCCAAGCGTTGTTCAGCAAGGGCCCGCGAGCTTTCAGTTCAGGCTGCGTGCGGATCGAGCAAGTGATGCACCTGCGCGACCTGCTGGTCAGCCCCGCCGAACGGGCACGCACCGACACGTTGCTGGCCAGCGAGGCGACCCATGAATTCAGGCTGGCCCGGCCCGTGCCGATCCTGCTGGGCTACTGGACGGCACAAGCGGACAGCCAGGGCCAGGCGGTGTACGTCCCGGATATCTACGGGCGTGACGCGACACTGTCTGCCGCCCGTGGTCGCGCGCTCTGAGCTCAGGCGCATGCCGTCGCGGGCGCGTGGGTGGTTTCGTCGAGCGTGGCGAACAAGCGCTGGCCGATAGCGTCGGCGGCCTGCAGATGCTGCTGCGGATCGGCGGTTTCCGAGTCGAACAGAAGCTGGGAACTCACCACCCGGGCGCCGCAATAACCGAAAATGCCATGGTCGATCTGCGTGGTCATCGCCTCACCGTAGCCGTGGCGCTGGAAGCTGTCGGCATCGGCACCACCGACGCCCACCAGATGGACCCGCAAGTGCTGCAGCTTCTGGATAAACGGCTTGTCCAGGCTGAAATCGAACGCCCAGCCGTTGGAAAACACCCGGTCGATCCAGCCCTTGAGCAATGCCGGCATGGACCACCAGTAAATCGGGTAGACCAATACCAGCGCGTCGGCACGGTCGATTCTGGCTTGTTCGGCCAGCACATCCGCGGGCGGCAAGGCCTCGCGGTGGTGGACGGCGTGGTCGGCAAAGCTGAAGCGCGGTTCGAAGCCTTCGGCGGCCAGGTCGGCGATCTCGAACGTATCGACGGGGTTGGCTCGGGTGATGCCTTCGGCGATTTTCCCGGCCAGGCTGTGGGTGAGGGAGCGCGGATCGTGGTGAGCCACAACGATGAGTGCATGCATGGCGAAACTCCTTCTGGTCACGAGGTCTGGAAGACCGGTATGCTTAAGTTACGCTTAGTAAGTTACGGTTGGTAAAGTTATCATGTCAAGTACCGAAGAACATCCGCAGTCTTCACCTCGTCGCCGTTTGTCCCGGCATGACCGCCAGCGACAATTGCTCGATGTCGCCTGGCGACTGGTGCGGGAGGAGGGTAGCGATGCCCTGACATTGGCCCGGCTGGCGGACCAGGCGGGGGTGACCAAGCCCATTGTCTACGACCATTTCATTACCCGGTCCGGGTTGCTGGCGGCGCTTTACCAGGATTTCGACGCCCGTCAGACCGCATTGATGGATGCGGCCCTCGACGCGAGCGAGGCCACCCTGCAAAGCCGCGCGGCGGTAATCGCTTCTTCCTACGTCGAGTGCGTGCTGTTGCAAGGCCGAGAGATTCCCGGGGTGATCGCAGCACTGACCAGTTCGCCGGAACTGGAGCGTATCAAGCGCGAGTACGAGGGCATTTTCCTCGACAAGTGCCGCGCCGTGCTGGAGCCGTTCGCCGGCACGAAAGGCATCACCCAGGCCGGCTTGCGGGCGATGCTCGGGGCGGCGGAAGCACTGTCCAATGCCGCCGCGACTGGGGAAATCAGCGCTGCCGAGGCAAAAGAAGAACTGCTGGCCAGTATCGTGGCGATGGTGGCCAGGACCGCCGATAACCCTTCAAGTTGACCCACCGCTATCGCGAGCAGGCTCGCTCCCACAGAGGATCCCGGATGCATGCGGATCCTGAGGTCACCAAAATTAACGGTGGGAGCGGGCTTGCTCGCGATAGTGCAGCCCGGTCAACACCTCGGTTCAGGATTGGTCGGGGTGTTCGAACGACTGCACTTTTATGAAGCCGCAGGCAGGGTGATCGCACCATCGCAAGGCAGTGGGTGGTGCTTGGGAAAGGGGGGCGGGCGCCGGTCGGCTTGTGGTGTTAGAACTGGCGTCTTCGCGGGCAAGCCCGCTCCCACAGGGGGGACAGCGGTGAACGCGCTGCCATGAGTAGGGGCTGGGCGAAGTTTGGCACGCTCGCTGCAAGAGGCTATCCAGGCCCACCGCGAACCCAGTCGAGTGGGCAGCTCCGTCGGTCAACGAAGATCGAATGCCAGCAGGCCGGAGGAACAACGGTAGGTCAGGGCGCAGTCGCCGGACCGCTACCGCACAGAACAGGCAAAGACGCCTGGAACCGCAAGGTTTCAGGCGTCTTTTTTTTGCTTTCAAAATCGTGATGGGCTTTTGTCGGGTGCTTTTTATGAACTCCAACGTTGCTTCTCTGAACAAGCTGCAAACGCTGATCGTGATCGGCAATGGCATGGTCGGCCATCACTGCGTCGAGCAACTGATCGAGCGCGGTGCCCTTAATCATTACCGCGTGCATGTGTTCAGCGAAGAGCCGATGCGGGCCTACGACCGCGTGCATCTGTCCGAGTATTTCTCGGGGCGCGACGCCGAGTCCCTGGCCCTTGGCGAGGCGTCGTTGTACCAGACGCCTGGCGTCACCCTGCACTTGGGCGTACCCGTACTGGAAATCGACCGTGACGCGCATCAGGTAGTGACCGCCCATGATCGCATTCACTACGACAAGCTGGTGCTCGCCACCGGTTCCTATCCGTTCGTGCCACCGATTGAAGGCGCCGAAGGCGATTCGTGCCTGGTCTATCGCACTCTGGAGGACTTGGACGCGATCCGTGCCGCCGCCAGCAATGCTCGCCGTGGCGTGGTGGTCGGTGGTGGCCTGCTGGGCCTGGAAGCGGCCAACGCCCTCAAGACCCTCGGCCTGGAAGCCCATGTGGTGGAATTCGCCCCACGGCTGATGCCGGTGCAGTTGGACACCCAGGGCGGTCTGGCCCTCAAGGCGCGCATTGAAAGCCTGGGCGTCGGCGTGCACCTGTCCAAGGGCACCCAGTCGATCACTGCCGGTGAGCAGTACCGTTATCGGATGAACTTCGGCGACGACGATTTCCTGGAAACCGACCTCATCGTGTTTTCCGCCGGCATCCGTGCCCAGGATGCCTTGGCCCGCCAGAGCGACTTGCAGATCGGCCCGCGCGGTGGCGTGGTCATCGACGATCATTGCCAAAGCAGCGACCCGCACATCTACGCCATCGGTGAATGCGCGGCCTGGAACGGCAGTATTTTCGGCCTCGTCGCCCCGGGCTACCAGATGGCCCGTAATGTCGCGGCCCGGCTGTGCGGCGAAAGCGCTGAAGCCTTCACTGGCGCCGACATGTCGACCAAGCTCAAGTTGCTTGGCGTGGACGTTGGCTCCATCGGCGATGCCCATGGCAACACGCCGGGTTCGCGCAGCTTCCAGTTCATTGACGAAACCAGCGCCAGCTACCGGCGCCTGGTGGTGGACGCCGCCGGCAAACGAGTGATCGGCGCAGTGTTGGTGGGCGACAACAGCTATTACGACACCTTGCTGCAATACATGCAGAACGGCATCGCCTTGCCCAAGGACGCTGCCAGCCTGATCCTGCCATCGTCCGAAGGCGCCCCGACCCTGGGCCCGGCGGCTTTGCCCGAAACCGCGACCATCTGCTCTTGCCACAACGTCACCAAGGGCTCGATCTGCTCGGCCATCGATGGTGGCTGTACCGATCTGGGCCGGCTCAAATGCGACACCAAGGCCGGTACCGGTTGTGGTGGTTGCGCGGCCTTGGTCAAGCAAGTGTTCGAGCATGAATTGACGGCCCGCGGTGTCAGCGTCGACAAGAGCCTGTGTGAACACTTCGCCTACACCCGCCAGGAGTTGTATGCCCTGGTGCGGGTGGAAGGCATCATCAGTTTCGAAGAGCTGCTGGCCAAGCACGGTCGCGGTCACACCGGTTGCGATCTGTGCAAACCGGCGGTGGGCTCGATCCTGGCGTCGTGCTGGAACCAGCCGATCATGGACCCGTCCCTGGTGCCGTTGCAGGACACCAACGACACGTTCATGGCAAACATGCAGAAAAACGGCACCTATTCGGTGGTACCGCGTATCGCCGGTGGGGAAATCACCGCCGACAAACTGATCGCCATCGGAGTGGTCGCCAAGAAATACGACCTCTACACCAAGATCACCGGCGGCCAGCGCATCGACCTGTTCGGTGCCCAGTTGCACCAGCTGCCGGATATCTGGGCCGAGCTGATCGAAGCCGGTTTCGAAACCGGCCATGCCTACGGCAAATCCACGCGAACGGTGAAATCCTGCGTGGGCAGCACCTGGTGCCGCTACGGCGTACAAGACAGCGTGCAAATGGCCCTGACCATCGAGGATCGCTACAAGGGCCTGCGCTCGCCGCACAAACTCAAGTTCGCGGTGTCCGGTTGCACCCGTGAGTGCGCCGAGGCCCAGAGCAAGGACGTCGGCGTGATCGCCACCGAGAAGGGCTGGAACCTCTACGTGGCCGGCAACGGCGGCATGCGCCCGCGTCACGCCGAGCTGTTCGCCACTGACCTGGATGACGCCACGCTGATCCGCTACATCGACCGCTTCCTGATGTTCTACATCCGCACCGCCGACAAGTTGCAACGCACCTCGGTCTGGCGCGAAAGCCTGGAAGGCGGCCTGGACTACCTCAAGGACGTGATCATCAACGACAGCCTGGGCCTGGGCGCCGAGCTCGAAGCGCAGATGCAATTGGTGGTCGATCGTTATGAATGCGAATGGGCCAATGCCCTCAAGGATCCGGACAAACTCAAGCGTTTCCGCACCTTCGTCAACGACGGGCGTGGTGATCCGGATGTTCATTTTGTCCGGGAGCGCGGCCAGCGCCGGCCAGTCCACGCCGGCGAACTTCACCTGATTCCCGTTACCGAGGAGGTGCTCTGATGAACCAGTCAAACGTTGTTCGTATTCCTGTCCGCGATGTCGCCCAGGAACCGTCGCAATGGCGTGCCCTGTGCAGCCGCGACGACCTGGTACCCAACTCTGGTGTGGTCGCCTGGCATGACGGCAGCCAAGTGGCATTGCTGTACCTGCCCGAGCATCAGGACAAGCCGCTGTACGCTGTCGACAACCGCGATCCCAAGTCGGGTGCGAATGTCATCGGGCGTGGTTTGTTGGGCAGCATCAAGGGTGACCTGGTGATTGCCTCGCCGATGTACAAGCAGCATTTCCGGCTGGAAGACGGCTCTTGCCTGGAGTACCCGGAGCAGCGCCTGCGGGTATGGCCGGTGCGGCTCAATGGCGATGTGGTGGAGATTGGCGAGGACTGATCCGAGCCATTGGATGAGTTGAAAACTGCAGTCAAATGTGGGGATGAACAATGAAAACCGCTGCTCAACTGGTGAGACTCAAGAGTGTGCAGAACCGACAGGTCCACAGCATCGCCCCCGAGCAGACGGTGCTCGAAGCGCTGCAAATCATGGCCGAGAAAAATGTCGGCGCGTTGCCGGTGATCGAGGACGGCCAGGTGGTGGGGGTATTCAGCGAGCGGGACTATGCGCGCAAGATGGTGCTCAAGGGGCGTTCATCGGTGGGTACGCCAGTGCGCACCATCATGAGCACTCCGGTGGTCACCGCCGACAGCCAGCAGAGCATCGACCGTTGCATGGAAGTCATGACCGACAGCCACTTGCGCCACCTGCCGGTACTGGATAACGGGCAGTTGATCGGCCTGTTGTCCATCGGTGACCTGGTGAAAGAGGCGATTGTCGAGCAGGCGGACTTGATCCGACAACTGGAGCACTACATTCGCGGGCATTGATTCCGCAAGCTCGCATTTGTGGCGAGGGGATTTATCCCCGCTGGGGCGCGCAGCGGCCCCAAAACTGTACATAGACGCCCCCCTTGGGTTGAGCTGACTGCTCTGGGGCTGCTGCGCAGCCCAGCGGGGATAAATCCCCTCGCCACAAGATCGCGCACGACGTCAGCGCTCAACCCAACGCCAACAATTGCCGGATCAGATTCGGCGTGCTGCCGGTCCAGCGCTTGAACGAGCGACGAAAGTTCGCTGTATCGTTGAAGCGCAGGTACTGCGCCACTTCCTCGTTGCTGAAGCCCTTGACCTGATACAAATACAACGCCACATGGGTGTGTACCCGGTCCACCTGTTGCTGGAAACCGGTGTGATGCTTGTGCAGCTTGCGCTTGAGGGTTGCCGGGCTCATGGCGAAGGCCTGGGCGGTCTGTTCCAGGCTTGGCGTCTGCTGTACATGGACGTGTAGGTAGTCGTAGAGGCAATCCAGAAAGCTGGAAACAAAGCCCAGTTGATCGAGTTGGTCGCGGGCTTCGATCCGCGCCACCTGGCCGGCGGTGGCCGAAACGTTGGGCCAGGGCTGGGCGAGGCAGTGGCGGGGCAGGCGCATCAAGTCCAGGGGGCGGTCGAATTGGGTGTGCTCACCCAGGTGCACCCAGTATTGCTCGACGTAACGCGGCTCGCTGTGGCGAAAGCTGCACTGCCAGGGCAAGCGTTCGCCGCTGAGCCAGGCACTCATCGCCACCATCGAGGTCATGCTCGCCTCCAGCACGAAGCGCCATTGCTCATCGGCGCCACAACTGTCCAGCCAATGGACATAGGCATAGTGCTCGTCCACCAGCAGCCGTGGGGCGGCCAATGGACTGAGCAGCGCCTGCTGGTCGATCAGGGTTTGCAGGGCCTGATGCAGATTCTGCGCGTGGCGTAACGCGTGGCTCGCGGGCCCGTAATGTCCCGGCAACAGCCGCTGGCCGAACAGGAAGCTGCTGTCGCTGGCATCCAGCAGGCGCCGGCTGTTGTCGATCAGGCCGAGGAATTGCTGCGGGCTGATGCGGCTTTGTCCGGCAAGGATATCGTCGTGGAACAGTCCGGTACCGCGCAGCAGGCGATGGCTGTCGATGTCCCGCGACAGTGCCAGGTCGATCAGCGCGGCAGGTTGATAGTGCCCCGGAATGAAGCGACTGTCGGTTTCGTACCAGCACGTCTTGAGTGTCATGGCACGGCCTCAGGCGCTTTTCGCCAACGTGGTGCGGGACTGTGCCAGCGCCAGGTTCAGGCGTTTGAGCAAGGCGTCGGCGGATTCGTCGAACGCCATCACCACCGCCGTGCTGGCGACCAGTTGCAAGCGTTCTCCGTGTTGCCGGGTCTTGTGGGCCAGGCTGCGCACCGATATTTCCAGCTCCAGGGCCAGGCGTCGGGCCTGGCTCTCGCCGGTATCAGGCAGCAGCACTACGAAACGATCGCCGGCCAGGCGGCACAGCAAGTCCTGGCGCCGCAGGTTCAATACCAGCAATTGGCTGACGGCCTGGAGCACCGCATCGCCTTCGCCGTGGCCGAAACGCTGGTTGATGGCGGTGAAGTTGTCCAGGTCCAGTGCCAGCAGCGACAGCGGTTGCTGACGGCGGCGTGTGTCTTCCAGGCTGGCGGACAGTTCGTGCTTGAGAAAGTCGGCGCCACCCAACGGCGTGAGTTTGTCGAACAAACGGTGCTCACGGAACAGACGCTCGCGCTTCTCCATCTGCCCATTGATCGCCAATTGTTCACGGTGCCAGTGATAGATACCGAGGGTCAGCAGGATCATGCCCACCGGCATGGGCCCGGATTCGAGCCAGTGATCCCAGGTGATGCTGGCGGGCAGGCGGATGAATTCATCGAGGCTGTCGATCCACCAGGAAAAGAAGATGCAGCCCAGGCCCAGGACCAGGTAATTGGTGACCCGCCCGGCCGGCCGGCTTTTGAGCACCAGCCCCAGCCAGACCAGCGCCAGCAGCGCCGAGCCACCTTCACCGAGGATGTCCAGCCAGACCCATTCGGCGATGGGTTTGAGTTCGCCGCTGGCCAAATGCAGGATCAACCCGAGGTTGGCCGCCAGCAGGAACAGGGCGAGTTTGAGGCGGTGCGGGCGGAGCACGGAGAACATGGCCGGAGTCCTTTGCCAGAAGCGGAATGCGGCCCAGCACAGCAGATGAATGTGACAGCGCGGTGACGGTGGATGAATGGATGGGGGAGGTCGAATCAGCTCATCGGTTGTCTGAACTTTTCATTCATAACATCGCCACCTATCTCATTGTGGCGAGCGGATTTTGTGGGAGCAAAGCTTGCTCGCGACGAAGACGAGGCGGTTTTTCAGGGAGTCGAGGCGCCTGCATCGCGAGCAAGCTTTGCTCCCGCAGCGGTGCGACGTTTCGCCAAATTCCTTCGCCCTTCAGATTCTCTGAGTCTGTAAAACAGGTCATTTCAGCTCATTCCGACTCGCCAGCCCGCCTAAATCAGCCTATTCCAGCCTCCACGGCCAAGCCCTGTCACAGAACCGTCATTCCCCACCCCTAGCGTGCCCTCCCAGTTGCCGGGTCATTGCCTGGCGGAAGTTCGGATTCCTGGGGGAGGACCACCATGCACCACCGCACCAGCACTGCCGGGTTCGTCGGTTTCACGTTCACCGCATTGGCGATGGCCATTGCCAGTGAGCGTTTGAGCGCCGCCGAGCAGGCGGCCACGGAACACGTCGAAGTGGTTGGCCAGGCCGCCAGCATCGACCAGGCCCTCAAGGAGCAGCGCAGCGCCGACAGCATCAAGAGCGTCGTGCATGCCGACGGCGTGGCGCAATTGCCGGATGAAAACGTCGCCGAAGCCGTGCAGCGCCTGCCCGGGGTCAGCGTCGAGCGCGACCAGGGCGAAGGTCGGTTTGTCAGCGTGCGCGGCCTGGGGCCGGACCTCAACAGCGTGACCATCAACGGTACGCTGGTGCCGGCCCCGGAAAGCGAGCGGCGGGCCGTTGCCCTGGATGTACTGCCCTCGGAGCTGGTGCAATCCTTGTCGGTGATCAAGACCCTGACACCGGACATGGACGCCAATTCCCTGGGCGGTACGGTGGACGTCAAAAGTCTCTCGGCCTTCGACCACAAGGGTCTGTTCTATACCGGCAGCAGCGAAGCCAGCTATGACAAGAACACCGGCCAGACCAGCCCGAAATTCTCCGGTGCCATCAGCGATCGCTTCAGCCTCGGCGACGGCATCGATAACTTCGGCGTGGCCGCGGCGCTGAGCTGGCAGAAGCGTGACTTCGGCTCGGACAACGTCGAAACCGGCGGTGCCTGGGATTTCGAGCAAGGCTCACGCCTCGAAGAGTTCGAACAGCGCGACTACGACATTCGTCGCGAGCGGGCCGGTGGCGGGCTGAACTTCGACTACAAGCCCGATGACTCCAGCAGCTATTACCTGCGCACGTTGTACAGCCGCTACAAGGACAGCGAAATCCGCAACTCCACCAGCATCGCCTTTGAAGACCCGCAGGCTGCCGGTGAACTGGGTGATGCCGAGGGCCAGCGCAAACTCAAGCAACGTGAAGAAACCCAGGAGATCCAATCCTACGTACTCGGCGGTGAGCGCCTGTTCGGTCTCTGGACCTTGAGTGGCCAGGGCGGCTACAGCCAATCGAGCGAAGACAGCCCCGGCCACATTGCCGGCGCCACCTTCGAAGGCATCGATGGTTTCAATGGCGGTTTCTACGACAACGACAAGCCCCGGCCGATTATCGGCTCAGGGTTCTACGATCCGGCCAACTTCAGCCTCGACAAGGTGGACTGGGAACAGCAGAAGACCACCGACACCGAGAAAAACCTGCGTCTGGACCTGGCCCGGGACTACGACTTGCGCGGCTATGCGTCCCAAGTCAAATTCGGCGGCAAAGTCAGTCGACGGAACAAGGACAACGACCTGGACGCCTGGGTCTACGAGGATTTCGACGACCTGGGTTTCACCGACGAGCAGTTGAACCTGGGGCAGTTCCAGAAAGGCAATGTGGACTACCGCCTCGGTCGCTTCGGCCCGGGCATCAGCGCCGATGCCATCAAGCAGTTGATCGGCGGCCTCAATCGCGATGACTTTTTCGACGAGCAGGAGTCGCGCGTCAACGACTTCAAGATGAGCGAGGACATCAACGCCGCGTACCTGATGAATACCGTCGACATCGATGACTGGCGTTTCATCGCCGGCATGCGCTACGAAGGCACCGAGTTCGAGGCCAAGGGCACCGGCGCCACCGACGGCGTATTCACCGATACCGAGACCCGTCGCAAGTATCACCACTGGTTGCCGGGCCTGCATGCACGCTACCAATTGGACAAGAACACCCAGGTGCGTGCGGCGTGGACCAAATCCGTGGTGCGTCCGACCTTCGGGCAATTGGCGCCGGGTTTTGTCATCGACGATGACGAGGCGACATTCGGCAACCCGGACCTCAAGCCGCTGGAATCGAGCAACCTGGACCTGGGCATCGAGCACTTCATGGGCCACGCCGGCACGGTCTCGGCCTTCGTGTTCTACAAGGACATCAAGAACTTCGTCTACAACACCGACCTGGCCGGCACGGGCGCCTGGACCGATTTCGCCGAAGCCCACAGCTACGCCAACGGCGACAGCGCCAAACTCTATGGCCTGGAGCTGGCCTACTCGCAAAAATTCGACTGGCTGCCGGCGCCTTGGAACGGCTTGCTGTTGGGGGCCAACACCACCTTCAGCCGTTCGGATGCCGAAATCGAAGGCTTCGACCAGGCCAGTGGTACCCAGCGCAAGCGCAGCATCGACCTGCCGAACCAGTCGGACACGGTCGGCAACCTGATGTTGGGTTGGGAAAACGACAAGCTGAGCCTGCGGCTGTCGGCCAACTACAAGTCAGCGTACCTGTTCGAGCTGGCGTCCATCAGCGACCGCGACCATGACCTGCACGTCGACGCCCAGACCTTCGTCGATTTCAGCGCGCGCTATTCGCTGACCAAGAACCTGCAAGTCAGCCTGGAAGCCCAGAACCTTACCGACGAGCCGTATTTCGTCTACACCGGCCATCGCTCCTACAACGGCCAGTACGAAGAGTACGGCCCGACCTACAAGCTGGGGCTGACCTTTACCCATTTCTGAATCGCGAGCCTGATCACTTGTGGCAATAGGATTTGGCTGTGGGAGCAAAGCTTGCTCGCGACGAAGACGACACGGGTCTCCCGGAAACCGAGGCGCCTGCATCGCGAGCAAGCTTTGCTCCCACAGATGAACTCCCTGGCAATAGAAGTGAGCAACAAGCCCGTTTGAGTCTGACTGAATGACAAGGATTTTCCCGTTGAAGACGATGTTTTTCTTACCCAAGCGCTACCTACTGGCGACGGCGATCAGCCTGGCATCCGCCGCCGCCCTGGCGGCCGCCCCAGCGCCCAGGCTAAAACTGCAATCCTGGTCTCAAGCCGAGCAACTGTCGATCAACGCTCTGGCATTCCTGCCCGGCCCTTCGACGACCGAGCGACTGGCCAGTGCCCGCGAGGGCTTGTTCTTGCTTGATGCCCAGGGTCGCGAACTGACGCGCCTGAAGGGCAGCTTCGAAGGTGTCGATAGCCGTGCCCAGGGCGCGAACGTGTTGGTCGCCAGCCTCGACAGCATGCGCCAGCAAGCCCTGATCGTTAGCCTCGATCCACAAAACCGTCAGTGGGATACGCCGTTGTACCTGCCCGTGCGAGATTTCCCGGTCAACGGCCTGTGCCTTTATCGCGACGGGGCGAGCAACCTGTTTGTGTTCCTGGTCGGCGAGGAGGGCAAGGGCGAGCAATGGCTGGTGGGCAATGGCGAGCGCCTGAGCGACAGCGCGCAACGGGTGCGCGGCCTGCCATTGCCGCCGGATGCCAAGACCTGCCAGGTGCAGGACAGCGTCAATCAATTGTTCGTCAACGAGGAACGGGTGGGTTGGTGGGCCTATCCGGCATCCTCTGAGGCCGAGACCGTGCGGGTGCCCGTGGCGATGCGCGCACCGTTCGGCGACCTCAGGCAAAGCGCCGGGGCCATGGCCGTGTTGCCGGGAGGCCTGTTGGGGCTGGACCCGGAAGCGGCGCAACTGCATGTGTATCAGCAGCAGGGAGAGGGTTGGAGCGCCAAAGCCAATCTGCCGTTGGCGGGCTTGAAGGAGCCGGAAAACCTCGCGGCGCGGTTGACGAAAAGTGGCATTGAAGTGCTGCTGCGCGACGATGACAACGGTCACCTATACCAAGGCGAAATCAGTTGGAAACCCACGCCAGTGCCTTTGCCGCCGGTCCTGCCGAGTGTCGCCGCCATCGTCCAGAGCGAGCCAGTGGCCCGCCAGGGCGATGCAGCCGATGACCCGGCGATCTGGGTTCATCCGACGACGCCCGGGCTGAGCCGAGTGCTGGGCACCAACAAGAAGCAAGGCCTGCTGGCCTACGATCTGCGCGGCAAGTTGTTGCAGGAGCTGCCGGTCGGACGCCTGAATAACGTCGATGTGCGGGCGAACTTCAAGCTGGGCACGCAAACCGTCGACCTGGCCGTGGCCAGCAATCGTGATCGCAACAGCTTGAGCCTGTTCAGCATCGACCGCACCAGTGGCGAGTTGCGCGAAGCGGGCGAGATTACGACGTCACTGAAGGAAATCTACGGTATCTGCCTGTTCCAACCAGCCGAAGGTGAGCTGTATGCCTTTGCCAACGGCAAGGACGGGCGCTTCGTGCAGTACCGCCTGAGCGCGCCGGATGGCGTGGTGAAAGGCCAGTTGGTGCGCCAGTTCAGCGTCGACAGCCAGCCTGAAGGTTGCGTGGCCGATGAGCAGCGCCAGCGTCTGTTTCTCGGTGAAGAGGATGTGGGCGTCTGGGCGGTGGATGCCCGGGCCGAGCAACCCGCCACGTTGAGCCGTGTGATCGAGGTCGGCCAGACGTTGCACGCCGACGTCGAGGGCATGGCCTTGTACCAGGCCGGGGGCCGCGACTACCTGGTGATCTCCAGCCAGGGCAACGACAGCTACCTAGTGCTCGATGCCCAGCCGCCTTATGCCGTGCGGGGTGCGTTCCGGGTCGGCCTGAACGCCGCCGCAGGCATCGACGGGGCATCGGAAACCGATGGCCTGGAGGTGACCTCGGTGAACCTCGGCGGGCCTTGGAGCCAGGGAATGCTGGTAGTCCAGGACGGCCGCAAGCGCATGCCCGAGCAGGCCCAGAACTTCAAGTTCGTGCCCTGGGCCGACGTGGCGAAAGCGCTACGCCTGCCTTGAGCGGCGTTGTCATCAACCGGTCACGAACATTTCATCGAATAACCGCCAGACAGGAGTTTCAACCATGCAAGCCACTTTGGAACACATGACGATCTGGGGCCTGATCAGCGACGCGAGTCTGCTGGTCAAGGCAGTCATGCTCACGTTGCTGCTGGCCTCGCTATTGAGCTGGTACCTGATCATCCAGCGCAGCGCCGTGTTGCAACGCAACGAGCGCCAGTTCAACGGTTTCATGCAGCGTTTTCGCAGCACCCAGGATCTGTTGCCCCTGTATAGGGAGCACGCACAAGTGCGCGAAGAAGACGGCGGCGTCACACCGATTTTCCAGGCGGGGCTGTTGGCTTTCACTCAGCTCAACCAGCCTTCGAGCACGCCCGAGGTGGTGCTCGAAGGCGTCGAGCGTTCGCTGCAGGTGGCGATCAGCGAACAGGAAGTGCAGTTGGAGAAAGGTTTGCAGTTTCTCGCCACCGTTGGTTCGGTCAGCCCTTACATCGGTTTGTTTGGCACCGTCTGGGGGATCATGAATGCCTTTCTTGGCCTGTCCCAGGTGCAGCAGGCCAGCCTTTCCACCGTGGCGCCGGGCATTGCCGAAGCCTTGATCGCCACGGCCATCGGCTTGTTCGCAGCGATTCCGGCGGTGATTGCCTATAACCGTTTTGCGGCCCGCGGCCAGACGTTGCTGACCCGTTACTACGCTTTCGGCAACGAGCTGCAGGCGCGTCTGCACCGCAAGCTGCACGGTGCCCCGGTGAACCTGGCCTCGGCCGCTTGAAAGGAGAGGGCAGATGCTCGTCAAGCCACAACGCAAGCACGGTCCCAAGGCCGAAATGAACGTGGTGCCGTACATCGACGTGATGTTGGTGCTGCTGGTGATTTTCATGGTCACCGCGCCGATGCTGACCCAGGGGGTGAAGATCGAACTGCCCAAGGTCGCCAGCGAGGCACTGGCCAACGATAGCCGCCAGCAAATTCTCACCCTGTCGGTAAAGGCCGAGGGCGGTTACTACTGGAACCTGGGCGGTGAGCTGGACACACGCCACCAGACCGACAGCGCCGTGGACCTGGAGCAGATGCGCGCCAAGGTGGCGCAGGTCGTGGCCGAGCGCAGCGATACCCAGGTGTACATCCGCGCCGACGAGCATGCCGATTATGGCCGGGTCGTCGCGGCCATGGCTGCGTTGCAGCAGGGTGGCGTGAGCAATCTCGGGCTGGTGACCGAGGCGCCGCAATGACGACGATGATCATGCACAGTGCCTCCTTGAGTACGCCGACGCTGAACCGCCACGGCGTTTGGAAAAACAGCCTGGCGGCCGGGCTCGCCGTGGCCCTGCACGCTGGCGTGGCGCTGTTATTGGTGTTGGGCTGGAACGTGGAGAAGCCGACCGTCGAGACGCCCCGGGTGTTGCGCACGCAACTGGTGATGTTGCCGCCGGCTCCGGTGCCCGAAGCGCCGGCCCCGGCCCCTGTCATCCCTGTCGCCGCGCCATTGGTCGAATCCACACCGCCACCCATTGATGCGCCTCGTCCCGTTCCTGCCAAGCCGGTCGTGGACCCGCGAATCCAGGCGCAGAAACTGGAACAGGCGGCCCTGGCCCGTAAACGGGTCGAGGAGCAGAAGCGCGAGCAACAGGCCCAACAGCAGCGCGAGCGCCAGGCAAACGAACGACGCCGGCAAGACGCCGAACAGCAGGTCGCCGAGCAACAGCGTCAGGCCCGGCAGGCACAAGAGCTTGCCCAGCAACGCCTTGCCGAGCAGGCACGCCAGGCTGCCGCCGACAGCCGCAGTTATCAACCCCTGAGCAAGCAAGCCCCGGATTATCCGCAACGCGCCCTGGACAAGGGACTGGAAGGCGATTGCACCGTGGAATACAGCGTGATGCCGGATGGGAGGATCGATAACCCCAAGGTCATCGAGGGTTGCCACCCCCTGTTCATCCGGCCATCCCTGGCCGCCGCCCAGACGTTTCGTTATCAACCGCGAATCATTGATGGCAAGGCGGTGACGGTGCCGGCGGTGCGCAATACCTTTCACTACCGGATCAAATGAAATGCATGCTTGGTAGAAAGTACCTGTGCGGCCGTTCGATCGTTCCCGACACCGCCAGAACCTCACTATGGCGCCATCAGGCCTTTACTTGCGGTAATGACTCGGCGCCACGCCCACTTCGCGGCGGAAGATCTGGGAGAAGTGGCTGGCGCTGCCATACCCGACCTCCAGGCCGATATCGATGACGCTGCGCTCGGTTTCCATCAGCAGTTGCCGGGCCCGGGCCATTCTCAGCTGGATGAAGTACTGCGAGGGCGAACGCCCGGTGGCGCGCTTGAACAGGCGGCTGAAGTGGTATTCGCTCAGGCCGATGGCCTGGGCCAGGTCACCGAGGCAGAAGGGTTCGGCCAGGCGCTGTTCCATCAGTTCGATAACCCGCTTGAGCTTGAAGGCGGGCAGGGCGTTACGTCCGGACATGTCGTCGGCATCGGCATCCAGGTAATGCCGTGCCAAGTGCACCGCTACGCATTGCGCCATGCCCTGGATCAGCAAGGCACTGGTTTCACCGCGCCGGGTCAACTCTGCCCGAATCGGTTCGAGCAAGGCTGAAAGTGCTTCATCCCGTCCGCCAGAGACTTCTCGCAACTGGACCGCACCGCTGCCGCCGGCTTCGGCAATGGCGCGCTCCAGCAATGCCAACCCCAGGTACACATGCATGACCACGAACGGTTCGTGGCTGGTGACTTGCCAGCGCATCTCGTAAGGCACCGGGGATGTGGTCAGGAAGAAATCCGCGCTGCGCACGCTATTCGCTTCCCAGTCCTGGTTGGCGATGCGCTCCTCGACGATGGCTTCCCCGGACAACACCCAGACGAGCAACGGCTCGGCCACCGCCGGCACGACGATGTGTGCTTCGCTGCGCTCACGGACAAAGATCTCGACCAGGATGTCTTTGGCCGATACGCCATCGGACGTCGCCAGACGCTCGCCGCGTATGTGTGCCTGCAGGCCGGTTGCCGATGTTCGTTCGGTGACTTCCATGCTTCGATGGCCTCGTGAGAGCCCCCGGGTCAAGCCGGGTCGGCGGTAGGACGGTGTTGGCGCAACAGTTCGATGGATTGAGACGGAATCAACTCGCGCAACGCCTTATAGAGCGCCCGGGTTTCCAGCAGGTTCCAGATGCGCAGCATGGTTTCCAGTGCGTCCAGGGGTTTGCTGATGAAATCCCGCGCACCGAGGGCCAGGGCCCGCAGGCGGGTGTCACGGGTCGCGTCGGCGGTCAGCACCAGGATGGGCAGGTAGTCGTTGGCCGGAATGCGCCGGTTGAGTTGCTCCAGCACGGCAAAGCCGTCGAACGCCGGCATGTGCAGGTCGAGGATGACCAGGTCCGGCTCGAAGCTGTTGAACAGGTCGAGCGTACGCAAAGGTTCGGTGCTGCTCAGCACATTGTGCAGCCCTTCGCGGGCCAGCAGTTGTTCCATCAGGTCCAGGTTGGGGCGTTGATCGTCGACGATCAGAATGCGCAAGTCGCGATTCATGCGGGCTCCGGTAGATAGTGCTCAAGATGGCCCAGGAAGGCCTGGATATGAATAGGTTTGGTCAGGATCGCCGTGGCACCGGCCTCGTGAAGGGCGCGGTGGGTCAGGTCGCTGGCATCGGCGGTGATCATCAGCACGGGTATGGTCGCCGTGGTCGGGGATTGGCGCAGGCGTCGCAAGACTTCCAGGCCTTCGAGGTCCGGCAGGCTGACATCCAGCAGGATCAGTTGCGGAGTGTGCTGGCGGGCGAGGTCCAGGCCCATCTGGCCTTGCATGCTCGACAATAGTTGAATGCCGGGACGGCGCTGCATGAGGGTTTCGATCAGCGCAAGGCTCGACAGGTTGTCTTCGATGCACAGGACTTTGCCGTGATAGTCCACGGGGGCACGCGTCACCGCCAGCGCGGCAATGGGCGGCAGATGCGCGCCAACCACCTCGGTACCCGGCAGTTGCAGGGTGAAACAACAGCCGTGTCCGGGCTCGCTGTGGACCTGCAGGTTGCCCTGCATCATTTCCAGCAGGCTCTTGCTCAAGGACAACCCCAGGCCGGTGCCTTCGACCTGGGGATCGGCGCCCAGGCGTTCGAAGGGCTTGAACAGTTGGTCCAGCTGTTCCGGGGCAATGCCATGGCCGGTGTCGTTGACGGCAATGCTCACCTGATGGGCCTGGACGCTGACTTCGATGCGCACCTCGCCGCCGGGCCGGTTGTACTTGATGGCGTTGGACAGCAGGTTGAGCAACACCTGCACCAGGCGCTGACGGTCAGCGAGCACGCCGCAGCCATCCGCCAGCGGTGGCAGCTCGGCCAAGTGGATCCCGGCGTCGGCGGCCATCGGTGAAACCAAGGTCAGGGCTTCGTGCAGCACCGTCGACAGGGCGATCGGCTCGATGTTCAGCGGCAGGCGACCGGCCTCGATCCGGGCAATGTCCAGCACCTCGTTGATCAACGCCAGCAAATGCTGGCCAGCCCGCAGGATATGGCTGACCTGGGGGCGTTGGCCGGCCGTGGAGTCCATGTCCAGCAATTGAGCGAAACCCAGGATAGCGTTCAATGGCGTGCGCAATTCGTGGCTCATGCGAGAAAGAAACTCGCTCTTGGCCCGGCTGGCGCTCTCGGCTTCTTCGCGGGCGGTGCTCAGGGCGATCTCGGCAGCGCGGCGGTCGGTGATGTCGCGGGTGATCTTGGAAAAGCCGCGCAGGGCGCCAGTGCCATCGTATTGGGCAGTGATGACCACGCTGGCCCAGAAGCGGCTGCCGTCCTTGCGGCAACGCCAGCCTTCTTCCATGTAATGACCGTCGCGGGTGGCTTCGCGCAGGGCCATGTCCGGGTGCGCCGGGCATTCCTCGGCCAAATAGAACAGGGAAAAGTGCCGACCGATGATCTCCTGCTCGGTGTAGCCCTTGATCCGTTCGGCGCCAGCGTTCCAGGTGGTGACATAGCCTTGGGCATCGAGTGCGAAGATCCCGTAGTCCTTCACGCCATCGATGATCAGCCGCAAGCGCTCCTCGTTGTCGCGCAGGGCCCGCTCGCGTTCGGCAAGCAATTGTCCGGCTTCTACGAGACGGGTACCGAGTTGGCCGATTTCGTCCTGCTCTGGCGGTTGCGGCAACAAGGGTTGGCCCAAGGCCAGGCGCTGGGCGTTGCCTTGGACCTGCTGGACCCGGGCGACAATGCCCTTGGACAGGAACAGCACCGCGACAATGGCCCCCAGCAGTCCACACACCGCCGCCAGCAACGTGGCGAACAACAGGCGCATGCGCGTGGCCGAGGCGGCGGCGCTGCGGTCGGCGAGCAGGGCATCTTCGCGAATGCGCATGGCGCTGATCTGCTCGCGTAGCACGTCCAGCACCTGCTTGTTTTCGATCAGGATCGCGGTGATGGCCTCGGGGTCGTCGCGCTTGCCGTTGCGCAAGGCGAGCAAGCCGTCGAGTTTGTCGGCGATCAGCGGGGTGATGGTCTGGAGGTGTTCACGCATCCTGGCATCGCGAATGTTGTGGTCCAGGCGCTGCAACGCGGCATGGATCAGCGGGGTGGCCTGTTCGTAGCTGGGCAGGAAATCTTCGCGCCGGGTCAGCAGGTAACCCCGCACGCTGGCCGCAGCCTCGGCCAGCAGGGTATGGACTGTCTGGATATCACCCTGGACCAGCAGCACCCGGCGCACATCCTCTTCGGCCCGGGCAGTCTGGCGTTCGGTGATGTAGATCAGCACCAGCGACAGCAGCAGGACCACCAGGGGCAAGGAAATCACCACCAGGGCCTTGCCTCGCAACGGCAAGTCGGCCCAGCGGCGGGCGGCGAGAAACCTCATGGCCATTGCCCGGCGGGTTGCGCCACCAGGCCCAGGGCAACGCCGCGCACGGCGGCCTGGGTGCGATCGGCGGCGCCCAGCTTGCCAATGACCCGCTCTACGTGGGCTTTGGCCGTGCCGGGCGCGATGCCCAGTTTTTCGCCGATTTCACGGTTGCTGAAACCGCCGGCCACCAGCCCCAATACCTGGCGCTCCCGGGCGGTCAGGGCCTGGACTTGAGTGGCGCCGTTCGCACCACGCTCGGCCATACGGCGCAATAGGCGCGCGCTGACCGAACTGTTCAGCGCCTCTTCGCCCTGGGCAACCCGTTTGAGGGCGTCGAGCACTTCATCGCGGCTGGCGTCCTTGAGGAGATAGCCGACCGCGCCTGCACCGATGGCGGCTTCGAGGTGGTCGGGACTGTCATCCATGGTGAAGATAATCACTTTGACCTCCGGCTGGCGCTGCTGCAGGATCCGCGCCGCGCCCAGGCCGTTGAGGACGGGCATGCGGATGTCGAGAATCGCGATGTCCGGTTTCAGCCGATCGCACAGGTCGAGGGCTTCCTGGCCGTCGCGGGCCTGGCCGACAACCTCGAATCCCGGGCTGCCGGCGAGCATGCTGATAAAACCGGTGCGAGTGACTTCGTGGTCGTCGGCCAGCAGCAGGCGCAAAGGTTGGTTCATGGGTGTCCTCCGTGAGCCGGTAGTGGCACGCTGGCCAGTAGTCGGGTGCCGTCGCCGGGCTGGCTGCAACAGCTCAGGTGGCCGTCCAGCAAATGGGCGCGCTCCTGCATGGCGGCCAGCCCCAAATGGCAGCTGCCGTTAGTCTCGATGGGTTGCTCGAGGGCAAAGCCGCGGCCATCGTCCTCCACGCGCAGGCGAGCGTGCCCGTCTTCCACCGCCAAGCCCAAGCGCACGTGGCGGGCCTGGGCGTGCTTGAGAATGTTGTTGATGCCTTCCTGTGCAATGCGAAACAGGGCGATCTCGGTGTTGCCCGGCAGGCGTGCGGTGCTGTGCTCGGCCCAGGTCACCGTCAGGCCCGCGTCACGCAGGCGATCGGCCTCCTTGTCGACGGCTTTGTACAGGCCGAAATCATCCAATACGTGGGGGCGCAGGCCGCCGATCAACTGCCGGCCTTCGCCGACGCAGCCCTGGGCCAGCTCGAGGATGCTTTGCAACTCGCTCGCCAGGGCCGGCGGTAGCGACGGGCAGCGACCGGCGAAGCCCTGCAAGCGCTGGTGCAAACCGGCGAGGTTCTGCGCCAGGCCATCGTGCAGGTCGTAGGCCACACGCTTGCGTTCGTCTTCCTGGGCGCTGAACAAGCGGTGGACCAGCTCGGACATGGTGCGCTCGCGGGCCTGGAGCGCTTCGAGCAAGCGGCTGTTCTCCAGGTGCGCCGCCAACAGCGTCGCGAGCAATTGCAGCGATTCGATGTCTTCGTTGTCCGGCGCGCCGAGAGCCACGCTGTTGCCCAGCAGCAAAGCCCCGAACGCCACGCCGTCAGAGGCACGCAACGGCACCCGCAAGACCTGGGGCAGGGCGCTGCCGGGCAATTCGAGCCATTGTGGACCGGGCGTTTGCGGCTGGGCCAGGTTAGCGAGCAGCTCAAGTCGTTCCGCGCTGCCGTGGCTGGCGAGGGTGCGCAGCGGGTGGCCCGGCGCCCACTCCAACAACAGGCCATGATCCATGGCCATGAACGCGCACGCCCGTTGCAGCGCACGTTGACGCATGGCCGACAAGGGCAACTGCGTCAGTTCATGGCCGGCGCCCAGCAGCAGGCCCAGGCGTGCTGCACGGCTTTGCGACTGGCGATACTGGCTGCGAATGGCCAGGGCACTGCCGGGGTCATGGGGTGGGCTTTGCATGAGTAGCTCCAGCGTTGAAGAGGACCGGTCCGGTTCGCGGTGGCGTCATTAGAACGTGTCACCGGCACCGGGCCTATCTGCCGAACGGCATAGGCGATTGGCACCGGTTGGCCGATGGCGAAGGCCGGGAAGGCCGGCAAAGTGGGCTCATTGAAACCCAAAGGAACGCTTTGATGAAAATGAAAACCTGCGCCATCGCTGCTTTATTCCTGCTGGCTTCGCCGCTGGTCCAGGCTCTCGAGGCTACGCCCTACGTGTATCGCACGGTGGCCGAGCAGCCCAAGAATGTGAATGACCGGGAGATCGCGGCACTGTTCGATCGCTGGAACGCCGCGCTGCAAACCGGTAGCGCCAGCGCCGTGACCGGCCTCTACGCCCCGGATGCGATTTTGCAACCGACTGTTTCCAACAAGGTGCGCAACACGCCGGCGCAGATCCAGGATTACTTCGAGCATTTCCTGGCAGGCAAACCGGTCGGGCAAATCAACTACCGGGAAATCCGCCATCTGGGACCCGATGCGGCGATGGACAGTGGCGTCTATACCTTCACGCTCACCCAGGCCGACGGTTCCAAGCGCGAGGTCCAGGCGCGCTACACCTTCCTCTATGAGCGTCTCGACGGCCAGTGGAAGATCATCAACCATCACTCATCGGCCATGCCTGAGGTGCCGAAGACCCTGCACGCCAGTCACTGATAACGCTGCCTGCAAAAGACCTGCCTGTGTGAGCGAGCTTGCTCGCTCACACAGGCAGGGTTTTTCCGAACGGTTATTAGACACACTTTGTATAAAGAGCTTGGATTAACGCGCGAACATTAATTAGAATGAGTCTCATTTAAGACTTTGCGCAGGCTTCTGGACATGTGTGATGCAGCTACGCCGACGGAGCATTCCCTCCATGCTTTATACCGTGACCACGGTAGTTGG
The DNA here is from genome assembly GCF_900115935.1 of Pseudomonas sp. 43mfcvi1.1. Classification (NCBI taxonomy): domain Bacteria; kingdom Pseudomonadati; phylum Pseudomonadota; class Gammaproteobacteria; order Pseudomonadales; family Pseudomonadaceae; genus Pseudomonas; species Pseudomonas sp. 43mfcvi1.1. Next base: position 183,726 of record NZ_UETT01000007.1, on the reverse strand, counting down.
CTGGAAGGCTGGTTGCGCCGGCGCATGGGCAATGCCTGGGATGCGGCGGACCTGCGCCAGGATACGTTCCTGAGGGTTCTTGCCAGTTCCCGGCCATTGGCTGACCTGCAAGAGCCCCGGGCATATCTGCTGACCGTTGGCAAACGCCTGCTGAGCAACTTCTACACCCGGCGAAACCTGGAACAGGCGTATCTCGACGCCCTGGCAAGCCTGCCTGAAGCCTGCGCACCGTCACCGGAACAACGTTGGCTGCTGCTGGAAACCCTGCAAGCCCTGGACGAATTGCTTGATGGCCTGGCGCCCTTGGTACGGCGGGCTTTTCTCTGGAGCCAGCTTGAAGGCCTGGGTTATCGCGAGATCGCCGAACGCCTGCAAGTGTCCGAACGCACCGTAAAACGCTACATGGCCCAGGCCTATGAGCACTGCCTGCTGGTGGATTTCTGATGCGCTCGGCACCTTCGCCCGAAGCCCGTGAAGCGGCGCGGGCGGCCGCTCGCTGGTTGACCCTGATGGAGTCTGACGGCACCGCGTTCGATTCGGCGGCCCTGCAACGCTGGCGCGACAGCAGCGCTCATCACGAAGCGGCCTGGCAGAAGGCCCAGCGATTGCGCCAGCGTTTCGCCGGGGTGCCCGCGTCCCTGGGCATGGCAACCCTGGACCGTCCGGCGCTGGCCCGACGCGAAGTGCTCAAGCGTGCATTGGGCGTCGCTGCATTGGTCCCGACCGCTTGGCTGCTGGGGCGAGAGCTGCCGCTGGAGGCCTGGCGCGCTGACTTGCACACCGCCACGGGTGAGCAACGGCGCTGGTCGCTGGTCGATGGCAGTGTGCTGCAACTGAACACCGACAGCGCCGTTGACCTGGACCTCAAGGCGCGCCGCCTGGTGCTGGTACGTGGCGAGATGGCCCTCAAGCTCGCCGGGAGCACGCCGCTGTCCGTTCAGTCCCCCTATGGGCTCGTCACGATCAGTGGTGGCGAAGTCTGCGTGTACCTGGGCGAGCGCGATTGCCGGGTGTCGGTGGTCAGCGGCTCGGCGCAACTGCACCCACTGCGCGGGCCATTGCTTGGACTGGAAGCGGGCCAGCAGGTCAACTTCCAGGCCTCGGGTGCGGGGCCAGTGAGAGCGTTCGACGTGGCACAGCTGGGTTGGCGTGACGGCGTATTGGTTGCCCAGGATCAGCCGCTGGGGCATTTCCTGCGAGAACTGGACCGCTACCGTCCCGGCGTGTTGCGTTGGGACGAAAGCCTCGAATCCCTGCGAGTCACGGGCAGTTTCCGCCTGGACAACACCGATCGAATCCTCGCGCTGCTTGCCGCCAGCCTGCCGCTGGATGTGCACATGCGCACGCGCTACTGGGTCACGTTGACGCTTCGCAAAAATATCGCCTGACGCCTGTCCCCTTTTTTTGTCTCGCTTGTCATTCAAGGCAACTGAACAAAAATGAGAGCGCTTTCCAATGTCCGCAGTTGCACTTTTGCGTTTTCGCCCGGCCCTTGCCGGCTGGCGTCCGCTGTTGAACCTGAGCCTCATGCTGAGCCTGAGCACCAGCCCGTTCTTTATCTCATCGAGCCTGGCCGACGAGGCTGCCCGGCGCAGCTATCAAGTGCCGGCCGGCAGCCTCGGCGCGGCGTTGACCCGGTTCGCCGGATTGGCCGGGGTCAACCTTTCGGTGGATCCGGCCTTGGTGAGTGGTCGGGACAGCGCCGGGCTTTCGGGTGAGTTTGGGGTAGAGGAGGGGTTTGCCCGACTGTTGCGGGGTTCGGGCCTGCAACTGCAAGCGGTGGGTGAGCAGGCCTATATCCTGACCCCGGTGCCGGAAGGCGGCAGCCTGCAACTGGCACCTACCTCGATTCTCGGCGCCACGGCTTCGGAGGACAGCCCGGCGTATGCCGGCGGTCAGGTTGCTCGTCGTGGTTCGCAAGGCTTGCTGGGCTCGCGGGACTTCATGGAAACGCCGTTCAGCATGACCACCTACACCAGCGCGGCGGTCAAGAACCAGCAAGCGCGTACCTTGGGTGACCTGATCGCCAGCGACCCCTCGGTCCGCGCTACCAACCCGGCGGGCGGGCGCTATGAGCAATTCACCATTCGCGGTTTCAGCCTGTTCAACAGTGACGTCGCGTACAACGGTCTCTACGGCGTCCTGCCGACATACACGATCGACATGGAGATGGCCGAGCGCGTCGATATCCTCAAGGGCCCGAGTCAGCTCATCAACGGCATTTCGCCACGGGGCAGCGTGGGTGGTGGGATCAACGTGGTGCCCAAGCGCGCGACCGATAAACCCATCACCTCGTTCACCGGCAACTATGCCTCCAACAACCAACTTGGTGGTGCCGTGGATGTCGGGCGGCGCTTTGGTGAAGACAACAAGTTCGGTATTCGTTTCAATGGCGTGAAGCAGGCGGGCGACACCGAATGGGACCACCAGAGCGTGGACCGCGAGATGGCGGTGCTGGGCCTGGATTTTCGCGGTGAGCGCCTGCGCCTCTCGACGGACATCGGTCACACCGAACGCGATACCGACGCACCCCAGGAGCGCGTGCAGGTCGGCGCCAACGCCCAGGTTCCCCATGCCAGCGATGTTCGCCGCAACTATGCGCAAGCCTGGAGCAAGGCACGGACCGTGGACACCTTCGGTACAGTGAACGCCGAGTACGATGTCAACGATTCGGTCATGCTGTACGGCGGTGTGGGGGCGCGCAAAAGCAATCATGATTTCCTCCGGCATGCCGTTTCGGTCACCAATGATGCGGGTGACTTCACCGTTTCTCCCCGGGACTTTACCCGGGATGAAAACGTCCAGACGGCCAATGCGGGCGTACGCAACTGGTTCCATACCGGTCCGGTGAGCCATGAGGTCAACCTGGCGGCGAGCTATTTCTACATGGATTTCACAAACGGCGGTGCGCGCTATGCCAACGGCCGCAGTAACCTGTATGACCCGGTTGAAACATCGACGCCAGGCAACCCAACGCGACAGGATCCCAAGGTCTACACCGAAAACCACTTCAGCGGCTTGGCGTTGTCCGACACCTTGGGCTTGTTCGATGATCGACTGCTGCTGACCCTTGGCACCCGCTGGCAGCGAGTAGAGGTTGACGACTGGTCGGACGGTGTCAAAGGTCCCACTGCCTACGATGAGGAAAAGGTCTCGCCGTCGGGTGGCATCCTGTTCAAGGCCACCGATAGATTGTCCCTGTATGCCAACTACATGGAAGGCCTGAGCCAAGGCAAGATCGCGCCGTCGACGTCGGTGAACGAAGATGAGATCTTCCCGCCGTTCGTCAGTCGCCAGGTCGAAGTGGGCGCCAAGTATGACGCTGGAGCGCTCGCCGTCACCGCTGCCGTGTTCCGGATCAAGCAGCCTGCCTACGCCACCGACGCCACGACGCGTGTTTTCGGCCCGAATGGCAAGCGTGAAAACACTGGCGTGGAACTCAATGTGTTTGGTGAACCTGTCAAGGGCACCCGGTTGCTCGGCGGGGTCATGTACATCGACAGTAAGTTGACCAACACCACCGGTGGGACCTTCGATGGTAATCGGGCGCCTGCGACACCGGAGTACAACGTCAACCTGGGCGCCGAGTGGGATGTGCCGACCGTCCAGGGTCTGACCCTGACCACCCGCGGCATCTACTCCAGTTCACAATACCTGGACCAGTCCAACACCAAGCAAATCGATTCCTGGGAACGCTTCGACGTGGGCGCCCGCTACGGGTTCAAGGTCGATGAAAAGAACATCACCTTGCGGGCCAACATCGAAAACGTGGCAGACAAGCGCTATTGGAGTTCGGCCGGCGCGTCGGATGACAGTGAGCCCGGCTTGACGCTGTCGACGCCGCGCACCTACCTGCTGTCCGCGACGGTTGATTTCTAAACTGATGGGGCGCTCCAGGGACGGAGCTGGCTGGGTTCAGATATCGCGAAACAGATCGTGGGCATCCAGCAGTCGCCAGGCAATCTCGGGACGTTTTTCCAGCCCTCGGCGGATGGCGGCGGGAATCGATTGACGAATCTTGCGACACAGCCCTGGCTGGTCCTGGAATTCGATGGCGATACCGCGCATGGTCCGTACTTCGTTGTAGCCGGGCTCGACGCTCAGGCGGATCCCCAGGTTTTCGTACAAGCGTTGTTGCAGGCGCTGGAGTTCGTCGAGGCTCTGGATGTTCTCCAGGCGCTCAAGCAGGCGTTTTTCTTCCTGGCGATTCAGGCAAAGGATGCGCAGGTCGCTGCCCGGCGCTTGTAGCAACGCATCACGGCCGCAATCACAGACACCAGGCGGGCAGGGGGGACGGATCGGGATCGACGCGGTCATGGGCTCCACAAAATCTGCTGCACGATGAAACAGCCAGCTTATCGCCGGCCCAGGCAATGTGATGCCTGGCGGCAGGCGGGTCAAGCCTGTTGGAGGGGCCGCTTGTCTGGCGCTGCTGTGTACCCCACCGCTTTATTGTGGGAGCTTGCTCGCGATAGCGGTGCAACAGTCAGCCTCGATGTTGAATGTCAGTCCGTCATCGCGAGCAGGCTCGCTCCCACTGGGAATCCAAGTCGGACACAACAGGTGTGTTCGCTGGAATCCAAATGTGGGAGCGAGCCTGCTCGCGATAGCGATGGGTCAGTCGAGGCAATTACAACCCCAACTCGGACAGCCCCGGATGATCGTCCGGCCGGCGGCCCAGCGGCCAGTGGAACTTGCGCTCGCTTTCCTTGATCGGCATGTCGTTGATGCAGGCGTAGCGGTTGTACATCAGGCCTTGCTCGTCGAACTCCCAGTTCTCGTTGCCGTAGGAGCGGAACCAGTTGCCCGAGTCGTCGTGCCATTCGTAGGCATAGCGCACGGCGATGCGGTTATCGGTGAAGGCCCAGAGTTCCTTGATCAGCCGGTAATCCAGCTCCTTGGCCCACTTGCGGGTCAGGAACGCCTTGGCTTCCTCGCGGCTATGGGCGAACTCGGCGCGGTTACGCCACTGGGTATCCAGCGTGTAGGCCAGGGATACTTTTTGTGGGTCCCGAGAGTTCCAGCCGTCTTCGGCCAGGCGAACTTTCTCGATCGCCGATTCACGGGTAAACGGTGGTAAAGGCGGACGAACTTCAGAAGCAGCAGACATGGCAGATCTCCAGTGGGTCATTGACGAATAGCACGGTGGTTCAATGGATCAAACGTGGGGTATCTCAACAGGCAGCAACATTTTCAGCATGTCCTGGGCGTGGTCAGCCGCGCTATGGTCGCCCATGACCAGGGCCACGGTAATGGCACCGTCAATCAGAATCAGCAGCTGGCGGGCCAGCGCATCCGGGTTCTCGACACCTTGTTCGACGCACAGCCGGGTCACGTAATCGAGCAATTTCTGTTTGTGCATCTTCGCCACTTGGCGGACCGGATCCAGCGGATCGCCGGTTTCGCCGCTGGTATTGATGAACGCGCAGCCGCGAAAACCTTCGCTGTCGAACCAGCCCTTGAGCACGGTGAACAGGTTGAGCAGCCGTGCAGCCGGGGTCGGCGCCTTGTCCACCTCGGAGCTGAACCAATGCATCCAGCGTTCGTCCCGTCGCTTGAGGGCGGCCACGATCAGGTCGTCCTTGTTGGCGAAGTAGCGATAGACACTTTTCCTGGAGACGCCGGCGGTTTTCACCAGAAGGTCCATGCCGGTGGCGGCGATGCCACTTTTATAGATCAACTTTTCGGCGACATCGAGAATGATGTCTCGTGTTTCATTTCCAGTAATTTCATTCATGGAACAAAAGTAGAATGATCATTCTCCTTGGTCAAGTCTTTTTTTCTTGAGGACAGGAAGACCCAAACCCATCCATGGTGTAAGCTCATCCGTTCTTCGGAATCGACCTTTTGCGAGCCCTATGCCGTCGCTTTTCAAACGCTCCCTGCTGCCCAAGCTGCGCAGCTTTGCACTGACCGCCGACGCGGTGACCATCCTCGATGGCGCCGCCCAATTCCGCCGTTGCCTGCTGGAGAAAATCGCCCAGGCCACCCAACGCATCTACATCGTCGCCTTGTACCTGCAAGAGGACGAGGCCGGCCAGGAAGTCCTCGATGCCCTGCATGCCGCCAAAGCGGCGCGTCCGGAACTGGACGTGGTCGTGGTGGTGGACTGGCTGCGGGCCCAGCGTGGACTGATCGGTGCCAAGAAGCAGCCGGGCAACTCGGCGTGGTACCAGGAGCAGACCCGTACCCATGCCAGCGAAGTGCCGATCTACGGCGTGCCGGTGCAAACCCGCGAGCTGTTCGGCGTGCTGCACTTGAAAGGCTTCGTGATTGACGACTGTGTGCTCTACAGCGGCGCCAGCCTGAATAACGTCTACCTGCACAAGTTCGACAAATACCGCTATGACCGCTATCACCTGCTGCAGAACACCGCACTGGCCGATTCGATGCACCACCTGGTGCAGCACGGCCTGATCACCTCCAGGGCCGTGCATCGCCTGGACCTGCCGAACCTGCCCAGCACCCGCAGTTTGCGCAAGGACATCGGCGACCTGCGCAGTCGCCTCAAGTACGCGACGTATGACACCAGCGTTGGCAGTCTCGACAAGAGCGGCCTGTCGGTAAGCCCGTTGTTGGGGGTAGGCAAGAACAATCCACTGAGCCGGGTGATCGGTGAACTGATCGCCAGCAGCCGCCAGCAACTGACCATCTGCACCCCGTATTTCAACCTGCCCCTGGCGGTGACCCGGGAGCTCAACCGCGCCCTGGCCCGCGGGGTCAGGATCGACATCATCGTCGGCGACAAGACTGCCAACGACTTCTACATTCCGCCAAGCGAGCCGTTCAAGATCATCGCGGCGTTGCCCTACCTCTACGAAATCAGCCTGCGGCGCTTCGCCAAGCGGCATCAGCGCGCGATCGACAGCGGCCAGTTGAACCTGCACCTATGGCGTGACGGGGATAACACCTATCACCTCAAGGGCATGTGGATCGACGAGCGCTACACCTTGCTGACTGGCAATAACCTCAACCCACGGGCGTTTCGCCTGGACCTGGAAAACGCGCTGTTGCTGGACGACCCCAAGGGCGAGTTGCTTGCGCCGCGCCAGGCCGAGCTGGAGCGGATCTACCGCCACACCCAGCGGATCGGACGTTACCTGGACCTGGAAACCTTGCCGGATTACCCCGAGGCTGTGGCCAGGTTCTTGAAACGGGTCAGCCGGGTGCGGATAGAACGGCTGCTTTACCGGATCCTGTGAACGCTCGCGCCATGTCGAAAAAAGACACCATCTCCATCCAGTTGGTGCGTGAGGCGCTGTTGCAAAGCTGCGCTCCCGGAGCGGCCACCGATGAAGTCCTGAGCAAGGTCGGCATAGACCCTGCGTTGCTCGACGACGCGCAGGCACGGGTTCCGGCCCATGCTTATGCGCGGCTCTGGCGTTTGCTCGCCCGACGCCTGGATGACGAGTTTTTTGGCATGGACCCGCGCAAGCTCAAGTCTGGCAGCCTGGCGTTCCTCTGCCAGTGCGCCATGGCCCAGCCCTCGCTGGCGAGCGGCTTGACGGCGGGGCTGGGGTTTCTGTCGCTGATGCTCGAAAACCTGCCGGCCCAGTGGATGCGCCAGCAAAGCCTGGCGGAGATCGTGCTGCTGGAAGACGATCAGGAACCGCGCCGGGCTTTTACCTACTTCACCTACTGGATGATCGTCCATGGCGTGGCCTGTTGGCTGGCCGGGCGGCGCATTCCCATCCTCTCCGTCGAATTGCGCTGCTCGGCACCGGATTTCTGCGACGACTATCGGGTGATGTTCTCCCAGAACCTGCGCTTCGACCGGCCCCGAACCCGGATGATTTTCGCGGCCGAATGCCTCGACCTGCCGATCAGGCGCAACGCTGACGAGCTCAAGCGCTTCCTGGCCCAGGCGCCGGCCAACATCCTGGTCAAATACCGTAACCCGCAAAGCCTGGCCAGCCGGATCAGGCACGACCTGCGGCAGTTGCCTGCCGAACGGTGGCCGGAAACCGAGGCCCTGGCCCAGCAGTTGTGCGTGTCCGCGTCTACCCTGCGTCGACGCCTGGCGGAGGAGGGCCAGACTTACCAAGGCCTCAAGGACAGCGTGCGCAAGGACCTGGCGATCACCTGGCTGGCCGAACCCTCCATCAGTTTCGTCGAAATCGCCTCGCGCCTGGGGTTTGCCGATGCCAGCTCCTTCTACAAGGCGTTTCGCAAGTGGTCCGGGTCCAACCCGGGGCATTATCGCAGCCTGATTCTCAACGACTCCGATTGATCCCGCTGAATCTGACACCAAGAGTTTTCCCTGTGGCAGCGAGCTTGCTCGCGATAGCCATTTAACAATCGACATGTGTGTTAACTGACCCATCGCCATCGCGAGCAGGCTCGCTCCCACAGAGGGTGCTTGGCAGGTTGGGCCGCTCATAAAACTGTCATTTTTTTTTGATAAAAGCCTGTGCAGGGTGCCGGAAAGCCGGGCCATTGATCAGGGGAATGTATGCAAGTGACCGTTTTGGGCCGCGTATGAGAGTACTGGTCACCGGCGTCGCAGGGTTCATCGGGTTTCATACCGCCAGGCGGCTGTGCAGCGAGGGCCATCAGGTCATCGGTATCGACAACCTCAACAGCTACTACAGCGTCGAGCTGAAACAGGCCCGACTGGCGCTGTTGGCCGAATGCCGCAATTTCCGCTTCCAGAAGCTGGATGTGGCCGACAAACAGGCGCTGCTGGATGTGTTTGCACACAATGCATTCGAGCAAGTCATCCACCTGGCAGCCCAAGCCGGCGTTCGCTACTCCATCGATAATCCCGATCTGTATGCGCAAAGCAATCTGGTGGGTTTCCTCAACGTGCTGGAGGCCTGCCGTGCCCATCGACCGGCTCACCTGGTTTTCGCCTCGAGCAGCTCGGTGTATGGCTTGAACGACCGTCTGCCGTATGCCACGACCGACCCGGTCGATCAGCCGGTGTCTTTCTATGCGGCAACCAAGCGTGCCAATGAGCTGATGGCCCACGCCTACTCGCATCTCTACGGTATACCCACCACCGGCCTGCGTTTCTTTACCGTGTATGGACCTTGGGGACGGCCCGACATGGCGCCGTTCAAATTCACCGACGCCATCCTCAACGGCCGCGCCATTGATCTCTACAACGAGGGCGCGATGTCGCGGGACTTCACCTATATCGACGACATCGTCGAAGCGCTGGTGCGGCTGTTAGCGCTTCCGCCTGCCAATGAGACCGGCGTGTGCAACAAGGTCTACAACATCGGCTTCGGCGGGCCAGTGAAGCTCTTGCAGTTTGTCGAGTGTCTGGAAGAGGCACTGGGGATCGCTGCGATAAAAAATTTCTTGCCATTGCAACCGGGCGACGTGGTCGACACGTGGGCGGACACCCGCGAGCTGGAAGAGCGCGTGGGGTTTCGCCCGCAGGTCGCGGTGCCCGTCGGTGTGCAGTCGTTTGTCGATTGGTACCGCGAGTATTACCGCGTTTAACCCCTCACTCCTCAGCTTTTGACTGGAGCGTCATGCACCAAACTCCTTATGTGTCGGTCCTGATTCCGGCAAAGAACGAAGCAGGCAATCTCATTCCATTGTTGGAAGAAGTCCGTGTGGCGCTGGTCGACGAGACTTTTGAAGTCATCGTGGTCGACGACGGCAGCACTGATGCCACCGCCGTTGAACTGCGGATGCTGCAAGGCAGCGGCTATCACCAATTGCGGGTGCTCAGTCACGCCCGTTCCCTCGGGCAGAGCACCTCGATCTACCATGCCGCTGAAGTGGCCCGTGGGCACTGGTTGGCGACCCTCGATGGCGATGGTCAGAACGACCCGGCCGACCTGCCGAAAATGCTCGACCTGGTGCGCGGTTCGGAGGGCACGCCTACGGGCGTCAAGTTGGTGGCCGGGCATCGGGTCAACCGTCGGGACACGGCGAGCAAGCGTTGGGCCTCGCGATTTGCCAACAAACTGCGCGCCAGCCTGCTCAAGGACCAGACGCCCGATACCGGCTGCGGCATCAAATTGATAGAGCGCGAAGCGTTCCTGCGCTTGCCGTATTTCGACCACATGCACCGATTTATTCCGGCACTGATCCGTCGTCACAACGGCCGGATGCTGGTTCACCCGGTGAATCATCGTGAACGCGGGGCCGGGGTGTCCAACTACGGCACCTGGACCGGGCACTGGTGGGCATTGCCGATCTGTTCGGGGTGTGGTGGCTGATAAAACGCACCCGCCTGGATATCAACGCACAAGAGACCGAGGTTTGACATGGGCAGAGAAACGTTGTGGCTGGCCGTTGGCTTCGGAGGACAATTGGCATTCACCGGGCGTTTTGCCCTGCAATGGCTGTACAGCGAATACAAGAAGCGCAGCATGATTCCCGTTGGTTTCTGGTACCTGAGCATCATCGGTAGCGCGCTGTTGCTGGCCTATGCCATCTACCGTGAAGATCCGGTGTTCATTGTCGGTCAGTCCTTCGGCTTTATCGTTTACCTGCGCAATTTGCAGTTGATCGCCAAGCATCATCAGCAGGAAAACCGCGAACTGGCCGAGAAGGGCTGAGACGGTGCGGATACGGTTATCCTCCTCGCGGCTGGAGCTTCTGGCGTTCGTAGTGTTGGCCTTGATCATGGTGGGGGCCGGCCTGGGCTGGCGCCAACCGATGAACGTCGATGAAGAGCGTTTCCTCGGCGTGGCCCTGGAGATGCTGCAGAACGGTTCATGGTTCATTCCCCATCGCGCCGGTGAAATCTACGCCGACAAACCGCCGCTGTTCATGTGGATGGTGGCGTTGTTCGTGCAACTGACCCACTTGCCCAAAGTCGCCCTGTACTTGCCCGCGTTGCTGGCAGGCGCCGTCACCACTGCGTGTCTGTATGACCTGGGCCGGCGCTTGTGGGGGCGACGCGTGGGGGTGATCGCTGCGCTGTTGTTTCTCGCCACCTACCAGACTTACAGCATCCTGCGCACCGGGCAGATCGACGGTTTCCTTGCGCTCTGGACCATCCTGGGGGTCTATGGCCTGTGCCGGCATTTACTGCTCGGCCCGGCCTGGCGCTGGTACTACGTTGCCTGTGCGGCGATGGGGTTCGGGATCATCAGCAAAGGCGTGGGGTTTCTGCCGGTGTTGATGCTGATTCCCTATGCTTATGCGCTGCGCCGGGGTTGGAAAGGCGTGGTGTCCATGCCTGGCAAGGCAGGCGCCTGGTGGTTGGGGCTGGCCGTGGCGCTGGCAGCCATCGCGCTATGGCTTGGGCCTTTGCTGCTGATCGTGTGGCAGGGCAGCCCCGACAGCCTGGCGTACGCCCAGGAAATCCTGCTGAAGCAGACGGCTGGGCGCTATGCCAATGCCTGGGAACACCGCGAACCCTTCTGGTATTTCTTCGTCCAGGTGATTCCGAAGTACTGGTTGCCGATATTCTTCATGCTCCCCTGGCTGGTGCCGGCCTGGCGCAAGCAGTTGCTCAAGCACGACGGTCGCGTGTTGGTGCTGCTGGGTTGGGTGGTCCTGGTGCTGTTGTTCTTCAGCCTGAGCAGCGGCAAGCGCAAGCTGTATATCTTTCCCGCGTTGCCGGCCTTGATCCTGCTGGTGGCGCCGCTGGTGCCGTGGATGCTACGCCGCTGGTTTGGCTCAAGGCCGAGGGGCAGGGTGGTATTCGCCACATTGACGGCAGTGTGGCTGTGCGCCTGGTTTGTGCGCGGTTTCATCGAGCCCCACAGGGAAGGTATCAACCCCCACGAAAGCCTGATGCGTGATGTCGCGGGGCTGACTTCGAATGCCGAATTGGTGCTCGTGGGGTGGCGTGAGGGGCATTGGCTGTTCGCCCAGCAACCCATCGTGCATTTTGGTTTCCATGACAGCCAGTCTCTGGAACGATCCGTCACCTGGCTACGCAGCCACCCGCAGGCCTTCGCCTTGGTGCCCGCGCGGGACCTGGCCCGCTGCTATGACCCGCAAAAAGCGCGCAGGGTTGGCGGTACTTCAAGGGCCGAGTGGTTCCTGGTGGGGGCTGATGCGGATAACCAGCGCTGCCAGCCCCCGGCGCCGGAGAAGGTTTATTCATTTGCCTGGAAGCAGCCCTTGTAGCGGCTGAACCATCGTCATCGCGAGCAGGCTCGCTCCCATACGGGGGCTTGGACGGTCACAAAATCCAGGCTCACCACTAATCACCTGTGGGAGCGAGCCTGCTCGCGAAGACGTCCTGACAGCCGATCACGATGTAGCTGAACCACCGCTATCGCGAGCAGGCTCGCTCCCACATGAATGGTTGGGGGCTCGCCAAATCGGGGCCCACCTCAAATTCCCTGTGCGAGCTTGCTCGCGATGACGGCCTTACGGGCAACACATCCCTCGAACCATGGCCAAACCAGTCAAGCAACTTGATGGCTTTGACCATTGCCCCCAACGCCCTCCGGCGCGAGTATTTCCCTGCTGTCTACGGTTCCCCCAACCAATAAAAAATACAGAGGGATTCTGCTCATGCGCGATTATTCGTCCGCCACGTCGCAGTTCGATTACCTGAACACCGTCAACGCCGCGCTGCACGGCTCGCTCGAGGCACTCAATGCCTGTGTCGAGTGTTGTGACCGGCACGCGTTGCCAGGGCGCATTGCCCTGTTCTGGGAGGGCCGCGACGGCAGCGACGCGACTTGGACTTACCGCGACTTGCAGGACCGCGCCGCGCGGTTCGCCAATTTCCTCCTGGCCCAAGGTGTGGGCAAGGGCGACAAAGTGGCCGGCCTGCTGCCACGCACCGCTGAACTCTTGATCGTGGTGCTCGCCACCTGGCGCATCGGGGCGGTGTATCAACCGCTGTTCACCGCGTTCGGGCCCAAGGCCATCGAGCACCGCCTCGGCAGCTCGGGCGCGCGGGTGGTCGTCACCGATGCGGTCAACCGTCCCAAGCTCAACGAAGTCGCTGGTTGCCCCACCGTGGTCACGGTCGGCGGCGAAAAAGGCCAGGGCATCGTGCGAGGCGACTACAGTTTCTGGGCCGAAGTGGCAAACCATTCCGACCAGTGCGAACCCGTGATGCTCACTGGTGAAGACCCGTTCCTGCTGATGTTCACCTCCGGCACCACGGGGCCCGCCAAGGCGCTGTCGGTACCGCTCAAGGCCATTGTCGCGTTCCAGAGCTACACCCGAGACGCGGTGGACCTGCGCCCTGAAGACGCTTTTTGGAACGTCGCCGACCCAGGCTGGGCCTACGGCATTTATTTTGGCGTGACCGGGCCGCTGGCGATAGGGCACCCCATCACGTTCTACGATGGCCCGTTCACCCTGGAAAGCACCTGCCGAGTCATCAACAAATACGGCATCACCAACCTGACCGGCTCGCCCACGGCCTATCGCCTGCTGATTGCCGGTGGCGAGCAGTTCGCCCGGTCGATCAAGGGCAAGCTGCGCATCGTCAGCAGCGCCGGCGAGCCGTTGAACCCGGAGGTGATCCGTTGGTTCGCCGACAACCTGAACGTGGTGATCCACGACCATTACGGCCAGACCGAACTGGGCATGGTGCTGTGCAACCACCACGGCCTGGAACACCCGGTGCACCTGGGCGCGGCCGGTTTCGCCTCGCCTGGCCACCGGATCGTGGTGCTGGATGAAAACAATCACGAACTGGGCATCGGCCAGCCCGGAATTCTTGCCGTCGATCGCAGCCAGTCGCCGATGTGCTGGTTCGCCGGCTACGAAGGCGGGCCGACCAAGGCCTTCGTCGGTGACTATTACCTGAGTGGCGACACCGTGGAACTGAACCCGGACGGCAGCATCAGCTTCGTCGGCCGCAGCGACGACGTGATCACCACCTCCGGCTACCGGGTCGGCCCGTTCGACGTGGAGAGCGCGCTGATCGAACACCCGGCGGTGGTGGAAGCGGCCGTGATCGGCAAACCTGATCCGGAACGCACTGAGTTGGTGAAGGCTTTCGTGGTGCTCAGCGCCCAATACCGCGCCGCGCCAGAACTGGCCGAAGAATTGCGCCAGCATGTGCGCAAACGCCTGGCGGCCCATGCCTATCCCCGTGAAATCGAATTTGTCAGCGATTTGCCGAAAACCCCAAGCGGCAAGTTGCAGCGCTTTATCTTGCGCAACCAAGAGATCGCCAAAGCTCAAGAGGCTGCGGCGCAGAACGTTTCAGCTTGAACCCAAGGAAACCATGATGCAGATCGACAACAAGATTTTCCTCGTCAGCGGCGGTGCTTCCGGCCTCGGCGCGGCCACTGGTGAGATGCTGGTCAGGGCCGGCGCCAAAGTGATGCTGGTGGACCTGAACGCCGAAGCCGTGGCTGCCCAGGCGCAGAAACTGGGCTGCCAGAGCGTGGTGGCCGACATCAGTAACGAAGCCGCGGCTGAAGCGGCGGTCAAGGCCACGGTGGATGCGTTCGGGGGCCTCAATGGCCTGGTGAACTGCGCCGGCATCGTGCGCGGCGAGAAGATCCTCGGCAAGAACGGCCCCCACGCGCTGGCGAGCTTCAGCCAGGTGATCAACGTCAACCTGATCGGCAGCTTCAACCTGCTGCGCCTGGCAGCTGCCGCGATCAGCGAAACCGAGGCCGATACCGACGGCGAGCGCGGCGTGATCATCAACACCGCTTCGGTGGCAGCCTTCGACGGCCAGATCGGCCAGGCAGCCTATTCGGCGTCCAAGGGCGCCATTGCCAGCCTGACCCTGCCGGCCGCCCGGGAACTGGCGCGCTTCGGTATCCGGGTGATGACCATCGCGCCGGGCATTTTCGAAACCCCGATGATGGCCGGCATGACCCCGGAAGTACGCGATTCCCTGGCCGCCGGCGTGCCATTTCCACCGCGCCTGGGCAAACCCGCCGAGTACGCGGCGCTGGTCAGGCATATCATTGAGAACAGCATGCTCAACGGCGAGGTGATCCGTCTCGACGGTGCCTTGCGTATGGCTGCCAAATAATCAGGAGGATTCATGATGTCCAACGATCCTATTGTCATCGTCAGCGCCGTCCGCACCCCCATGGGCGGCTTTCAAGGTGAATTGAAAAGCCTCACGGCCCCGCAACTGGGGGCTGCCGCGATCAAGGCGGCGGTAGAACGGGCCGGCATCGCGCCGGGCGCCGTTGAAGAAGTGCTGTTCGGTTGCGTGCTCGCCGCCGGCCAGGGCCAGGCACCGGCGCGTCAGGCTGCGCTGGGCGCCGGGCTCGACAAGTCGACCCGCTGCACCACGCTCAACAAAATGTGCGGTTCGGGCATGGAAGCGACGATCCTTGCCCATGACATGCTCATCGCCGGCAGTGCCGAGGTGGTGGTGGCTGGCGGGATGGAAAGCATGTCCAACGCGCCGTACCTGCTCGATCGGGCCCGCGGCGGTTACCGCATGGGCCATGGCCGGGTGCTTGACCATATGTTCCTCGACGGCCTGGAAGACGCCTACGACAAAGGTCGGCTGATGGGCACCTTCGCCGAAGATTGCGCCGAGGCCAATGGCTTCAGTCGCGAGGCCCAGGATGCCTTCGCTATCGCCTCAACTACCCGCGCCCAGCAGGCGATCAAGGACGGCAGCTTCGACGCCGAGATCGTGCCGTTGCAGGTCATGGTCGGCAAGGAACAAGTGACCGTGCGCCACGACGAGCAGCCGCCCAAGGCGCGGATCGACAAGATCGCCTCACTCAAACCGGCATTCCGCGAGGGCGGCACGGTGACGGCGGCCAACGCCAGTTCGATTTCCGATGGCGCCGCTGCCCTGGTGCTGATGCGCCAGAGCCAGGCGGTCCAGCGTGGCCTCAAGCCTCTGGCGGTTATTCACGGCCATGCGGCGTTTGCCGATACACCGAGTCTGTTCCCCACCGCGCCGATCGGTGCCGTGAAGAAACTGATGCAAAAGACCGGCTGGTCGCTGGATCAAGTCGATCTGTTCGAAGTCAACGAAGCCTTTGCCGTGGTGGGCCTGGTGACCATGAGCAAGTTGGAAATTGCCCATGACAAGGTCAACGTCCATGGCGGCGCCTGTGCGCTGGGCCACCCGATTGGCGCGTCTGGCGCGCGGATCCTGGTAACCCTGTTGTCAGCCCTGCGCCAGAAAGGCCTGAAGCGCGGCGTTGCGGCGATCTGCATCGGCGGCGGCGAAGCCACGGCCATGGCTGTCGAATGCCTGTACTAAGGAATCACCATGCTCCCGACTGAAGAACAGACGCAAATCCGTGACATGGCCCGGCAATTCGCCCAGGAGCGCTTGAAACCGTTCGCCGCTGAATGGGACCGTGAGCACCGTTTCCCCAGGGAAGCCATCGGTGACATGGCCGAACTGGGCTTTTTCGGCATGCTGGTGCCGGAGCAGTGGGGCGGTTGTGACACCGGTTACCTGGCCTATGCCATGACCCTGGAGGAAATCGCCGCCGGCGACGGCGCGTGCTCGACCATCATGAGCGTGCATAACTCGGTGGGCTGCGTGCCGATCCTCAAGTTCGGCAGCGATGAGCAGAAGGCGAAATTCCTCACGCCCCTGGCCAGTGGCGCGATGCTCGGCGCCTTTGCCCTGACCGAGCCCCAGGCCGGTTCGGACGCCAGCAGCCTCAAGACTCGGGCGCGGCTGGAGGGCGATCATTACGTGCTCAATGGCTGCAAGCAGTTCATCACGTCGGGGCAGAACGCCGGGCTGGTGATTGTGTTCGCGGTGACCGATCCGAGTGCCGGCAAGCGTGGTATCAGTGCGTTCATCGTCCCGACCGATTCGCCGGGCTACAGCGTGGCGCGGGTCGAAGACAAACTCGGCCAGCACGCGTCCGACACTTGCCAGATCCTCTTTGAGGATGTGAAGGTGCCACTGGCTAATCGCCTGGGGGAGGAGGGTGAGGGCTACAAGATCGCCCTGGCGAACCTCGAAGGCGGCCGAGTGGGCATCGCCGCGCAAGCGGTGGGCATGGCCCGCGCTGCGTTCGAGGCGGCCCGTGACTACGCCCGGGAGCGCGCCAGCTTTGGCAAGCCGATCATCGAGCACCAGGCCGTGGCGTTCCGTCTGGCCGACATGGCGACCCAGATCGCCGTGGCCCGGCAAATGGTGCATTACGCCGCCGCGCTGCGGGACAACGGCCAGCCGGCGTTGGTGGAAGCGTCCATGGCCAAGCTGTTCGCCTCGGAAATGGCTGAAAAGGTCTGTTCCATGGCCTTGCAGACCCTGGGCGGTTACGGTTACCTCAACGACTTCCCGCTGGAGCGCATCTATCGCGACGTGCGGGTCTGCCAGATCTACGAAGGCACCAGCGACATTCAGCGCATGGTCATTTCGCGCAATCTTTGAACAGGAGTCCTGCATGAGCTACGAAACGATTTTATTGGAGATCAAGGACCGCGTTGGCCTGATCACCCTCAACCGTCCCCAGGCCTTGAACGCCTTGAATGCGCAGATCGTCAGCGAGCTGAACCAGGCGCTGGACAGCCTGGAAGCCGATCCGAAGATTGGCTGCATCGTGCTGACCGGCTCGAAAAAAGCCTTTGCCGCCGGTGCTGACATCAAGGAAATGGCCGAGCTGACCTACCCGCAGATCTACCTGGACGACCTGTTCAGCGACAGCGATCGTGTGGCTAACCGGCGCAAGCCGATCATCGCGGCGGTGAACGGTTTCGCGTTGGGCGGTGGCTGCGAGCTGGCGTTGATGTGTGATTTCATCCTGGCCGGCGACAATGCCAAGTTCGGCCAGCCGGAGGTCAACCTCGGCGTGCTGCCGGGCATGGGCGGCACTCAGCGCCTGACCCGGGCGGTGGGCAAGGCCAAGGCCATGGAAATGTGCCTGACCGGGCGCTTCATCGACGCGGTGGAAGCCGAGCGCTGCGGCATCGTCGCACGCATCGTGCCGGCTGATGAACTGCTGGATGAGGCCCTTAAAACGGCGGCGTTGATCGCCTCCAAGTCGGTGCCCATCAGCATGATGGTCAAGGAAAGCGTCAACCGCGCCTTTGAAGTCAGCTTGTCCGAAGGTGTGCGCTTCGAGCGCCGGGTATTCCACGCGGCGTTTGCGACACAGGATCAGAAGGAAGGCATGGCGGCATTCGTGGCCAAGCGGGCGGCGGAGTTTCAGGATAAGTAATGCGGCGTCATTACTGACGCCATCGCGAGCAGGCTCGCTCCCACATTGGATCTGAGGTGTATGCCACATGTGTGTACACCACAAAGCCCTGTGGGAGCGAGCTTGCTCGCGATGTTTTTTCAGCCATCACACCAGGTAGTTCTTCAACTCCCGGGCAATGACCATCCGTTGTATTTCGCTCGACCCTTCATAGATCTGGGTAATCCGCGCATCGCGGTAGTAGCGCTCCACCGGATAATCCTCGAGATATCCATAACCACCATGAATCTGTATCGCCGAGGAGCAGACTTTCTCAGCCATTTCCGAGGCGAACAGCTTGGCTTGGGAGGCCTCGGACAGGCACGGTTTGCCGGCGCTGCGCAGGCGAGCGGCGTGGAGGATGAGCAGACGGGTGGCGTTGATGCGGGTGTGCATGTCGGCCAGCAGGTTGGCGATGCTCTGGTGCTCGATGATCGGCTTGTCGAACTGCACGCGATCGCGCGCGTAGGCCAGCGCCGCTTCAAACGCCGCACGGGCGATGCCCAGGGCTTGCGCCGCGATGCCGATGCGACCGCCTTCCAGGTTGGACAGGGCGATGGCCAGGCCTTTGCCACGGGCGCCCAGCAGGTTGGCTTCGGGAACGGTGCAGTTGCTCAAGGTGACCGCACAGGTGTCCGAAGCACGGATGCCCATCTTGTGTTCTGTGCGATCGACGATGAAACCCGCTGTATCGGTGGGCACCAGGAACGCTGAAATGCCTTTCTTGCCCAGCTCCGGGTCCGTCACGGCGAACACGATTGCCAGCTTCGCCCGCTTGCCATTGCTGACGAACTGCTTGGCGCCGTTGATCACCCACTGGCCATCGCGCAATTCGGCGCGGGTGCGCAGGTTGTGGGCTTCGGAGCCGGCCTGGGGCTCGGTCAGGCAGAAGCAGCCAATGGCCTGGCCACTGGCGAGCTCGGCCAGCCAGGTCTGCTTTTGTTCATCGGTGCCGAAATTCAGGACCGGCCCGCAACCTACCGAGTTGTGGATGCTCATCAGGGCCCCGGTGGCACCGTCACCGGCGGAAATTTCCTCCACCGCCAGGGCATAGGCCACGTAGTCGACGTAAGTACCGCCCCATTCTTCCGGCACCACCATCCCCAACAGGCCCAGTTCGCCCATCTTCGCTACCAGGCCGTCGTCAATCCAGCCGGCCTTTTCCCACGCTTGGGCATGGGGGGCGATTTCACCACGGGCGAAGTCCCGGGCCATGTCGCGGATCATCACTTGTTCTTCGGTCAGTTCGAGGTCGTGCATGGCTCAGTTCCCGTGGTCGTCGAAGCCGTCGAAGAAACTCGCCACGTGGTTGGCGTCCAGCGCCTCCAGGGTCGGCGGGTTCCAGCGCGGGTTCTTGTCTTTGTCGATCAGCAAGGCGCGCACGCCTTCGATCAGGTCACCGCGTTCGAACCATTGCCGGTCCAGATGCAGTTCCAAGGCAAAACAGTCTTCCAGGCTCAAATGCCGACCGCGCCGCAGCATCTCCAGGGTCACGGCCATGGCCAGGGGAGAACGGCTGTCCAAGAGGTCGGCGGTCTTCAGCGCCCATTCGTGGCTGTTGGCGACAGTGACCTGGCGCAACTGCTCGACCATGCTTGGCACATCGGGCAAGGCAAAGAAATGGTCAATGGCCGACCGCAAGTCAGCCAGGGGCGGCGCAGGCAGTTGCTGCTGGCCAAGCTTGGCCAGCAGGCTTTGCAGGTCCTTGAGCGGCGTGTCGTGCCACTCGAGCCGATCGAGACGTTCGTCGAGTTGCTTGAGCTTGCGACTGTCGAGGTACCAGTCGGCCAACCCGCAATACAATGCATCGGCGGCGCGGATCTGCACGCCGCTGACCCCCAGGTAGATCCCCAGCTCACCGGGAATGCGCGGCAGGAAATAGCTGCCGCCCACGTCCGGGAAATACCCGATGGCGACTTCCGGCATGCCCAGGCGACTGCGTTCGGTCACCACCCGCAGGTCGGCGCCTTGTACCAGGCCCATGCCGCCGCCCAGGACGAAGCCGTCCATCAAGGCGAGGATCGGTTTGCGGTAGTGGTGGATCGTCAGGTCGAGGGCGTATTCCTCGACGAAGAAATCTTCATGCAGGGTGTCGTCCTGCTTGTGGCTGTCGTACAGCGAGCGGATATCACCGCCGGCGCAGAAGGCCTTGTCACCGGTGCCACGCAATACCACGGCGCGGATCTGCGGGTCGAGTGCCCAGGTATCGAGTTGTTGCTGCAAGCTGCGCACCATGCCCAGGGTGAGGGCATTGAGGCCGGCGGGGCGATTCAGGGTCAAGTGCCCAATGTGATTGCGAACGTCGACCAGCACCTCATAGGCCGCGGTTTCGCTGGTTTGCGCGGCTTGTGATGAAACCTGAGCAGTCATCGCTAACTCCCTGCTTTTATTCTTCTTTATGAATTGTATCGCGCGTATCCGTTCAGGATCGTACCAGTGCAAATTTGCATTGCACAACCGGGATACGTGCAGGTCCTGTCTGCATATTTATAGCAGCCACAGGCTCAACCGCGACCAGAGAGAACCTCCGTGATGCTGCGGCGCTTGGCATTTCGCTCGCTGGCGTGGATCAACTGCTCGAGATCTTCTGGCGTGACGTCAAAGAATGCTTCCATTTCCGCCAGGGCCAGTTTCAGGTCTTCGGCCGTGATGGCGTGCCGGTCGACGGGAGAGTGGTCAGCCGGTATGACGGCCACCGGTTCACTGGCGCGCTTTGGATAGCGCACCCGGGTCAGATTGTTGTAGGCCAGCGCAAAGGCGAGCAGTCCGGAGCCGGCCAGCATGGCCGCGCCTACGGCCTGCCAGTCCAGGGCGATGATGGACGGGGCGGCCAGCACCAACGTTGCCGCCAGGGCCCCTGCCGGTGGGTGCAGGCAGCGCAACCAGCACATCAACACCAGCGCCATGCCAGCCGCCAGGCAGGCGCTGCCCAGCGTGCGGCCCAGTACATGGGCCACCAGCAGCGCGACGACCGACGCACACAGGTAGCCGCCGACAATCGACCAGGGCTGGGCGAGCGCGCCCGAGGACACCGCAAACAACAATACAGCCGAGGCGCCGAGGGGGCCGATCAGGTGTTGCGCCACCTCAAGACCGAATACCTGTCCACAAAGCCAGACACTGAACATCGTCCCCAACGCCATGCCGATGGCGGCGCGGCTCCATTCGGTGGGACGGGTATTGATAGCGGCGGGGAACCAGCGAGAAAGCATTAAACGAAAATCCAAAAAACGAACAAAAAAAGGGGCTTACGGGTGAGTCCCAGAAAGCCCTTTAAATGTTCCAACAGTTGGGGGAGGAACGCTGCACAGTGTGCCGTTCACAACCCTTGGTTACAAATTCATATTAATGCTGATTGAGTGCATTAATTTTGAGGTATCGCTCAGGGCTCAAGCACTTCTCGAGGGCCGGAACCATGTTTGCTGGGCAACGGGCAGGTTGCGCGACTGCCCGCGACCCATCGGGAAATAAGTAAAACCCTTGTCGGCCATGCGCTCCGGATCGAACAGGTTGCGACCGTCGAAAATCACCGGGGCCTTGAGCCGTTGCTGGATCAGGTTGAAATCCGGCGCCTTGAAGGGCTGCCATTCGGTGCAGATGACCAGCGCGTCGGCCCCCGGCAACACCGATTCCGGCGTGCCCATCAGCATGAGTCGGGGCTCGTCGGGGTAGAGCAACTGCGTCTGCTGCATGGCTTCCGGGTCGAACGCGCGGACGCTGGCACCTGCGGCCCAAAGCGATTCCAGCAGGGTGCGGCTCGGTGCATCGCGCATATCGTCGGTGTTGGGCTTGAACGCCAAGCCCCACAGCGCGAAGGTCTTGCCGCGCAGATCGCCCTGGTAAAACGCGTTGATCCGCTCGAACAGCTTGTGTTTCTGCCGTCCATTGATGGCTTCCACCGCTTGCAACAGGTCGCTGGAGCAGTGGGCCTGCTCGGCGGTGTGGATCAGGGCACGCATGTCCTTGGGAAAGCATGAGCCGCCGTAGCCGCATCCCGGGTAAATGAAGTGATAGCCGATGCGCGAGTCGGCGCCGATGCCCAGGCGCACGGATTCGATGTCGGCCCCCAAGTGTTCGGCCAGTTCGGCGATCTGGTTGATGAAGCTGATCTTGGTCGCCAGCATGCCGTTGGCGGCGTATTTGGTCAGTTCGGCGCTGCGCAGGTCCATGAACAGGACCCGGTCGTGATTGCGGTTGAACGGGGCGTACAGGTCGCGCATGGTTTCGCGCACTTCATCGCGCTCGCAGCCGATCACGATGCGGTCCGGACGACGGCAATCGGCGACCGCCGAGCCTTCCTTGAGGAATTCGGGGTTGGAGACGATATCGAACTGCAGCAGGCGACTGGCCTTGAGCAGGCATTTGTCGATGTGCGCCCGCAGAACATCGCCAGTGCCCACCGGCACGGTGGACTTCTCCACCACAATGACCGGCAGCTCGCGGTAGCGGGCGATGGCCTCGCCGACGGCCAGGACCTGGGCCAGGTCAGCGCTGCCATCGTCCCGGGATGGTGTGCCCACGGCGATGAACAGCACTTGGCCGTGCTGCACGGCGAGTTGTTCGTCACAGGTGAAGTGCAAGCGTCCGGCCTCCAGGCCTTCACGCACCAGCGCGGCGAGACCGGGTTCGAAAATACTCACCTGGCCTTGGCGCAGGCTTTCCACCTTGCGCTCGTCGATGTCCATGCACACCACGTCATGGCCCACCTCGGCCAACACCGCGGCTTGCACCAAACCTACGTAGCCACTTCCGAATACACTGATTTTCATGGCGGATTCCCTGGGTCATTCCGAGCGGGCGACATGCACAACCAGCGTTCGCCGCAGTGCGCTTGGCTCAGAATAAGTCGGGGATATTGCAGTTCACTTACAGTCCGCTGATGTCTTGTGTCGGCAATCGGTACGCTGCTGGCAGTTGCGCGACGAACTCGCCGACCACTTCCCGGGTCAAGCTGACAATGTCTTCCACTCGTTCCATACCGGCGCCGGTCCGCCAACTGGCTACGATGTCCATGACCGATGGCAGCGGCACGCCGTCCACCAAGGTCAATGTGCCTTGGGTCAGTTCGCCGACAACCAACGCCGCGGGCATGGCACCGATGCCGAAGCCATCGCGAACCAGGCGGGTGATGGCCGACGCGGAGTTCACACAGTTGATGCGGGGCGAGACGATGTTGGCTGAATGCAGCAGGTTGAGAATGTCCTGGTGGGGCCGCGAGTTGCGCGAGAACGTCACGATGCGCTCCTGGGACAAGTCCTCCAGCGACGCATAGGATCGGTCATAGGGGGAACCAGTGCGAACCACCCAGTGCATCGGGTAGCGAGTCAGCAGTGTATTGCGCACGCTGTCCAGGCGCAGGATGTCGGTCTGGAAAATGATGTCCTGGTAGCCTTTCTCCAATTGTGAGCACAGGTTGCTCGCGGTGTCGGCCGACAGCTCGATTTCCAGGGCTGGGTAGTATTCCATCAGGCGTGTCACCAAGGGGCTGAGCCAGGTGTGGATCACCGTATCCATTGCCCCGATGCGGATCCGGCCGCGTACCTGGCGTGGATCCTTGATCACGGCTTTCATGCTTTGCATGGTGTCCATGATGCGCTCGGCGTATTCCAGCACGCGCTGGCCTTCGGAGGTCAGCGATACGCCTTTGGAATCGCGCACGAACAGGCGCACGCCCATTTCGTCCTCCAGGGCCGCGATCCGGCTGGAAATGGACGCCTGGGTGGTGAACAGCTTTTCGGCGGTGAGACGAAAGCTCTTCAGGCGGGCCACCCAGACGAAGGTTTCGAGAAACTTGATGTTCACTTGGGCGTTTCCTTGATCATGAAGCATAGAAACAGTGGCGACGGGCGTATCCCCACCTTGTGGGAGCAAGGCTTGCCCGCGATGAAGATAACTCGGTCTTCCTGGAAATCGAGGTGCGTGCATCGCGAGCAAGCTTTGCTCCCACAGGGAAGTCCCCTCGCGCAGTGGCTAGGCAGGTTTCCTATTCTTCACTGCTCGGCATTAGCCATGTACAGGACTACTTCTCGCAACTCGGCTAAATCCGGAACATTATTGATAGCCGCCTCAGGCCTACACCAGGGATAGTCCAACTTCGATACCCAGGCCATGATCATCGGCAGATCGGTCGCCGGCAGGGTCTTCATGTGTTCGATGGTGATGGTCAGTCGCTCGGCCAGTCTCGAGGCTGGATCGAACTGCCAGTCATACAGGCCACACCCGACACGCACCTCGCCGCTGCTTTTGTCTGACATCGCCACCAGCCATTTGCACTCGAACGCCTCTGTGTTGGCGGGCGGAGGGGCGGCCAGGCAGAACGTGTAGACATTTTCGAAGGTCTGGCCAAAGCGACTGACCAACACGTCGCCAATGGCGGTACGGCCTTCGACGTGGGCGGGAAACGCGATGGTACCGGTGCGCACGACCATGTCCAGAATAGCCGCCGGTGTAAAGGCCTGGGCCAGCAGGTGAGGGCGGTTGCCGTCCTTGGCGTGGATGTACTGTTGAATCGATCGCTGAGCGGTGTTCATCGCGTGTCCTTTCAGGTTGAAAAACAGCCTTTGTTCGAGGCTACAAATCACTGTTCCATAAGTCCGTCACCAGCATGCAACCCGGAGCGTGGGTGATGCACAGCGGTGGACGCGAGGCCTGGACCACGGATTGGGGCGTTACGCCACAGGCCCAGAATACCGGGATTTCGTCCGCTTCCACCGGTACGGCGTCGCCATAATCCGGCATGTCCAGGGACCGGATGCCGATCAATGAAGGATCACCGATGTGCACCGGGGCGCCGTGAACGTTGGGCATGCGCCCGGTAATCTGGATCGCTTGGATGGCCGCGGCCGCTTTCATCGGCCGCATGCTTACCACCATCTTGCCAGACAGGCGAGCGGTGGGACGGGTGTCGATGTTGGTCTGGAACATCGCGACATTGCGCCCCAGCTCGATGTGCCGCAAACGGATGCCAGCCTCCAGCAAGGGCTGTTCAAAGGAGAATGAGCAACCGAGGGCGAAGGCCACCAGGTCGTCCTGCCACAGGTGTGCGATGTCCAGCGGCGTTTCGCTCAACTCGCCGTGGCGGTAGACCCGGTATTGAGGCACCTCATGGCGGATATCGATGGCGGCGCCCAGGTTACGGAAGAACGGATCCCCTGGCTCGGTCACGTCCAGCACTGGGCAGGCCTGGCGGTTGAGGGTGCAGTAGCGCAGGAATTCATTGGCCCAGTCGCTGGGCAGGATCACGATATTGGCTTGCACGCGCCCTTGGCCCAGGCCGCTGGTATGGCCCTGGTATTGGCCGGCGGCGATGCTCTGGCGCAGGGCGACGGGCGTGCATTGCTGCAGTTGTTCGAAAGGCAGGGCGGGTTGATTCATCACGGGGTCTCCAAGCGTTCGTCCGTTACTTTGAGAACAGCATGGCGATGACGTCCAACAAGGAATATTGGTACCCCGTGACAACTAAAAGTTATTCCAGAGGCGCTTGGCTGTTCAGGCCCGGGGCCGCCACCATGCGTTGCGGCCCGACATCAGCGGCGTATTGGCTGACCACCTGGCGACTCATCTGGACGATGTTCTCGATCAGCTCCAGGCCGACGCCAGCGCGCCAGGAGGCGACGACGTCGAGTTGGGGCAGGGCGGTGCCGGGCTCGAGCTGGATCAATTCGCCGCTGGCCAGCGGCTTGGCCACCAGCGCTGCTGGCAAGGCGCCGATGCCGAATCCGTCGCGAATCAGCCGGGTCATGGCCGACACCGAATTGACGCAACTGACCCGCGGTGCCGTGACCCCATGGGCGTACAACAGGTTGAGCACATCCTGGTGCGGACGCGAATGCTTGACGAAGGTGATGATGCGCTCGCCCGCCATCTCCACCAGCGAAGCGTAGGGGCGGGCATAGATGGACTGGCTGGCGGCGATCCAGTGCATGGGATAGTGACCCAGTTCCAGGTTGCGCACGCTTTCGTGGCGGACCAGATCGGTCTGGAACACGATGTCCAGGTAGCCTTTCTGCAATTGCTCACAGAGGTTGCGCGCCGCATCGGCGGTGATTTCGATTTCCACGGCGGGAAAGGCTTGCATCAGCATCGACATCAACGGGCTGAGCCAGGTATGAATCACCGTATCCATCACGCCGATGCGCACCAGGCCTTGCTGCGGGCTGTTGGTGTCCAGTGACTGCTTCAACGCCCGCTGGACTTCGAGCATCTGTTCGGCGTAGTCGAGCACCTTGAGGCCTTCGGGTGTCAGCGAGACCCCGCGCGAATCCCGCACGAACAGGCGCAAGCCCAATTCTTCTTCCAATGAAGCGATCCGGCTGGAGATCGCTGCCTGGGTGCTGAACATCTTCTCGGCGGTGAGGCTGAAGCTCTGCAGTCGGGCGACCCAGACGAAGGTTTCGAGGAATTTGAGGTTCATGAAGGCTCTCTGGGTGCGTGTGGTTCTTATGATTGCAATTGTTACTCCAGATCAGGCCATTGGACGCATCAAATTTTCTTATGCCCGATCGGGTGTTTTTCCCGTTTGACGCTGCGTGGATTTGCCACAAAGAATCCGCCCCACGACGCAGCCACTGCGTCCGCATCCCCAACGACAACGCCTTCACAAAAGAATAACGAGGCGTGTCCGTCATCTTCGCTTGCTGCCGCAGGAACCTTCCATGGAAAAGACCATGACTGACGGCGTAACCACCGGGACAGGGCGCACGGGCCCATTCAGTTGGTACGGCCCCCTGTCGAAAAATGAAAAACGTACATTCTGGAGCTGCAAGATCGGCTATGCCTTGGACGGCATGGATACGCAGATGCTGAGTTTCGTTATCCCGACCCTGATCGCGACCTGGGGAATCTCCAAGGGCGACGCCGGCATGATCGGCACCTGCACCTTGTTGGCCTCGGCGGCAGGCGGGTGGATCGCCGGAATCCTGTCCGACCGTATCGGCCGGGTACGGACCCTGCAACTGACGGTCCTGTGGTTCGCGTTCTTCACCTTTTTGTGTGGGCTGGCGCAGAACTACGAACAATTGCTGGTGGCCCGGACCTTGATGGGCTTTGGCTTCGGCGGGGAATGGACCGCGGGGGCGGTGTTGATCGGCGAGGTTATCCGCGCCAAGGACCGTGGCAAAGCAGTGGGCATGGTGCAGGCCGGGTGGGCGCTGGGCTGGGGGCTGACGGCGCTGCTGTATGCCGGGCTGTTCACTTTCCTGCCACCGGAACAGGCCTGGCGGGCGTTGTTCATGATCGGCCTGGTACCGGCGCTGTTTGTGCTGGTAATCCGTCGACTGGTCAAGGAGTCGGACACCTTCGAACATGCTGTGCGGGAGCGCCAGGCCAAGCCAGAGCTGGGTTCGCGGTGGGCATTTTTCGAGATATTTGCCCCTCGGATGCTCAGCACTACCTTGCGTGCCTCGCTGTTGACCACCGGTGCGCTGGGCGGCTACTACGCAATCACCACATGGTTACCGACATACCTGAAAACCGAGCGCGGCCTGAGTGTGCTCGGTACCGGCGGTTACCTTGCGATGGTCATCGTCGGTTCCTATGTCGGCTATGTGACCAGTGCGTTGTTGACCGATGCCATCGGCCGCAAAAAGAACTTCATTCTGTTCGCCGTCGGGTCCATGGCAATCGTCCTGGCCTACACCCAACTGCCCATCGATAACGCCTGGATGCTCTGGCTGGGCTTCCCCCTGGGTTTCTTCGCTTCGGGCATCTTCGCCGGCATGGGCGCGTTCCTGACTGAGCTGTTTCCCACCCGTATGCGTGGGTCGGGTCAGGGGTTCTGCTACAACGCCGGGCGCTCCATCGCGGCGCTGTTCCCGTTGTTCATCGGCACGCTGAGCAACACCTTGCCCATCGGCACCGGGATCGGTGTGTTCGCCGCCGGCGCCTATGGCGTAGTGATCCTGGCGGCGTTGAGCCTGCCGGAAACCCGCGGCAGACAGCTCGAATCCTGACTGCCCGTGGCGTCCGCGCAAAGAGCGGACGCCGTACCAACCTTTAAAACAACAACCATCGGACGCGAAGGCAGCGCCCCCGAGAGGGTTCGCTCGCGTCCATAAAAAGGAGCATGCCATGCGGCATTTCACATCCACCTGGTTTCATACCCCCGCCGGTACGTTGCTCGGCCTGAGCCTGATCGGCATGCCGAACGCCCAGGCCGACTTCATCGCCGACAGCAAAGGCAGCCTGGAGGCCCGCAACTTTTACTTCAATCGCGACTTCCGCCAGGAGGGGGCACGGGACAAGGCTGAAGAATGGGCCCAGGGCTTTTTGCTGCGGATGGAGTCGAGTTACACCGCCGGAACCGTGGGTTTCGGCCTCGATGCCTTGGGCATGGCCGGCTTCAAACTCGATTCCGGGGGCGGCACGGCGGGCACCAATCTGTTACCGGCGGATTTGTCGGGCGGTTCGCAAGACCGTTATGGCGAACTCGGTCTGACTGCCAAGGTGCGCCTATCCAATAGCACCTTGAAGCTGGGGACGTTGCAGATCAAGGACCCGGCGGTGAGCTCCAACGACACGCGCCTGCTGCCGGGAACGTTCAAGGGCGGGTTGTTGAGCGTGCAGGAAATCGATCGCTTGAAGCTGAGCGCCGGGCAACTCACGCAGATCAACTTTGTCGACTCCACCGACTACCAGGACATGACCGCCAATCGCATCGGTGGAAGCAGCGACAAGTTCCAGTTCGCCGGGGCGGACTATCAGTTCCTGCCGAACCTCACGGCGCAATACCGCTATAGCCAGTTGGAAGACATCTACCAGCAAAACTACCTCGGGTTCGTCCACACCCTGGACCTGGGCGCAGGCCAGTCGTTCAAGAGCGACGTGCGCTATTCGCGCAGCACCGAAGACGGCAACTTTCGCGATCTCGACAACCAGGCCTTCGGCGCCTTGTTCACCTACAGCCTGGCGGGCCATGCGTTGGGCCTGGGTTATCAACGCATGAGCGGCGACGATCCGTTCCCCTACATCGGACGCAGCGATCCGTACTTGGTCAACTTCGTGCAGATCGGCGACTTCGCCAACATCGACGAGCGTTCCTGGCAGGCGCGTTATGACTACAACTTTGCCGCCATTGGCGTGCCCGGGTTGACGTTCATGACCCGCTACATCACTGGCGACAATGTCCAGCGCACCGCACCAGGCGAAGGTAAGGAGTGGGAGCGCAACACGGATATCGCCTATGTGGTGCAGGACGGCACGCTCAAGGGGCTGGGCTTGAAATGGCGCAATGCGACGGTCCGTTCGAATTTTGGCAACGATCTGGATGAGAACCGGTTGATCGTCAGCTATACGATGGCGCTGTGGTAAGAATCATCGCTCTGCCGACCGGTATTGTTCGGCCACCAAAAGCAACGACTGCGGCACCGGACTTTGTGGGTGCTGCGGTTCCTGCAGCACCACCAGTCGGAAACCGGCCATGTCCAGGGCATTGAGCCAACTGGACAAGGTGCGGAAGTACCACGGCATGGGCCGCCATTGGCCCTTGAACCCGTCGAAGGTTTCTTCTCGCCAGCCGTCCTGGTAATTGCCTGCCGCCACAGTCCACGGGTGCAGTGCCTGGATCACTAGCGCTGCGCCCGGGTTGAGCAGGGCGTTCATCGCCGCGAGCAATGGGATGATGTCCTGGTGCAACAGGGCGAAGTTGGCGCAGATCAGGTCGTAGCCGCTGCCGACGTCCACCTTGGCCTCCACCAGCGCTTCATAGCTTGCCAGGTGCACCAGGGAGGAGCCCGCTGCCCGGGCCGCATCGATCAACGTCGCGTCGCCATCCACACCGACCGCCTCGATGCCCCGTTCAGTCAGCGCCCGCAACAGCCAGCCTTCGCCGCAACCCAGATCAAGCACACGCTCGGGCTGGCGGCTCAGTACCGCCAGCAGCATGGCCTGGTCCGTGACCGTCAGGCGGCTTTCGATGGCCCCCGTGCGGATGGCTTCGATCCAGGCCTGGGCATTGTGGTGCCAGCTTTGGAGGAGGGTGGTTTCGGAGGACATGGGTCCAGCTCCGCAGTGGATTGGATAAGCATAGGACAATCGCTGGCGCAAGGACGCCGCGGGTCAAAGCGGGCGGTCGAGAAACAACAGGCGTGCCGCCAGCGCTGCCATGACCCCGGCAAAACCATACGTACCCAGGCGCCTTGAAATCCCGCTGTTTGCCAGTTTCGCCCTGAGCTGTGCGGCGCAAACACCCAGCAGCGTATGGAAGACGAATGCAATCAGTGCCAGCAACGCTCCGAGGAAGATCAGTTGCAGGCTTACGCCGCCGGCCTTGACGTTGACGAACTGGGGCAGAAACACCATGAAGAACAGCAGCGCCTTGGGATTCAAGAGGCTGTTGAGGGCGCCTCGGCAGAAGATTTTCCACTGCGAAGCCACCTGGAGCTGGCTATCCTGAGTCGCAGCCGGCGCTCTCAGTGCTTGCCAGGCAAGCCACAGCAGATAAGCGGCCCCGGCCAGGCGCAGCACGTCGAACGCCGGTGCCCAGCTCATCACCAGCGCGCCGATGCCAGCGCTGACCATCATGGTCATCAGCACGTCCGCCAAGGAAATGCCGAGGGCGGCCGCGACGCCAGCACGCCAGCCGTGGGCCAACGCATGGCTGGTGACAAAGGCCATGTTGGGCCCCGGAACGATCAGCAAAAGCACGACAGCAACCACGAACAGGTAGAGATTGGCGGTATCCGGCATGGGAATCACTCCGTGGGATGAGCCTCGACAGTAAGCGAACGGCGAGCAGGGCGTCAGTTACAGTCCGGGCCTAACTGATAGCAACAGTCGTCTCTCTCGCGATGAATCACGGGAGTCGCTAAACTGCGGCCCCGAATTTCAGCAAGGAAGTGGGTGGATGCGTTCGCTCGTCAGCAGTGTGCTTCTTTCCATGACTGTGGCGGCCCCGGTCATGGCCGAGCAAAGAGCGTTCGCGGTGAATGACCGCAGTGGCCAATATCTGGTCGAAGTGCTGTTCCCGGAGCCGCCGGAAGACCCGCATCAACTGGCCCAAGCGTTCATCACCGTGCGCGACAACAACACCCACGAAGCCCTGCAGCAATTGCAGACGCCCGCCGGCAATGTGCCCGTGGACCGCAACGGCAAGGTCGATAACTGGCTACTTGGCCCTCAGAGCCTGTTGTACTTCGACGATTTCAACTTCGATGGCCGCCAGGACTTGGCGATCCGCAATGGCAACGATCCCGACGCGAGCTACAAACCGACGTTCGACGTCTACCTGCAAGACCCGCGGAAAACCCAATGGATCCTCAATCCGGCCTTGACGGCCCTGGCCAGGGAGGACAGCAAAGGCATGTTCTCTGTCAGCCCGCTGGACGGCGTTCTGCTGTCACAAACCGACCGTGACTGCTGCTGGACCCGCGCCACTCAATGGAAAATGCGCGGCGACGAGCTGGTCCTGCTTCGCTCGGACACCGAGGAGCAAATCCAGCCGACCGAGCCAGGCGAAAACACCAGCATGCCCAGCGGCTACACGCTGCGCACCACGGGTGAATTGAAAGAGGGCCAATGGCTTGAGCAATCGCGCCTGGAAGGCCCCGAGAAGGAGGACCCCGTGATCCTCGCCGGTACCCTCGACACAAAGACCCCGGTAGAACTCTGGTACCAGGTGCAAGGTGCCGTGATCGTTGGTGAGGTGCGCTATACCCAGGCGGGCACCGGCGAACCGATCAAGCTGCTGGGCATTCGGGAAGACGCGGATGACGACCTTATCAGCCTCCATGAATATGCCGGCGATGGTCGTCAAACGGGTACCTGGCGGATCTCCCGGGAAAAAGTCGAACCGTACTCTTTCACCGGTATCTGGGTCAGCGGCGCCAAGGGCGACGACCACCAAGGGGCTGTCCTGCTGCACGATGAAGAACGCGAGTTGGATAACGACAAGATCGACGATGTCGACGCGGCCCAGCGTAGCGGCCATTACCAGATGCAGGACGCACTGGGGCACGACGCCGATCTGGACCTGAAGATTCTCCCTGAGCGGGATGCCAATGGAAGAGAAGTCGCCGAATTCACCATGACCACAAAGGACAGCGTGACCGAGCATCACATCGTGCCGATGGACAGCAGCAACCTGATCATCGTGCGCGAGCCGCAAGCCTCCGGGAAGAACGGTCCATATCACATTCAATTGGTGAAAGGCTTTGCGGTCATTGCCTACAACGCGGTTCCGGATTCACAGGACGGGCTGGCCGGGGTGTATTTGAAGCAGCGTTGAGCACGGAGCAGCAATCCGCAAGCCGTAGAAGAGCTTGCAGTCCATCGGACATGTAAACGATCTCGGGTCCGCTATCACGACGTCTAAAGTTGCGCCTCTGTCGGCTTTACGACGCTGCGGATCAGTGAAGCGAATGTTTCAATGACCTCGTCTTCGCCATGCCGCCCTCGTACCAACGCGCAGGACAGGGCTTCCCCCGCGCCAACCAGGCCAATGCAGCATCGTTCGAGTTCGTCCGCTGGCCACGTCGTATGAGGTTCGAGCACAGATATGAACATCTGCACACAGTTATCCAAGAGCTCCTGGAACACCGCCGCCTTCTCTTCGCTGCCTGCCAGGGCTGCGCCCACAGCATGGAATTCGTCGGTGTTATCGGCCGCGCAATGAATGTAGGCGCTGGACAGGACCAAGGCTGTCTCTTCCAGGCTCCGCGCAGTCTTGGACATGGCGTCACGGAAAGCGCTGACCCGCTCGGTATCGATCCATTTGTAGAGCTCGATCAACAGACCCGAACGGGTGCCGAAATGATCGTAGACAACCGGTTTGGACACGCCGGCGCGAACGGCCAGATGCCCCAAGGTCAGCCGATCCGCGTCTTCCTCGCGCACGATCAGTAGCGCGGTATCCAGCAACTGTCGCCGCCGTTCGGCTTTCGCAAGCCGGCGGGGAGGGGAACCGACAGGGCTGTGCTCAATGTCTTTCTGCACGGTTTTTTGCTCCTGACCGCTAAAAAACCTACCAATGGTAGGTTGAAGTGCGTGATGTTGTGTTAGGTTACCTACTGAAAGTAGGTTTAAACCAGAGACAGGGAGAACACACCATGTCACTTGATCCTATCTTATTAATGGGCGGTTCCGGCGCCATTGGCCATCACACTGCCCGGGCGCTTCGCGCCGCCCACCCCGAGGTACCACTGCTGATCGGTGGTCGCGACCTTGCCAAGGCTCAGCGCGCCGCGGATCACATTGGCGGGGCGCAGGGCGTGGCGATTGACTCTAACGCAGACGATCTAGGCCTCGGCGATCGCCCGGTCAGCGCCGTCGTGGTCTTTTATATGGACCACGCCCTTGCCGGATTGCGTTTTGCGCAAAAACGCGGCGTGCCGCACCTCAGCATTT
The DNA here is from genome assembly GCF_900115935.1 of Pseudomonas sp. 43mfcvi1.1. Classification (NCBI taxonomy): domain Bacteria; kingdom Pseudomonadati; phylum Pseudomonadota; class Gammaproteobacteria; order Pseudomonadales; family Pseudomonadaceae; genus Pseudomonas; species Pseudomonas sp. 43mfcvi1.1. The sequence goes on along the minus strand of NZ_UETT01000007.1, from coordinate 150,361 downwards.
CCTCCGGCGTTTTCGAGATCGCGCCGGAAATTGCGACGTACATGCATACGCCTGACGCCTCGCCCATTGTCCTCGGTTACGAATGGATGGCAGGGGCGACGACCGTGGCGACGCTGAGCGTTGCCCGGGCATTTGGCCGGGTCCAGGACATCCGTATCAACGCGCTGGTCGATGAGCAGGACACCGGCGGCCCGACCGTCGCCACTGACTTTGAACACCTGAACAAAATGCTGCCTGCCGCACTGACACGACGCGACGGTGTGTTCGTTTGGCGCGAAGGAGAGGATTCCAAGGCACGATTCCATGCGGTGGATGGTACGGAAATCGAGGCTTCCGGCTTTTCGTCCATTGATGTCGTCGGCCTGGCGGCTGCGACGGGTGCAGCAAATGTCCAATTCAACTTGGCCACCGCAGTGAGTTCAACCCGGCGCCAGGGCAGGCCGATGTCCACTGAGATCATCATCGAACTCGTTGGCGAGGACCTCCAGGGCGAACCCTTGCATACGCGTCATGCAGTCATCCACCCGGCAGGCGCTGCGCCATTGACCGGCCTCAGCGTCGCAATGACGCTTGAACGACTCCTCGGGTTGGACGGCCAGCCACCGACGCCGCCAGGGCTTTATTTCCCTTATCAACTGTTGGACGCCGCCACGTATCTGGAGCGTCTGAAGGAGGAGGGCGGGGAGTTACGCAAGCTACTGGGGTAATGAGCTATGAAACTCCGTGTGCTGATCGTTTTCTCGGCGGCTTATCAAAAAAAGCACGGGCCTCGCAACGGCGATCAACATGGCTGACCGAGGTTTTGCTATCAGGGGTAGACCTGCTTCTTAGTATCCCGGTCAAGTACGTAGGAATTCACCCTGATCTGCATTTGCTCACTCCCTGAGACCCCTATCATGGATGTCGACGATGACCACGTAGCCAAATAACGCTTGCCGGCTTCCAACCTGATGTCCGGGGCACTGAAGCCGCATTTGCCTCCACCTGTACCCAGTTTGTTCATCGAGACCCAGCACCACTCCAATGAGTGCGGACCTGGCGTCAACCGAACGGCTTGGTAACCGAAGTACTCCAGGATTGAGTGCTTACCGGCATAAGGTAAGGACTGGCCATCCACCCGGGTTGCGAGAAGCAGGCGGTGGAACGGTACGCCCAGATCCCGATACTGGAGCGTCTCGAAGTAGATAACCGGGGCATCGGCGACTCCATCGGACAAGTCCAAGACCTGGAGGGCAGGATCATCTAAATTGCCGACAAAAGATCTGTACTGATAGTTAGAGCAAGCGGATAGCAGTAGTAGGGCCGCAGCAGCTCCCAATAGCCGAAACGTCATCGAATCCTTCCTGGAGGTGACATCAGAGGGCGCGCAGTTTAACTGCATCTGATTGTGGAGTGGACCCTTTTTAGCCGGTTCTGGATAAGGTGCATACGTGCGGTGGGCTAGCATCTGCGGCCTCGCTCTACGCTTATTCCTTACGTAACAGCACCCTGGTCACCCGGCGCTCTTCGACCTCCAGCACAGTCATGCTCCACTCTTGCCAACGAAGAGTGTCTCCGATGATTGGCAAGCGATCCAGCAGGCTCATCACCAAGCCGGCGAGCGTCTGGTAATCTTGCGTCGCTTTCGCCTGGAAGCCGATGTGTTCACGAACCTGGCTGAGGGGCAGGGCGCCGCTGACGAGAAAGCCTCCATCCTGGGCGACAATATTCGGGCCTTCAATTTCACTGGCATCCGGCAGTTCACCTGCAATGGATTCCAGGATGTCAGTCATTGTGAGAAGGCCGACGAAGTCACCGAACTCGTTCACCACGAACGCGATGTGGGTCGACTCTTTACGCATTTGCTCCAGTGCGTTGAGGATCGTGAAACTGTCGAGCAGGTTGATGGCTTTGCGCGCCATGACTTCCAGATTGGGCTGATTGCCCGCCAGTATTTCCTTGAGCAGTTCTTTCTTATGGACAAAGCCTAGCGGCTCATCCACGCGTCCTTCCCGGATCAACGGCAAGCGTGAGTAGGAAGAGTGCATCAGTGCCGTACGGATTTCCTGCGCTTCATTGGCCAAGTCGAGGTGGTCAATTTGCGCACGAGGTGTCATCACGCTGCGTATCGGGCGCTCGGCCAATTGCAGTACGCCACTGATCATGACCCGTTCGCGTCGATGGAAAACCTGCTCCGGTTCGTCACCTTCCAGCATGTCGGCGATTTCCTCACCGACTTCATCGGCCCCCAGCTTTTGGCCGCCCAACAGGCGCAACACCGCATGGGCGGTGCGCTCGCGCATCGGCCGAAGACCTTGCAGGCTTTTCTTGCGGCGCGAGCGCGCCAGCTGGTTGAACAATTCAATCAGGATCGAGAAACCAATCGCGGCGTACAAGTAGCCTTTCGGAATGTGGAAACCCAGGCCTTCAGCCGTGAGGCTGAAGCCGATCATCATCAAAAAGCCCAGGCACAGCATGATGACAGTAGGGTGGCCGTTGACGAATTTTGTCAGCGGTTTGCTCGCGATCATCATCAAGCCGATAGAGAACATCACCGCGATCATCATGACCGACAGGTGCTCCACCATACCCACGGCCGTGATTACCGCATCCAGGGAAAAGACCGCGTCCAGTACCACAATCTGCGCAACGATAGGCCAGAACATCGCATAGGCCGCGTTGCCGGACCGTTGTGCCACGTGGCCTTCGAGTCGCTCATGCAACTCCATGGTAGCCTTGAACAACAGGAATACACCACCGAACAGCATGATCAAATCCCGGCCCGAGAACGTCTTGCCGAAGACCTCGAACAGCGGATTGGTCAACGTGACCATCCAGGAGATGCTGGCGAGGAGGCCAAGACGCATCAGCAACGCCAGAGACAGACCGATGATACGGGCGCGGTCGCGCTGCTCGGGCGGAAGTTTGTCAGCCAGGATGGCGATGAATACAAGGTTATCGATGCCGAGCACCAGCTCCAGCACGATCAAGGTCAGCAGGCCGAGCCAGGCCGTGGGGTCAACGATCCATTCCATGGGTTATTCGCTCCCTCGGACGATCAATGCGAGGGAAGAAGGTGCTGGAGCGCTGGAGGGAATTCTGTTCTTTGGAAAGCTACTGGGAGGTTCCTGGGGCGTGTTCATACAGACCTGGAAATAATTGGGAAAGAAATCCTACAACGGTTTCCAGCATTTCATACGAGACGATTTATTACAGGATCTGACAGGACGGTGGGTTTGTACTCGACGCGACGTTTCTAACAGCTAACAGCTAGCCAAATCGTGTGACCACCACAAGCCGGATCTTCCGTAGTTTGCTCAACGACGTTGAAACCATGGGTTGTGAGCAATTCGAAGTATTCATTGTGGTCCAGGCTGGCGTGATAAAGCGTTTCTCCTTCGAAAGTGCCTAATGCAATGCCATGGGCCGGCCCGCTGGTAAACATCAGTGCAGCGCCTGGCTGGACATGGGCCTGGAAAATCGGGAACATCCGAAGCTGATCCTCAGGCGTCAGGTGAAAGAAACTGTCCCACGCCAGAATGCCAGCGAAACGCTGATCAAGCGCCAACTGGCGCATATCGGCAACATGCCAATCGTGCTGCGGGAAACGTTGCTGACATAGGCTGATCATCGCCTTGGACGAATCAATGCCACATACGGCATGTCCCGCGTCGATCAAGTAACCAGCCATGGGTTCGGCGCAACCACAGCCAATGTCGAGGACATGAGCATCGACAACAGGCATGGCCTGACGAAAACGATCCAGCCATGATTGCTCGACGAGGCACCGCGGGCGAACGCGATCCCATGTTTGAGCGTGACGCTCGTAGAGGTCGATGATCTGATGGGCTGCCTCATGCATGGGAGAAGATCCTGGGGAATGTGGTCGAGGGATGTGACTGAGTTTTCAAATGTACCTGGGAAGATGGCCTGTGTGGAATATCTATTGGTACGTGTAATGTATATTATGTTAAACAGAGTGTTTATGATTTTAAGGCGGATGCATTCGTACTGATTCTAGCCCCACCGGGGCCGGCCATTGCAACGCTATAGAGATTTCAGCAGCACCGCCACTCCACTCAGAGCTGCCGGGGGATTGGCCAGGAAATGAATGTATTCGACAGAGCGCTGGAACCGCCCTGTCTCACGAGAAGCATGGAAGATGCTTCGAAGCTACTTTACACGCTCCCAGACGATGTGAACCTTCATCCCATCCGGGCGCCGAAAATCTTCCACCATCCGGTCGCCGTCAACCTTCAGTTGCAAGTCATCCTGGGTACGCACAGCGCCCACCCAGTTTGGAAACGTAGATCCTTCGACGGTGTTGCCCGTGAACTCGCCGTTCTGGTTAACGGTATATCGTCCAAAGAAACCGATGCTACCGAGCATGGCTGCGCGGTTTTCCTCATCGGTGCCTTCGCCACGCACGTTGGAGCGAAACGGCGGCACGCGTGGATCCGTGAGCACTTCAACAAACGTCAACTCCGGGGTGAAAACGAGCCAGCCATGAGGATTGGGTCCATAAGCATCCGAGCTACTGCCCTGGTGCTCAACCGTTGCGCTGATCATGCGCCAGGTGCCGATCAACGAGTTTTGTTCGCCCGCGAAGGCTGTGGGGAAAACCGAAAAGGCAATGACCGCACCTACTGCCAGTACGCTGTTTTTTAGAGTCATCTGTATCACCTCTCACTGTAAGGATGCGATGGAGAATAAAAAATCTTCATGCCCTGGCCGAGATAATTGCCAGGCGTAGTTCCCGCGAAGCGGCATAATCGGCCTGCCGTCCCAATTGCCAGCCCAAGTAACCCCACAGCAACGCGCAACACGCGCCAATCATCGCGGCCAGGCCGGCGCCCTGCCCCAGCATGTCAAGCAGGCTCTTGGCCCAGCCACTCATGGCGTCACCGGCGCGATAAACCACGGTGTCGATGAAGTTCTTCGCCTTGTATTTACTCTCGGCGTCCAAGGGTGCGAAGAGCATTTCCCTGCCCGGCCGGACGAACGCGTACTCGCCGATTCGTCGTACGATCATCAACGTCGTAAGCAGCGCAAACCCGGGCGCCAACGCCAGGCCCAGGAAGCCGATGGACATGAGCAGCGGCACGATGGCCAGCAACGCGCGTACCCCCAGCTTCGGTGCGATACGGCCGGTGATGAACAGCTGGGACAGCAACGCGCCCGCCTGCACGATGATGTCGATGGTGCCAAAGATGCGAACTTGCGATTCGCGATCCGGATAGTGCTCGGCCACCAGGCGCGCCTGCTCGAAATACAGAAAGGTGCTGACGGTCGCCAACAGCACCACGAACCCGGCGATCCCCAGCAGGTAAGGTGATCTGAGCACGGTCGTCAAGCCGCTGAACGGGTTGCCGCGCAGTGGCTGCCGAGGGCTTTGCGTCGGCGCGGCACCCGGTCGGCCTGCCCCACCCTCCTCGCGCCATCTCATCAACGCCCGCTTCAAGACCAGCGTGGCCCCGAGCAACAAGGCCGCCAGCAGCATCAACCCAGAGGCGCCGAGGGTATCGATGAGCAGCGCGCTCAGGGCCGGCCCCAGCAAACCGCCGATGCTGGCGCCGGCAGCGATGAAGGCAAATAAACGCTTGGCCTGCTCGCTGTCGAATACATCCGCCATCAAGCTCCAGGCCACGGACACGACGAACAGGTTATAAACCGAGATCCAGACGTAAAAGACCCGGGCCAGCCAGACACTGTCCGGCTGGAACTGGAAGAACTCGACGAACATCAGCAGATTGATGCCGAAGAAGCCGTACACCCAATCGATGAGGCGCAAGCGCGGTACCCGGGAACTGAGCCAGGCGAACATCGGAACCGCCGCCAGCATGACCAGGAAGGTCGCGGTAAACAGCCATTGCAGATTCTCCACGCCCGCCGCGATGCCCATCGATTCGCGGATCGGGCGCAGCATGAAGTAACCGGTAAAGAGGCACAGGAACAGCAGGAATCCGTACAACGCCGGACGCAGCTCACCGTCGCGGGCATTAAGGGCGAGGCTCAGCCGGTGCAGATAGGAAGGCGTACTCATGGGAGCTCCAGGAAGGCGGCAACAGGCCAGAGGGTGGGCACGGGACGGACACCCGCGCCCAAGGTTGCATCAGGGGTAGGTGACGCCGGTCAGCCGTTCGGAGACGGCCCAAAGCCGATCGGAATCCGCCTCCCTGGTTGCTGCGGCAGGCGTTTTGGCAAAACCCAGCGGGCCGCGTTTTTCCTGGTCTCCGGTCGGGCCGTAATAGGCGCCGCCGACGGCCTGCTTAGCGGTGGCGGCATACAGCGTGGGCAACGCCCCTTGTGCCGCTGAGTGGTAGGCGTCGCGGTCCTGGGCCCAGCGCTGGCCGAATTCACTGTTGAGGCCGGGGCCGCGTTCGACCAACTCGGTTACGGCAACGCCGGGGTGCGCGGCGATGCTACGAATGCCCCAATTTTCGGCATCGCTGCGCCGCTGCAACGCGAACGCCCAATGCAGGATGGCCAGTTTCGATTGCGCGTATGTCGCGTACGGGTCGTACTTCTGGTTGGCCTGAAGGTCATCGAAGTTTATCGCGCCACGGGTCGCTGCAATGCTTGAAAGGCTCACCACGCGTGCGTCCTGGCTTTGACGCAGGAGCGGCACCAGCAGGCCGGTCAGCGCGAAGTGCCCCAGGTAATTGGTTGCTAACTGAAGTTCGAAACCATCGGCTGATGTACCTCGTTCGGCCGGCGCCATGATGGCGGCATTGTTGATCAACACGTCGAGGCGCGGCAGCCTCTGATTAAGACGCTGGGCCAGGTCGCGCACGGATGAAAGGTTGGCCAGGTCCACGGCCTCGAACTGCACCTTGGCATCGGGCACCGCCTGTTGAATGCGTGCAATGGCCTGTGCACCGCGCTCTGGATTGCGAGCAGCGATAATCACCTGCGCGCCGGCACGGGCAAGTGCCAGCGCATCCTCATAACCCATGCCGCTGGTGCCGCCGGTGACCAAGACGATTCGGCCCTCCTGAGACGGCATGTCGTTGGTCGACCAGTCGGGTTTCGGTGCGACACGAGCCGATGCTTCGATACTTACGGCACTGAGCAGCGCGACACCGGCGACAAGTGCCCGGACCAGTCTCATCAGTGGGTTTATGGTGTTCAGAAGGCCGATTGCGGGGGTTGCTGTGTTCCACATGGTTGAATCCTCTATTTGAAACAATGAACCGACACGACCGGCGATCACTGGATGGAACACGCCTCAGCCAGTTGCAGAAAGCTGACTTGGCGGGTTTGCCCTTGCGTATCCACATAGGTCATTTTTGCCCGCACAACCTCACACACTTGCGAGCTCGGTGCCTCGATGCGAATGGCGTGGGCGATGTCCAGCGGCATGCCATACTCGTAAGCCGGTGGTTCCGTGTTTTCTTTGGCGAACAGAGGTGAACCGCTCAACGTGATGACGGCCAGCAGACTGGCGATCGACAGGTTTTGGATATTCATGATGGACTCCATGACTGCCTTTACCGGGATGGTCTTAGCACTCTAGGAGGGGGACACTGACGTCAAGGTGACTGCTGACTGACAGGAAGATGTCAAACGCCGATGTTGGGGAAACACCGGCGTTCGCTAAGACGCAACTAGCGCGCCGCTTGGCTCGTCAGGGAAAATCCGAAGGTATTGAGCCCATCCTTGCTGTGGGCAAACACTCGTCCACCGTGCATGGACGCCACGGCCCGCACAATGGAAAGCCCCAGGCCATGGTGCGCGTCGCTCCGGGCCCTGGCGGCGTCGGCGCGATAGAAGCGTTCGAACAAATGCTCCAGATGCACGTTGTCGATAGGCTCGCCTGCATTGGAAACGCTCACCTGGGCCTGCATGCCATGGCTTTCCAGGCGGACGATGATGACGCTCTCCGGCACCGCGTATCGCGCCGCGTTTTGTATCAGATTGGCGAGGGAGCGGTGAAACAGGCGTCGGTCGATGCATACGCGCATGTCGCCTTTGATCACCACGTTCAGCTGTTTGTCATGCAAGACAGGCTCAAGGTATTCCACCGTCTTCGACGCCTCTTCATAAAGCGAGACATCACTGAGCTCGGTCGCCCGCTGCCCACTTTCGGCACCCGCCAGGAACAGCATGTCATTGACGATGGTGCCCATCCGCTCCAGTTCTTCGAGGTTGGACTGCAACAGATCCTGAAGCTCATTCACGTCCCGCCCGTGGGCCAACGCAACCTGGGTCTGCCCGATCAGGTTGGTCAACGGCGTTCGCAGCTCGTGGGCCACATTGGCATTGAACCCTTCGAGCTGGCACCAGGCCGTTTCCTGGCGAGCCAAGGCGCCATTGAACGACACCGCCAACTCCTGCAATTCGCTTGGCAGCGCCTCGGTGTCCAGTCGCTGCTTCGAATCCCCCGGCGGCAGGCTGTTGGCCTGACGGCTCAGGCGCCTGACCGGCCCCAGGCCAAAACGCGCGATCCAGTAACCGAGCAATGCCACCAGCACAACGCCCAGCGCCGAAATCAGGATCAGCGTCTTGGTGAATTGGTCCAAGGTCTTCATGAACGGCGTTGAATCGAGCCCCACGATAAAGCGCAACTCCGGCCGGCTACCCATGGCCGCGATGGTCTTGATCAGCAGGACCATGGGACGATGCCGGTCAGGTATCTCGACCGTGGAGAATCCATCCGGGCGCTTCGACCAATCCTGGCCGTCCGGCATGGCCCCGCCATAACTGTAGGCCGGGTCGTCAACCAGCACCCAATAACGCACCCGCTCGTCCGCGGGAGTCAGGCCATCCAGCTTCTCACGCAAGCCGACCCAGAACGCCGGCGAATCGTATTTTGCGAGCACGGGGTCGAGTACGGAATGACGCAGGATCAGCTCGTTCTGCATCTGATCTTCGAGCGATTGCTTCAAGGAACAGCGCAACAGCGTCGCACTGACCGCGGTGATCAGCATGACCGAAAGCGCAAACATCAGGCCGAGCCGCCTGGATATCGATCCTTTCATCATGGCGTACCGTTTTGCCTGCCATCGGCTTCGCGGCTTTCCAGTACATAGCCCATGCCACGGACCGTATGCAGCAGCTTGCGAGGATAAGGCGCATCCACTTTAGCGCGCACACGCTTGATCGCAACCTCGACCACGTTGGCATCACTGTCGAAATTCATGTCCCAGACCTGCTCGGCGATCATCAATTTGGGAAGAATCTCGCCCTGGTGCCGCGCCAGCAGGCTCAACAGACAGAACTCCTTGGCCGTGAGGTCCAGCCGCACCCCGGCCCGGGTGACCTTGCGCGCTTGCAGGTCGACCTCGAGGTCATCGATGCGCAAGTGCGTCGGGTCGGCCGTGTCGTCGGCGAAACGCCGGATCAATGCCTGGATGCGCGCAACCAGTTCGGCAAATGAAAAGGGTTTGGCCAGGTAATCATCGGCGCCCTCTCGCAGCCCACGGACGCGATCATCCACCGTACCCCTGGCCGACAACATGATGACCGGGGTTTTCTTGTACAGGCGCAAGCCCTGCAGCACGCCGTAGCCGTCCTTGCCCGGCAACATGACATCCAGGATAACGACGTCATAATCCATTTCCAGCGCGTAGTGCAGGCCATCGATGCCATTAGTCGCGACATCAACGATGTAGCCGAGCTCGCTCAAGCCACGGTGCACATAAGAGGACGTCTTTTCCTCGTCCTCGACGATGAGCAAACGCATCGGGTAACTCCTCCGTAGAAGCGGCGCGGGTCGAGACGGACTTTTATCCATCTCTCAAGCATTCTGGACAGGCTGTGTGCACCATTTTCCAGACTACAGAACAAAGGTGTCCTGAACCTGACCGCTTCCTGACATTCTTGTCAGAATAGACCGACGTCTGGCCCCGTCGCTGGAAAAACCATCGTCCGGAAAGCGCCTCAAATCAACCCTAGCGTCAGGGCTTTGAGCGTCGCAGCCGCACGGGTGGTGCATTGAAGTTTACGGAACACGTTTTCCACATGGGTACGAACCGTGCTCGGACTGATGCCTAGTTGACGCGCCACTTCCTTGTTGCTTCCGCCTGCACTGATGCGCCGTAGAATTTCGGTTTCACGCTCGGAAAGCAGGCCACCGCCAGGCTTGCAGGCGGTCATCGTGGTATCCCCGCGCGCCGCCGCGATGACCGCCTGACAGGCGCGTCGGTCAAAGCGTCCCTGATCCGCTTCGTCCAGCAACAGACGGGTGGCATCGTCATGACTGAGGGCCGGTCGCCACGGTCGGTCGCTCAGCAACGCTTGCCAAGCCAGGGCCGCGGCAAGCAAGAGGTGTTCGCTTTGCAGCGCGTCGCCGCTGAGACTGCGAAAGTAACCACTGCCATCCAGTCGTTCGTACGCGTGAGCCGCTATCCGACCCGACACGGCCAGCGCCGGTATCTGGCCGCAGGCCCGCGACGTCCAGTAAGGCACCAACCGCACTTGCTCAAGATCGCCCTCCAATAACGCTCCGGGAATATTCCAGACTCGATTGGGCACTGCTGCGCGGCCAATACCATGGATGAGCGCCGCTTGGCCGAGATGGTCAACGGCTGATGCCGACAGGCCGGAAAGCCTGGCGGCCTCGCGCACCAGTTCCGAGGCGCAGCGCGAATATCCCGACAGCCACGGGAGCTTGAGATCGATCACATCGCCGACCAGGGTCAGCGGCACCTGTGCCGTGGTTTCCCGCGGATCGACAGACTGTGGTGTCCGCAGCTGATCCAACCAGTCCTCAGCGTGCTTCAACATTTCGCTGGCGAGCGCTGCTGGATAACGTCGGTCGCTCTTGCTGCTGATCCACTGTAAAGCCACCTCCAGACCGTGGCTGCGGGACAGAATTTCCAGATCCCCTGCCAGCAACACCTGATAAACCACCTCCGGTACCTGCGGATGACGCAGGCCGAACGGCCTTCCCTCCCCGTCGTATTGCTCGAACACATGACGCAGCCCGTGTTCGACTTCGGTTCTCAAGCCCAATGTATGAGCGATATCACCGGACACCTCGCAATGAATCTGTGCTAGCGGCGTGGACCTGCGCATCGCTCGCTGGCCCGCCGCACTGAGGGTATTCGTCAGCATCGCGTTGCGGCCCTCGACGTCATCGCCCAGCAGTTGGGTAAAACCCTGCGCATTGGCGGTGCACCCTGACCAGCGCAGCAAGGCGACCTGGCGTCCGATCTCGGTGTGCTCGCCAGCACCATTGCACGCCTGCGCGAGCATCAGCACCAATCGGGCGGTGCGGCGCGACTGATCGAACGGTTGGCCCATGCTCAGGTCGCCGACCATGGACAACGCCAGAATGGCGTCTTCCAATTCGATACAGTCACCTGCCGACATGTCGTTTCCTCCGGACATTCGATTGAACATTATTGATGGCCTCGGATAAATGACCGATACCTCAGCCGCCGAGTATCGCTGAAACTGCGCTCACCCCATACAGGAGATCGCATCATGTTCAAACCCAAGGCCCTTGCCCTCACACTCGCCATGACCTGTTCCTTGTTCGGCGGCGCAGTACATGCCGCGACGCAGCAACCTTCTGTCGTCATCGTCCATGGCGCTTTCGCCGACGGGTCCGACTGGGGCAAGGTCGTCCCGCTGCTGCAGGCGGAAGGCATCAAGGTCACCGTGGTACAAAATCCGCTGACCTCGCTGGCTGACGATGTCGCCGCCACGCAGCGTGTACTGAACAACCAGGAGAACGACGTCGTATTGGTCGGCCATTCCTGGGGCGGCACCGTCATCAGCGAGGCTGGCACCGACAAGAAAGTACGCAGCCTGGTGTACGTCGCCGCGTTCGCCCCGGATGCCGGTCAAGCCAGTAAAGACCTGGGCAAGGACTACCCTGCCCCGTCCGGTGTGAAAGACATCGCCGCCGACAAAAACGGTTTCCTGTACATGACCGCCGAGGGCATGGCCACCGGGTTTGCCCAGGATCTTTCCGCACAGCAAACCGCGGTAATGGCGGCGACGCAGGGGCCGATCCGCGCCTCGGCCTTCGATGACAAAACCAGCGTCGCCGCCTGGAAAGGCAAGCCAACCTGGTACGTCGTGGCCAAGGAAGACCGGATGATCCAGCCTGATCTGCAGCGGGCTTTCGCCAAGAAGATCGGTGCCAAGGTCAGCGAAGTCGACGCCAGCCACGTGCCGCAACAATCGCGCCCGGCCGATGTTGCAAAAGTCATCATCCAGGCTGTTCAGAAGAGCCAGTAATCCCTGGCCCCTTCTGCGCTGAGGTCGAGGGAAGTGCGCTGCACCTGGAATGTTTGCCGCCGCGAGTCATAGCGCAAGCGGTAGCCGAACAGCCAGCCGCAACGTACCTCCCTGCCCTGGCGAAACTCCATGAATCTGGCGAACGAAACACTCCGCCCAAGGAGCCCTGCTCATGAGTTCCGAGCTGAAAAAACATCATTTCGACTTTATCGTCTGTGGAGCGGGCACCGCCGGCTCCGTCGTGGCCGGACGGCTGGCCGAAAATCCCGAGGTCGAGGTATTGCTCATCGAGGCTGGGGGCGGCGATGAACACCCCCATGTGCTGGAGCCGGGAAACTGGCCCCTGAACCTTGGCAGCGAGCGCGATTGGAACTTCGTAGGTGCCGCGAACCCTCATCTCAACGACAGGAAAATCCCGCTGAATATGGGCCGCGGATTGGGCGGTGGGTCCAGCATCAATGTCATGTTGTGGGCCCGCGGTCACAAAAACGATTGGGAAGATTTTGCCGCGCAAAGTGGCGATCCTGCGTGGAACTACGCCTCGGCCCTGAAGATTTATCAACGCGTGGAAGACTATCAGGGGCCCTGCGATCCAGTCCGTCGCGGCAAAGGCGGACCGGTTCATGTCGCGCCTGTGCGAGACGCCCAGCCGATTGCGAACGCCATGCTCAGCGCGGCTGCCGGAATGGGTATACCGGTTTTTGACAACCCGAACGGCGCCATGATGGAAGGCCGCGGAGGTGCTGCCTTGAACGATCTCATCGTCAAGGATGGCCGGCGTAACTCCATCTACCGCGCATACGTCGCGCCACGCCGTGGCCAGCCCAATCTCACGGTCTTGACGGATACGCTTGTCAGTCGCGTGCTATTCAGGGACCAACGCGCCATCGGCGTGCAAACCATAAGCAATGGCCAGACCGAGTGCTTTTACGCCAATCACGAAGTCATTCTTTCGCTGGGAGCGGTCAACACGCCGAAGGTCCTGATGCAATCAGGCGTGGGGCCGGAGGAAGAATTGCAGCGCCATGGCATTGCGCTCGTCCAGCAGCTCCCCGGTGTTGGCGCCAATCATCAGGATCACGTGTCCTTTGCGGTTATTTTCGAATACGCGACGCCACAAGCGGTGGGTTACGGCGGTTCGGAGGCGACGCTCTACTGGAGCAGCGACAGCACTTTGCGTCTCCCGGACATGTTCCACTGCCAGGTCGAATTTCCAGTACCCAGCGCAGAGACCGCCTCACTCGGCGTGCCCGTACACGGCTGGACAATGTTCGCCGGCCTTGCCCACCCGGAAAGTCGCGGACGGGTCAAGCTCAGCGGCCCGAATGTGACCGATGCCCCCATCATTGAACCCAACACGCTGTCGCATCCGGCCGATCTGCGCAACGCGCTGGAAAACATTCGATTTGTCCAGGAGCTGGGCGCGCAAGCCCCCTTCAAGGGCTTGGTAAAAGGTGAAAGCCTGCCTGGAAAACTGAGTACCCAATCGCTCGAACACTACGCGCGCAACGCGGCCGTGACTTACTGGCACCAATGCGGTACGGCAAAAATGGGCCAGGACGCGATGTCCGTGGTCGATGGTCAACTGCGGGTCTACGGAGTCCAGGGCCTGCGCATTGCCGACGCTTCCATCATGCCGCATGTCACCAGCGGCAATACGATGGCCCCGTGCGTCGTGATCGGTGAGCGGGCCGTGGAGGCTATACGGGCCACTTACGACATATAGCATTGATGGCGGCACCATTGCGACGGCTTCATAGAAAGTGTGGGGCGGCTTTGGCTATCCGCCTCGACCTTCAGACAGCCAATGCGGGCGCATGCGGAACCAATTCGCAGGCACATGGATGCCGGGGGCTTTTTCAACGGGTTCCGGCAATGATCCGGGACGATGTGCTTGTTAATCCGCATCATCTCTTATGCATATTTGGAATTAAATAAATAGCTAAAGAAACTAAATAAACGACCTTAGCTCACCTATCTTAAAATCTTGAAACCCCTCAGGTTCCTGTTGAATAAAGAGGATTGCGAGGCCGATATGGAGATCACCTTCGTGGTGGATAGGCAGCAGTTGTTGGACTCGACTTCCCCTGGCCCTTCCTGTGGCGACAACCCTGGATCCGACGCCGCCTTCCTTAAGGCTGACTGACGCCCGAATACGAGCCACAGGAAGCCGTTCATGGCAATCACGCAAAACAATCGCTTGGTGCAGGTCGACAGTCCTCTCGGCGAAGATGTGCTGTTGCTGCAAGGCATGGAAGGTAGCGAAGAGTTGGGACGGTTGTTCCACTACGAGTTGGACCTGACTTCCGAAGACCGAGCAATCACGTTCGACCAGTTGCTGGGCAAGCCGATGGGCCTGACCCTGGAGCTGTACGACGGCGGCAAACGCTACTTTCACGGCATTGTCTGCAGTTGCCGGCAATTGACCGGCCACGGCCAGTTCGCCGGTTACCGGATCAGCTTGCGTCCCTGGTTCTGGCTGCTCACGCGCACCTCGGATTGTCGGATTTTCCAGAACAAGACGGTGCCGGACATCATCAAGCAGGTGTTTCGCGACCTCGGTTTCTCCGATTTCGAAGACGGCCTCAGCGGCAGTTACCGCGAGTGGGAATATTGCGTGCAGTACCGCGAAACCAGCTTCGACTTCGTCAGTCGGCTGATGGAGCAGGAAGGCATCTATTACTACTTTCGCCATGAGAAATCGCGGCATGTCCTGGTATTGGCCGATGCCTATGGCGCTCACACCACTGCGGCGGACTATGAATCAGTGCCCTTTTATCCGCCCGATCGACAAATGCGCGAGCGTGATCATTTCTACGACTGGCAACTGGCCCGGGAAGTACAACCCGGTTCGCTGGCGCTGAACGACTACGACTTCCTACGCCCTCGCGCCAGCCTTGAGGTGCGCTCCAGTGTGCCGCGCAACCACAGCAACGGCGACCATCCGCTCTATGACTATCCCGGTGAGTACGTACAGAGCAACGATGGCGAGCACTACGCGCGCACCCGCATCGAGGCTATTCACAGCCAGTTCGAGCGTGTGCAGTTGCGCGGTCGCGCTCGCGGGCTGGGTTGCGGCCATATGTTCACGCTGACGGGCTATGACCGCGCGGACCAGAACCGCGAATACCTCGTGGTGGTCGCCCGTTATCAGATCCGTCAGGAAGCCTATGAAAGCGGACAGTCGGATATCGCCGAACAGTTCGTCAGCGAACTGGACTGCATGGATGCCAACCAGGCCTTCCGCCCTCTCCCCCTCACGCCCATGCCCATTGTCCGCGGGCCGCAGACTGCCGTGGTGGTCGGCCCCAGTGGCGAGGAGATCTGGACCGACCAGTATGGCCGGGTCAAGGTGCATTTCCATTGGGATCGCCATGACCAATCCAACGAAAACAGCTCCTGCTGGATTCGCGTGTCCCAGGCTTGGGCCGGGAAGAATTGGGGCTCGGTGCAGCTCCCGCGGATCGGTCAGGAAGTCATCGTCAGCTTCCTGGAGGGCGATCCGGATCGTCCGATCATCACCGGCCGCGTCTACAACGCCGAACAGACCGTGCCCTATGCGCTGCCGGCCAACGCCACCCAGAGCGGGGTGAAAAGCCGTTCGAGCAAGGGCGGCTCACCGGCCAACTTCAATGAAATCCGCATGGAGGACAAGAAAGGCGCCGAGCAACTGTTTATCCACGCCGAGAAGAACCAGGACATCGAGGTCGAGAACGACGAGACCCACTGGGTCGGTCATGACCGCAGCAAGACCATCGACAACGACGAAACCGTGCACGTCAAACACGACCGCACCGAAACCGTCGATAACAACGAAACCATCACCATCGGTGTGGACCGCAAGGAAAAGGTCGGCAACAACGAAACCATCTCCATTGGCGTGAACCGCACCGAGGATGTTGGCAGCAACGAGAAAATCACTATTGGTGCCAATCGCACCGAGAGCGTGGGCAGTAACGAGACCATCACCATCGGTGCCGACCGCACGGAAAAAGTCGGTGCGAACGAAAAAATCAGCATCGCCAGCAACCGCACCGAGGACGTGGGTGGCAACGAGACCATCGGCATCAGCGGCAACCGCAACGAAACGGTCCAGGGCAACGAAGGGATCGAGATCAACGGCAACCAGAGTACCCAGATCGGCCAGAACGAGTCCCGCGATGTCGCTCAGAACCGCAGCACGAGCATCAAGCAGAACGACAGCCTGGATGTGGGCAAGCACTTCTCCCTCAACGCTGGTGACTCCATCAGCCTGACCACGGGCGCGGCCAGCATCACCATGAAGAAGGACGGCACCATTGTGATCAGCGGCAAGAACATCACCATCGACGGATCCGGCGCCATCAACATCAAGGCCAACAAAAACGTGGTCGTCAAAGGCCAGAAAATCCTGCAGAACTAGCCACGGAGTGGGCGCCATGACCGTTGAATATCATTTCCCCGTTTCCTCTACCGCCACGCCCGCGCGCGTGGATGGCGTCGTGATTGGGGTGCTGCTGGATGTGCCCGGGGCAGATGCCCCGGTGGTGGCCTTCCCTGGCTGCCCCGGCGAAACGGGCCTCGCCGCGCGCACCACCACCCCGCTCGCCCGTGAAGACATCGGCGCCCAGGTCGCACTGATGTTCGAGGCCGGCGATTTGACCCGGCCGCTGGTGATCGGTCGCATCCAGCGCCTGCCGCAAACCGCCACGCCAGCCGTCGCCCACCTGGACGGCGAGCGCTTGGAGTTCACGGCAGAGCGGGAAATCGTCCTGCGCTGCGGTAAGGCGAGCATTACCCTCACGCGTGAGGGCAAGGTGCTGATCCGTGGGACCTATCTTTCGAACCGGTCATCCGGCGTGAACCGCATCAAGGGCGGTTCGGTGCAGATCAACTAGACAGGTAGTCGACTCATGGAGCTGCTCAACGCCAGCAAACTGTTTGCGGCCTACACCCAGGGCCTGGAGCCCGATGGTCGCGAATCCCTGGTGATCGTGGCCAAAGGCACGTTTGATTTACCGCTGGACGGCCGTGCGGCAACCCTCGCCGACACCCAGCAACTGCTGCTGATGGCCGACACCTTCCTCGGCGAGCCGGGCCTCAGCGCCCCGCTGCAGGAAATGGACTTCGCCCCGGTCAAGCCATTCTGCGATGTGCTGGTACGCGGCAAGGCCTATGCCCCAGGCGGGCGGCCCGTGACGCAGCTGGCCGCGGGCATTCGCGTCGGGCAGATGAGCAAAGCCTTTTCCGTCCTCGGCCCCCGACAATGGCAACCGGGGCTATTGGGGGTATCTCCCGGTTTACCGCAACCCTTTACCCAGCAGGACATCTCCTATGCCCAGGCCTACGGAGGCTCCCATCCCATGGCCAAGAATCCGGATATGCGTCATTGCTACCCGGACAATCCAAGCGGTTGCGGTTGGTTTCCAGGCAGCATCGACAGTGCTGAAGTCGCTTACAAGCCAATGCCGAATACGGAAGAACTGGGCAAGCCGATCGACAGCCCCTCCGGCGATTTTCGCCCCATGGCCCTCGGCCCCATCGGTCGTAGCTGGCCACAACGTGCCCGTTTCGCCGGTACCTACGACGAGGCCTGGCTGGCCGACTGCTTTCCGTTTCTCCCGCAAGATTTCGACCGTCGCTACTTCCAGGCAGCCCCTGACGATCAGCAGATTCCTTACCTGCGTGGCGGCGAGGACGTGCTACTGCTCAACCTCACGCCCCAAGAGCGCGCGGGCTTTCGCATCCCTGAAATGGAGGTGCCGGTGACGTTCTTCTTGAAAAAAGGTGGCCATGAGACTGTGCAGGCGGTAATCGACACCCTGCTGATCGACACAGACGCGCGCCAGGTGCAACTGACCTGGCGTGTTTCCCGTCCCCTGCGGCGCAACCTGTTCGAGATCGCCCAGGTGCTGGTTGGCACAATGTCCACGGGTTGGTGGCGCGCCCGTGAACTGGGCAAGGATTACTACCCGTCGCTCTCCTCCCTGGTAAAAGCCAGGCGCGCCCCCGAGGAGATGGACGGATGACCGCACTTTGCATCATCGGCTCCGGCATGGTCAGCGCTGTCGGCCTCAGTGCACCCGCGAGCTGCGCGGCGATCCGCTGCGCCATCGACAATTTCCAGGAAACCCGTTTCATCGACCAGGGTGGCGAATGGCTGATGGCCGCCAGCGTACCTCTGGAGCAGCCCTGGCGCGGCCGCCCCAAGCTGATCAAGATGGCCTCTCGCGCCATCGCCGAGGCGTTACAGAGCACCCCTGGGGTTGACCCGGAAAAGACCCCGCTACTGCTGGGATTGGCCGAAGCCGAGCGCCCCGGCCGCCTCGCCGGCCTCGACAAGGGGTTGCTGCAGGCTATCGAAACCGAACTGGGCCTGCGTTTTCATCCGGACTCTTACATCATCGCCCGTGGTCGGGTCAGCGCCGCCGTGGCCCTGCTGAATGCGCGCACGCTGATCTACCAGAGCGGCCATCGCCACGTACTGATTGCCGGCGTCGACTCTTTTCTGAACGCATCGACGTTGGCCGCCTTCGAAGAACGCGAGCGCCTGCTCACCAGCCAGAACTCCAACGGCTTTATCCCCGGCGAAGGCGCCGCCGCCGTGGTGCTGGCGGCCCCCGTCGCCCGTGAAGAGCCGCAACTGGCCTGCATGGGGCTGGGGTTCGGCGTGGAGAAGGCCACCGTGGAGGCCGAAGACATTCCCCTGCGCGCCGATGGTCTGACTCAAGCTGTGCGCGCAGCCCTGAGCGAAGCCGGCTGTGGGTTGGAGCAGATGGATTATCGGCTCACCGACATCTCCGGTGAGCAGTACTACTTCAAGGAAGCCTCCTTGGCCCTCAGCCGAACCCTGCGCGTGCGCAAGGAGTTCTTCCATCTCTGGCACCCGGCCGACTGCATTGGCGAAGTCGGCGCCGCCATCGGCCCGGCCATGCTCGCCGTGGCCCTGGCTGCCAGTCGCAAGGGCTATGGCGAAGGACCGAATATCTTCTGCCACCTCGGCAACGACGCTGGCGAACGCGCCGCCGTGATGCTCAGTTACCAGACTGTGAGGGCTGCGTAATGGCGAATGAGGTGTATGCCAACAATATGGAAATTTCCTGCAAGGCGGCGGATGGCAAATCGATCGCCTGCTTCCCGGATGTCTGCTTCACCCCGCCCCAGGCCCCGCCCACCCCGCTGGGGGTGCCGATTCCCTACCCCAATACCGGCATGGCCAAGGATACGACCAAGGGCACGCGAACGGTTAAGATCAGTGGCAAGGAAGCCATGCTCAAGGATAAGAGCTATTTCAAGACCAGTTATGGGGACGAGGCTGGCAATGCCCCGAAAAAGGGGATCATCACCGGCAAGATCAAAGGGAAGGTCTATTTCACGGCCTGGTCGATGAATGTGAAATTTGAAGCTGAAAACGTCGTACGAAATATGGACCTGACCACCCATAACCACGGTTCAACGTCCAACACACTGGCATGGCCCTATTTGGATGCGGTAGCAATGGCCGACCCCAACAACCCTTGTGTCAAGTCAGGCACCGTGGAAAAAGTAAAGGCGGCCTGCCCGCCGCCAGCCAAGTCATTGTCTCGCGGCGCAATACCCGGCCCCGCCGACAATACAAGCCCCGCGTGCTGTGAAGCACGCAAATGCATGCTGGTACCAAATTCGCCCAAAACCCGCTGTTCAAAATGTGGGGGAAAGACCCCGCACCACCCGGTACCGGTAGCAGATTTATCGACACCCCGGCCCATCAATCCGAAAACCGGGAAGCTGAAAGTCCGTGGTGATCCTTTCGTCCCGACATACGATCACAACAAGGCCCCCTGCATATGTGTAGAGGGCGCTGACCACAACTCTCGTCAAGGCCCGACGGAAAAACTCATGCAGCATGGACGTATCGGTAGGGGGTACGTGGTCAAACGAGATGCGATGTTGGACGGTCGTGATGATTTCACCTACGCGCAAATAAGTGACCTCTCGGCCCAAGCGGTCGCCGATGAGACGGGCTGCGATAAAAACTGCCTGAAGGCTCAGATCGACAAAGGTCACGCAGACCTGGGCGTTGGCCCGGAATCAAGTATGCGCAGGGGGGAAGTTCGCGCACCCGCCCTTGAAAAGAAGCCGAAGAACCCGGCCCCCTTGATATAGAGATGCCATCATGAACAATGAAGACTCCCTGTTTTTCACCTGTGGCCTAATTGTTAAGCCGGGCACAATCGTTATTCCTGCGCAGTACAACTCCCTGCCGGACGAACAGATGTCCAGGGTCGCCTTCTGCTTCGATGGAAATTGGGTCTACAACGACGTAGACAACGATGTCATCGGGGCGGTCTGCTTCAGACGCAGTGACAACAGCCTCTGGATGCTTGGACGAAATGGCAACCTTCGTTATGTGAGGTCTGGCTCGGCGGACTTCACTCTGGACAACATTCGAGGAAAGTTCGAAAACCATCGCATCGAAACAGGTCGGCTTGGCGAGCTGCTTTGCATAAGAGAAGTCGAGAACCAGTTGTACATCTGCGGCCAGTCATCCCAGGTTTATCGTCACTCAAACGGTGCATGGACGAACATGAGCCCTCCCGGAACGAAAATAGGCTCTCCAACCTTGGAAAGCCTGGATGGCCTGTCGCACGACAATATCTATGCGGTGGGTGAAAAGGGCCTCATCCTGTACTACGACGGATCGTACTGGAGCACCCTGGACTCCCCAACCAATCGCCCGCTGTCATGCGTAAGGTGCAAGAGTGAAGAGGAGGTTTATGCATGCGGGAATGATGGTCTGTTGCTGCTAGGCAACCGCGATCAATGGCAGGTCATCGACACAGAAAGAACCATGAATTTCTGGGACATGGCGTTGTACAACGGGGATCTGTACCTTTCCCATGTGCACGGCATCGTTCGATATGATGGGCAGGACTTCTTCGACATCGATACGGGCCTTATACCCCCTCCCGGCGCCCATAAACTTGATGCCCGTGATGGACTGCTGTACTCCTTTGGTGTTGACGACATACTCAAGTTTGATGGCAATCAGTGGGAGCGGGTGATATGCCCGCACAACACATGAGTTTGCCCGCCACCTCGATCATTGCGATGCTTGGTTCATGAACAACTCGCTGTCCCGGGTGGTCGAGCAGCACGCCGAAGAAGCCAGCTTCCTCGTGGTCCTGCGCGACTATGCCCTGCGCGCACCGCACTACGACATCGAGCACCTCGACAAACTCGATAACCGCCTTGACGCCCACCTTGATGGCTTGCGCATCGCAACCCCTGACGGCCTGCAAACTCTATTGGCCCAGCTCGGCCCGCACGCCATCGGCGAGATGTTCGCCAGTGTGGTGCTGGCTTTCGAGGCGGCCGATGCGAACGTGCTGTCGCGGCTCAGCGAACATTTGCGCACGGCCATGGAAACGGAGCGCGGTTATCTGATGGCCTTGGGCTGGCTCGACTGGGAGCGGATATCGCCCTGGATCGAGCGCATGCTCGCCGCCCCTGCCCCGCTGTTCCGCCGCCTCGGCCTCGCCGCCTGCGGCATGCATCGCCACGACCCAGGCCCCGCCCTGCTGGCCGGACTTTCCGATGCCGACCCCAGCGTGCTGGCACGTGCCGCGCGCACGGCTGGCGAACTGCGCCGGCGTGACCTGCTGCCGGTGATTCGTGCCCACCGCCAGCATGAAGACGCCGCCACGCGCTTCTGGGCCAACTGGGCCACCACCCAAATGGGCGATCAGCAGGCCTTGGAGCCTCTGCGCTCATTCGCCGAACAACCGGGCGAATTTCAATACCGCGCGCTCTGTGTGCTGCTGGCCTGGCAGGAACGCGAGCCCAGCATCGCCTGGATACGCCAGTGGGTACAGGATCCCCGGGATCGGCGCATCGGCATCGAGGCCCTTGGGCTGCTGGGCGATCCGGTCTGCGTGCCCTGGTTGATCCAACAGATGAGCGACCTGCCCTTTGCCCGTGTCGCCGGCGAAGCCTTCAGCCTGATCACTGGCGCTGACCTGGCGTTGCTTGATCTGGAACTGCAGGCCCTGCCGGATTTCGATGCGGGCCCGAACGACAACCCTGAAGATCCCAATGTCGCGATGGACCCCGATGAGAACCTGCCCTGGCCCGACCCGCAGGCAATCGAAAAATGGTGGCAAGCCAACGGCGGACAATTCCAGATGGGTACGCGTTATATGCTGGGTTTGGCCCATAGCGAACACAGTTTTCAGCAAGCCCTTGTCCACGGCCAGCAACGCCAGCGCATCGCCGCCGCCTGCGGCCTCGCCCGCTATCGGCCAAACGAAGTGCTGTTTCCCACTAGCGCGCCGGCCTGGCGGCAAAAGAGGTGGTTGGCAGCGGTCAACGCCGTATCGAACATCAGCGGCACGAAACCACCGAGCTAATCCTGTACCGGCGGGCATTTTTTGGCCCCGCTCGGCTGCGACTCCGGGGTTTTGTGGCCTGAGGCGCGGCAGGATAGCAACGATTTTTGGTGGAGAAGCCTACAAAATGTAGGAAATATGCCAAATAATTATCCTACGTTTCGGTCGCTAAAACAGCGATCTCCCAGGGAATGCGCGCATCTTCCAGGCCTTTTAATCCGTGGGCTTTGGGCCTTGACCGATGGTCGCATCGGACATCACATCTCTCTTCGTCTCCCGTTTTTCAACGGTTGACCGCTCAGTCATAGCGTCCTAGCCTAAGCGCGCGGCAAAAACCGGAGCAGTCATAGGACGTCGCATCAATGAACAGTCCTTCCTGACGCTCCTCTGGCAAGGAAATGTGCCGCGAGCGACTGCCGGCTCCAGTCTCATGGAACCAGCTTGCACCAGCCCTCACATTACATGGACGTGTCATGATCGAACCGCGATGCTTTTCGTTAAGCTCCACGCAGCAATCCGTCTGGCTCGACCAGTTGTTATCACCCGATATCCCCTCCTACAACATCGGCGTCACGGTGCAGGTCCACGGTGCGGTGGACCTTACGGTATTTGCCGCTGCGGTGCGGGTGGTAATCGCTCAACACGATGCGTTGCGGCTGATCTTCAGCGAAAGCGACGGGCATGCGCAGCAGCGGGTAGCCACCGACCTGGAGGCGCCTTTCGCCTACCATGACTGGCGCGGCGAGCCCGAGGTACGCGCCAAGGCCCTGGCCACTATCACGCAACTGAATCGCACGCCGTTCGCACTTTATGAGCAACCGTTGTGGGGCATGGAATGGTTTCAGTTGTCCGACACCGAGGCCCTGTGGAACAGCCGGTATCACCACCTGATCTGCGATGGCACTTCGGTGGGCCTGGTCGGCCAGGCCGTTAGTGCGGCCTACGATCAGTTGCTGCGTGGTGAACAACCGGTGCTGGACCCCGAACTGGCCGAAGGCTACCGAACCTTTGCGGCCAGGGACCAGGATTACCTGCGCTCGTCGCGCTACGACAAGGCCCGTGAATACTGGCTGGAGCAGTTTGCGGCGCTGCCGGAACCGTTGTTCCAGACCGCCCGGTCGCCGAGCGTACAACGCCAGCCACAGCCCAATGCAACCGCTCATGCTGTCAGCGCCCAGGCAACCTGGCCATTGGGGACACGGCGCCTGGATGCTCTGAGCCAGCTGGCAAAAGCCCAGGGCGCTACGCTGAGCCATTGTCTGAGCGCCTTACTGGCCGCTTACTTCAGCCGGGTGACCGATCAACGGGAGCGCCTGGTCATCGGTCTGCCGGTGCATAACCGCGCCAATGCCTTGCAAAAACGTACCGTGGGCATGTTTTCTTCGGTGTTGCCATTGGCGGTCGCGGTCGATCCTCTCGCCAACTTTATCCAGACCGTGCAACAGGTCGCCGGCCAGACCCTGCGCAGCTATCGGCACCAACGCTATCCATTGCAAGCCTTGCATCGCGAGCTACGCGCGCGGGCCGGACATCCCGGCCACCTGTTTGAGCTGATGCTGTCGGTCGAGCAGTACCCCGGCGATGTCAACCTGGGGTCGGCGCGTTGTTCGCTGCGCACCTGGCACAGCGGCTACGAGCGTTATCCGCTGGCCATCTACCTGCGGGACTACGAGGCCCAAGCCGAACCGCTCCTGGAGTTCAACTACGACCTGCGGCTGTTCGACGCCGAGCAGATCGCCGCGCACCTGCGGCGGCTCGAACACTTGACCGAGCAGGTACTCGCCGACCCCACCCGGGCCCTGGCCGATTGGCCGTTGCTCGATGACACCGAACGGCATCAGGTCATTGAAAAACTCAACGCGACCGCCCGTGACTACCCCGTCAATGAGCCACTGCATATGTTGTTCGAGGCGCAGGTACAGCGTCGACCCGAGGCGACGGCGGTGTTGGATGGCGACCACTCGCTGAGCTATCGCCAGCTCGATCAGCGCGCTGAACGGTTGGCTCGCCACCTGGCGACAAGTGGCGTCGAAACCGGCAGCAAGGTCGCAGTGTGTATGGCTCGAGACACGTCGCTGATCGTGTCGATCCTGGCGATCTTGAAGCTCGGCGCGGCCTATGTGCCCATCGATCGAGACGCCCCGGCCGCCCATCAAGCCCGAGTGTTGATGGATTGCGGCACGGCTTGGCTGCTCAGCGCAGGTGACAGCCCAGCGCCGAAGGATGGCGTCCAGGTCATCGATGTCGAGGCCTTGAACGAAGATTCGACCGCTGGCCCAAGTCGTCTACTGACGAATAGCGCAGGCGACGTCGCCTACGTCATGTACACCTCTGGTTCTACTGGCGCGCCCAAGGGCGTGCAAGTACCCCACCGTGCGGTTACCCGGCTGGTACGCAACAACGGTTTCGCCGAGTTCAACGCCCAGGACCGGATTGCCCTGGCCGCCAACCCGGCGTTCGATGCCAGTACCCTGGAAATCTGGGGCGCATTGCTCAACGGCGGCTGCCTGGTGGTCTGCCCGCGCGACACCCTGCTCGACGCTGCGCGCTTCAATGAGCATCTGCTGCACCACGAAGTCAGCGTGCTGTGGCTCACCGCCGGGCTCTTTCATCAGTTCGCCGAACCCTTGGCCCCGGCGTTTCGCAACCTGCGCTACCTGATGGTCGGCGGCGATGTGCTCGACCCTCGGCGCATCGCCCAGGTGCTGCGCCATTCGCCGCCCCAACACCTGCTCAACGGCTACGGGCCGACCGAAAGCACCACCTTCGCCACCACCCACCGCATCACCCTTGAAGACGCCCTGAACGGCGATATCCCCATCGGCAAACCCATCGGCAACACCCAGGTCTACGTGCTCAATGAACAGCGCCGTCCGCTGCCCATTGGCGTTGCTGGCGAGCTGTACATCGGCGGTGACGGGTTGGCCCTGGGTTACTTGAACCAGCCGCAACTGAGCGAACAACGCTTCGTGCCCAACCCGTTCCAGCCGGGCTCGCGTCTGTATCGCACCGGCGACCTGGCTCGCTGGCGCGCCGACGGTGTGCTGATGTTCCTGGGGCGTAACGATTTCCAGGTCAAGATCCGTGGCTTTCGCATCGAACTGGGCGAGATCGAAGTGCAGCTCAAGGCCTTGCCCGAGGTGAGCGAAGCCGTGGTCATGGCCGATGCCCAGCAACGTTTGCTGGCCTATTTCACCGCCACCACGGCCCAGGAACCGAGCGAGTTGCGCGCGCGCCTGGCCGCCGTGCTGCCAGACTACATGCTGCCAGCAGCCTTCGTGCAAGTGGACAGTTTTGCCCTGACCGCCAACGGCAAGCTGGACCGTCGCGCCCTGCCCGAACCCGACGAAAATCATTTCGCCCAACAACGCTACGAAGCGCCGCAAGGGCCAGTGGAAACCCGCCTGGCCGAGCTTTGGGCCCAGGTCCTCGGCGTGCCGCGCGTGGGGCGCCAGGACAACTTCTTTGCCCTCGGTGGGCACTCGTTGATGGCGGTGCAATTGGTCGAACAATTACGCGTACAGGGCTGGAGCCTGGATGTCGGAACGTTGTTCAACGCCAGCAACTTGCTCAACCTGGCCCTGGCGCTGGAACACCCCGGCGAGCCCGTCGAGGCCGGCGAACCGGTAATAGCGTCCATCCCGCCGCACTGTGTCCGCATCACCCCAGAACATGTGCCGCTGGTGAACCTACCCCAAGCGCAGATCGATCGCATCGTCGCCAGCGTCGACGGCGGCATCGCCAACGTGCAGGACATCTACCCCCTCGCGCCGTTGCAGGAAGGCCTGCTGTTCCAACACTTGCTGCAGCCCACGGACGATGCCTACCTGCTGCGAGCCACCCTCGCCTTCGACAGCCGCGAGCGCCTGCAAGGGTTCATCGCAGCGTTCGACCAAGTGATTGCCCGCCATGACATCCTGCGCAGCGCTGTGCTCTGGGAGGGCCTGGACGAGCCGGTGCAAGTGGTCTGGCGCACTGCCCGTCTGCCCGTGGTCCACCTCACCGATGGGGAAACCTTTGCCGAGCGTGCACTGGACATTCGTCGCGCGCCGTTGGCGCAGGCGTTCACGCGCTTCGACGCACCCCGGCAACAGTGGCAGTTGCAATTGGTCCACCACCACCTGGCCATCGACCATGCCACCCTGGGCCTGCTATTTGCCGAAGTCCGCGCCTTGATGCTCGATCCCGATCATCGGCTACCGCCTAGCGTGCCATTTCGCCCGTTCGTGGCCCAGGCCCGCGAGCCTCGGCGTCAAGCGAGTGCCGAGGCATATTTCCAGCGACTGCTTGGCGACGTTGACGAGCCGACCCTGCCCTATGGTCTGCACGATATCCAAGGCACGGGCCGTGACAATCGCGAGGCGCAGTGTCAGCTCGAACCGGCCTTGTCTCTGCGCTTGCGGCGCCTGGCCAAGACCCAAGGGGTGGGCGTCGCCAGCCTGTTCCACCTGGCCTGGGCGATGCTGGTCGGCAAGACCAGTGGCCGTGACGACGTCGTCTTCGGCACGGTGCTGTTCGGGCGTTTCACCGGGGGCCAGCAGGTCGATCGGGCCCTGGGCATGTTCATCAACACCCTGCCACTGCGCATCGACCTCGACACGCCGCTGCACACTGCGTTGCATCAGATCCATACACGGCTGATCGAATTACTCGCCCATGAACACGCGCCCCTGGCCCTGGCACAACGTTGCAGCGCCTTGCCGGCCCAGGCGCCGCTGTTCACGGCCCTGCTGAACTTCCGCCACAGCCAGGCCCAGCACTCGGCACGCCCGGAATTCAACCTGCCAGGGATCCAGGTGCTGGGCAGCGAGGAACGCAGCAACTACCCGTTCTGCCTGTCTGTCGATGACTTGGGCGACGGGTTTGCCCTGACCGCGCAAATCCAGCGTTCGGTCTGCGCCGAAGCGGTCCTGGCGCATATGGTCCAAGCCCTGTGGGTGGTTGCGCAGACCTTGGAAACGGCGCCGATGACCCTTGCCTGCACACTCGACAGCTTGCCCGCGAGGCAACGCGAACAGGTGCTGGAAGGGTTCAACGCGACCCATCAGCCGCACCCACGCGAGACCATGCTGCAACAACCTTTCGAACAGCAGGCCGCGTTGCGCCCCGACGCCGTGGTCGCGTATGTTGCAACCGCAACCGCCGGTACCACGACGCTCACCTATGGCCAGCTCAACCGCCAGGCCAACCAACTGGCCCATGCCTTGCTGGCGTCCGGCCTGCGCCCCGATGATCGGGTGGCGATCTGTCTGGAGCGCGGCCCGCACCTGCTGGTCGCCTTGCTGGCCATCTTGAAGGCCGGCGGCGCCTACGTGCCCCTGGACCCTACTTACCCGCCGGCACGCCTGCTGCACATGCTCGAAGACAGCGCGCCGCGCATGGTCCTGAGCAGCCAGTCACTTCGAGGTCGGCTACCGACCACGCCGACGACCGAGCGCTGGGAGCTGGACGACCCGGCGTTGCAAGCGCAGTTGTCCGCCTTGCCGATGGAAAATCCCGACGTCAACGGCCTGCACGCGGCGCACCTGGCCTATGTGATCTACACATCCGGCTCGACCGGACTGCCCAAGGGCGTGATGATCGAACACCGAAACGCCTGCAACCTGCTGCACTGGGCCCTGCGCAGCTTCGAGACGGATGAACTGCAACGCAGCCTGTTCGCCACCTCGATCAATTTCGACCTGGCGGTGTTCGAATGCTTTGTCCCCTTGGCCGCCGGCGCGGCCCTGCAACTGGTCGACAATGCCTTGGCCCTGGTTTCGCAGCCCAGCGCCGTATCGCTGATCAACAGCGTACCGTCGGCGGTCGAGGAGCTGCTCAGGATCGGCGCCATCCCCGGCGCGACCCGAGTCGTCAACCTGGCCGGCGAACCGCTCAAGGCGCGCCTGGTGGAACAACTGTTCGCCCAGAGCGCCACGCGTCGGGTTTGCAACCTCTACGGACCGACGGAAACCACCACCTACTCGACCTGGCTGTCGATGCGTCGCGAAGAAGGCTACGTAGCCGGCATCGGCCGACCGCTGGACAACACCCGCGTATACCTGCTCGATCGGCATCGCCAGCCGGTGCCGCTGGGGGTGGCCGGGGAAATCTACATAGGCGGCGCGGGCGTGGCGCGCGGCTACCTGAACCGGCCGGAGCTGAGCGCCGAGCGGTTTCTACCCGACCCTTTTGTCACCGCGCCCGACGCGCGCATGTACCGCACGGGTGATCTGGGGCGCTGGCGTGCCGATGGTCACTTGGAATACCTGGGGCGTAACGATTTCCAGGTCAAGGTACGCGGCTTTCGCATCGAACTGGGTGAGATCGAAGCCCAATTGCTCGGCATGCCGGACCTGCGCGAAGCGGTGGTATTGGCCCAACCCGGCCCTTCCGGCGACTCGCGCCTGGTCGCCTACCTGGTGCCCCATGACCCCGCCAGCCCTGCCCCGGATCTGGCCGAAGTCCGCGCTCATCTGGAAAGCCGTTTGCCGGACTACATGCTGCCCAGCGCATGTGTCGTCCTGACTCACCTGCCACTGACACCCAACGGCAAACTCGATCGCCAAGCTTTGCCAGCGCCTGCCGCAGCGTCCGCTGGCCACGCCAAACAGGTGCCACGCGGGGACACCGAACGGCGCCTGGCAGCGATCTGGACGCAGATACTCGGTGAACCGGACATCGGTCGCGAGGATGACTTCTTCAGCCTCGGCGGGCACTCGTTGTTGGCGGTACAACTGCTCGAACAACTGCGGCGCAACGGCTGGGACCTGGACATTCGCAGCATTTTCGAACGTCCGACCCTCGCCACCTTGGCCCAGCGCCTGGAGACACTCGGCACTGGCGCCGCGCCTGAAGCCAGTGTCACGCGCATTCCTACCCCTTGCTCACGGATCACCCCGCCGATGCTCGACCTGGTCGAGTTGCCCCAGGCCCAGATCGACCTGATCGCGGCCCGGGTCCCCGGCGGTGCCGCCAACATCCAGGATATCTATCCGCTGGGCCCTTTGCAGGAAGGCATGCTCTATCACCATCGCGCGCAAAGCGCCGGGGATCGCTACGTGTTGCGCAGCCTGTTGGCGTTTACCGACGAGGCATACCTGCAAGGCTTTTGCGCCGCATTGGAGCAGGTCATCGCCCGGCATGACGCCTTGCGTACCCTGGTGCTCTGGGAAGACTTGGACGAACCCCTGCAAGTGGTCTTGCGCCAGGTGGCCTTCGTGCCTCGTCGTCTGTTGTTCAGCGGTGACGACGTCGCCGGGCAATTGCAGGCCAGCGCCGATCCCCGCCATTACCGGCTCGACTTGTGCCAGGCACCGCTGATCGAGGCGCGGGTGGCGTTCGATGCCGTCCATGAGCGCTGGTTGCTGTTGCTGCTGCATCATCACGTAGTGGTGGATCACACCTCGCTGGAGCTGATGATCGAGGAGATCGCCTTGATCGAAGGCGCCCGCCAGGCGGACTTGCCGCCACCCACCAGCACCCGCGGCTTGGTGGCCCAGGCGCGACAGGCGCACGTCGTGGCGGCTGCGCGGACATTTTTCAGCGAACAGTTGGGAGACCTGGAGGAACCCACCCTGCCCTTTGCCATCGACCTGGAAACCGATCCGCGCTGGCAGGCCCTGGAACACCGGCAAGCGCTGCCAGCCGAACTGGCGCGGTGCTTGCGTCAACAGGCCAGCGCCCACGGGGTGAGCGCGGCCAGTGTCTGTCACTTGGCCTGGGCGTTGGTCTTGAGTCACCTCAGCGGGCGCGATGACGTGGTCTTCGGCACGG
This sequence comes from Pseudomonas sp. 43mfcvi1.1, assembly GCF_900115935.1. Taxonomy (NCBI): domain Bacteria; kingdom Pseudomonadati; phylum Pseudomonadota; class Gammaproteobacteria; order Pseudomonadales; family Pseudomonadaceae; genus Pseudomonas; species Pseudomonas sp. 43mfcvi1.1. The sequence continues at coordinate 120,089 of NZ_UETT01000007.1, read as the reverse complement.
TCCTGTTCGGGCGCCTGCAGGCCGGAGCCCACGCGGACCGGACCGTGGGGCTGTTCATCAACACCTTGCCGTTGCGCGTGCGCCTGGATGACGGTGTGCAGGTAGTGCTGGCCCGGGTGCAGCATGCGTTGAACGGTTTGCTGAGCCACGAGCAGACCCCGCTGGCCTTGGCCCAGCGTTGCAGCGCCATGCCGGCGGGCACCGCGCTGTTCAGCGCGTTGTTCAATTACCGCTACAGCCATGCCGAGCAGGCGGACCTGCGCCAGGCCATGCCGGGAATGAGCTTGTTGCACAGCGAAGAGCGCACCCATTATCCGTTCAACCTGGCAGTGGACGACCTGGGCGAAGGTTTCCAACTGACCGCCCAGACCCACCCCGGACACGCCCCGGCCCGGCTCGTCGGGTTCATGCAACAAGCCTTGGTTGCGTTGGTGGAAGCGCTGGAGCAAGCCGGCGATACCTCCGTGCTGCAATTGTGCGTGCTGCCTGACGAAGAAAAGGCGCAATTGGACCGCCTCAACCCACCGCTCGCCGCGCAGGCCCCCGACGCGACCTTGCAACAACGCTTTGCCGAACAGGCCGCGCGCAGCCCGGACGCCCTGGCGGTCATCGACGAACACCAGGCCCTGAGCTTTCGTCAGCTCAACCAACAGGCCAATCGCCTGGCCCATCATCTGCTCGCGATGGGTATACAGCGCGGCAAGCGCATCGCGGTCTGCCTGGAACGCGAGGCCCATCTGGCGATCGCCCTGCTGGCCGTGTGGAAAGCCGGTTGCGCCTATGTACCGCTGGATCCGGACTACCCGGTGACACGCCTGGCTTACATGCTCAGCGACAGCGCCCCGGCCGCCCTGCTTACCCAGGAACACCTGCGCGACCGGCTACCGTCTTTCGACGGCAGACCGTTGCTCAGCCTCGATGCACAATCGCAAGGGCTCGCGGCCTGGCAACAGGCCTGCGCAGACAACCCCGATGGCGCCGCGCTGGGTCAGCAACCCAGCGACCTGGCCTACCTGATCTACACCTCCGGTTCCACCGGACAGCCCAAAGGCGTCATGGTCGAACACCGCTCGGTGCTCAACCTCTGGGCCGGGTTGCGCCAACGCCTGGACGATCTGCCGCCCGGCACACGCTGCTCACTCAACGCCTCGGTCGCCTTCGATGCCTCGGTGCAGCAGCTCTGCCAATGGCTGAGTGGCCACTGCCTGGTGCTGGTCCCCAAACGTGTGCGCCTGGATGCCGGCGCCTTGCTCGGCTACCTGAGCGCCCAGCAGGTCACTGTATTCGATTGCACTCCAAGCCAGATGCAGGCCTTGCTCAAGCACCGACAAACGCTGGCATCGGCCGTACCGTTGCCGCGGCGCATCCTGCTCGGCGGCGAAGCGGTGCCCAGCGAGTTGTGGACGCAGTTGGCCAGCGAGCACGAGGTACGGGTGTTGAACGTCTACGGCCCCACCGAATGCACGGTCGACACCACCAGCGCCTGGCTCGATCACCATTCGCAGCCAAGCCTCGGCCAGCCGCTGCCCAATACCCAGGTGCAGGTGCTCGATGGCCATGGCCGACGCGCGCCGTTGGGGGTGGCAGGGGAAATTCATATTGGTGGCTATGGCGTGGCCCGTGGTTACTGGCAACGCGAGGACCTGACCCGCGAGCGCTTCATTGTCGACCCGTTTACCCGCCAGCCGGGCGCGCGGCTCTATCGCACCGGCGACCTCGGACGCTGGGAGCTGGACGGCAGCCTCAGCTACTTGGGGCGCACGGACTTTCAAGTGAAGATCCATGGGCACCGCATCGAGCTGGGTGAAATCGAAAGCCACCTACTGGCGCTGCCCGGCGTGCGCCAGGCCGTGGTGGTGGGGCGCGCCGACCGCCATGGCGTGACGCGCCTGGTCGCCTACCTTCAGGGCTCGGCCCTGCCAACCCCGAGCCAGGCACGCACCACCCTCGGTGAACGCTTGCCCGATTACATGCTGCCTAGCGCGTATGTGCGCCTGGACAGCTTGCCGCTGACCGCCAACGGCAAGCTCGACCGCAACGCCCTGCCTGAACCTGACGCCCAGGCCTACGTGCAAACGCACTATGAAGCCCCCCAAGGCGAGGTGGAGATCACCCTGGCGGCGCTCTGGTGCGAGCTGCTGAATGTCGAGCGGGTCGGTCGCCACGACAATTTCTTCGCCCTGGGCGGTCACTCGTTGATCGCCATGAGTCTGGTCGAACGCATGCGCAAACACCGCTTGCGGGTGGATATCAGCCAACTGTTCACCGCCCCGACCCTGGCAGGTCTGGCCGCGGCCACTACCCCTTTGAAGGAGATGCTCCTGTGACTGCGGCTCAACTGCTGGCTCTGCTCAAACAACGTGGCGTGACCCTGTCATTGCGTGGCGATCAATTATCGGTGGTGGCCGACGACCAGGTCCTGGCCGACCAGGAGCTGATCGCGCTGCTGCGCAGCCACAAACCGGCACTGATCGAAGCCTTGCGCCAACCTGTCGCACTACCGCCCCTCGAGAGCGGATTGCCCAAGGGCACCACGCACATTACCCCGGCGATGTTCGACCTCTGCCAGTTGGACGAAGCCCAGCTCGCCAGCATCGTCGCCGGCGTACCAGGCGGCGCCGCCAATATCCAGGACATCTACCCACTGGTGCCCTTGCAAGCGGGCATTCTGTTTCATCACCTGCTTCAACAGCGCGGCGACACCTATCTGCTCAACGTGCTGCTGGCCTTCGACGACGAGCCCTGTTTGCAGCGCTTCATGGACGCGCTCAACCAAGCCATCGCCCGCCATGACATCCTGCGCACCGCCTTGGCCTGGGAGGGCCTCGATGAACCGGTGCAGGTGGTCTGGCGCCAGGCGCCGCTGGCGCTGGAACTGATCAACCCCGCCCAGGCCGATGTCGAGGCTGCATTGCGCGCCCACACCGATCCACGGCAGCGGCGCCTGGACCTGCGCCAGGCGCCCTTGATGCGCGCGGTGGCCGCCGAGGACCCACGCGCCGGACGCTGGCTGTTGCAACTGTTGCACCACCACGCGGTGATGGACCACACCTCGCTGGAACGGCTGGTTCGGGAGGTCGCGGCGATCCAGCAAGGTCGGCTGGCCGAACTGCAACCACCACAGCCGTTCCGCGATTTCGTGCTGCGCGCTCGCCAGGGGCTGAGCGAAGCGCAACATGCCGCGTTCTTCACCGAACTGCTGGGCGATATCGATGAACCCACCGCACCGTGCGGGCTGCTCGACGTACGCGGCGATGGCAGCCAGGTCCAGACCCTGGAGGCACCGCTGGCGATCGATCTGAGTCGCCGGATCCGTCTGCTCGCACGCAACCTGGGCGTCAGTAGCGCCAGTCTGTTGCACCTGGCCTGGGCCCTGGTCCTGGGCAAGACCAGCGGCCGCGACGATGTGGTGTTCGGCACGGTGATGTTCGGTCGTTTGCTCGGCGCCGGCGAAGCCGCGACCGCCATGGGGCTGTTCATCAATACCCTGCCATTGCGGGTGCGCCTGGAGGTGCCGGTGGAACAGGCGCTGCGCGACACCCACGCGCTGCTCAGTCGGTTGATTGCCCACGAGCACGCGCCCCTCGGCCTGGCCCAGCGTTGCAGTGCCTTGCCCAGTGGCACGCCGCTGTTCTCGGCGTTGCTCAACTACCGGCATAGCACTGCCACCGAGCACGCCCCAATGCTGGCCGGCATGCGCGTACTGGGGGGCGAGGAACGCACCAACTACCCATTCAACTTGTCAGTGGACGATCTGGGCGAAGGTTTTTCGCTGAGCCTGCAAATCGACGCCCAGGTCGGTGCCGAACCGGTGCTCGACTGGCTCAACACAGCGCTGCAGAACCTGCTGGAGGCCCTCGAACGGCATCCACAGACTCTGGCGTGCCAACTTTCGGTGTTGCCTGGTGCGCAACAGGAACGGCTGTTACGCACCTTCAACGCCACCACCCGCGCCCTTCCTGGCCCGGGCTTGCTGCACCTGGCACTGGAGCAACAGGCCGAGCGGCAACCACAAGCCATCGCCGCACGTTTCGAGGCCGCCGATGGCTCGAGTCCGCTGACCTATGGGCAGCTCAATGCCCAGGCCAACCGGTTGGCGCACCGTCTATTGCAGGCCGGGGTCGAGCCGGACAGCCGTGTCGCGATCTGTCTGGAACGCGGCCCGCACCTGCTGATCGCCCTGCTCGGGATTCTCAAGGCCGGCGCCGCCTATGTGCCGTTGGATCCGGCGTATCCCCGGGAACGTTTGCTGCACATGCTCGAAGACAGCGCGCCGCGGGCACTGTTGACACTTCGCGCCCTGCAATCCAGCGTTTCAGCGCCCAGCGGTTGCGAGCTGCTGTGCCTGGACGACCCCCATACCCAGGCCAGCCTGGCCGAACTCCCCAGCGACAACCCCGACCCAGCTAGCCTGGGCCTGACCAGCGCGCACCTGGCCTACGTGATCTACACCTCAGGGTCCACGGGCACACCCAAGGGCGTGATGATCGAGCACCGCAACGCCTGCAACTTGTTGAACTGGGCGCTGCACGCATTCGACGCGGTCAGCCTGCGGGACAGCCTGTTTGCCACTTCGATCAACTTCGACCTGGCGGTGTTCGAGTATTTCGTCCCTCTGGCCGCTGGTGCGACCTTGCACGTGGCCCGCAATGCCCTGGCCTTGCTCGACTGCCCGGTGCCGGTGACGTTGATCAACAGCGTGCCTTCGGCGCTTGACGCGCTGGTCGGTGCCCAGGCGATCCCGGCCTCGACGCGTGTGGTCAACCTGGCCGGCGAGCCCCTCAAGCAGAGCCAGGTCGAGCAAGTGTTCGCCCACAGCGCGGTGCAGCGCCTGTGCAACCTGTACGGTCCTTCGGAAACCACCACGTATTCGACCTGGGTATCGATGAGCCGCGAGCAGGGTTTCGTGCCCGGTATCGGACGGCCGCTGGACAACACCCAGGTGTACATCCTCGATGCCCATCGGCAGTTGGTACCGCTGGGCGTGGTCGGGGAGCTCTATATCGGCGGCGCCGGGGTCGCCCGTGGCTACCTGAATCGGCCAGCACTGAGCGCAGAGCGCTTCCTGGAGGACCCGTTCGCCACCCAGCCCGGCGCAAGGATATACCGCACCGGAGACCTGGGCCGCTGGACCGCCGAGGGTCAGCTCCTCTACCTGGGGCGCAACGACTTCCAGGTCAAGGTGCGTGGCTATCGCATCGAGCTGGGGGAAATCGAAGCGGCCCTGGGCCGGGTGTCGGGCGTGCAGCACGCTGTGGTGATCGCTCGGGAAGATGTGGCCGGGGACCCACGCCTGGTGGCGTACTGGGTGGCCCAGCCAGGCGTGTCGGTGTCCGAGGTACAACTGCGCGACGCCCTGGCCGCTGGCCTGCCGGAGTACATGCAGCCCAGCGCTTACGTCGCCTTGTCGGCCTTGCCGCTGACGCCCAATGGCAAGCTCGATCGCAGCGCCCTGCCCGCGCCCGAGCAGGGCGCGCCCGGGCACTTCGAACCGCCCCAAGGCCCACTGGAAATCCAGTTGGCGGCCATTTGGAGCCGTTTGTTGGGGTTGCCACGGGTCGGTCGGGACGAGCATTTTTTCCAAGTTGGCGGCCATTCACTGCTGGCAGTGCAGTTGATTTCCCAACTGCGTCAGCAACTGCGGATCGAGCTACCGCTGGCCTGCGTGTTCGACCAGCCAACCCTGCAGCGTCAGGCCCAGGCTATCGAAGCCTTGGCCGCGTCCGGACAATACGGTGCGGCGCCCATCCCGGCCGTTGCGCGGCCCGCACGGCTGCCGCTGTCGTTTGCCCAGCAGCGCTTGTGGTTTATCGCCCACCTGGATGCCCAGGCCAGCGCCGCCTACCACATGGCCGGTGGTCTGCATTTGCGCGGAGCGTTACACGAATCGGCATTGCGCGCTGCACTGTCGCGCATCGTTGAGCGGCATGAAGCCTTGCGCACCCGTTTCGTGTCCGAAGGTGGTGAACCGGTCCAGGTCATCGCCCCACCGCAGGCCTTCGTCATGCCCAACGAAGACCTGCGCGGCCAGCCACAGGCGATATTCCAGGCCCGCTGCGCCGCCGAAGCACAGGCGCCATTCGACCTGGCGCGCGGCCCGTTGATTCGCGCGCGCCTGTTGCGCCTGGCCGAACAGGAGCACGTCCTGCTGGTCACCTTGCACCACATCGTCGGCGATGCCTGGTCGCTGGGGGTACTCACCCGCGAACTGACCGAACTGTACCGGGCCTTTGTCCTGGACCAGGCCGACCCGCTGCCGCCGCTGGCCATCCAGTACGCCGACTACGCCCTGTGGCAACGCTCACCGCGCCAGGCGCAACGAATCGCCGAACAACTGGCTTACTGGCGCACCCAGCTCGAAGACGCCCCGCCACTGTTGAACCTGACCTTGGACCGGCCACGTCCGGCGCACCAGGATTTCACCGGTGCCAGCCTGGAAGTCAGCATCGACGCAGGTTTGGTCCAGTCCATCAAACAGCTGAGCGACCGGCACGGCAGCACCTTGTTCATGACCGTCCTGGCCGCCTGGTCGATCGTGCTGGCGCGGTTGTCCGGGCAGAATGACCTGGTGATCGGCTCGGTGCTGGCGAACCGGACCCGTGCCGAAGTCGAGCCGCTGATCGGCTTTTTCGTCAACACCCAAGCGTTGCGTGTACGGCTCGACGAGGCCGGTCAGGTTGCGCAACTGCTCGCCCAGGTGCGGCGCACCGCGCTGGACGCCCAGGCCCATCAGGAGGTCGCCTTCGAGCATCTGGTCGAGGCCTTGAATCCAAGCCGTTCGCTGGCCCACAGCCCGATCTTCCAGGTCATGTTCGCCTGGCAGAACGCTCCGCAACCGAGCCTGGCGCTGGGCGCCCTGGAATTGACGCCGCTGAGCACCGACGAAGACAGCGCCAAATTCGACCTGACCCTGAACCTGCACGAACGCGACGGCGTGATTGGCGGTCGGTTGACCTATGCTACGGCGCTGTTCGAGGCCAGCACCGTGCAGCGGCATTGGCAGGCCCTGTGCGCCACGTTGCAGGCCATGGTCGACGATGACCAGCAACCCCTCGATGGGCTGTCGATTCTCGGCGCAGCCGAGCGCGAACACGTGCTGCATGCCTTCAATGCCAGCGCCCTCGATTACCCGTCAAGCGAGTCGCTACACACGTTATTCGAGGCCCAGGTACAGCGCCGCCCCGAGGCGACGGCGGTGCAGGATGGCGACCACTCGCTAAGCTATCGTCAGCTCGACCATTACGCCGAACAACTGGCGAACTGGCTGGCCGAACACGGCGTGCGACCGGGTGATCGGGTGGCCCTGCGCCTGGACCGTGGCCCGCGTCTGGTCGCGACAATCCTGGCGATTCTGAAAAACGGCGCAGCCTATGTGCCCATCGACACGGCCACCCCGCTGGAGCGGCAACGTACCCTACTGCACGATTGCGGCAGTGCCTGGTTGCTCACCGACGAACCGCCCTCGAGCGTGCTCGACCCGACGGTCCGACACCTGGCCTTGGCAGCCTGGGAAAACACCCTGGCCCAGGGCTCTCTCGCCACGCCGCGCCAGCATCCCTCGGTGTCTGCCGAAGCGACCGCCTACATCATGTATACCTCCGGCTCCACTGGCGCGCCCAAGGGTGTGCAAGTCCCCCACCGTGCGGTTACCCGGCTGGTGCGCAACAACGGTTTCGCCGAGTTCAACGCCCAGGACCGGATTGCCCTGGCCGCCAACCCGGCGTTCGATGCCAGCACCCTGGAGATCTGGGGCGCATTGCTCAACGGCGGCTGCCTGGTGGTCTGCCCACGCGATACCCTGCTCGACGTTGCGCGTTTCAATGAGCATCTGCTGCACCATGAAGTCAGCGTGCTGTGGCTCACCGCCGGGCTCTTTCATCAGTTTGCCGAACCCTTGGCCCCGGCATTTCGCAACCTGCGCTACCTGATGGTCGGCGGCGATGTGCTCGACCCTCGGCGCATCGCCCAGGTGCTGCGCCACTCGCCGCCCCAACATCTGCTCAACGGCTATGGGCCGACCGAAAGCACTACTTTTGCCACCACCCACCGCATCACCCTTGAAGACGCTCTGAACGGCGATATTCCCATCGGCAAACCCATCGGCAACACCCAGGTCTACGTGCTCGACGAACAGCGCCGTCCGCTGCCCATTGGCGTCGCTGGCGAGCTGTACATCGGCGGTGACGGGTTGGCCCTGGGCTACTTGAACCAGCCGCAACTGAGCGAACAACGCTTCGTGCCCAACCCGTTCCAGCCGGGCTCGCGTCTGTATCGCACCGGCGACTTGGCTCGCTGGCGCGCCGACGGTGTGCTGATGTTCCTGGGACGTAACGACTTCCAGGTCAAGATCCGTGGCTTTCGCATCGAACTGGGCGAGATCGAAGCGCAGCTCAAGGCCTTGCCCGAGGTGAGCGAAGCCGTGGTCCTGGCCGATGCCCAGCAACGTCTGCTGGCCTATTTCACCGCCACCACAGCCCAGGAACCGAGCGAATTGCGCACGCGCCTGGCCGCCGTGCTGCCGGACTACATGCTGCCCGCGGCCTTCGTCCAGGTGGACAGTTTTGCCCTGACCGCCAACGGCAAACTGGACCGTCGTGCCCTGCCCGACCCCGCCGAAAATCATTTCGCCCAGCAACGCTACGAGGCGCCGCAAGGGCCAGTGGAAACCCGCCTGGCCGAGCTTTGGGCCCAGGTCCTTGGCGTGCCGCACGTGGGACGCCAGGACAACTTCTTTGCCCTGGGTGGGCACTCGCTGCTGGCGGTGCAACTGGTCGAACACATGCGTGCCGAAGACTGGGCCATTGATGTTCGCACCCTGTTCGGTGCGCCCACCATCGCCGCACTGGCCACGGCGCTGGCGCACCGCGAAACGCCCCCCAGCCATGATCCCGAGGTACTGGGAGCGTCCCTGCCGTTGGGCTGCACCCACATCACGCCTGAGTTGTTGCCGTTGGTGGAATTGACCCAGGCGCAGATCGACCGCATCGTCGCCAGCGTCGAGGGCGGCGCGGCCAACGTGCAGGACATCTATCCCCTGGCGCCGCTGCAGGAAGGCCTGTTCTTTCACTATTTGTTGCAAGACGAAGGCGACACCTACCTGCTGCACACCACCCTGGCCTTCAGCGACGAAGCTCGACTGGACGCTTTTTGCCTGGCGCTGCAACAAGTCATCGCCCGCCACGACATTTTGCGCACCGCCCTGGCCTGGGAAGACCTGGAGCAACCCGTGCAGGTGGTCTGGCGGGAGGCGCCGCTGCCCATCGAGATCCTGCGCATTACCGAAGCCGATGCGCTCGCTCAACTACAGGCCCACACCAATCCCCGGCAACGGCGCCTGGACATCCGCCAGGCGCCGCTGCTACGGGTGGTGAAGGCGTTCGACGCCGGCCAGCAACGTTGGTTGCTGCAGGTCTTGCACCATCATTTGGTGCTGGACCACACCACCCTGGAACGCATGGTCGAGGAAATCGTGCTGATCCAGCAGGGCCGCGAGGCGCAGTTGCGCGCACCGGTACCGTTCCGGACCTTCGTCGGGCACGCCCGGCGCGGCCAGGACAGCGCCCGACAGCAGGCTTTTTTTCAAACCATGCTCGCCGACGTCAGCGAACCCACCGCCCCGTTTGGCCTGCTGGATGTGCAAAATACCGGTGAAATCGACGAGGCCCACGGGTCGCTGGACCCCACGCTGGCGCTCGCCCTGCGCCAGGCGGCGCGGCGCCATCAGGTGAGTGTCGCCAGTCTGTTTCACCTGGCCATGGCGCTGGTGTTGGGCAAGGCCACCGGACGCGCCGACGTGGTATTCGGCACTGTCTTGCTCGGTCGTTTGCAAGGCGTGCAAGGCGCCGATCAGGCATTGGGGGTTTTCATCAATACCTTACCGTTGCGCATCGGCTTCGCGCAGAGCTCGGTAAGCGACAGCCTGCAACGTACTCATCAGGCCTTGCTGGGGTTGCTCGAACATGAGCACGCACCGTTGACCATGGCCCAGCGCTGCAGCGGCGTGCCGGCCAGCACGCCGTTGTTTTCCGCGCTGTTGAATTTTCGCTACAGCCTGGAAGACACGCCACACCAAAGTGTCGAGGGCATGCAAGTGTTGAGCAGCGCTGAACGCACCAACTATCCCTTCACCGTTTCGGTGGACGACCTTGGCCAAGGCTTCGGCGTGACTGCGCAAATTGCCGGTTCGGTGGGGGCGCAACGGGTCTGGTCCTTCCTGCACCGTGCCCTCGCCAGCCTGGTCGAAGCCCTGGATCACAACGCGCAACAGCTCGCCCAAACCCTCGACGTCCTGCCGGCGGACGAGCATCAGCGCTTGGCCCGGTTCAACGCCACGCAGCGTACGCAGCCCGAACGTGCCTTGCTGCACCAGCGCTTCGAAGCACAGGCTCGCTTGACCCCGGAGGCTGAGGCGGTGCGTTGCAAGGGGCGCGTGCTCAGCTACGGACAGCTCGACCGCCAGGCCAATCGCCTGGCTCGGCAACTGCAAGCACTGGGTGTCGGGCCCGAGGCACGGGTCGGTGTTCACTTGCGCCGCTGTCCGGAATTGATCGTCGCGCTGCTGGCCGTGCTCAAGGCGGGCGGCGCGTACGTTCCGCTGGACCCGGCCTACCCGACTCAACGTCTGGCCTACATGCTCGACGACAGTGCCCCCGTGGCAGTGCTGACGATGGGCGACGCGCCGCTGGGCCTCACCCTCGCCGCTACCTGCCGGCAGCTCAATGTCGACGAGGCCTTGCACACCGGCGACACGACGCCGTTAGCTGTGGCGTTGGAGGCCAGCCACCTGGCCTACATGATCTACACCTCCGGCTCTACCGGGCAACCCAAGGGGGTGATGATCGAACACCGCAACGCGCGCAATTTCCTCGACTGGGCCCTGCGTAGCTTTAGCGCTGAAACCCTTGCCCACAGCCTGTTCAGCACTTCGATCAACTTCGACTTGTCGGTGTTCGAATGCTTCGCGCCGTTGTCCTGCGGCGGCACCCTCGAACTGGTCGACGACGCCCTTGCCCTGCTTGAGCACCGTCCCGCCCTGAGCCTGCTCAACAGTGTGCCGTCGGCCGTTGACGCCTTGCTGCGCGCCGATGCGCTGCCGGACTCGCTGGGCATCGTCAACCTCGCCGGCGAAGCGCTGCCGCGACACTTGGTCGAGCGGCTGTTCGCCCATGGCGCGGTGCACCAGGTCAACAACCTCTATGGCCCGACCGAGACCACGGTCTATTCGACCTGGGCCTCGATGGACCGCGCGCGCGGCTTTGTCCCGCACATTGGCCGGCCCATCGACAATACTCAGGTGCACGTGTTGGATGACGCGGGGCAACCATTGCCGGTGGGCGTGACTGGCGAGTTGTATATCGGCGGGGCCGGCGTGGGGCGTGGCTACCATCGGCGGCCCGAACTGACCCGCGAGCGCTTCCTGCCCGACCCGTTCAGTACCGAGCCGACGGCGCGGCTGTACCGCACTGGCGACTTGGGTTTCTGGGACGCCGACGGCCAGTTGCATTACCTGGGGCGCAACGATTTCCAGGTCAAGATTCGTGGTTTTCGCATCGAACTGGGGGAAATCGAAGCGGCTCTGCTCGCGCTTCCACACGTGGCCGCCGCAGCAGTGCTGGCGGTCCAGCGTAATGGTCGCGAGCCCGCGCTGGTGGCCTATGCCGTGGCGACGGCGGACGCAGCGCCGTTGACGCCAACGGCGCTGCGCGAGGCCCTGGCGAGCCGCTTGCCGGGGTACATGGTGCCAGCGCTGGTCGTGCCCCTGGACACGCTGCCCCTGACCCCCAACGGCAAACTCGACCGCGCCGCCTTGCCGGTGCCCGGCGAAGACGCCTGGACCGCCCAGGCCTACGAAGCGCCAAGCGGTGAACAGGAGACACTCATGGCCGAGATCTGGCGCGACCTGCTGGGCGTTGCCCAGGTGGGTCGTCATGACCATTTCTTCGAACTCGGCGGACACTCGCTGCTGGCGGTGCAATGGGTCTCCCGGGTGCGCCAGCGCCTGGGGCTGGAATTGCCCCTGGCGACCTTGTATGCGCACCCGACCGTGGCCGCGCTGGCCAGCGTCATGGGCAATGCGACGCGCAGCGCCCTGGCGCCGATCACGGTGCTGCCGCAGAGCGTTGCGCGTCCCTTGTCGTTTGCCCAGCAACGTCTATGGTTCATCGCCCGCCTGGATGCGCAGGCGAGCGCCGCCTACCACATCAGCGGCGCCCTGCGCCTGGATGGCGAACTGGACGAAGCGGCGCTGCGCAACGCCTTGACGCGCATCGTCGAACGCCACGCCGTGCTGCGTACCCGTTTCGTCGAGCAGGATGCGGAAGTCCGCCAGGTCATCGACGCGCAGCCGCGCCTGGCGTTCGCCTGCCTGGCGCTGGACGCTAGCGACCCGGCCCGCCTGCAACAAGTCATGGCCAGCGAAGCTGCCCGGCCGTTCTCATTGAGCGAGGGCCCGTTGCCACGGGTGCTGCTGGTGCGGCAGAGCCCTTGCTGCCACGTGCTGCACGTGACCCTGCACCACATCATCGCCGACGGCTGGTCCATCGGGGTGCTGATCGACGAACTGTCGACCTTGTACAAAGCGTTCCGCCAGGGCGCGGCGGATCCGCTTCCGGCCTTGGCGATCCAATACGCCGACTATGCCGCCTGGCAACGCGATTGGCTGGCCGGCGAGCGTCGTACCGAGCAGTTGGCCTATTGGCTCGAACACCTGCGCGATGCGCCCGAGCGGGTCGACCTGCCCAGCGATCGTCCACGGCCCCCCCGCCAGGACTTCGCCGGTGCGCGGTTGACGGTCGCACTCGATGAGCCGACCAGCGCTGCGATCAAGGACTTGAGTCGCCGCCACAGCACGTCGCTGTACATGACCTTGCTGGCGGCCTGGGCGATTGTGGTCGGGCGCCTGGCCGGCCAGGAACGCGTGGTGATCGGCACTCCGGTCGCCAACCGCACACGCAGCGAAGTCGAGCCGTTGATTGGCTTTTTCGTCAACACCCAGGCGCTGTGCATCGACCTGGCCGGGCAACCGGACGTCAGCCAGTTGCTGGCCCAGGTGCGTGAGCACGCGCTGCAGGCCCAGGCGCACCAGGACGTGCCGTTCGAGCATGTGGTCGAAGCCCTCAACCCGCCCCGCTCGCTGGCACACAGCCCGGTGTTCCAATTGATGTTCGCCTGGCAGAACGCCCCACGCAGCGCGCTGGACCTCGATGGCCTGAGCCTGACCAGTCTGGCCGCCGAGCAGGTCACTGCGCCTTTCGATCTGTCCCTGGAACTCTATGAGGCCGAGGGGCGCATCGTCGGCGGGCTCAACTACGCTACTGCGCTGTTCGATGCCGCCAGCGTGCATCGGCATTGGCGCTACCTGGTCAACGTGTTGCGCCAGCTGTGCGCCGACGACCGCCAACCGCTGGCCCGCCTGTCGTTGGTCGATGCCCAGGAGCGCGAGCACCTGCTGCACGGCCTCAACCCGGCGCCAACCGCCTACCCGCAGGCCGGCTGGGTGCACCAACCGTTCGAGCGCCAGGCGCTGTTGCAGCCCGACGCCATCGCGGTCGAACTGCATGGACGCGGGCTGAGTTACGCTGAACTCGATCGCCAGGCCAATCACCTGGCCTGGCAGATGAGCGAGCTGGGCGCGGGCCCCGGCCAACGCGTGGCGATCCATCTGCCGCGCAGCCTGGAGATGGTGCTGGCCCTGGTCGCCACCCTCAAGACCGGGGCGGCCTACGTGCCGCTCGACCCGAGTCAGCCCCTCGCACGCCGGCAAGGCATCATCGAGGATTGCCAGCCGTGCCTGCTGCTGTGGGATGCGCAGCGCGTCGAAGCGTTGCAATGCAGCGACCGTTGCACGCCGCTGTCGGTGCGCTTGGCGGCAACGGCGATGCAGGCACCCTCCGCGCCATCGCTCGGGCAACCGAGCCCCGATGACCTGGCCTATGTCATGTACACCTCCGGCTCCACCGGCCTGCCCAAGGGGGTCGCCATGGGCCATCTGGCGTTGAGCAACCTGCTGGCCTGGCAGGCCGAACAGCCGTTGCCCGGCCCGGCTCGTACCCTGCAATTCGCCGCGCTGGGATTCGATGTCGCGTTTCAGGAGGTTTTCTCCACCCTGGGCAGCGGCGGCACCCTGGTGTTACTGGACGAAGCCCAGCGCCTGGACCTCGCGAGCCTGCCGCGCTGGCTCGGCCAGGCGCGTATCGAGCGTTTGTTCCTGCCCTACATCGCCCTGGCAGCGATGGCCGACAGCTGGGCCGACGCCCCGCTTGAACTGCCCATGCTGCGGGACGTGATTGTCGCGGGCGAGGCGCTGCGCATCACCGGCGCGTTACGCACATTGTTCAGGCACCATCCCCACGCGCGCCTGCACAACCACTATGGCCCGACCGAAACCCATGTGGTGTGTACCCACACCCTGCCCGACGATCCGGACCAATGGCCGGACGTACCGGTGATCGGACGGCCGATTGCCAATACCCAAGTGTGCCTGCTCGATGCCCATGGCCAATGGGTGCCCCAAGGCGCTGTCGGCGAACTGCATGTCACCGGCGTGGCCCTGGCCCAAGGCTACTTGAACCGTCCCGAGCTGACCGCCGAGCGGTTTATCGAGCCGCCGTTCGACGCCACTCCCGGCGCGCGTCTGTACAAGACCGGCGACCTGGCCCGCTGGACCACCGAAGGGACGCTGCAGTACCTGGGGCGCAATGACTTCCAAGTGAAGATTCGCGGTTATCGGGTTGAACTGGCCGAGGTGGAAAGCCGACTCGATCAATTGCCCGGGCTGCGCGAATCGGTGGTCGTCGTGCTACCGGCGGACCACGGCGACCCGCGCCTGGTCGCCTATTTCAGCGCCGAGCAGACCTTGTCGCCGCTGGACCTGCGCAGCCAACTGAGTGAGCGCCTGCCCGAGTACATGTTGCCCAGCGCCTATGTACAACTGCATGCCCTGCCGCTGACCAGCAATGGCAAGGTCGATCGCCAACGCTTGCCGGCGCCAGCCCCCGAGGCATTTGCGCAAACAGAATACAGCCAGCCCGAGGGCGAGCTGGAAATGACCCTCGCGGCGATCTGGAGCGAGTTGCTGGGTGTCGCATCCATCGGTCGCGAAGACGACTTCTTCGCCTTGGGCGGACACTCGCTGCTGGCATTGCGGTTGCTCGCACAAGTGCGCCATCGACTGGGCCTGGAAGTGCCGCTCTCGGCGGTCTTCGCCCAACCGCGCCTGCACGCGTTGGCGGCAGTGCTGGCCGACGCCGGGCGCAGTCGCTTGGAACCGTTGCAGGAAGCCGACCGCAGCCAGCCCCTGCCACTCTCGTTCGCCCAGCAAAACCTCTGGCTGATCCAGCAACTCAACCCGGACTCGACAGCAGCCTTCAACATGCCGGCGGGCTTGCGCCTGCGCGGCAAGCTCGACATCGAGGCGCTGCGCCGCAGCCTGGATCGCATCGTGGCGCGCCACGAAAGCCTGCGGACCCGGTTCGTGAGCCTTGCCGGTCAAGCGCGGCAGGTGATCGACCCACCACGGGCATTGGCCCTGGACGTACTAGACCTGAGCGCGCCCGGCGCGGCGGATTGGCAGGTGCTGTGCGCCGAGGAAGCCGGCCGACCGTTCGACTTGACCTGTCAGTGGCCGATCCGCGCACGCCTGTTGCGCCTGGATGTCGACGATCATGTCGTGCTGGTGACGGTGCATCACCTGGTCTCGGACGGCTGGTCCATGGGCGTGCTCACCGACGAGTTCTCCCGTCTCTACCAGGCTTTCAGTCAGGATCAGGTCGATCCCTTGCCGCCCCTGGCGCGCCAGTACGGCGATTACACGCTGTGGCAACGCCAATGGCTGCAGGCGGACGAATTGCAACGCCAACGTGCCTATTGGCAGGCCCACCTGGACGGCGCGCCGACCTGCGTGACCCTGCCCACCGACCGCCCGCGTCCGACTCGACAGGACTACGCTGGGGCGAGCCTGCCGGTGCGTATCGATGCCGAACTGAGCCATGGGCTCAAGGCCCTTGGACGGCGCCATGGCACCACCTTGTACATGACCTTGATGGCGGCCTGGGCCGTGGTGGTCAGTCGGCTGTCGGGCCAGGCCGAGGTGGTGATCGGCTCACCTGTCGCCAACCGCAACCGGGTCGAGCTGGAGCCGCTGATCGGCTTCTTCGTGAACTTCCAGGCCTTGCGCATCGACCTGGGCGACGCGCCTCGGGTGGGTGCGCTGCTGGCCCAGGTCAAGGGCCTGGCGCTGGCCGCCCAAGAGCATCAGGACCTGCCGTTCGAGCAAGTGATCGAAGCGCTCAATCCACCGCGTTCGCTGGCTCATAACGCGATTTTCCAACTGATGCTGGCCTGGCAGAACGCTCCACAGGGCAACCTCGACCTGGGCAACGGACTGCAATTGCACAGCGTCGGCGCGCCGGTCAGCACGGCCAAGTTCGACCTGGCCCTGGATGTCCATGAAGCGGGCGATGTCATCGAGGGTGGCTTCAACTACGCCACCGCGCTGTTCGATGCCGACACCGTGGCCCGTCACTGGCAGGCGCTGTTGGCCGTGCTGCGGGCCATGGTCGACGACGATCGCCGGGCCGTGACCCGCATTGACCTGCTCAGCCCGGCCGAGCGCGAGCAGTTGCTGCATGGCTTCAATCCGGCGCTGGCGCTGGCGGCCCCGAGCTGCGAACGATTGCACCAACGTTTCGAGGCCCAGGTCGCACGTCGGGGGGACGCCGTCGCGCTCCAATACGAGAGCCTGACCCTCAGCTACCGGGCGCTCAACGAGCGGGCCAATCGCCTGGCCCATCGCCTGCGCGACCTGGACGTCGGCCCGGACAGCCGCGTGGCGATCCACGCCGAGCGCGGCATCGAAATGCTCATCGGCATACTCGCGGTCCTCAAGTCCGGAGGCGCCTATGTCCCGCTGGACCCGGTCTACCCGGCGCAGCGCTTGAACTTCATGCTCGACGACAGTACGCCACGGGTCCTGCTGACCCTGGCTGCGTTGCCTGAGACGCTGCAGGTCCCCGCGTCGTGCGCAGTGGTATCCCTGGACCCGGACACCGGTGAATGGGGGCATTTGTCCAGCATTGACCTGGCAGCCGATCCGCGAGCCAGTGACACGGACCTGGCCTACATCATTTACACCTCGGGCTCGACCGGCGTGCCCAAGGGCGTAATGATCGAGCATCGCGCGGTGATGCGGCTGTTCAGCGCTACCGACGCCTGGTTCGGCTTCAACGACCGGGACGTCTGGACCTTGTTCCACTCTTTCGCCTTCGACTTCTCGGTGTGGGAAATCTGGGGTGCGCTGCTGCACGGTGGCCGGTTGGTGGTGGTGCCCTACTTGACCTCGCGCAGCCCGGAGGATTTCTACCACCTGCTGGTGGACGCCGGCGTCACCGTGCTCAACCAGACCCCTAGCGCCTTTTATACCTGGATGAAACAGACCCGCGCCGAACCCCATCGGTTGCGCTGTGTCATCTTCGGTGGCGAGGCCCTGGATGCCGCCGCGCTGCGGCCCTGGTTCGAACGGCCGGACAGCCAGGCTACCCGCCTGGTGAACATGTACGGCATCACCGAGACCACTGTGCATGTGACCTACCAGCCGATCGAAGCCACCGACTGCCATGCCCAGGCCGGGCTGGCACCGATTGGCCGGCCCATCCCGGACTTGCGGGTCTACCTGCTCGATGCCCACGGCGAACTGGTACCACGAGGCGTGGTCGGCGAGCTGTATGTCGCCGGCCCAGGCCTGGCGCGCGGCTACCTGAATCAACCGGCGCTCGATGCCGAGCGCTTCCAGCCGGCGCGCTTTCTCGGCGGCCAAGGCGAGCGTCTCTACAAGACCGGCGATCTGGCACGCTGGACCGCCGACGGCACCTTGCACTACCTGGGCCGTAACGACCAGCAGGTCAAGGTGCGTGGCTTCCGCATCGAACTGGGCGAAATCGAAGCCCGGCTGAGTACCCTGGACGGCGTGCGCTCGGCGGTGGTGCTGGCGCGTCAGGACGATCCCGGCGATGCGCGCCTGGTCGCCTATCTGCTGGCCGAGCCGGGCCGGCACCTGGAGCCTGGGCAATTGCGCTCAGCACTGACCGGACAATTGCCAGCGCACATGTTGCCCAGCGCCTATGTGCAGCTGGAGCAATGGCCCTTGACCGCCAACGGCAAACTTGACCGGCGCGCCCTGCCGGCTCCCGATCAGCAAGCCTTGCAACAGCGTCCTTATGCGGCGCCACGCGGCACCACGGAAACGCGACTGGCGCAACTGTGGTCGCGACTGCTGGGCATCGAGCAGATCGGTCGTGACGACAACTTCTTCGCCCTGGGCGGGCATTCGTTGCTGCTCGTGCAACTGCTCGACGGCTTGCGCGCGCAGGGAATGGATGTGGCCATCGGCGCCCTGTTCAGCGCTGAAAGCCTCGCCGCGCTGGCCCGCGAGGTCGTTACGCTGGACGTTGCCAGCGTCGCGGCCCAAGGCCTGCTGTGCATTCGCGCCGGTTCGCCGGGTCGCGCGCCGCTGTTTTTCATCCATGAAGGCACGGGCGAGGCGTTGCCGTATGTCCGGCTAGCGCAGCATCTGGACCCGGAATGGGGGATCTATGCCGTGCAGGTCGCCGCCGAACTGGACGACGGCGTCGACAACACGACCTTGGCCAGACGCTACATCGAGCTGCTGCGCACGGTCCAACCGCACGGTCCCTATCAGCTCGCCGGCTGGTCGGCGGGCGGCGTGCTGGCCTATGAAATGGCCCGCCAACTGCTGGGCGAGGATTGCCCGGTAGCGTTCCTCGGGCTGATCGACAGCAGCCAGCCGGGCGTCCTGCGCGCCGCACCGTTGGCGCTGAGCTTCGACGAAGCCGGCCTGCGCCAGCAACTGATCGGGTACTTTGCGCACCACCGGGTCGGCGACAGCGCCGATGACCCTGCCCAGGACACCTGGCATGCCGGGCTCGATCTGGACGCGGTGATCGCTGCGGCCCAGGCACGGGGTTGGCTGCCAGCCGGTTTCGACCGCCAGGAGCTGAGCCGCCGAGCCCGTCTCAACCTGAACCTGCGCAATGCCATGGTTCGCTATCGGCCGGCGCCGCTAGGCCTGCCCGTGCACCTGTTCCGCGCCACATCGGCAGGCCCTGCGGGAAGTGGCTCGCGAGATCTGGCAGCCGACTGGCGCGCGCTGCTGGGGGCCGAGCTGGTCGAGCAGCGTATCGAGGGCGATCACTGGTCGATCATGCGCGACCCCGAGCATTTGCAACGGCTGGCGCAGGCTTTGGAGCAGGCGCTGGCGCGAGCCGAGCAGCGCCCTGCCAGTCCGTCGGGCGCGCGCGTCAGCCTGGTCCTGCAAACCGGCGCGCCGAACGCGCCCTGCCTGTTCATGATCCCCGGCGCCGGCGCGAATGTCGCCAGCTTCGTGCCCCTGGTCCGGCAACTGGACCCGCGATTGACGGTGATCGGCCTGCAAGCCCGTGGTTCCGACGGCCAGCGCGAGCCCCATGCCTCGGTGCAGGCTGCAGCCAGCGCTTATGTACGGGAAATCCGCGCGCAGGTTCCGAACGGTCCCTACTACCTGCTCGGGCACTCATTTGGCGGCTGGCTGGCCTTTGAAGTCGCCCGCCAATTGCACGCTGAGGGTACTGGGGTGGCACCGGTGCTGGTACTCGACAGTCGCGCGCCTGGCACGCGGTTGGCCAGTGATTCGCGTGGGGCCCTGGCGCACTATGTGGCATTGCTGGAGATGGAGGTCGGGTGTGAGCTGGGCCTCGACGTCGACAGCCTGGCCAAGCTGGAACCGGACGAGCAATGCGCCCGATTGCTGACGCGCATGCAAGCCGTCGGTTTGATGCCCGCGCAAGCCCGTGCCGATGCGTTGCGTGGTCCTTTGCGGGTGTTTTACGCCAACCTGGCGAAAGACTATCGACCGGCATCGGTCTATCCGGGCCCTGTGGTAGTGTTCAAGGCCGGGCGAGGTCATGGCGAAACCGAGGATGGCTGGGAGGCATTCGCCGGGGACTGTCAGCGCCACGTGCTTGAAGGGTGTGATCACCTGTCGATTCTCAAAGCGCCTGTGGCACGGACTTTGGCCGAGTACCTAAAACACTATTGGCCCGCGCTGGAGGCGTTTCAAACCCATGGAAATTGAGCATTCGGTGCGGCCCTGGGTATGGGCGTGGGCGGGTCAGGTCGTCTCCACCTTGGGGTCGGCCCTTGCGGCTTTCAGCCTGGGCATCTGGTTGTTGCAGCAGCACGCCAGTGTGACGGACTACGCCCTGGTCATCGCGCTGTCTGCGTTGCCGGGACTGCTCCTGGCACCCGTGGCGGGCTGGTTGGTGGACCGCTGTGAGGCGCGGGCGATCCTGCTCGGCGTCGAGGCCGGCAGCGGTTTCGCGGCGCTGATCCTCTGGTGGCTGTTCGAGCAAGGCGAGCTGGAACGGTGGCAGGTGTATGCCTTTGCCGCCGTCAATTCCAGTGGCCAGGTCATGCGCATGCTCACTTGCCAGGCAGCGATCCCGCGAATCTTGAGCAGTGCGCAAGCGATTGGCCGGGCCAACGGCCTGATGCAACTGATGGTCGGCTTGCCGCAACTGATCGCGCCCACCCTGGCGGCCCTGTTGCTGGACAGCGTTGGAGTCCCTGGACTGTTGTTGCTGGATGTCGGTGCGGTGCTGTTTTCCGCCGGCGTGCTCGGTTGGCTCGCCTGGGTGGCGACGGCGGTGCGCGCCACCGGCCAGGGGCGTGTCGTGGCCTTGGGCGGGTTGGCAGCCGTCTTGGCGGTGCTGCGCGGGCGTCCGGCGTTTTGCGCGTTGCTTGCCTACCTGGGCGTCGAGCATTTGATGCTCGGGCTGGCCTCGGTCCTGTTGGCACCCATGGTTTTGGAACGTTATTCGGTATTGGTGCTGGGCACGCTGATGACCTGCGGCGGCCTGGGCATGCTGGGTGGCTCATTGTGGGTGGTCGCCCGTCCACCACAGCGATTGATCCGCACGGTATTGCTCGCGGACCTGATGCTCGGCATCAGCATCCTGGGCATAGGTGTCAGTACCTCGCCGGTGGTTTTGTATGCGGCGGCATTCGTCGCCTTTGGCTGCTTTTCACTGAGCACCAGCAGCGACCAGAGCTTTTGGCAACGTAGCCTGCCCAACGCCATCCTCGGTCGGGTACTGTCAGCCCGGCAGATCGTCTGCCTGCTGGCCCTGCCGCTCGGGGCGCTGGGCGCGGGTGCGCTGGCCGACGGTTGGGCGATTCCATTGATGAGCCAAGGCAGCGAGCTGCAAGCCTGGCTGGCCCCCGTGCTCGGTATCGGCAAGGTCGGCGGCTTGAGCTTGCTCTTCGCCGTCGCCGGCCTGCTGTATGTGCTGCTGGCCGGCCTGGGATTGACCATCGCACCGTTTCGTCGGCTTGAGCCTGGGTGGGTTGCGTCCACCCAGGTCGTGGCCGAACCTGGCTGATCATTTGGAGAGCACCATGCCAAACGCGGTAATGCAGGATCATGTGGCAATCGTCAGTGGCGCTGGAAGTGAGATCGGCATTGGGATGGCAATCGCACGCCGGCTTGGTCTGGCCGGAGCCAGATTGATCATCACCGCCAGCAGCGCTCGGGTCTTCGATCGAGTCGAAGAACTGCGTACCGAAGGCTTCGAAGTCGAAGGGCGGGCCGTCGACCTGACCGATGAAAACCAGGTACGCGAGTTCAGCCTTTGGGCAGAGTCGCGCTGGGGGCGGATCGATATCCTGGTTAACAACGCGGGCATGGCCATGCAAGGTTCCCCAGAGGTGCTTTCGGAGCTGGCGATCATGGATTTGCAAGCCTGGAACCTTTCGCTGGCTCGAAATCTGACCACGGCTTTTCTTCTTACACGGGCTGTTCTGCCCGGTATGCAGGCGCGCCGTTACGGGCGCATCGTCAACATCAGTTCCACTACCGGCACGCGGTGCAGTAACCCCGGCGAGGCGGCCTACAGCGCTGCGAAGGCCGCGATGGTAGGGATGAGCATGGGCCTGGCTCTGGAAGTCGCCCGGCAAGGGATCACGGTCAACAGCGTCGCCCCCGGCTGGATCACTACAGGGTCGACCACGGCCGAGGAAGCCAAGGCGGCCGATTACACGCCGATGGGCCGGGCGGGACGTCCCGAAGAGGTGGCGGCACTGGTCGCTTTCCTTGCGTCTTCGGAAGCGAGCTACATCACGGGCGAGGTCATGGTGGTGGATGGCGGAAACTGCCTGGTGGAGAACAAGGCCCCTTGATCTGAACATGCGCCGCAACGGCCGCTCGCCCCTGGAGCCTGGCAAAACAATGGTGCCAGAAACTGACCCTGTCGATGGTTAGAGTGAAAGGGTTGGCCGCAGGAAACGATGCGCTGGAAACAGCGCCCCTGCCCCAGCCCTGTTTCCATCTCATCAACCATCCAGAGTAAGCGTCGGCTATGAAGCGTATCCAGTATCACAATTACGGCGGGCCGCAGGTGATGAAGCTCGAGGCATTCACGTTGGCTTCACCGGGCCAGGGCGAAGTCGCTGTGAAAATCAGATTCGCCGCCATCAATCCTATCGACTGGAAGTTGCGCAGCGGCCAGATGAAGATCGTCACGGGCAGATCCTTCCCCCGGGCCATGGGCATGGATTTCTCGGGCACCGTCACCGCCGTGGGCAGCAACGTGACGCGGTTTAAAGTGGGCGATGCCGTCTTTGGTCTCGCGCGCTTCAAGGAAAGTGGTGCACTGGCTCAAGCCGTGGTCACCAAGGAATCGCTGCTGGCCAGCAAACCCGATGGTGTTTCCTTCGAGCAAGCCGCCTGCCTCGGGACACCGGGCATGACGGCCTGGAACGGCTTGCGGGACAAGGCCGGGCTGAGCGCGGGCCAGCGTGTCTTCATCAATGGTTGCAGTGGCGCGGTCGGTGAAGCCTGCGTGCAGATAGCGCGCATGGTGGGGGCCACGATCACTGGTGCTTGCAGTGAAGAGACGCTGGAGCGGGCGCGGCAACTGGGGGTCGATACGGTTTACGACTATCGCAGAACCGATCTGTCCAAGCTGCCTGAACGTTTCGATGTGGTGTATGACACGGCGGCCACCCTGTCCTTGCCGGTCGGCCTCGACCTGCTGCGCAAAGGCGGCGTGCTGCTTGACCTGAATCCGAGCCCCGGCAAGTTCATTCGCTCCTTTTTTGATAAACGCTTGAAACCCGTCATCTGCACACCGCGCCCCGACGTCCTCGACACGCTCGCCCACGCCGCCCAGAATGGCAGCTTCCGGCTTCCTGTAGCGGAAGTGGTGCCTCTTGACGATGCGATCGAGCTTATCGCGGCCATCGAGGGAGGCAGGAAGCTGCGTGGCAAGGCCCTTGTGGCCATGGACTGAAGCGTGTCAAGAAGCCATAGATTATTCGATCTCATGCAAGTGCTTCGGCGTCATCGCGGGACGGTTTCCGGTGTCACGCTGTCCCGTGAGCTGAATGTCTCATTGCGTACCATCCGCCGGGACGTCATCACGCTGCAGTCGATGGGGGCGGACATCGTTGGCGAACCCGGCGTTGGCTACATCCTGCGCCCGGGGTTTCTGTTGCCGCCCTTGAGTTTCACCGAGGAAGAAATCCAGGCGCTGATGGCCGGTGCGCAATGGGTCAGCCGCCAAACCGATGAAGGCCTGGCCCACGCCGTTCAGAACGCGCTGGCAAAAATCGACAGTGTCCTGCCGCCACAGATGCGGCGAACCTTGGACCACGACACGATCTACGTCAGTCGCAATCAAGGCGCCCCGGCGGCGTTGGATCTGGCCCAGGTCCGGCTGGCGCTTCGGGAACAGCGGAAAATGCAGATCGTCTACAAGGACGAAACCGGGGAGCAGACGCAACGAATCCTCTGGCCGATCATGCTGGGGTTCGTCGAGTCGCAGCGGTATATCGCAGGCTGGTGCGAACTGCGCGGCGACTATCGTTTATTCCGAACGGACCGGATCGTCGAGGTGGTTGTCCTGGAAGAGCGCTACGCCCGTCCCAGGCAACAGCTGGTCAAGGAGTGGCGCTCCCGGGAAGCGCACCCGTGCAAACAGAAGGATTGCAGCTAGCAGCCGACTTGCTCTATGGCCAACCCATTTCCTCTGTGGGAGCGAGCTTGCTCGCGATGAGGGCCGCAAATCCAACATCCCTGTAACTGCACCACCGCTATCGCGAGCAAGCTCGCTCCCACAGAGGAGTTGGGATGGGCATGAATGTTGTGCTCGCTGAAGATCGAATGTGGGAGCGAGCCTGCTCGCGATAGCGGTGGTTCAGTCACTTGAACAACTCACTGCTCATGAAATCAATGAACACCCGCAGCTTCGGCGCCAGGTGTTTGCTTGAGGGCCAGAGCATGCGAAAGGTGCTCTGATGCCGATTGAAGTCGTCCAGGACGGTGACCAGCTCACCGCTGGCGATCGCCTCGCGCACAGTGAAATCTGGCACACAGGCGATGCCCAGCGCATCGTGCACCACGTGCAGCAACGCCTCGGTGGTGTTGCAGACCAGGGTCGCCGGCAGGTTGAGTTCCGGCTCCCCGTCCCCGTTTACCGGCCACACTTGCATCCTGCCAGTACTGGGGAACTTGTAGAGCAGGCAGGCATGGCGCAGCAGGTCCGCCGGTGCGTGCGGTGTGCCGTGTTCGGCGAAGTACCGGGGCGAACCGACCACAACGAGCTTGAACGGGCCCAACGGACGGGACATCAGCCGGGAGTCGTTCGGCTCTCCGGTTCGAATGACCGCATCGAAACCCTCCTCGATGATGTCCACCAGCCGATCGGAAAAATCCAGGTCCAGTTCGATACTGGGGTAGCGGCGCATGAAGGCGATCAGCGTCGGCATGACCAAATCCGCAACAAGAGGCAAACTCACGCGCAGTTTGCCCCGTGGCGCTTTGCGGGTTTCCGACAACTCCAGTTCGGCCGCTTCGACTTCGCAGAGAATGCGCCGGCAACGCTCGAGGAACAGCGTCCCCTCCGCCGTCAGAGTGATACTTCGCGTGCTGCGATGAAACAGCCGCACACCCAGTCGCGCCTCGAGCCGGGCGACGCTTTTGCCCACCGCCGAAGACGAAATGCCCAGCGCCCTGCCCGCTTCTGAAAAGCTGCGGGTTTCAGCCGCGCGCACAAAAAAATCAATCCCGCTCAGTGATTCCACGCCTGGCCCCCATTACGGACATTTTTTCCGATGTGTTGTGCACTCTAGCATTCTTGTCTCGCCAAAGACGGGCACCTACCGTAGTCGACACTTATCAATCTGCAATTGACCGCGTCGTCCCGGCGGGTCAGGCGCGCTCCAAACAGGTGACCCATGACGATTGCCAATACCCACATCGACGCCGAGGCCGAGGTTGTTCAAGCCACGGCACCGCTCCCCATCGGATCATTGTTTGCCCTTGCCCTCGCGGCGTTCGTGACCATCCTCACCGAAGCCTTGCCCGCCGGGCTTCTTTCACAGATCAGCGAAGGGCTGGCGATCTCCGAGGCCCTGGCCGGCCAGTTGGTAACGGTCTACGCGATCGGCTCCTTGCTGGCGGCCATTCCATTGACCGCCGCGACCCAAGGTATGCGACGCAGAACACTCTTGTTGCTGGCCATCGCCGGCTTCGCCGTTGCCAATACCGTCACGACGCTTTCCACCCATTATGTTTTGACGATGGTCGCGCGCTTGCTCGGTGGCGTATCGGCCGGGCTGCTCTGGGCCTTGTTGGCCGGTTATGCCGCCCGCATGGTGTCCGAAAGCCAGAAAGGTCGTGCGATTGCGATCGCCATGGTGGGCGCGCCCTTGGCGTTATCCCTCGGCGTACCGGCCGGCACGCTGCTCGGCAACCTGGTCGGCTGGCGAATGAGCTTCGCCATCATGAGCCTGTTCGCCGTGGCCTTGATGGTCTGGGTACGACTCAAGGTGCCTGATTTTCCTGGGCAGGCCACCCATAAACGCCTCGCCTTGGGTCAGGTCTTCACGCTGCCGGGCGTTCGCTCGGTGTTGTTCGTGGTGCTGGCTTTTGTCCTGGCGCACAACATTCTCTTTACCTATATCGCTCCGTTTTTGGCGGCGGCGGGCCTGGGCGAGCGGACGGATCTGGTCCTGCTGGTCTTTGGCGTCGCGTCGTTGCTGGGGATCTGGGTCGTCGGCGTGCTGATCGATCGCCATCTACGGGCGTTGACGCTTGCAGGTACGGTGCTGTTCGCCCTCTCGGCAATGACGCTAGGGGCGATGAGCGACAGGCCAGCGGCGGTGTATATCGCCGTGGCCGCCTGGGGAATCGCTTTCGGAGGGGCTGGGACGCTGTTCCAGACGGCCATCGCCAAGACTGCCGGAGACGCAGCGGATCTCGCCCAGTCGATGTTGGTCACGGCCTGGAACCTGGCCATTGCCGGCGGCGGAATCGTCGGAGGCATTCTGCTCGATCACCTGGGGGTCGTTGCATTTGCGCCTGTCCTGGTGGTTCTCCTGCTTCTGACGTTGGCAGTCGTGTGGTCAGCCAAGCAGCGCGGATTCCCCCGCAGTCGTCAATGAGGTTCGTTGCTCATCTTCGCTCACGTCTCATGCTCGACAACCAACGCCGGATTAGCACTTGCCCGATATTTCGACAGGCTTACCCAGGCCAGTGGTATCGCACTCAGGCACGCCGCCGCGAACAACCAGTGGGCGGCGGCGAGCGCATCCCCGCTCTGTCGGTAGATCAGGGTAATCAGGGTCGGCGTGGAACTGCCGAAGACGGTCACCGACAAGGCGTACGCCAGCGAAACCCCCAGGGCCCTGACTTGCACCGGAAACAGCTCTGCCAATGCCGCCGCGGCCGGGCCCGTGTAGAGCACCATCAAGACCGCCAGCCCGCATTGGAAGCTGATCAGCGTCTGGAGGCTGGGGCTGCTGTTCAACCATACGAACCCTGGATATGCGCAGAGCGCGACCCCCACGGCACCGATGAGCATGACGGTATAGCGCCCGATACGGTCCGATAGCAGTGCGGTCAAGGGACACAGCAGCGTGATGAGACCGACCAGCACCAGCCCCAGATAGGCCTCGTTGCGTGGAACTGCAAGCACCATCGACGCATAGGTCGGCATGAAGTTGATCAATTGCGTCGCGACTGTCCAGAGGACGACGATCAACACCCCCATCACGAGGTTAGGCAGATAGGGGCGAAGGCTTGCCCCCTTCCCTGCCAGCGCTTGATTATCCTGGCTATCGAGAAAGCGGCGCAGCGGCTCGCTTTCCTCGAGGCTGCGGCGAATCTGCAAGCCCGCCACCACCACGAGCAGTCCGAAGACATAGGGCACGCGCCAACCCCATTCATCCAACTGGGCTGGCGTCAATGCGCTCGACAACAGGCTCGCACTTAAGCCACAGAGTAAAAATGATCCGGCTTGCGCCACTTGTTGACTGGAAGCAAACAGACCACGGCGGTCGGCGGGTGCCGTTTCGACAAGATAGGCCAGCGCGCCACCAATCTCTCCTCCTGCCGCGACCCCCTGCAATATGCGTGCGACGACAATGCTCAATGGGGCCCACCAACCAATGGCCTGGTAGGTCGGGCACACCGCAATGATCAGGGTCCCGGCGCCCATCAGCATGATGGACAGGGTCAGCGCGGCCTTGCGCCCCCGGCGATCGGCATAACGTCCCATCAGCAGCGCCCCCAATGGCCGGGCAACGAAGCCGACGGCGAGCGCCAGGTAGGAAGCGAGCAACGACATCAAGGGGTCGGAAGCCGGAAAGAACGCTGCGGCGATCTGCATGGCAAAGATCGCGAACAGGGTGAAGTCGAACCATTCCAATGCGGCGCCCACACTCACAGCCAGCACCAGCTTTTTGCGTTCGCGCCCCTGGCTATCCAGGGCTGCGGCGCTCATTGCTCACCCCTGGCTGGAAGTGGAGGTAATGACTCACAACGCGCCAGGCGACGCAGGAATCGTTCACAAGCCTCAAGTTGAGCCAGGTCCACATACTCGTTCGCCTTGTGCGCTTGCTTGATACTGCCCGGGCCACAGACGATCGTGGGGATCCCCTCGGCCTGGAACAACCCAGCCTCGGTGCTGTACGCCACGCGCTGTCGGCCATGGGCCATCGAACTGGCCTGACGGATCCACTGCGCGAACGCCTGATTACCCCTCTCATCCAGCCCCGGGGTATGCAGCGTGTGGGAAAACTCGATGGACGCCCCCGCCGAGCGATCATTCATTTCGCCGTGCATGGCCTGGTTGGCGTCGTCCTTGATCTGTACCAACAGCTGCTCGGCATCGCATCCGGGCAGGTAGCGAATCTCGAAGTCGAAGCTGCATTGGCCAGGAATGACATTGCCAGCGACACCGCCGTTGACCCGACAGACCTGAACCGTGGTGTACGGGACATCAAACCCGCCGTCCAGCGGCCCTTTCGCCAGCCGCTTGGCCACTTGCTGAAGCTGCATCTGCACCCTCGCGGCATAGTCGATGGCATTGACCCCCTCGCTTGGCAGTGATGAATGCGCGACTTTGCCATGGACACAGCAATTGATTTCATGACGCCCTTTGTGGCCGATCACCAGCTCCATTGAAGTCGGCTCGCCGACAATGCAACCGGCGGGCTCCAGCTGTGCCTGCGAGATGAAGGGCGCCAGATGTTTCGCACCCATCGCGCCCACCTCCTCGTCATAGGACAAGGCCAGGTGAAAGCTTTGCCGTGCAGACGCCATCAGCTCGGGAGCCATCGCCAGTACGACAGCGATAAACCCTTTCATATCCGAACTGCCGCGACCGTACAGCCGTCCGTGGTCCAGGTGGGCGCTGAACGGGTCCTGCGCCCAGGCCTGGCCCGCGACGGGCACCACGTCGGTATGTCCGGACAGGATGATGCCCCCGGGGCGCGGCGGTCCGAGACTGGCAAACAGGTTCGCCTTGCGCCCGGTGACGTCCGGTAGAATCTGGGCCTGCACCCCGACGCCGTGCAGGTACCCGCTCACCCATTCGATAAGGTCCAGATTGGAACGGTCGCTGACCGAAGGGAAACCAATCAGGGTTCGTGCGATTTCCAACGTGCGTGCGAGCACGCTGCGGCCGTCATTCGAGCAAGCGTCTGCCGCCCCCTGTGCGAAGGCCAAGGAAAGAGTCATGGGATGCTCCAGTAAACCGAAGTCTATTTTTGAAGGGCGACAGGCATGGGGCCCGAGCGAACAACCTGCCTGTCTCGCGAAAACCAGACGTTGGACAACAACACCGCCACGCACACCACCGTAACCAGGACTGGCACCCAGGGGCTGTGCCAGGTGGAGAGCACGAACTCGGCCGCCAAGGCGATGACCGGCACGCACGGTGTGAGAATGGACACCCGCCCGCCCCCCAAATGCTGAATGGCAAACTGCAGGGTGAACACCGGAATCAGCACGCTGACGAATGCCAGCTTGATCAATTGGCCGAGCATGGCGGTATCAAGCGTGAGCAACTGGTGCAGGTTTTCCCGGCCGACCCATCCCGTGACAATCAAGAGCAGGAAGAACCTGACGCACAGAATATCCATGGCGCTGTACTTGCTGTCGCGGTTCAGTCGGGCCGAGCAGAACACATAGATCCCGCCGGTGATCCCGGCCACGGAAGCCAGGGCAATGCCCTCATGCAAGTTGACAAGACTGACCTGGGCCGTGACCCCCAGCGCGAGACGCATAAGAACCAGGGCCATCAGTGACAACAGGATCAGCAGCGCGCCCAGCCACCGGGAACGACTGACCGAGGACCGCGCCACCAGCATTTCGCAGACCACCACCACCAGCGGCATCCAGCCCTGATAGATGGCCGATTCCACCGACGCCTCGATGCGCTGCAGGGCCATGAACATCAGCCACCAACTGAACAGCGTCAGCACATTGAGCAGCAGCACGCCGCGCCACTCCTCGCGCAGCAGGCGAAACGGGTCATGACCA
Organism: Pseudomonas sp. 43mfcvi1.1; assembly: GCF_900115935.1. NCBI lineage: Bacteria > Pseudomonadati > Pseudomonadota > Gammaproteobacteria > Pseudomonadales > Pseudomonadaceae > Pseudomonas > Pseudomonas sp. 43mfcvi1.1. The sequence goes on along the minus strand of NZ_UETT01000007.1, from coordinate 90,214 downwards.
CGCAAGGTATGCACCAGGAAAAATACCGCCCAGGCCATCAGGAAGGTAATGAATGTCAGCGCCGCCCCACTGATACGGGTGAACGCCACCATGACCCAGACGGCCGAGAGCGCCGTCGAGATGCAGTAGACCGCCATGCTGACGGCACCGAGTATTCCTGTCTTCATGCCTGCTCCTTGAGAAAAACCTGTTGCCTGCCGCCCACTGGATTGATCATGCGGTTCCCGGCTCCAGCACTTCCACCTGGGTTGGCACGTACTGCTGCAAGGCTTCGAAGTCGGCGCGCAGTACCTGTGGATCCGCGTTGTACAACGTCAGGATGCCCGCGGTATCGGCCAGGGATCGGGAGTCCACCACCATGCCCGGGGCGACCCGCCAATCGATGTCGTAGGCACTGGAAATGGGCGGTTCGTTGAGTTGGCTGATCCGGCCTTTGCGCAAGGGCAACAAGGCGGACACCACGTTGTTCTTCTCGTTGGGCTTGATGTCATCGAGCGCCGCGGCACCGGCCACGAGGTAGAGATTGGCGTCGATCAGGTTGATGTCGCTGTTTTTCTCGTGATACGGCACGCCGATGCCGCCAGGTACGCGTGCGGCAATTTCCAGGAACACCGGATAACCGCGTTTGCGGTCAACAAAAACCTCGTGGTGCGTCGAGCCGTTGCGAAAGTTCAGGGCCGCGATCACGTCCCGGTTGAAGGCTTCCAGGGTCGCCCTGAGCGCAGGGTCGGCCACGGGAATCACGCTCAAGGGCTTGCCCTGGACAAAGTCGAAGTTGGTGCAACCCAATTCCAGGACGCCGCAGTAGCGGATTTGGCCGTCAACCACAAACGAATCGCACTGGAACATGTCGCCGTCGATGAACTCGTCCACCTCATAATCGAAATGATACGGTGACGCCAATACTTGCTCGCGGGCCTTGTTGAATTCGGCCTCGTTGCGAATGATCGACACCTCGAAACTGCCTGCCGCGTTCACCGGTTTCAGGACCAGGGGCAAGCCCAATCGCGTCGTCAGCTCGGCGTAGTAAGCCTGTGGCTCGGCCGATAGGCGTACGTGATCCAGTGGTACGAATTCGGGAATGCGTATCCCCTTCTGGCTGACGGCGTGCTTCATCAGCACCTTGTCGCGAAAATTCGCCACGATCGCCTGTGTATCGCCCTCTAATCCGAACTCCTCGCGTAACTGGGCCGCCAGCTCAACGTGGCATTCTTCCTGGCAGAAAATACGCAATGACGACGTGTTGCCCTGCACGGCGCGCAACTCATCGCTGATGACATCTCGACATTGGTCATGATCGAGCAACGGGCGAATGTTGCGCTGCAGGTCGGCATCGACGCGCACTACCTGCGAGACGTTGCGCTCGAGCACGGGCGGCAGGACATCGGCATGATAGGCGATCAGTACGGTGCGACAGTCTCGTCCCAGCGTCTGCAAGGCCTTCTCGGAGGCGAAGTTCAGGTAATGGGGCGTCAGGAAAACGATAGTCTTGATCATGGTAATGCCTCACTGGAAGTCGACGTTCATGCGGTAGAGAAGGCGCGCATCGGCCCCCCCTTCACTTTTGGGGATTGGCGGACCTTTATGCAGCGTTGAGAGGTTGTCCCAGATCACGATGTCGCCTGGGCGGTAGGCATGCCGATAGCGCGGCGCCTGCTGAACGAGGAAATCGACCAGACTGTCGAGAATGCGATGGGACAGTGCAGGCGTTACCCCTTCTATTTGCATGGCCGTGGCGGCCGGCGCATAAAGCGACGTCGCGCAGGAGAGCGGATGTTTGAGCACCAGGGGGTGAACCACGGTGTCTTCCAGCGCGCCTGCCTCCTGGGGATTGAGCTGTTGCACCGCCGCGGCGGCATTGCGCAGGGTGTCGCGATTGCCGAAACGGTGGTGAACCCGCAGGTTTTCCAGATCGAGACCCTTCAGGTGTTGCGGGCAACCCGGACTTTCCAGCCACTGGCGAACCTGGTGCAGGCCTGCGACACAATCGATGAATTGAGTCTCGCCGTGCTGGTCCGGCACCTGCACGGACAGCAGTGATGTGAACACCGTATTCGCCGATTTGTACGACATGTCGGTGTGCCAATACCCGCCTCCTTCATGCACGCCCAAGGCCTGGCCGTTGCGATGGAGATTGGTCACGGTCAGCACTTCTCGGTAATCCTCGAGGCAGTACTTGGCCAACACATGATGAACAGGCGAACCCAGCCTGCGCATCAACTGCACATAAGGGGCAACACTGACGTCCTGGTTGGCGATGACCAGCACCTTGGCCCGGGCGATGGCCTGCTTGAGCTCCGCTGTCGATTGCTCGAGCACATCGCCAAGGTCCATGCGCAGCGGCTGGAACATCCTCACGCCCATGACCGCAGCCCTTCTTGCAGCGATGGCGTGGTACTCATTTCCGCTGCTGCGGGCACCATCGTGTTGATCGACGCATAGCCTGAGGCTGCCCCCGCGAAATACAGGCCTGCGACAGGGCTTTTCCCATCCTGGTGACAGGTGAATCCGGTCTGTGGGTTGAGCAGTTGCGGCCAGTCGGTGGCGGGCAGTTGTGCGGTGACGCCGATGGCCGAAACCAGGCATTGATCCTTCGCCGATATATCCAAGTGCAGCTCATACCCCTCGGATGCCTGGGCTTCGACCAGCCGGCCGGCCTCTCGAGCCTTGCGGCAGGAAGCCTGGAGCAGCGAATTGCCGTTGAGTGACGCCGGAAGATCCAGGACGACCTTGTCGCCTTCCTGGCGAATGCTGTTGTAGGCATGCAGCCAGATATTGGCCCGGCCCGTACTGTTGGCGCTGTTGAGCGGCCCTTGAAAGGAACTGGACGACGTCTTGGCTATCATCTCCAGCGTGCGCTGGCTCAGGGACCTGAGGGCAAACCGATCATCGGTCTCCTGGGGATACAGCCCCAGATAGGATTTGATCAGGATCGACACATTGCGGGCGAACGGGGCAAGCAGCAGTGCGATCTGGAACGCACTGTTACCGCTGCCGAAGATGACGACGTCCTGCTGCAGGAAGCGCTGGACCTGGCCCCGCGCAACCATTTGGTAGACGTCAAAGCAATTGAGCCAATGCGCATTGGGCATTTCGAAGGGCGGCGCCTTCGGGCGAATCCCGGTCGCGAGGATAATCTGCCGCGCACGCAAGGGATGCCCCTGGGAACCCGGGGCCAGGTTTACCTCGAACAGCCCCTGTGCCTTGCTTACGGTGACCACCCGTTGCTGGATCCTGGTCAATGGCAAGGCTTCGAAGTTGCTCCGGATATAGGCGGCGTATTCCTCGCCAGTGGGGCTGACGCACAACTTGCGCATGAACCGATGCAAGGGATAGGGGGCCCCTTCGATCTCCAGTTCATTGCAGTACGACTGCAATGGATGGTCCCCCATCATGCCCATGCATCCCCCGAATACATCGCTGATGACCGCGACTTTCAGGCCCAGATCGATCAACCGGATACACTCGCTCAGCCCTGCGGGACCGCCGCCTACGACAATGACGTCGAACACATGCTGCTCCATTTCAAAAATCCTCCAGGCGGGCACAAGCTTGATCAACAATGGGTTTGGCTACCGAGAAAGAAAATCTGACATAGGTGGGGCACTGCCCCAGATAGAAGGGCGTCGCGGGCAATGGCATGACCCCGCAACGAACGGCCAGGTGTTGACTGAATTCAACCGGGGACAATGAAGGCGCCCGCCGTGAATAGTCGGCCATGAGGTAATGGCCGCCCGCCGGTAACTGGATATCCAGCCCGGCGGCCATCAGCGCACCTGCCAGGCGATCGCGTTTGTGCTTGTAGTGCTCGCGCAGGCTTTCGAGTCGCCCGATGGTCAACTCATCGAGCAAAACCGCGACGGCTGCCTGTATGGGGGTGGGTTGGCAATAGCTCAGGTACAGGTGATGGGCATAGGCTCGCGCCATGAAGGTTGCCTGCGCGCACAACCAGCCGATCCGGACTCCGGTCATGGACAATAACTTCGAAGCGCTGCCTGCCACCATCATGGGAATCTGTTGATGGGGGTACTGCGTCGGTGCGTCGGTGTCGTACTGATAGTGACGGTAGGCTTCGTCGACAATCACCATGAAGTCATGGTTTTTTGCCAACGCCACCAGATGCTGCCAATCATCGGCGGACATGCACCATCCGGTCGGGTTATGGGGTGTGTTGAGCAGCAAGATGCGAACACCGGCACGCAATTGCTGCTCGAACATTGCCCAGTCAGGCCCCCCTGCCGCCAACGGCAGTGCAACAGACTCCAGCCCCAGCAGTGTGGCCATTCCGGGGTAATAGGGATAAAAGGGTTCAAAGAAGGCGACCTTGCTGCCGTATTGCGAAGACGCTGCGTAGAGGGCCAAGTACAAGGCCTCGGTACAGCCGCTGGTCACCAGCACTTCGCTGTCAGGTGCATAGCCGGCACTGTGGGCCGCAATGCTTTCACGCAAGATCATTTCGCCGCGAGGGTCGGCGTACTGCCAGCCCGACCGGACCTGGTGGGCCAACGCCGCATTCATGGCATTGTCAAACAAGGGTTCAGGAAGTCCTTGCGACAGGTTCAACGCCCCTGAGGATGCCGCATATGCACTGGCATCCCTGAAGGGCGCCACTCGACCAATCAATGTCATATCGTCCATGACTTCCTGTCCCCTTGTACCGATCGGTCAGGCGTGAGTGGCTACTCGGTTGAGTCCTTGCCAGAATCGGGTCAACAAGTTCAATACATCGGCAGCACCCTCCAGGATATTGTTGCCGTTGTCAGTGTCCCGGGCGGCCTCCATGACCGCATCACTGATCCACTGCACATGATCGGTTTCCACCAGCATGTGCAGGTAGAAGTAGGTGAAGTCTTCGTGTTTCCAACCGCTGTAGAGGCGGAAACCTTCGTACAGGTTGGCGATCATCGGAAAACCGAACTCTTCGATGACGTAGTGAGCACCAATGGCGTGCTCCGTCGAACCTTCGAGAAAGATCCGGCGCAGGCCATCGACCAGCTCGCTGGCTTCGGGAATGTATTCAACCTTCTTCCAGTCATCCAGCGTGATGCCGACACCGGCAAGTACACGCTCAAACATGATGAAGTGTGCTTCGCCTACCCCATCGCCCAGCTCAGACACCACCGTGCGCGCCAACTTCATCCGAATCACTTCGCTGTCAGTGCGGTGCGAAGTACCTGCCAGGATCTGGGGGAACGTACGAATGTAATAAAAGTACTGTTGGAACACTTTCTTCAACGTTGCCTTGGGCAGCGGGGCCTGGCGAAACGTTTTGTAGAATGCGTTGGTGTTGATCCCCGAAGCCGTGATCATTCCTTTAATCGAATGGATGATTTGCTCACCCGTCAGATAGCCTTGTTCCATTTGCTGAGCCGGCATAGATCCCCCCAAATACGATAAGGTAGCTTGGGCGACGGCGACGGAATGTCGCTGCGCGTTTCAGATAGTAAACAAGCAATCCATGCAAACAAATTGATAGTTTTAATCGGTGGCGATAACAACAATAGATTTATTTTGAAACGAAAAAAATATAAGAAATATTAACTTTTAAATCAATAGGTTATTTTAATAATAAAAAATATTTGCACAAAAATGGCGCATTATTTATTTTCCGCACTAAATAGATGCATCCAGCTCGCTAAGCTCCAAATAAATCACCCCGCCTTGGAAGTCCTCTATAGTGAACAACCAACCCATTGACATCGCATTAACTATCAAAGCCGAGCGAACCGCGCGCCAATGGTCCATCGGCGAGCTCGCCCAGTTCTCCGGTGTATCGAAGGCAATGATCAGCAAGATTGAAAACGCGCAGGTCAGCCCTACCTCGACGATCCTGGGACGATTGTCGGGGGCTTTTGGTTTGCCCCTGTCCACCCTGCTGCATCGAGCCGAGGGGCGCTCGGGGCTGCTCTCAAAGGCTGCGGAGCAACCACGTTGGGTCGACCCGGAAACCGGCTACGCGCGCCAGCAAGTCTCCCCGCGGGAGGGTTGGCCACTGGAGCTCATCAGCGTGCAACTGCCCCCGGGCGTGCGCATCAGCTACCCCGCCACCGCCTACGCATTCCTTCATCAGCAGGTGTGGACCACGCAAGGCACGCTGACCTTTACCAAGGGCACCACCACTTACGTCCTGGAACAAGGCGACTGTCTGCAATTGGGGCTACCTGAAGAAGCCTGCACGTTCGAAAACGCCACGGCGCATGTTTGCGAGTACGTCATCGCCCTGATTCGCAAATAGCAACCGTCATGAGCAACCGGGCACCGCATACGCGTCCTGGATGACCGCCAGAGGCAGACATCAGAATCTGACATCAAATCGTCATCACTTCGTCGCCGAAATGCCACGGCGCCTGGGTACTGTCCTCGCCAATGAGATCGATCTCAAGCGAGTGATCATGACGGATTTGAAAGAAGTGGCACGTTTGGCAGGGGTTTCGCGAGCAACCGCCGCTCGCACCTTTGCCTCCCCTGAAGTGGTGCGCCCGGCCACCCGCGAGCAGGTGTTCGCCGCCGCGCGCCAACTGGGTTTTCGACCCAATCGCCTTGGCCGTCAACTGCGCTTGCAGGTGACCAAACTGATCGGCGTGGTAGTCCCCAACCTCCTCAACCCGGTGTTCGCCGAACAATTCCAGGCCATGGAGCGTGCTACGCGTTTGCGCGGTTACAACCTGCTCCTGGCAACGACCGACTACAGCAGTGAACGCGAAAGCGTGGTGGTCGAGGAACTGTTGCGCCAGCGCGTCGATGGCCTGGTGCTCACGGTGACCGACGCCGAGAGCAACCGCGTGCTGCAAAGCCTGGATAACGAGGACACGCCCTTTGTGCTGGCCTATCACCAGCCGGGCAACCCGGACTACAGCGCCGTGTCGGTGGACAACCGCGCCGGCATGGCCCTCGCCACCCGTTATCTGCTGGAGGTCGGGCATTGGCGCATTGGCATGGTTGCCGGCCCTGCCCTGCAATCGGACCGCGCTCGCCAGCGCTACGCCGGTTATTGCGACGCCATGCGTGAGGCCGGTCTCGACAGCCTGCCGGTGATTGAAATGCCTGCCCATACCCAAGCCGATTTCGCCGCCATCGAGCCGCTGCTGCAAGGCCCACAGGGGCTCAGTGCGCTGGTTTGCTCCAACGATTTACTCGCCATCAGCCTGATTGCCGAGTTGCGCCGCAACGGCTGGCACGTGCCCCAGCAACTCTCGGTCATTGGCTTTGACGGCATCGCCCTCGGCACCCAGATGCACCCGACGCTGTGCAGCGTCGTTCAGCCCATCGAGGCGCTGGCCTGCACGGTGATCGATCAACTGCTGGCGCAGATCGCCGGCGCCCCCCCGGTTTCCCATTGCCTGCCCTGCCATATCCGGCCGGGCGAAAGTACTCAACCTTACGAGGAGACACTTGATGATCCGCTTGCGTAAAACCCTGGCGACGTTGCTGCTGTGCGGTGTTGCCAGCCTGGCCCAGGCCGCCGAAACGGCGATTTGCTACAACTGCCCGCCGGAATGGGCCGACTGGGGCACTCAGCTCAAGGCGATTGCCGACACCACCGGCGTGCAGGTTCCGCTGGATAACAAGAACTCCGGGCAGGCGTTGGCGCAACTGGTGGCCGAACAGGCCGCTCCAGTGGCGGATGTGGTGTATTACGGCGTGACGTTCGGTTTGCAGGCGCAAAAAGCCGGGGTGGTTGGCACTTATAAACCCAAGGGCTGGGAGCAGATTCCGGCCGGCTTGAAGGACCCGCAAGGACACTGGTTTGCCATTCACTCCGGCACCCTGGGCTTGATGGTCAACGTCGATGCACTGGGCGGCCTGCCTGTGCCGCAAAGCTGGAGCGACCTGCTCAAGCCAGAATACAAAGGCATGGTCGGCTACCTGGATCCGTCCAGCGCGTTCGTCGGCTACGTCTCTGCGGTCGCGATCAACCAGGCCATGGGCGGTAGCCTGGATAACTTCGCCCCGGCTATCGATTACTTTCAGAAACTGGCGAAGAACTCGCCCATCGTGCCCAAGCAAACGGCCTATGCACGCGTGCTGTCCGGCGAGCTGCCGATCCTGGTCGATTACGACTTCAACGCCTATCGCGCCCGTTACAAGGACAAGGCCAACGTTGCTTTTGTGATTCCCAAGGAAGGCAGCATCAGCGTGCCTTACGTGATGAGCATCGTCGACAACGCCCCCCATCGGGCCAACGCCGAGAAGGTCCTGGATTTCGTCCTGTCCGAGCAAGGCCAGGCACTTTGGGCCAAGGCCTACCTGCGGCCGGTACGGGCGATGAAGATGCCTGCCGAGATCGCTGCGCAGTTCCTGCCCGACAGCGATTACGCCCGGGCCGGGGTGGTCAACTACGAGCAAATGGCGGCGGCACAGGAAGCTTTTTCCGCACGCTATCTGCGTGAGGTCAAGTAAGTGACCGCCTCGGTAATAAAAGCCCGGGCAGTCCGCTCGGGCAGGGCCTCGCTGCCGCATTTACGGCTGACCGCGGCCTGGGCCCTGGCGCCTGCCGCGGCGGTGTTGTTCGCGTTCTGGCTGTTGCCGCTGGCGCACCTGATCGTGCTGGGCGGGCAAAGTCGCGAGGGTAGCGAAAGCGGTTACTGGCAAGTGCTGAGCAGCGCGCAATACCTGGGCAGCCTGGCGCAGACCTGCCTGCTTGCCCTCGCCACGACCCTCGCGGCGCTGCTGGTGGGTGGCATCAGCGGGGTTTTCCTCAGTCGCCAGCGCTTCTTCGGTCGTTCACTGCTGGTTGCCTTGTTGACCTTCCCGCTGGCATTCCCCGGTGTGGTCGTCGGGTTCCTGGTGATTCTGCTGGCCGGCCGCCAGGGTTTGTTCGCCAGTCTCGGTCTTGAGCTGGCCGGTGAGCGCTGGATTTTTGCCTACTCGCTGATGGGGCTGTGCATCGGTTACCTGTACTTCTCGATCCCGCGAGTGATCCTCACGGTGATGGCTGCTTGCGAGAGCCTGGATCGCAGTCTGGAAGAAGCCGCTCAATCATTGGGCGCCGGTCATTGGCGGGTGGTCTGTGATGTCATCGTCCCCGGCCTGGCACCGGCACTGGTCTCCTGCGGGGCGATCTGCTTTGCGACTTCCATGGGCGCGTTCGGTACGGCGTTCACCCTGGGTACCCGGCTCAATGTGACCCCGGTGGCGATCTACAACGTGTTCACCAACTACGCCAATTTCGCCGTGGCCGCCGCACTGTCGGTGGTGTTGGGGGCACTGACTTGGGCGGTGCTGCTACTGGCCAGGCGCCTGGCGCACAATGCGAGGACTGTCCTGTGAGGCGCTCAACGCTGTTTGTCGGGCAACTGCTGTTCACCTTGCTGGTCTGCGCCTTCATGTTGGTGCCCGTGCTGATGTCGCTGCTGGCCGGGCTGACCCGCAATTATTTCCAGGGTGTCTCCAGCGGCCTGACGTTCGATTGGCTGGTGCAGGTCTGGCAGGCCTATTCGCCGACGGTCTGGCTATCCCTGCAACTGGCGGTGACCTGTGCGTTGTGCGTCTGCGTGGTCGGTGTACCGGCGGCTTACGCGCTGGTACGGATGAACAACCGCTTCAGCCGCGCGTTCGAGGAGTTGCTGGTGCTGCCGGTGGCAATGCCTGGCCTGGCCAGCGCCTTGGCGTTGCTGCTCACCTATGGCCAGTTCGGCGGATTTCGCGGCAGTTGGTTGTTCATTCTCGTTGGCCACGTGCTGTTCACCCTGCCGTTTCTGGTGCGTCCGGTAATGGCGGTGATGCAACGCCAGCACCTGCCGGTCCTGGAAGAAGCCGCCGCCAGCCTGGGTGCCGGACCGCTACGACGGTTCTTCAGTGTGGTGGTGCCCAACTGCCGGGCGGGGATCCTCGCCGGAGTCTTGATGGTCGTCACGCTGTCGCTGGGCGAGTTCAACCTGACCTGGATGCTGCACACCCCAATGACCAAGACATTGCCGGTGGGCCTGGCTGACAGCTATGCCTCGGCGAGGCTGGAAGTCGCCAGCGCCTACACCCTCATATTCCTGTTGATGATCGTGCCGCTGCTGATTGCGCTGCAGGCCATCAGCGCCCGCCTTTCCCGTGGAGAAAAACGATGAGCGGAACCACCATTCGCCTGGCGGGTTGCCGCAAGGCGTTCGCGGACGGCACCGTGGCCGTGCATGACCTGGACCTGACCATCGACGCCGGAGAAACCCTGGCGATCCTCGGCCCGTCCGGTTGCGGTAAAACCACCACCTTGCGGCTGATTGCCGGGCTTGAGCGCCCGGATGTGGGGCAGGTTTTTTTTGGTGACACCGATGTCACCCGCCTGCCCATCGAACGTCGTGACGTGGGCATGGTGTTCCAGAACTATGCGCTGTTTCCCAACCTGGATGTGGCCGGGAACATCGTCTATGGCTTGAGGATTCGCGGCATGGCGCCCGCCGAACGCAACAAGCGTTGCGCGGAGTTGCTGGAACTGGTCGGTCTGCGGGATCACGGCAAGCGTGGCATTCATGAGTTGTCCGGCGGTCAACGCCAGCGGGTCGCCCTCGCCCGTGCCCTGGCGCCCAAGCCCCGGGTCCTGCTGCTCGATGAACCGTTGGCGGCACTGGACGCGCAGTTGCGTGAACGCTTGCGCAGCGAGTTGGATCAGTTGCTCCGCCATCTGGGCATTACCGCGGTGTTCGTCACCCACGATCAGGGCGAAGCCATGGCCCTGGGCAATCGGATCCTGGTCATGGAGCACGGCCGCGTCGCGCAGTTGGCCAGTCCACGGGACATCTACCAACAACCGGCCAACACTTTCGTCGCCAGTTTTGTCGGCAACCTCAACGCTTTCCCGGTACTTGAGCACATGCCCCTGGGCTTGAAAGTCAGTGGCGGAGAGTTGCCGTGGCGCGGTGGCGGGCTGCCTGCCACCGTCTACTGCCGGCCCGAGCATTTGCGGGTGATGGACAGCGAGGGGCATCTGCGTGGGCGCTTGGTGGGCCAGTTTTTCCAGGGCGCCCAAAGCCGCTTGCTGGTCGACGTCGGCGCCGCCCAACCATTGCTGGTGGACAGCACCGACGGCGTCATCCACACCCCCGGTTCACTGATCGCCTTGGCCGTCGAGCCGCAGGTGCTGTTCACCCTGGCATCGTGATATTCGTGTTTTCAGAGGCCTTATTTTGAATCATCCGTTTCTCATTGCGCAGATCAGCGACCTGCATCTCAAGGCCGGGGAAAAACTGACCTATGGCGTCGTCGATACCCTCGCCGCGTTGCGTCGTGCCGTCAATCATTTGAATTGCCAGGTGCCGCGTCCCGACATTGTGGTAGTCAGCGGCGACCTGGTGGACTTCGGTCGCCCTGACGAATATGCCGTGCTGCACCCCGAACTGGCGCGCCTGCACATGCCTTGCTACCTGGTGCCCGGCAACCATGACAACCGCGAACACTTGCGGGCGGCATTTGCTGATCACCACTACCTGCCAAGCTTGCCCGGCGCCCCCCTGGATTGGGTGGTCGAAGAGTATCCGCTACGCCTGATCGGCCTGGACAGCACGATTCCTGGCGGCCATGGCGGTCAGTTGCTGGACAGCCAATTGCGCTGGCTCGATGAACAATTGGCCTGTCGTCCCGAGGTGCCAACGCTACTGGTCCTGCACCATCCGCCGTTTGTCAGCGGCATTGGTCACATGGACCGCGAACCGTTCATCAATGCCTCGGCGCTGGAACAGGTCATCGCCCGCCATCCGCAGGTGGAACGCTTGCTCTGCGGACATTTGCATCGGCCGATGCAACGGCGCTTCGGCGGTAGCCTGAGCTGCGTCTGCCCCGGCACATCGCATCAAATCGTCCTGGATCTACAACCAACCGCTCCTGCGCATTTCAATCTGGAACCACCGGGATACTTGCTGCATCACTGGCATGGCCAGGGTTTGGTGACCCATAACGGTGTGTTTGGCGAATATCCCGGACCGTATCCGTTTTATGACGCTCATGGATTGATCGACTGATAACCCAGGGACTTTCACTGATAGCACTCTTTGGAGACTTATCCCCTAACCCACTCTATGCATTGAAGATTTTCTAACGAGTCATTTAACGCATCGGCCAATCATGTGATCGGCCGAGCGCTTCCTGCTGCCTTTTCAACATGCCCGGAACAGTGATTCCGCGGCGGAGTTCGCCCTGATGAAAGTTCTATTTAACGTACTGAGTGTTTTAACGGGTGGCGTGACGCTTGTCCTCAGCCCATTGGCGTCGGCTGACTTTATCAACGACAGTAAAGCCAACTTGAACTTGCGCAACTTCTACTTCAACAACGATAACCGTGACGGAGCCGCCGCGCCTTCGAAGACCGAAGAGTGGGGCCAGGCCTTCATGCTCAATTATCAATCCGGTTTTACCGACGGCACCGTCGGCTTCGGCCTGGACGCCATGGGCCTGCTGGGTTTGAAGCTCGACAGTGGCGCGGGCCGACATGTCGGTGGCTCGATGTTCCCCAACGACGGTGATAAGGCGGCGGATCAATGGGCCCGCCTCGGTGCGACGGCGAAGATGCGCGTCTCCAAGACCGAACTGCGCTACGGCACCTTGCAACCGAAACTGCCGATCCTGGTTTCCAACGATGGCCGCCTGCTACCGCAAACCTTCGAGGGTGGCCAGGTCACCAGCAATGACATCGACAACCTGACCTTCACCGCCGGCCAACTGGAACACGCCACTGGCCGGGCTTCCAGCGACAGCGCCGGTCTGGCCGTGGCGGGCGGCAGCCAGGAAAGCAACAAATTCACCTTCGCCGGTGGCGATTACAAACTGACCAAGGATCTGACCGCCCAGTATTACTACGCCAATCTCGAAGACTATTACCAGCAGCACTTCGCCGGTTTGCTGCATGTGTTGCCGCTGGGTGAATACGGCTCACTGAAGACCGACTTGCGTTACTTCAAGACCACCTCCGATGGCAAGAACAGCAGCGCGGCTGGTCGCGCCAGTGGTTACAAACTTGGCGGCTATACCAAGGACGGTAGCGGTGAAATCGACAACGATACCTGGAGCGCGGCGTTCATCTACTCATTGGGCGGCCACGCCATTACTGCCGGTTATCAAAGCGTTTCCGAAGACAGCAACTTTACGCAACTGAATCAAGGCGGCCTGGTGGGTAAAGGCGAAGGCGGCGCCAGTCTGTATCTCTACACCGACCGCACCATCCAGACATTCATCCAGGCCGGCGAACGCACGGCATTCGCCCAGTATGCCTATGACTTCGCAGCGCTTGGCGTTCCGGGTTTGAAGGCCTCGGTGATGTACCTCAAGGGCGACAATATCCAGACCACCAGCGGCAATGACGCCAGTGAATGGGAACGTGACATCTCCCTGGATTATGTGATTCAGAGCGGCGCATTGAAGAACGTCGGTTTCGGCTGGCGCAACGGCATGTCGCGAAGCGATATTGCCCGCGACCAGGATCAGAATCGGCTGATTGTGAGCTATAGCATTCCATTGATGTAACCGTGCAGAAGGAAGGAGCCGGCAGTACGCCCGCTGCGGCTCCTTTCCTTCTACCCTTGCTGCGCTGAAACAACCGCGCGCACCTTCATGGGGCGTGGCGATTCGCATGATCAGGCAATAATCAGCCCGGATCGTGCAATCGGTCGCCAACATTGCTTTCTATAGTTAACCAGAGCCAAACCATCTGGAGCTGGTACCCCTATGAGCGCCCTCAATATCAACGGCCGTGAATACACGGTTGACGTAGACCCAAGCACCCCGATTCTTTGGACCCTGCGCGACACGCTGGGCATGACCGGCACCAAGTTCGGCTGCGGCGCGGCGCTGTGTGGTGCCTGCACCGTTCATCTGGATGGCCAGGCCATTCGCTCCTGCGTAACGCCCATCGCCGCCGCTCAAGGCAAGAAAATCACCACCATCGAAGCGGCAACCAATGGCAGCGACCCGGTCGGCACTGCCGTGCATGAGGCCTGGGTCAAGCACGACGTGGCGCAGTGCGGTTACTGCCAGAGCGGGCAGATCATGAGCGCCACGGCGTTCCTCAAGGCCCAGCCCAAGGGCAAGCAACCCACAGTCGCCGAGATCGACTCGGCCATGGCCGGCAACATCTGCCGCTGTGGCACCTACGCCCGTATCCGCGCCGCGGTGGCGGATGCCGCCAAAGCCCTTGCCTGATCGGAGCCCACCATGCTGAACGAAATTTTCCCCAATGAGCTGCCTCGCGCCCTGCAGCACAGCCTGGAGCGCGATCAGGCCGATGGCCCCGCCACCCTTCCCCGTCGCAGCTTCCTCAAGATTGTCGGCATTGGCGGCCTGGCCCTCGGCGCTTTTCCTCACCTGGCCCTGGCCCAGGAGGCCAACGGCTCAGCCGCAACGCCGCTGAAACCGACTCAGCAGCCCTCCGCATTCGTGCAGATCGCCCCTGACGGCGTGGTGACGGTGACCCTCAACCGCCTGGAGTTCGGCCAGGGCGTACAGACCAGCCTGCCGATGATCCTCGCCGAAGAACTCGATGCCGACTGGAGCCTGGTGCGCAGTCGCAACGGCAACAGCGACGCCGCCTACCTGGATCCGAATCTAGGTATTCACCTCACCGGCGGTTCCAGTTCAATCAAGAACAGCTATACCCAATACCGCGAACTGGGCGCCCGTGCTCGCGGCATGTTGCTCGCAGCGGCAGCCGCGCGTTGGAACGTGGATGTGGCAAGCCTGAGCACCCAAGCCGGCACGGTGTTCGGCCCGGGGGGCCGTAAAGCGAGCTACGGCGAACTGGCCGAAGCCGCGATGGCAATGCCGGTGCCGGAAAAGGTCACGCTCAAGGATCCCAAGGACTTCCGAATCATCGGCCAGGCCACCACGCGCATCGATGCCAAGGCCAAGAGCAGCGGCCAGCAGGATTTCGGCATCGATATGCATCTGCCGGGGCAACTCACCGCGGTGGTGGCGCGTCCGCCAGTGTTCGGCGCCAGGATTGCCTCTTTGGACGACAGCGCGGCACGGGCAACCAAAGGGGTAAAAGCCGTGTTTCGGGTGCCGCTGGACCGAGGCGCCGAAGGCGTTGCGGTGGTGGCGGACGGTTATTGGCAAGCAAAGCTGGCGCGCGATGCGCTGAAGCTGGAATGGGACCTGGCCAACGTCGAGAAAGTGGACAGTGAAAAACAACTGATCCAATACCGCGAGCTGGCCACTCAACCCGGGCCACGACAGTTCGACGCTGACATGACACCGCTTGCCAGCGCGCCGCATCAGTTGCAGGCCGAGTTTGTGTTCCCTTACCTCGCCCACGCGCCCATGGAGCCGTTGAACTGCACCGTGCAACTTGCCCAGGGCCGTGCCCAGTTGTGGGTCGGCACGCAGTTTCCCGGCGGTGATGGCGCGGCGGCGGCACGGGTCCTGAATCTGCAACCCGAACAAGTCCAGGTCAATGTGCAGACGGCGGGCGGCGGTTTCGGCCGGCGTGGCGTGCCCACCAACGATTTCGTCGTGCTGGCTTGCGAGGTGGCCAAGGCCGCGCACGCCGCCGGGCTTGATGTACCGATCCGCACGCTCTGGAGCCGTGAGGACGATATCAAGGGCGGCTACTATCGCCCCATGCACCTGCACCGTGCGCACATCGGTTTTGACGACAGCGGCAAGGTGCTGGCCTGGGACCATGCCCTGGTCGGGCAGTCCATCGTCAGTGGCACTCCGTTCGAAGGAATGATCAAGAACGGCATCGATGCGACTGCAACAGAGGGCATGCGTAATCCTTATCCGCTGCCGATGCGCCTGACAGTCCATCACCCCAAACTCAACGTCCCCGTATTGTGGTGGCGCAGCGTGGGCTCCACCCATACGGCTTTTGTGATGGAAACCCTGATCGACGAGATCGCCCGCACCACCAAGCAGGATCCGGTGGCTTACCGGATGAAGCTGTTTGGCGACGAGAACCCGCGCCATCGCGCTGCGCTGCAACTGGCCGTGGACAAGAGCGAATACGGTAAACGTCAGCTAGCGGCGGGCCGCGCCTGGGGCGTGGCGGTCCACGAGTCGTTCAGTTCGGTGGTGGCCTACGTCGTCGAGGCCTCGGTAAAGGACGGGCGTCCGGTGCTGCACAACGTGACTGCCGGCGTGCACTGCAATCTGGTCGTCAACCCACGCAGCATCGAGGCCCAGGTACAAGGCGCGGCGCTGATGGGACTGTCGATGTGCCTGCCTGGTGGCGCCGTCACCCTGAAGGATGGTGTGGTGCAGCAAAGCAATTTCGCTGACTTCAGCGTGCCGCGCATCACCGACATGCCGGAGTTTGCCGTTCACATCGTGCCTAGCGCCGAACCGCCTACGGGAATGGGCGAACCCGGCCTGCCGGCGCTGGCTCCTGCTTTTGCCAACGCCGTGGCGAGCCTGACAGGTAAACCGTTGCGTGAGTTGCCGTTCAAGTTAGCATGACAGGCGTGTGAGGCTGTCTGGTCGCAATGCCAGACAAGCCTCACGATCACAAACGAATCCGCTTGATATCCCGCTGCGGTGGAGCCCCAAACAGGCGGCTGTACTCACGACTGAACTGCGAGGCACTTTCATAGCCAACCAGCCCTCCTGCACTGCTCGCGTCGACGTTCTGGCTCAACATCAACTGCCGAGCGGCTTGTAGCCGCAATTGCTTCTGGTATTGCAACGGACTCATTCCGGTCACGGAGCGAAAATGCTGGCGAAACGTAGAAGGACTCATGTGGGCTTGTGCCGCCAGATCGTCCATGCGCAACGCCTGGCGAAAATTCAGTTTCAGCCAGGCGACCGTCTTGGCGATGTGCTGGCTGGGTGAACCGGCAGCGATCACATGCAGCAACTGCGGCGCGTGGGCACCGCTCAACAGGCGAGCGACAATCTCTTCCTTGATCAGCGGAGCCACCGTATCGAGCAGTAACGGTTCCTCCAGCAGGTCTATCAAGCGTCGCAGGGCGTGCAGCACCCCGGCATCCAGTGCCTGTACGGTAATCGGTCGAAACGCGTCGTCTCTCATGCGTTGTGACAACTGCATGCGCTCGGCCACCTGCATCACCATCGTGCTGTCGAATCGCAGCATCATGCCCAGGAATGGCTTGGCAATGCTGGCTTGGGAGACATGGGAAATGACCGGCAGATCCACGCAGGTCACCATGGATTGGCCGGGCGCGTAGGTCAGTATCTCGTCCCCGATCATGGCTTGCTTGCGACCTTGCAAGGTCACGCCGATCCCCAGGCCGTAGATGCAATGCATCGGCGCGGTGATTGCTTTGCGCCGATGCAGGCTCAAGCCGGCAATGGCGGTGATCTGGTCGCCATCGCTTGGCACAAGCTGGCTGACCGAACCGGCCAGGCGACTGATGTCGCTGACAACCTGGTCGCTTTTGAAATCGCTGTGCACACTTCACTCCTTCAAACATCGGGCTCACGACTTGTGGTGATGGCGAACACTGTTCGGCATCACCGCAAGTCGTTGATCAATATGGACGCAAGTATGCTGGGTTGGCGATTCTAATCGCTTGCCTGATTGGCGTAATTTCTTGCACGATTCAACGAGCCATAACCGACACCAACCACACCAGGCCAGTTATGACAAGATGTTTCAATGAGCCAGGGATGCACAAAGTGATGGCTTGGATCGAAAACTAAAGACCCTGGAAGATGTAGCCGGTTGAACGTTGATCATCCAACGCGACACCTGCTTGCAGCAGTCGTTGGGCCAGGGCCGGCGTTTCGACCCGCACTTTCCAATCCAGGCCTTTCGGTGCCACGGGGGCGCGGTCGTAACGAATGATCGCTTCCGCCAACTGCTCTCGATCAGGCAAGTACACCGCCAATGCGTTGCCCTTCCAGGCAGCGACGTTCATGCCCATCGCTTCACACAGCGCAATCTTGGCCTGGGCATCGTCCCTGTCCGCCTGGCGGGAGCGTTCGATCTGATCAGCCAGGATCGGATCGACGACGCGGTCGGTAAACAGAACCTCGCCCGCCTCCCAGACCTCAGGAGGACAGACCTTGTCGGCTGGACGCAAGGCAATGAGCGGATTGATTTCCATCGGGTAGATTCGACAGACCAACGGCCGCTCTTCATAGATACCGCAACGCCCATCGTCACCAAGGTTGCGGCACTGCGTCAGCGCATTGCCCGCCAGTACCGCAACGACTCGAATCTGGGCATCGCCACTGGTGACAGCCACGGCCCGTTGAGCGCTGTGGGCGAATTGTCGAGGCTCTGAAGACCAAGTCGTCTCATCGAATGCCTCCAGTACGACCGCCACCTCATGTCCGCGTTGTAACCACTGTCTTGCTTCGTCCAATGTCAGTGGAATCAGCCGCCCCTTGCAGCAGATCCCGCAGCCGTTGCAGGCAAAGCGGATCGTGTCGTTTTCCATATCAAGCACTCATACACATGTTTTCGAACGCCTACAGAAGCCCCCGCCACTCGGATACACGCGTGGCAGGGCCTCAGGGCCGCGAGAGTATGTGGAGCGAAACGCCAATCCGTTTGCCGGATCCGCCGGCATAGTTGCCTGATCCAAGGTGATTCCAGGTCTCAGACAAATCGAAACCCTGCGATTTGGGCCGATGAACATCAGGAG
The DNA here is from genome assembly GCF_900115935.1 of Pseudomonas sp. 43mfcvi1.1. Taxonomy (NCBI): domain Bacteria; kingdom Pseudomonadati; phylum Pseudomonadota; class Gammaproteobacteria; order Pseudomonadales; family Pseudomonadaceae; genus Pseudomonas; species Pseudomonas sp. 43mfcvi1.1. Next base: position 71,690 of record NZ_UETT01000007.1, on the reverse strand, counting down.
TCGTTATTACCGTAGGATGCTGCTCCCTGGGCTAGCGCAGATGATCAGCATCAATCACAGCCTGGGCGAACGCCTGCGGCGCCTCTTGCGGCAGGTTGTGACCGATGCCGCCCTCGATCAAACGATGCTCGTATTTGCCGGTGAATCGCTTGGCATAGGCCTCGGCCGGTGGGTGCGGCGCACCGTTGGCGTCACCCTCCAGAGTGATGGTTGGCACGTTGATGGACGGAAAGGTCGCGAGTTTCTTCTCCAGCTTGTCGTACTTGGCCTCGCCCTTGACCAGACCCAGGCGCCAGCGATAGTTGAAGATCGAGACGGCGACATGATCGGGGTTCTGCAAAGCTGCGGCGCTGCGGTCATAAGTCGCGTCATCGAAGTTCCACTTTGGTGACGCCAGTTTCCAGATCAGCTTGGCGAAGTCGTGGGTGTTCTTTTCATAGCCCAAGCGACCACGTTCTGTCGCAAAGTAGAACTGGTACCACCACTGCAACTCGGCGGCCGGCGGCAGCGGTGTCTTGCCGGCTTCCTGACTGCCGATCAGGTAGCCACTGACCGCCACCAGGGCTTTCACTCGTTCCGGCCACAGGGCCGCGACGATGTCGGCGGTACGGGCACCCCAGTCGTAGCCGCCGAGCACGGCCTGCTTGATGTTCAGTGCGTCCATGAAGTCGATGAGATCGCTCGCCAGCGCAGAAGGTTGGCCGTTGCGCACGGTCTTGGCCGACAGGAAGCGTGTGTCGCCGTAGCCGCGGGTATAGGGGATCAGCACGCGATAGCCCTTCTCGGCCAAAGCCGGAGCGACATCGGCGTAGCTGTGAATGTCATAGGGCCAACCGTGCAGCAGGATGACCACCGGCCCATCGGCAGGACCGACCTCGGCATAGGAAACGTCCAGCAGGCCAGCCTTGACGTGTTTCAACGGGCCGAAAGATGTGTGGCTGCCCGGCGTGATGGTGCCGATGGTGCTGGCCGGTACGTCGGCAGCGCTGGCCTGTGACGAGGCAAGTCCCAAGGTACCCAATTGCATCATGGCGAGTACCAGGATGGAGGGCGCGAGCAGGCGGCGGCGTGGTGCAGAAGTGTGGTGCGTCAGAGTCGTGTCCATGGCGGATTTCCTTGCGAACGGCGGGTGAGCCCGTGAGACGGCTTATGCTGTCTCGATGGGTTCATTTGACGCCGGCGAGGTATCCCGGATGTGTCATCGATGCGCTTAAAAGAAACAGTCCGTATCTGTACGTGCGGTGGATACACAGAGATACATTGACTGATGGGGATCACCTGCCCACAACGGCTTAACCCACGAGTATCTGCGACGTAGTCATCGCCAAAATCGGAAAACTCACATCCGTATCATCCTTGCCAACTGATATCATTACGCCTTCACTCATGTAGCCGATATCTAACAAGGATTTTCATGTCCACCGATAAAAACCAGTTTGACGACTGGCTGAAGAAAAATCTCGTTCGTGACCTCGTATTCCGGGCGTTGGTCTGGTTGATCATTTCGGGAATCGCGACCTATTTTGCGATCCATACGCTAAATATTCAGCCGTTGGATTACCTGGACAGAATGGGTAAATCCCTGGGCCGGTTGGTGAACAGCGTGGGCAGTGCGTCGATCTTGCTCTGCGTGCCGGCACTTATGTTCAAGGATCTGGAGGCCAGCATAAAAAATCCCACGCTTAAGGCCTTCATGGGGCGAGGCTTTGCAGGCGTAATCCGCCGACTGGCGGGCGATCTTTCATTGTGGACATTGGGCGCCGTAATAACCTTGTCGTCTTCCTTCCTCATGGTCGCCACGATCGTGGAGGTCAAGCGCTCCGATTACCTTCCGTTGGGGTTATTCTCGATAACTGCCCTCATGATGATTACCGGGGTGGGAGCTATCAACTTTTTCGTCAGGCGCAGTGCACCTACACCGTTGACGACACTCACGAACAATCCGATCTTGATTTCCCTCGTCTATGGGCTTGCCACAGCTCTGCTCGCTTTTATCGTGCTGAAGCAACTCCAATTCATATAGTCCCTCATAATCAGGGATGTCTTCGCGCGCTGAACTCACACGCAGCGCGCACATTTAGATGCATCAACGCAAAACATCTGAAATTTTTCATGACGCTTTTCCATCCATACCTGGATTTATAAGCTTTTCAGACCGCCCCGCCCTTCCTGTGAAACGCCTCCCCCAACAGCGCCAACCGCTGCACCATTGGCGGCAGGCTTTGACTGCTTCGGGTCAGGATGCCAATGTTGTCGGCGTTGCGCTCAGCCACGGTCTGCACGCTTTGCAAGCGCTCATTGATACCCATCGACGCCTTGGATTGTTCCTGGGTGGTGCTGGCGATGAGGTCGTTGAAGTGGTTGATCACGGCAATGTCTTCCACCACGGCGTGCAGCAATTGCGAGGCCAATTGGCTGGCGGACACGCAGCGCTCCACCCCGTCGCGGCTGTCTTGCATGGCGACAGCGGCCTGGCGGCTGCCCTGCTGTAGCTTGGCAATGATCTGCTGGATCTCCGTGGTGGATGTCGAGGTCTTTTGGGACAGGGTCCGGACTTCGTCGGCCACCACCGCGAAACCACGGCCCTGCTCGCCGGCCCGAGCGGCCTCGATGGCGGCGTTGAGGGCAAGCAGGTTGGTTTGTTCGGCGATTCCATTGATTACATCGAGCACCTGGCCGATCTGCTGTGCCTGTTCAGCCAGGACTTGCACGGTTTCGTTGGTCAGGTTGATGCGACCGGCCAGCTCGACGATCTCTTCTCGGGTCTGATCAACCGTGCTGCGCCCGCGATTGACCTGCTCGTTGGCCTGGCCGGCGCGCTGCAAGGTCTGGTCGACATGGCCGGCAATGTTCTCCATGGCCTGGACCAGATGGCTGATCGCACTGCTCATCTGTGCCACTTCATCGAGCTGGTGGCGGGCGCCGGTTTCCAGGGTCTGGCCGACCTGGGACAGGTCCTGGCCTAGGTCCGAGAGGTTTCGGGTGTCGCGTACTACGCCGTCCACCAGTTGGGTAACCTGCTGGAGGAAATGATCGAAACGCTCGCTCGAAGAGACCTTGACGCCCTCGCTGTGCTGCCTGCCAGCGTCGTTGCTCAATTGCGCATCCGCCACCAGAACCTTGTCGAGCACATCCTGGTTTTCCGTGGCGTCGGCCAGGCTCTGGTTCGCCAGGTAAATCAGGATCACACTTTCCACCACCACGTAGAACGCGTGGAGAAAGATCATCGACCAGCCAGCGTGGGTATCCATCACGAACACCGGATAACCCTGGTGTTGGAGCCAGTGAAAACCGAGGTGATGAACCGCAATGGTGGCAGCGGCAACGACAATCGGCAGCCAGTCACGGTAGAACGTCAACACGGCCAGCAGCACGAAGATCCCGAAGTGGAATTCGATCACGCCCCGGGTCTGGTTGATGTGCAATGCCGCCATGACCATCAACGCCACCGCGATAATGCAACGCATGGCCCGAGTGCCCGCCAGGACACGGTAAAGCGCGGTGCTCGCCACGCAGGTAGTCGCCCCGACCAGCAGCGCCTGGGTAAACGTCGAGTGCAGGTATGCCAGGCTTAGGGAATACAACAACGTGAGCCAAAGCAGCCCCAACATGATGCGATCGGCTTTACGGTGGTGATCGTTAAAGCGCACGGGCGATGTCATGGGGTCGTCCTTTTCAAAGACTCGGAGGGTCCGTTACCAATGCCGTTCACGTCTTGGCGGCGTTTCGAGATGGAACTTTAACTGATTACCATTAATTAGTGGCACTACGCCACCAAGCTTTTCTCATGGGTCTTTGCTTTATGATGTTCGCCATCCCATGACTGACTGATGGAACCCCCATGACTTTCGATTTCGACACGGTATTGGAGCGCCACGGCACCGGTAGCACCAAATGGAGCCGCTACCCGGCCGATGTGTTGCCAATGTGGGTCGCCGATATGGACTTCCCTGCCCCACCGGTGATCATCGACGCGCTGCACAAGCGCCTTGAACATCCGATGCTGGGCTACAGCGTGGCCCAGGACAATCTGCGTGCCGCCGTCGTGGCTGACCTGTGGAGCAAGTACGCGTGGCGCGTCGAGCCCCAGCAGATCGTGTTCCTGCCGGGTGTCGAACCGGGTTTCAACATGGCGCTGCATGCCTTGGTAGAACCCCAGCAGAATGTCGTGGTGCAGGTGCCCAACTATCCACCGCTGCGCAACGCCCCGGGTCACTGGCAGTTGAACAAAGTGGAATTGCCATTCAACCCGGTCAACGGTGAATTCCAGACGCCATTGGCCGCGTTGCGCGAAGCGTTGCAAGGCGGCGGCGCCCTGTTGCTGAGCAACCCTCACAACCCGCTGGGCAAGGTGTTTGACCGCGAAGAGCTCAAGGCCGTGGCGGACATTTGTCTGGAGCAGGACGCCTGGATCATCTCCGACGAAATCCATGCCGAGCTGTGTTTCGACGGCCGCGTGCATATTCCCACCGCGTCCCTCAGTGCGGAAATTGCCGAGCGCACCATCACCCTGATGTCCGCCAGCAAGGCCTTCAACATCGCCGGGCTGAAAACCTCGTTCGCCATTATCCAGGACGCCAAGGTGCGCGAACGGGTCAACAGTGCCCGGGCCGGCATGGTCGACAGCGTCAATGCCCTGGGCCTCGAAGCGACCCGTGCGGCCTATAGCGAAGCCGGCCCATGGCTCGAAGCCTTGAAAACGTATCTGCAAGCCAACCGTGATTACCTGGTCGAGGCGGTGCACACTCGCCTGCCGGGCGTCACCATGACCGTGCCCCAGGGCACTTACCTGGCCTGGCTGGATTGCTCCGGGTTGGGGCTGGATGACCCGCATGGATTCTTCCTCAAAGAAGCCAAGGTCGGGCTGAGCGCCGGGCTGGATTTTGGCGACGATGCCGGTCAGTTCGTGCGCTTGAACTTCGGCTGCCCGCGGGCGTTGCTGGAAGAAGGCATCGCGCGGATGGAGCGCAGCCTGAAGGCCAGGGGCTGATCCGCCCTGTGGCGAGGGGATTTATCCCCGCTGGGATGCGAAGCGGCCCTAAAAACAGATCACTCGTTGTATCAGATTAACTTCGTGTGCTGTTTATTGGGGCTGCTTCGCAGCCCAACGGGGATAAATCCCCTCGCCACAATAGTCATCTGCCATGATCGCTTTATTCATGCATATCCGGCGCATGGACAAAGCACAGCTTGTTCCCTTCCGGATCGCGGCAATACGCCCCGAAATAGCCTTCGCAATACTGCGGCCTCGGGCCGGGTGGGCCTTCGTCGAAGCCGCCCATGGCAAGCGCCTGCTCCCACGCGGCGCGAACGGTTTGTGGGGAGTCGGCGGCGAAGCTCACTTGCATGCCATTGCCCCAGGTGGCGGGCAGACCGTTGAAAGGCAATTGGACGAAAACCTGCGGCCAATGCTTGCCGGGCCGCTGCCAACCCTCCCCCGGCGGGCCCGAGTCGTTTTCGCCCTCGATGCGTTCCAGCCCCAGGCAGCCGAGGACTGCGTCGTAAAAAGCGACCATTTTCGGCAGATCGCGCGCACCGATCTGTATGTGGCTGAACATTGCCTTGCTCCTTATCGAAACCGTACCGACATTGGAGAATACAGCATCGTCCGATGTTCGCCGGTGTCCGCTACTCAACGACGAAACGCCCGTCATCACGCTCATCGACTGGCAAGAAAATCCGACCGAACTCTGCCCGAAACCCCATAGTCCACCCTCCATTGCAACCAGCCTGGAGAATGACAATGGTCGACTACCCTTTCCCGCCTTTCCCGAAACAAAGCCAGCCGGTGCCCGGCAGCCAGCGGAAAATGGAACCCTACCCGGACTGCGGCGAACAGAGCTACACCGGCTCCGCAAGACTGGCGAACAAAATCGCCCTGATCACTGGCGCCGACAGCGGCATCGGTCGCGCCGTGGCCATTGCCTTCGCCCGTGAAGGCGCGGATGTGGCGATTGCCTACCTGGACGAGCATGAAGACGCCAAGGAAACCGCGCGCTGGGTCGAGCAGGTCGGGCGTCAATGCCTATTGCTGCCGGGTGACCTGGCCAACAAAGACCAGTGCCGCAAAATCGTCGATGAAACCGTCGCCCGCTTCGGGCGCATCGACGTCCTGGTCAACAATGCAGCCTTTCAAATGACTCATGAAAGCCTCGAGGAAATATCCGACGAAGAATGGGTGCGCACCTTCGATATCAACATCACGGCGATGTTCAGGATCTGCCAGGCCGCTTTGCCACACATGAAGCCCGGCAGCTCGATCATCAACACCAGCTCGGTCAACTCCGACATGCCCAAGCCGACGCTGCTGGCCTATGCCACCACCAAGGGCGCCATTGCCAACTTCACCGGCGGCCTGGCGCAAATGCTCGGCCCCAAAGGCATTCGCGTGAACAGCGTGGCGCCAGGGCCGATCTGGACGCCATTGATCGTGGCGACCATGCCTGAGGAGGAGGTTCAGAATTTCGGTTCTCAAACGCCGCTTGGCCGCCCGGGCCAACCGGTTGAAGTGGCGCCGATCTATGTGCTGCTGGCCTCGGACGAAGCCAGCTACATCTCCGGAGCCCGCTATGGGATTACCGGGGGCAAGCCGATCCTTTGATCGAGGAAACCGAGGCAGATTTTGTGACGAGGGGATAAATCCCCTCGCCACAGTCAACTTCGGGGCTACTCCTTGGCAATCACCGAAATCTTCCCATTGCGCTCGATGATCGCAAACTTGATCTGCTCCAGCGTTTCGATGCCCTGGCTCGAACGTGCGGCCTCCATGATGTCCTCTTCCACTAATCGGGCATGGCGCATGCGGCCCTGGAGTATCCGACCGTTCTCGACAATGATCGTCGGACCGCCGTCGATCAATCGTGAAACACGTTTGGAACGCTGCTTGAGCAACGACAACCCGACGTCGATGGCAATCAAGGTGACGATCACCATCAGCGCGTTGGTCAACGAAAAATCGTCTCCCAGCAGCGCCTGTTGGGTGGCCTCGCCGATGATCATCAACAATACGAAGTCGAAAGTGGTGAGGTCCGCCAGGGAGCGACGCCCGGCGATCTTGAACAACACCAGCAACGCCATATATATCGCGGCGGCCCGCAGTACGGAGTCCATAGGTCACCTAAGGGAAAATGAATTGATCGAAACCGAGCGAGGTGCCACCGGGCATGGAGAGGCGGCCGTGATAAATCCCCAGACCCTGACCGAGCAATGAGAGATACAGGCTGGCCTGCCCTTGGGCATCCGCCTGGACCCAAAGCCGCATGCCTTGACCGGCACTTGCAGAGCGCATAGGCAGAGGTTGCAACGTTTGCACCTCAAAACCTTGCAGCCATGCGCCGCCCAATTCAACTTCCAGCACTGCGTTGGGTTGGCCCTTCATATGAATGATCATCGGATTGCTGGAGCCGTTGCGATGGAACATCTCGTACTCGACACCGAGACTGCCATCGCCGCTTCGTAGATCGCGCGAACTCAAGGGGCCGCGGGAGAACAAGCCCAGTAGCGTCATGATCACCAGCGCCACCAGGACATACCAGCCCACCCGTTCGAAACGCCAAACCTTGAGTTGGTAATCCATATCCTCTCGCACTGGATACACGCGGCTGTGAAAGTCCTCTGGTTCAATGTGCCGGGGCATGGTGACTCCTTATTTATCTGCGTTCACCGGCCAAAGCCCGTTGGTGGAAGTGCCGCAGTTGAAGAAGCGCGTGTTCAGCAGCCCATAACTGCACCTGGCCGCGACTGCCAAAGAAGCGTTCCTGGCGACTGAACAGTGCGCGTTGGCCGTTCACATCGAACGCCCAGGCAAAGCACACCGTACCGGCGGGGATACCATCCATGTCGTCTGGCCCGAGAATGCCGGTGGTGGCCACCGCCGCATTGGCGTTAGCCTCGTGCAAGGCGCCGAGGACCATTTCTTCGGCCACTTCGCGGCTGGTGAGATTGAACATCTCGATGGTTCGCGGGCTGACCCCAAGCAGCCGTTGCTTGGCTTCCGGGGAGTACACCACGTAGCCGCTTTCGATCAGCGAACCGCAGCCCGGCACCTCGGCCAGTAACGTGACGATCTGGCCAGCGGTGCAGGATTCGGCGGTGGTCAGCCGCAGTTCATGTTCACGCAGGTACTCACAAATGAAGTGGGCAACGGTCATGGCAAGCAGTCCTTTCAGGGGGCTGATGGGTTGACCCTTGTCGCTGTTATTCATTCCCTTTATCGCGCCGTGGACCGCATACGGTAAATAAATGAAACCGTGCCCCGATCCTGAACCTCAAATCCATAGGAGCCTCATGCAGAGGCCGTCTTGATCAGGAGGTCGTCATGTCTGCACCTTTCGTCAAACTGTTCACCCATCCCGAGTTCGCCTGGGCGGACATCCGCGAACAAGAGCAGGCTCATCCGCGCCATTATCTGGGCCATTTGCTGTTGCTGGCCTTGATTCCTGCGGTGTGCCTGTTCATCGGTACCACCTGGACTGGCTGGAGCCTGGCCGAGAACGAAACCGTACGGCTCAGCAGCGCCAGCGCACTGCAATTGTGCGTGCTGCTGTACCTGACCATCGTCGCTGGCGTAGCCCTCATGGGTTTGTTCATTCGCTGGATGTCACGCACTTTCGACGCGCGTCCAACGATCAACCAGTGCATTGGTTTCGCGGCCTATACCGCCACGCCTTACTTTCTGGCCGGAATCTTCGGGCTCTATCCCAGCCGGTGGCTGGCGGTCGCCGCATTGGGCCTGGCCTCGGCGTATTCGACGTTCTTGCTGTTTGTCGGGCTGCCCAAGTTCATGAGCCTCAAGAAGGAACAAGGCCTGCTGTACTCAGCCAGCGTCTGGGGCGTGGGATTGTTGGTGCTGGTGACCATCCTGGTGGAGATGATCCTGCTGTGGTTCAACGTGTTGCAGCCGGAATACCTGCGTTTTCCGGCGAGTTAAGCGCCGACTTTTGGCGAGGTTCACCTGTCACTGGGCCTACTTCTTGGGCTTTTTCATGCCAATCCGCCGACGCATGTCGGCGGTGATGCTTTGGCGGGTTTTCTTGAGTTCGGCCCAAGGCTCATGACTAACCTCCGCCAGACGCTCATGCACGTTGTGCACATTCCACAGATTCGCCCCCTTGAGCTCGGCCACCTCCTCGCGAAAGATCGGCACAGACACCGGTAACCATTCCCGGGTCCGCGCGGCGTAGGCGCAGATGGTGGTCGCGCCCAAACCATTGCGCAGGTAATCGATGAAGATCCGCCCTACCCGGTTTTTCGGTCCGGACACCGCCGAAAACCGGTCCGGCAACAACTTGGCCATGTGGCTGACAATCGCATGGCTGAAGTCCTTGACCTCGTCCCAACCCAATTTGCGCGTCAATGGCACCACCACATGAATGCCCTTGCCACCGCTGGTCTTGAGAAACGCCTTGAGCCCCAATTCATCGAGCACCGATAGCGTGAGCTGCGTCGCTTCGACCATGCTTTTCCAGGGCAGCGCCGGGTCCGGGTCAAGGTCGAGGACGAAGCGATCGGGCTTGTCCAGGTCAACGGAAGTCGCATTCCAGGTGTGCAGTTCGACCGTGCTCATCTGCACCGCGCCGATCAGCGCCTCGGCGTTGTTGATGATCATCACCGGCTGCCCGGTCAGCGCCTTGTCCAGGCTGGTGATGCCGGGAATCGCCAGGCGCTCGGCGTTTTTCTGGAAGAACAGCTCACCAGCGATACCTTCTGGCGCCCTGACCAAGGCCACCGGGCGATCCGCCAGTTCCGGCAGGATGAACTCGGCAACGCTGGCGTAGTATTCGGCCAGTTGCAACTTGGTGGTGCCACTGCTGGCATCAATGATTCGTTCCGGATGGGTGATGCGGACCTTGCCGTCCATGGCCGGTGTCTTGGCTTTTGCCTTGGACCCGCCCGTGCTTTTGCTCGGTGCCACGGCAGGCTCATCCTTGGCGCGGGTTTTCTTCGCTGCGGCGGTTTTTTTCACGGGTTTGGCAAGTTCCTGGGTGATGTCCCTGGCCGGCTTGTCGTTGCGCAAACCATGGAAGACCGCATGGCGCACCGAGCCTTCCTTGGTCATCTCGGCAAAGGCCACCTCGGCCAATAGCGTCGGTTCGAGCCAGTGCACGCCCTTGGCTTCGTAACCGGTGGGTGGGTTCACCACGGCGGCCTTTTTCGTCTCCAGCGGCAGCAATTGCTGGTAGATGCTGTTAAGGGTGGTTTCGTTGAACCCGGTGCCGACCTTGCCGGCGTAGCGCAACTGGCCGCTGTCGGCGTCATGCAGCCCCAGCAGCAAGGCTCCGAAGGCGCTGCGCGCGCCTTTGGGGTCGCTGAAGCCCACTACCACGAATTCCTGGCGATTCTTGCACTTGAGCTTGATCCAGTCGTTGCTGCGCCTGGACACATAGGCGCTGCCGACGCGCTTGCCGATCAGCCCTTCCATTTGCATCTGGCAGGCGCTGTTGAGCAGCGCCTCAGGGGTTTCCTCGAAGGCATCGGAAAACCGCAACAAGGGGCTTTTGTTGGGCTCCAGCACCGCGGCCAATGCGGCCCGGCGTTCTTGCACCGGTACTTTGCGCAAATCCATGCCGTTGAGGTAAGGCACGTCGAACAGGTAATAGGCGATCTTGCCGCTGCTGCCGACCTCGAAGGCGTTCTGCAAGGCCTGGAAGTCCGGAACGCCCTGGTCGTTGGCAACCACCATTTCACCGTCGAGCCAGGCCGATTCCAACCCCAACGCGGCCAAGGCTTCGGCCTGTTTTGGCAGTTTGTGAGTCCAATCATGGCCATTGCGGGTGAGCAGCCTGACGTCGCCGCTTTCGATCCGCGCCATGACCCGGTAACCGTCGAACTTGATTTCGTAGAGCCATTCGCCGTCGGGCGCACTTTCCACCAGCGTCGCCAGTTCCGGCTTGAGGGTTTCCGGCAGCGGCCCGGCGACCGCGCCGCTGAGGGTGGTTTTCGAAGAACGTTTCGGCGATTTCGGCTGAGCGGCCTTTTCCGGTTGTTTCACCGCTTTGGTTGCAGCGGCCTTGCCCCGGCGCTTGGGCACGAGGGTGCGATCGCTGAGCACACTGTCCGGCTCGGCCTGGACCACGTCATATTCGCTTTCAGGGCGAGCCGCATGGTCCTGATGCTTGATCAGGAACCACTGTTCCTGTTTACCGGGCATGTGCGTGCGCACCAGGTTCCACAGGCCGCTGAGCTTTTCGCCTTGCAACTCGAACTTGAGCCGGCCTTTTTCATAGGCCTCATGGGGGTCGCCCTGGGGAATCCAGACGCCCCGGTCCCAGACGATGACGTCACCGGCGCCGTAATGGCCTTCGGGGATGCTGCCCTCAAACGTCGCGTAATCCAGCGGATGGTCTTCGACATGCACCGCCAGGCGCTTGGCTTTCGGGTCCAGGGAAGGTCCCTTGGGCACTGCCCAACTCTTGAGCGCGCCGTCCAGCTCCAGGCGGAAGTCATAATGCAAGCGCGAGGCGTCGTGCTTTTGAATGCAGAACTGCAACGCGTGGGCGGTTTTCGCCGATTTTCGTGAACGCTTCGCCGCCGGCTCCGGGGTGGCGGCGAAATCACGCATGCGGTTGTAGTCATCCAGGGTCTTGCTGCTCATGGACCACCTGCCACCTGTTGCAGCGCTGGAGAGGCGGCCGGCATGCCGGCGGTTTCCGCGAGCAGTTGATCAACCACGCGGTTCAAGGCCTGTTCGACAGAATCGCCCAGCAGCAGCCCCTGTTCGAAGACGACGATTTGCCGGTCGGCGCTGGTGCCTTCCTGCACCATGCGCCGTGCCTGCTTGAACACCTCCTGGACGCCCAGCTCGGCCGCGGTCTCCCCGAAGGTCTGCTCCGCCAGGGTCAGCCATTCACCGATCAGCATCGGCTGTTCCTGCCCCTCGACGATAAATTCCGCGAGAATCCCGTGGCGTTTGGCCCGCCAGCGGTTTTGCTTGAGGATCCACTGGGACATCTGGCTGTAGCGAGCGCCGGGCCGAGGTTGTGCCACGGCGTGGGCTACCATCAGGCGAAACAACGAGACGAGGCAAAGGACGTCTTCGACCCGCGGACAAGCATCGCAAATACGCATCTCCAGCGTGGGGTAACGTGAGGACGGTCGTATCACCCACCAGCAATCGCTGGGCTGGTGAATGGAACCAGTGCGCATGAGCATGTCGACGTAGCCGGCGAAGGCCGACTCGTCTTCGAAGTATTCCGGCACGCCCATGCGTGGCCATTCATCGCAGGCCACTTGTCGGTAGCTGCTAAATCCACTGTAGCCACCGTTCCAGAACGGCGATGAAGCGCTCAGGGCCAGGAACATCGGCAACCAGGGCAGGATCTCATTCATGACCCGCACCCGATCCTGCGTGGCCGGGACTTCCACATGGACATGCAAGCCCGACAGCACGCTGCGCCGCGCTACCCGCTGGTAATCATCGAACAGTTGCTGGAAATGCAGCTCGTCGGTGGGTTGCAGCACCTGGGCCGCCCTCGGGTGTGAACCGGCGCTGAGCAGGCCCAGGCCATACGGTGCCAGTCGCTGGTTCAGGCCCGTACGTACCTGGCTCAGGTAGTCGGCGGCCTCGGCCAGGCTGCGAAAGATGGGCGAGGCCATCTCGACCTGGCACTGGAACATTTCATGGGCGAAATGCTTGCCCAATTCGGCCTGGCACGCCGCAACCGCTTGCGCGGGTGGCTCGCCTGGCATGCAACGGGTTTGCAGATCGGTAATGAAATACTCCTCTTCAATGCCGAATTTCATGCGCCTGTTCATCGATAGTCCCTCCGATAACCCCGCCTATACCTGCTCCGATGCGGGTTACAACCAACGCCACCACGGCGATCCTTTCCACGTCCTGATAACCCGGCGTCAGCAATTCCTCACCGAACACGTCCGGGTCCAATTCCTTGTAGGTCCAGCCGAAGTCCGCTGAGTCACGCCACTGGCCCAGGGCCTCCAGGAACGGGTCGCGTCCATCTATCATCGCCACACCGGTGTAGAGCACCAGCGAGCCACCAGGCGTGAGCCGGGGCAAGGCCTGGTCGACGATGCGCAACGACAGCCCGGCACCCAGTACGCCGCCGCCATGGCGATAAGCGCGCTCGGATGGATCGGCCATGTACGGCGGGTTGGCGACGATCAGGTCGAAGTTGCCTGGCACGTCCTGCAGTACGTCGCTGCGGGCGACTTCGACATTGGCCACCTCGGCCAGCGCCGCATTCACGGCGCTCAGGCGCAGGGCTTGCGGATTGATGTCCACCGCCAGCACCTGAGCTTCACGCCGGGCGCGAGCGATCACGATCGCGCCAACGCCGGCGCCACAACCGATATCCACGGCACGATGCACCGCCGTGAAATTCTGTTGCAGATGAGTATGGATCAGTTGGGCGAAGCGGTAGCTGTCAGGGCCGAAAAACACCGCGTCGGTGGCCTGTGTCGGGAACTGCGAATGAGCGAACAGCAAGCCATCCAGGCTCGACCAGCGCACCCGGCTACGCAGCAAGCCGTCACGCTCCTCCAGCACCTGGGCGTCTTGCAATTGCCGCTGTTCATCGGCACTGATCAGCCCCGGCGCAAACGGTCGTGACCAGCCGAACACGTCCCGCAAAGTCTTGGAACGCTCGTTGCCGGGACGCTGGTTGACCCGTTCGTGGGTCAACGGGGTCGGGGTGATAAAGCGGTAGCCGTCGGCTTGCAGGCGTCGGCCCAATTGCAGCAGCGCAAGGTCCTGTTCGGACAAGCGTTCTTCTTCATTCATGCAGGGCTCCCTAGCGAAGAGCGGATTTGAGTTCAATGAACCGGCGAGTCGCCAACAGCCCGGCCGGATGGCTATGACACCGGGCGCAGAGCCAGGGCATCAGAATCTGCATCTGCTCATCGGGTGCCCGGCCTTGCAGGGACTGTTGCAGGCTTTGCACATCGGGATCATCAATCGACGTCGCCGGTTCGCAAGCCGCAACCGGACCGCGCCGGGCGCCGGACCTGGTGCTCTCGTCCAGCCAGTCACCAGCAATCCAGTCATGCAGCAGCTGTTTCTCGTAAGGGCTGAACACCCCGAACATGGCCGCCCCTGCCCCGTCGATCAGCGTCCAGAAACGGCTGTTCTGCGGGTCTTCATGGCGCTTGATCCAGCCTTTGTTCTGCATGGCCGCCAGGAACCCTTCCAACTGGCCCGGCGCCGAGAGCCATTGGTTGACGGTCTTGCCTTCGAACTTGCAGTAATCGGAATGCATGTGCTGGCCGAACGGGCGTTTGCGCTCGAGCATGTCCAGCATTTCGCGGTCCAGGTCGAACGAACCGATGATGTCCCGGCTGCCCTGCCCCAGGTCATTGAGGCGATAACCCAAAGTGACCCGGTGCCAGAAAGCTTCACGGTCGGCCTCCAATGGCAGCAGTTGCAGCAATGCTTGCACGGCCTTATGGGCGTGGCCGGTGCTGGCGTTGTCGATGGTGACGTGAAGGGTGAAATAGTACGGATCGATGTCCAGTTCGCTCAGCTCATAGGCGCTGATCAACAGATGCAGGGGCAATTGTTCATAGCCCAGGTTGTAGCCGATGACCTCTGGCAGGTATTCGTCGCTGGCATAACCCAGGGCCAATTGCACGGTGCCTTGCAGATACAGGTCGTCGTCGATGTCCGGGGCGTCGGACAGGTCGTATTCGGCGAGCAACTTGCGATAGATCACCACATGGTTTTGCGAGGGATGACCGTCCCCCAACTCTTCCAGATAGGTGCACAGCAACCCTTCGAACCGATGGTCGTGCCAGTGCTTGAGCACGCCGTACAGCCAGGCGCCGTCGACCCGTTTGGTCGGGGCTACAGCCTGCAGAAAGTACAAGGCATGGGCCTTGCCGCTGAAGAACTCCCGTGGACCGCCGCTTTTGCGTCGTTCCAGGTAGTCAGCGTATTGCCGGGCCACGCCGGCGCTGTGCCGCTCGACCCAGGCCTGCAGCGCCATGGGCTCATCGGGCATTTCCTGGGGGAGCGCCGCAGCCTTTGCGAGGCATTCCTTCAGGAACGCCTGGGCGACGGCTTGCTTGTCAGCGTCATCGGGGCCCTGGAGCAGTCGCTCATAGCACTGGCGCACGTGCCCGTCGGGGCTGACAGGGTGCATGGTTGCCGGCTGGGATTGAAGGGGTGTCAGCGCAGTCATAAGGGCCTCTTGGGTTCTCGGCGGACGCTGAGTCAGAACGTCTCTTCTCTTGCAGAGCGCCAGGAGCGGCGAAAAATTCCGTTGGATTGAAAGGCCGGCGGATAAACGGAGCTGTGCGGTTTTGGTGGGAACCCTCGCTTCGCTCCGAGCCTCGAATGAGTGACAAGTGCGCCAATACCAGAAAGTAGACACTTTGTGGCGAGGGGATTTAGCGAAATGTCGCACCGCCCCGCTGGGTCGCGATATGGCCCCATGCAACTGGCTCCTCGGTGTTGCAGATTGATCGAGGGCTGCTACGCAGCCCAACGGGGATAAATCCCCTCGCCACACGGTTTGATGTTGGTCGCATATCTCTGCGTTGCGGCTGGCCGATCCGATACCCAAGGAGTAACGATGACGTTCACAGTATGGGTAGCGGTGCTTGGGGCCGTGTTGCTGACCCTGGCCCTGACCTCCTCCTACCTTCGCTGGATGCCGGTCACCACCTCGGCGATGTGCCTGGTGTTGGGCGTCGCCATCGGGCCGATGGGTTTGGGTGTGCTGAAGCTGGACATCAGCGACTCGTCGGTCTGGATGGAGCACCTCACGGAAGTCGCGGTGGTGTTTTCGCTGTTCGTCAGTGGCCTCAAGTTGCGCTTGCCCCT
The DNA here is from genome assembly GCF_900115935.1 of Pseudomonas sp. 43mfcvi1.1. Classification (NCBI taxonomy): domain Bacteria; kingdom Pseudomonadati; phylum Pseudomonadota; class Gammaproteobacteria; order Pseudomonadales; family Pseudomonadaceae; genus Pseudomonas; species Pseudomonas sp. 43mfcvi1.1. The sequence goes on along the minus strand of NZ_UETT01000007.1, from coordinate 55,912 downwards.
CAAGGATCGAACCTGGCGCGTAGCCTATGGGCTGGCCGGGCCGGTGATGATCCTGTGCATCGCTGGCCTGTGCCTGGCATTGCATTATCTGTTCGGTCTCGGTTGGGGTGTATCGATGCTGATCGGCGCGATGCTGGCGCCCACCGACCCGGTATTGGCGGCGTTGGTGCAGGTCAATGATGCAAGGGATGACGACCGGGTGCGTTTCGGGCTGTCGGGCGAAGCGGGGCTGAACGACGGCACGGCGTTTCCCTTTGTGATCCTCGGCCTGTTGATGCTGCACGAGGACGGCAGCGATTTTCTCGGTGAGTGGTTGTTGCGTAACGTTCTCTGGGCCGTGCCGGCCGGGCTGCTGGTCGGTTACTGGATGGGCCGCGGTATTGGCAAGCTGACCTTGTCGATGCGCATCAGGAATGCCGACAGTACGTTGTCACCCAATGATTACCTGGCCCTGGCACTGATTGCCCTCGCTTACGTCGTGGCCGAGTGGATCCAGGGCTACGGCTTTCTTTCCGTGTTCGCCGCGGGCCTGGGGCTGCGTCAGGCCGAGGTCAAATCCACCGATGAAGCGGCACCGCCGGCGGAACACCTGGTGCAACCGGTGGTGGGCCACGAGACCGTCGATCCCCAACAGGCCGTCCTCGGCGATACCGAGTCGCTGGACGATAGTCAATTGGCCGCAGGGGTCATGATGAGCGACATGCTGGCGTTCGGCAGCCTGGTGGAGCGCTCGATGGAAGTGTTCCTGGTGACCTTGCTGGGGGTTGTCATGGCAACCCATTGGGATAGCCGTGCGCTGCTCATCAGCGCCCTGCTGTTCATCGTGATTCGCCCGCTGAGTGTACTGATCGTGCCCTGGCGGCGATTGCTGGACACGCCGCAACGATTGCTGATCGGCTGGTTTGGCATTCGTGGGATCGGCAGCCTGTTTTATCTGTTCTTCGCCTTGAACCATGAGCTGCAACCAGAAGTGGCGCAACTGTGCATAAACCTTACCCTGTCGGTGGTGGCCTTGAGCATTCTGGTCCATGGCGTCACGACCCAGCCCACCCTGGCCTGGTACGAGCGTCATAAAAAATCGAGCTGAGGCGAGTGGGCCTCAACTACCTGGATCGGTCAGTTGAATAAAGACCGAATACACCCCCAGCAGCACCCAGAACGTGGCGAAGATCCACGGTGTGCGCACCGAGAACAGCAACGATTTACGGTAGCCTTTGTGCGTCGATTCCCGCTCGTTGAACAGTGGCGATTCGTCGTAGGCCATGCCCATCAAGGGTTCGGCGCGCAATAGCTCGCTCTGTTTGAAATGCCAGTGATCGATGATCTCGTAGGCCGCTCGAATACCCGGCCAGGCATTGAGTGAGCTCAAGAATCCCAACAACGCCAGCAATGGCGGCACGATCAACGTGAACAGCTTGCCCCATTCCGGGTTCAGGTTGGCCATGCACGAGGCAAAGGCGATCACCAGGAAGGATTGGGCGGCCAGGTAGGCATCGGTCCGATTGGCCAGGATGCTGGTTTCGTACTGGATCTCCCGGCGATAGAAATCCAGTCGCTCCTTGGGCGAGCCGAACAGTTTGGCGTTGTGTTCCGTCAGTTCTTCATCCGGAGTCTGGCTGGTGAGGATTCTGGGCATCGTGTGGCTGTATCTCAGTGTCGATTCGGACTCATTAGAAGAACCCGGTGCGCGGCAAGTTCAAGCCAATGGACCGCAGGTGTATCGAAGTCCGAGGAAACGCTCTCCCACCGTCAAGGTCTCTAGGGTGTCAGGACAAGAGGAGGGTTATGTGGATTATCTTGGATGGGTGCAATGGCCGGCGATGGTCGTCACGGTGCTGGCTGCCTGGTTGATCGGCTCACGCCAACCCCGACGCAGGGTGGCGGGATTCAGTTGTTTTATTGCGAGCAACATTCTATGGGTGGTCTGGGGGCTGCATACGGATGCGTATGCATTGATCGTGTTGCAGTTTTGCCTGTGTGCGATGAATTTGCGTGGGTTCAGGAAGAATACCGAATAGGCATGGTCCCCTTTGTGGGCAGGCATACACCCCCTGTGGCGAGGGGATTTATCCCCGCTGGGCTGCGCAGCAGCCCCCTGGATCGCCTGATACACCGAGGCGTCGGTACGATGGGGGCCGCTTCGCGCCCCAGCGGGGATAAATCCCCTCGCCACAGGGGAGCCGCATTCAACCTGGGATCCGTATCTATTTCATCGTCTGCGCAATGATCTGCATCAGGTCAATTTGCTTGAATGGCTTGATCAACCGAGGCAAATGCGCGGCGAAACCTTCCAGGCGTTCGGCATAACCGGTGGCCAGGATGATGGGTAGGTTCGGTTGGCGATCGCGCAACAGTTTCGCCAACTGCGCACCGTCCATCTGCGGCATGGCCATGTCGGTGATCACCAGGTCGATATCCGGATTGCGCTCATGCAGTTCCAGTGCCTGGGCGCCCGATGACGCGCAAAGGACCCGATGCCCGAGGTCCTCGATCAGCAAGCGTGTGCTGGTGAGCACCAGGCTGTCATCGTCGACCACCAGCACCTTCAATTCGTCGACGGGTTGCGGCGTTTCCTGGACCGATACTTTGTCCGGTGCCGGGTTGTCAGCCACTGGTAGCCACAACTGCGCGGTAGTCCCGACACCTTTCTGGCTCCTGAGAATCAGGCGGCCTCCCAACTGTTCCGCCAGGCCATGCACCATGGATAAGCCCAGGCCGGTTCCCTTGCCGACCCCTTTGGTGGTGAAGAACGGGTCCACGGCCGAGGCCAGCGTGGCCTCATCCATGCCCTCGCCCTCATCGGTCATCGTCAGGCAAATGTAGCGCCCCGGCGCCATTGGCTGGTCCGGGGCCGCATCAGAGCCTTGCCGCTCTTCGGCTGTAATCGTGATCTGGCCGCCATGGGGCATGGCGTCCCGGGCATTGGTCGCCAGGTTGAGAATCGCCAGCTCCAGTTGGTTGACATCGGCCAGCACTGGCGACAGCGCCTCGGCGAAACGGGCCTGGACGTGGATCGACGGGCCCAGGGAGCTTTGCAGCAGGCCGCTGATGCCCTGCACCAAGGCCGACAGCTCGACCGATTCGTAGGTCAATTTCTGCCGGCGGGCAAATGCCAGCATCCGCTGGGTCAGGGAAACACCGCGCAGCGCGCCCTGGGTCGCGTTGTCCAGCAATTGAGCGAGTTTCGGATCGCCAGGCATGCGCTTGCGCACGATTTCCAGGTTGCCGAGGATGACCGTCAACAGGTTATTGAAATCATGGGCGATGCCGCCACTGAGCTGCCCGATGGCTTGCAGTTTCTGCGATTGGAACAGCGCCTCGCGGGCCTGCTCGAGGGCTTCCTGGGCCTTGGTGGCGTCGGTGATGTCGCGGGTGATCTTGGCGAATCCCAACAGTGTGCCGGTGTCGCTGCGAATCGCATCGATGACCACGTGGGCCATGAAGCGTGTGCCATCCTTGCGCATGCGCCAGCCCTTTTTCTCGAAACGCCCTTCGCTGGCGGCGATGCTCAGCGCGCGCTGTGGTTCACCGGCTTCACGATCCTCCGGGGTATAGAACATCGAGAAATGCTGGCCGATGGCTTCGATCGGCAGATACCCTTTGATCCGCTGCGCCCCCTGGTTCCAGTTGGTGACCTGGCCCTGCGGGTCGAGCATGTAGATGGCGTAATCGGTGACGCTTTGCACCAGCAGGCGGAACTGCTGCTCGCTTTGCTTGAGGGTTTCCTCGGCCATCTTGCGATCGGTCAGGTCACGGGTGATCTTGGCGAAGCCGAGCAAGGTGCCGCTCTGGCTGTCGATGATCGGATCGATCACCACATGGGACCAGAACAACGTGCCGTCCTTGCGCACCCGCCAGCCCTCGCCTTCGAAGCGCCCCTCATGCACGGCCGTGTCCAGCGCCCGTTGCGGCAGGCCGGCGGCGCGGTCCTGGTCGGTGTAGAAACGGGAGAAGTGCTGGCCCAGGATTTCGGATTCCTCGTAACCCTTGAATCGCCTGGCGCCGGAGTTCCAGCTGGTGATGATGCCCGAGGGGTCGGTCATGTAGATGGCGTAGTCGACCACAGCGTCGATGAGCAGGCGAAAGCGCTGCTCTTCGTTCATGAGTGAGGTCTTGGAGTCTTTCTCAAGCATCTGGCCGAGGCGTCCATGTGGATTTTTTGCGGAGTATGGAGCAAGTCGGGCGCCAGGAAAAATCGTCAAACCTGGTTCCCACCGGGAGATTTGTGCACCTCTTGAGTAACTGACCACCAACGCGGCAACAAGTGCTGCACCCTCGCCTCGCCAAACCGATCATCTATCAGCAGCACCACTCCGCTATCCTGCTGGGTACGGATGACGCGGCCAGCCGCCTGTACGACTTTTTGCAGGCCGGGGTACAGATAGGTGTAGTCGTAGCCGTCGCCGAAGATCGCCGCCATGCGTTGTTTCATCTGCTCATTGACTGGGTTGAACTGCGCCAGCCCCAGGGTGGCGATGAAGGCGCCGATCAGGCGTGAGCCCGGCAAATCGATGCCCTCGCCGAACGCGCCGCCCAACACGGCAAAACCGATACCTTGGCTGTGCTCCATGAAGCGCTCGATAAACGCCTGCCGAGGGGCTTCGCCCATGCCCCGCGATTGCGTCCAGAGTTCAATCTGTGGGTACCGTTCGGCAAACAGCCCGGCCACTTGCTGCAAGTAATCGAAGCTGCTGAAAAAGGCCAGGTAGTTGCCTGGCCGCTCGCGGAACTGGCGAGCCATCAACTCGACAATCGGCTCCAGGGACGCCTGGCGGTGAGCAAAACGGGTGGAGATGCGGCTGACAACCTGCACGTCCAGCTGTTCGGCCTTGAATGGTGATTCGACATCGATCCATACCGTGTCGCCCGGCGTCCCCAATAAGTCCGCATAGTAGTGTCGAGGGCTCAGGGTCGCGGAAAACAGCACCGTGCTACGGGCGGCCGTCAGCCTGGGGGCCAGGAATGCAGCCGGCACCACATTGCGCAGGCACAGAGTGGACAGGCTGCGCTGGCGACCGAGTTCGCGCTTGTGGATGTCGAACACAAAGTGCTCGTCGAAGGACTCCGCCACTCGGCCAAACTGCAAGGCATCGAAGTAAAACGCCTGTAAACCGCTGTCCAGGCCCTGGGGATGATCGTTGAGGTAATCGCCGATGGCCGTGGTACAGCTAGCCAGGGCCTGGAGCAGTTTTTCCGGCAGCTTTTCATAGGCCTGATAGGCCGCCATCTGGGGCGCGTGCAAGGCGTTCCACTGGCGATTGACCCGCTCCAGGGATTTCTTCAGTGGTTCAGGAGCGGTTTTGCGTACGCTGGTCAGGGCGGCCTGGTCGAGGGTCGCGCTGTACATCTGTCGTCCGCGCTCCACCAGGTTATGGGCTTCATCCACCAGGGTCGCGACGGTCCAGCCATTGGCCTGGGCCAGGCCGAAGAGCAAGGCGTTGAAATCGAAGTAATAGTTGTAGTCGGCTACCACCACATCGGCCCAACGGGCCATTTCCTGGCTTAGGTAATACGGGCAGACCTCATGGGCCAGCGCAATTTCGCGCAACGCCGTCTGGTCGAGCAACGTGACCTGGCTCGCTGCCGCCCGGGCGCCCGGCAAGCGGTCGTAGAAACCGCGGGCCAGCGGGCAGGATTCGCCATGGCAGGCCTTGTCCGGGTGTTCGCAGGCCTTGTCCCGGGCGATCATTTCCAGCACCCGTAACGGCATTGACGGTGCGCTGTGGGTTAGCACTCGTGCCGCATCCAGGGCCAGCTTGCGCCCTGGGGTCTTCGCCGTTAGGAAGTACACCTTGTCCAGTCGCTGCGGCGCCAGGGCCTTGAGCAACGGAAACAAGGTGCCGATGGTCTTGCCAATGCCAGTGGGTGCCTGGGCCATCAGGCAGCGACCGGTGCTGACCGCCTTGAACACCGACTCGGCCAAGTGCCGTTGCCCGGGCCTGAAACCGGCATGCGGAAACACCAGCGACTGCGCGCCAAGGTTGCGTGCCTGTCGATGGGCCATTTCCTGTTCGGCCCAGGCCAGGAACAACGCGCATTGCGCTTCGAAAAAGGCTTGCAGCTCCGTCGCCTCGAAGGGTTGCGTGATGCAGGTTTCCTTTTCGCTGACGATGTCGAAGTACACCAGCGCCACGTCGATGTGCGACAACTGCAGCTTCTGGCACATCAGCCAGCCATAGATTTTCGCCTGTGCCCAATGCAGCTGGCGATGATTGGCGGGCTGCTTGGCCAGGTCGCCCCGGTAGGTCTTCACTTCTTCAAGGCACTGGCGATCCGGGTCATAGCCGTCGGCCCGGCCTTTGACTTTCAGTGCCTGGTAGTGACCTTCGAGGGCCACCTCAGACTGATAGCCTTCGCTGCGCCGCGAGGCCACGGTGCGATGGCCGGCGATACCTTCCAAGGCCGTGGGCGACGGTGTGAAGCGCAGGTCGAGGTCACCCACCTTGGCAGTGAACTCACAAAGCGCCCGCACGGCGATGCTGTAGCCTGGCAGCAGATTCATGTGTGCCCATCGCGAGCAAGCTCGCTTCCACAAGGGACCGACTGCCCCAGATCACCTGTGGGAGCAAGCTCGCTCGCGATGGGGGACTCCACCCACTGCACATAACAAACAGCGACGGGCATCTGGTGCTCGTGACAGAACTCCAGCCAGCGCAGCTGGTTGTCTTGCAGGCGATCGCCGGGGCCTTTGACTTCGATCATGCGGTAGGTCTTGTCCTGCGGCCAGAACTGAATCAGGTCCGGCATGCCGGCGCGGTTGGCCTTGATGTCCAGCAGCAAACGGTGGAACCAGTGCTTGAGATGCTCCGCCGGCAGGCAATCGAGGGCCTGTTCCAGCAAGGACTCGGACAACGCGCCCCAGAACACGAAAGGTGACTGCACACCCCACTTTTGCGCGTAGCGACGGACGATGGTCTGTCGATAGCGGCCATCGTCCAACTCTGCCAGGCAAGTTGCGAACAGCTCGGCGCGACGGGCGTGGAAATCTTCGTTGAGCAGGTCGACCGGCCCGCGCTGGAACGGGTGGAAAAACGCTCCCGGCAGCGGCGCGAAGATCGCCGGCCAACACAACAGGCCGAACAGCGAATTGATCAGGCTGTTCTCGACGTAATGCACCGGCGCGGCTTCGTCGTGCAGATGGGCCTGGACGTGGTACTCCACCGATAAGGCCGGATCGACGCGAGGCAGGTGCAGCTCCAGGCGGTCTTCTTCCCGGGCCATGCCCCGTGGCACCGGTGGCCCACCCAACTTGCGCCGCAGACGGGGCAGGATCCGCAGCAAGGCCTGGGTTTCGGCGGCACTTTGCGGTGCCTGCGCCGCCGCCTCGCCCAGTTCAAGAGCCAGGGTGTACTCACCCACGCGCTCCAGCACCCGGACCATCCGCAGCCGCGCGCCGGGGTAGGTGCAATCGCGATAGATGCCCAAGGCCAAGGCAAAATCGCCGATGCGTTCGCCATGCTGGCCGATCTGGAACAACAACTTGCCCCGGCGTCGCTCCAGCCATGGATTGTCCAGGGACAGTTGGTTGACCTGGGCGACAATTTCTTCCAGGGGGTCGCCGGCTTCGAAGCGCTGCTGGCAGTCGTGCAGGAACACACAGGCATCGACGTCTTCACGACTGCGCAAGCCCCGTGACTCGGCGCTGAACTCGACGGTTTCGTAGGTGAAAATGCCCAGGTCTGCCAGGACGAATTCCGACCAGTCCTGGTAAAGATTGCCGAAAAACATCAACCGCAGCCTGTCGCACAGATTCATGATCGTCAGGCTGTACAGCCGATCGTCAAGCTGCGGGCACCAGGCCCGGAACGGCTGGGGTTGACTGAGGTGTTCGTCCAGGGCCTGGAGCCATTCGGTCTTTTTCGCCTTGGGGTGTTCGATCAAGTGGCCCAGGCACAGGAGGATTTCCGGCTTGAGCAGCACCTCGAACAGCTCGACGAGCCCGATGGGAGCCTGTTCCTTGACCCAACCCAACGCCAGCAACGGCGCGACGGCTACGCCTATGTCGCCGATTTCCGGGTAATTCAGCTTGCTATGGCGAAACCGCAGTCCCTTGCGCATCACCATCCGCACCAGCAAGCCCTGGGAGCCACGCGGCAGCGCTACGAAGTGGTCGATGAAGCGTTGTTCTTCGGGGCTGAGCACATCGGCATACCGCTGGGTCAACCAAGCGAGTACCTGCTGGAAGTTGTTCAGGTAGTAAAACGGATCGTCGAGAGCGCGGGCTGCCACGGAAAAGAAACGCCAAGAGTTTTGGGGTACTGGTTATGCATACAGATAACAGCTGTAAACCACTCAGGCAACCGCAAAAGATGAACGGTCTCCTATATTTAAGGTGAAATCCTTCAGCCAGCGATGAACTTTCCTACGGCAAGCGAGACCAATGGCGGTTGACTAACGTGATGGCGCGGTCGAATCAGCTGATCCGTGTCCTTTTGATTGAGAGGTTATGGTTATGAACATCAGGTTTCTGGGCCTGCCCCTGGTCGTCGTGGCATTTCTGGCTCTGTCTGGCTGCGCCTCACCAACCGTGGTGACTTTGCAGAACGGTACTCAGTATTTGACCAAGGACACCCCCAATACCCGCACCGCTGATGGTTTCTACGAGTTCGAGGATATTTCCGGCAAGAAAGTCCGGGTCCGCGCCGATGATGTGGCTACCATTCGCAAGGAAGACTGAGTTCGACAGCTACACCGTCATCGCGAGCAGGCTCGCTCCCACATTTGTGCTCGGTGTTCACAGAATCCTGTACTCACCGTCCGTCCCTGTGGGAGCGAACCTGCTCGCAATAGCACTATCAAGCGAACACGATCCCGTCGCCGCCAACCTGACCGATACCAACGCCCACCAGCGTCACGGAACTGTCGCCGACCTTAAGCAGCGTGTCGCTGCCCACTTGTGACAGGTACTGGCTGTAGTCATGCCCCGCCCCGGCGCCTGGTACGCCGAGGAACACCAGCTTGTCCCCGGCCTCATAACCGCTGATCCGGTCCTGGCCGAATGCGCCGTTGAAAAGGAAGGTGTCACTGCCGCCTCCCGCGTGCATCTGGTCATTGCCCGCACCGCCGACGAAGGTGTCGTTACCGGCGCCGCCCACCAACACATCGTCACCGTCCTGGCCGAACAGCCAGTCCCCCTTCGCTCCCGCCACCAAGGTGTCGTTGGCCGCGCTGCCCTTGACCGAAGACGCATAGGCGGTCAGGTTGGCGCCAGCCACCAGGCCATTGGCGGTGACGCTGTGGCTCACTTCATCCTTGAGCAGCCCCCAGAACAACCCGGACTCCTTACTGACCAACGTGCCAATGTCGCGGGTGATGCTGATCGCGCCATGGACATCGCGCACATACAGCGTCCCGGCCCCGTCATGGGCGAAACTGAAATCCTTCACCGACTGCTGCAGTTGCAAGGTATTGCTGCCCTGCCCGCCCAGTATCACGTTGTAGCCACCGCCATCGCGAAAGGTGTCATTGCCTGCTCGCCCCTCCAGGTAGTCACTGGCCTGGCCGCCCTGGATCAGGTCATTGCTGTCGCTGCCGATGATAAACGTGCTGCCGGTGTGGGTTTCCGCGTTGCGGTTGAGGTCCTGCACCCAGGTATTGGCCCGCGCGGGGTCTGACAGGTTGGCGACGATGACGGTGGAGTCTTTTTCAGTGAGGTCGTAGAACGCCGAAGTCATGATCCGACCCATGCCATCGCCGTAGCCGGTGGGCAGGTGGGAAATCCAGGTGGGGATGTTGAGGATGGAAAATGGCAGTACGTTCCAGGCCGCTGAAGCGTAGTGGTCGTTGAAGCTGACGATATTGTTGGTGGCCGATTCCTGCTGCCCGTCGTGCACGCCCACCGACGCGAGGTTGAAGGTCGAACCGTCCAGGGCGCGAAACACCGGGTCGTTCTCGTAACCGATGTTCAAGACCTTGTCGGTACTGCTCTGGGTCGGTGAGGCGTAGGCGATGTAGTTGGCACCGGAATAGAACCCTGACCATTTGCTGGTGCTCAAGTCCGCCAGGCTGTTGACCGCCAGCCCACCCAGGCTATGGCCGCTGACCAGCACGTCCTTGCCTGTCAGGCCGTGGGCCTGGGCAAACTTCGCGACGTCCCCGAGCAGGTTGCCAAAAGCTTCGCCGACGTAGTTTTTCGCATAGTCCTTGGGCCCCAGGGCGGCCATCAGGTCGTTGATCACATCGCCAATGGAATCGCCAATCAGGTTCTCCCGAGGGCCGCTGGTGCCGCGAAACGACACGCCGATTTCCTGCAGGTGCCCCTCGGCGTCGTACTTGCCAAGGATCTCTACCTGCGCGGTGGTGTAGCCGGCCTTTTCACCGAAAAACGTCCCGCGGCCATCGACCTTACCGGCGTAACCCAGTTGCGTGGCGCTGATGGGCGTCCAGCCGGCCTTCTGCACCGCCTCCAGGGCGAGTTTCTCCGAGTCGGGATTCCACGGCACGCCGGGAATCACCCCTTGGGAATCGGTGCCTCCCAGCAACGCGGTGACCAGGGTCGCCGGCAGGCCGGCACTGAAGCCGTTGTGCTGGTAACCGGCGGCAAAGCCGTTGTCGAGGTTGTGGTAGGAATACAGCATGATGGCCATTGCGTCGCTGACCAGTGCCTTGGATTCGGTGGTGCCGAGGTTCTTGTAGTCGTAGATACCCATGGTTGTCGCTCTCTTTTGTTGTTGGAATGCTGGGAACCGGGTGGTGTGGTCAGAACTGCCAGTCCAGCGTCAGGCCCACGCCATGGGTTTTATCCCGGGAGCCGAGCACGCCGTTGTAATCCAGGTTGACCCGCACATCCTTGGCGACCGCGAGCCCCGCGCGGGCGCCGATCACGGCGGCGTTGTGGTCCATGGACACGCTTTGCACCGCAAAGGTGCTGCTGCCGGCAAATGCCAGGTCCTGTTCGGAATGGGTACTGCTGAGGTTGTGCTGCCAGCCGAGGGAACCGGACAGTTGCAGTCGCTGTTGATCCGACAGCGTCAAGGTGTGGCTGGCCCGCACGCCCAGGGTCGAAAGCAGCGCATCGCGACGGTCGTCTCCACCGTGCAGGGCGGCGTTGTCGCCTTTCTCATGGAAGCTGTCGCTGTCCAGGTGTACATAGGCCAGGTTGGCGAACGGTTCCAGGGCCAGCGGTTGCAAGTCCAGGCGATACGCCGCTTCGGTGAAGAGCTGGGTGGTCCGGGCATCGCGCTTGGTTTTCTCCCGGCCACTGACGTCGCCCCATTGCAGGTCACGCTTGACGTCGATGCGATGCCAGCTGTGGGCGCCGCCGACGGTCAGGCGCAGCGCATCGATTTCATGCCCCAGGTAGGCCCCCAGGTGATAGCTGTCGGCCTTGGCCGAGGAATGGGTGCCATCGCCCATGCTCAGCGAACTGTCGCTGTAGCCGGTGACGAAGCCCAGTCGCGTCTGATCGCTGATCAGGCCATCGACACCGGCCAGCAGCCCGCCGATGGAGCTGGTCGTACTGGCTTGGTCATGTCCACCGTCGCTCTTGCCCCAAGCGCCCAGCACCTTGAACCAGGCATTGCTGCTGGCATCGGTCGGCGTACCGGCGTCGTACAGTGCGTCCTGGCGCAGGCGATCACCCACGGCGTCGCGCAATTGACGGCTGTCGTTGATCAGCAGCGTGCCGATGGCCGGATGGATTTCCCCAGACAGTTGCTGGAATGCCTGTTGCGCCACGGCGGCGCTGGGTGACAGCAACAAGGCTTCATACAGCCCGTTGCCGGCGCCCAATTGCTCGGCGGCGCTGGCCACGGCACGTTGGTTGGGCGTCAGGCCGAGGCTGGCAAATGATGCGTCATTACGCTCGACCGCCAGCTGAATGCCACTGGCGCTGTACGCCAGGTCGCCCCCCAGAAACGCGTAGTTGGGCAAGACTTCAGCGAAGCGCCCGTCAATGCCCCCGGCGGCCTGCAGGATATTGAACTGCCTGCCGAGCAGGCTTTTCACCTCGCCGGCCGTGAGTAGCGTCGGACTGTTTTCCAGGGACAACGACACCGTCGCCCCGTCAATGGACGCCTTGCCGTCGGCCACGATCAGGTCACTGGAGGTGGGCGAGACTTCCACCGCGTAGTTCGAACCGGGTTGGAAGGTCACATCGCCGGCCACTTGCAACGTGCCGATGGAGTTACCGGGCGCCACGCTGCCACCGCTATTGGCGCTCAGGCTGGCGATGCGCCCGTTGCCGCCGAGGATACCGCCGTCGTTGACCGTCACGGCCGACGCCAGCGAGCCATTGATTGCCAGTCGTCCTTGATTGACCACGGTCGGCCCGCTGTAAGTGTTTGCGCCGGTGAGCACCAGGGTGCCTATGCCCTCCTTGGTCAGCCCGCCGTGACCGGCGATGTCGTTGCGCCAAACGTCCAGACCACATTGGATACCGCTGCACACCCGCTCCGTGGGTTTGCCGGCATCGATGATCGCGCCGATGCCCGGCAGGTCCGCCACGAACTGACCGGAGCCGTAGGCGCCATCGATGCGAAACTCCTCGGGAATGTCCTGAGCGGTCACCAGCATCGATGGGCCGTCGATGGCCTTGCCCAGGTTGATCATGCCCCAGCCATACAACGAATCGACGCCCGGCGTGCCCATGTCGGTGGCGGTGGTGCGCAGCACGCTGGCGACCTGGGCGCCTGTCATGTACGGAAAGCGCTCCATCAACACCGCCACGCTGCCGGCGACGTGGGGCGCGGCCATGGAGGTGCCGCTCTTGTTGGCGTAGCCCACGGTCAGGTCGTCGGCACTGGTGCCGCCGATCACCGCGCTGTAGACCCGGGTACCCGGCGCCGACACGCAGAAACTGGCGGTGTAGCCGCAGCGCGAGGAAAAGGTACTGATGGTGTACGGATCGGGGCTGGCGGTGTTCGGGTTGACCTGCAGCGCCGCCACGGTGAGCCAGTTCGGCGCGATGTCCGGGACGAAATACGCCAGGCCCGCGATGGCATCGGGGTTATTGAGGTTGTAGTCATTGCCGGCGGCGAAGATCGTGACGATACCGCTGCGGGCCGCGGCGATGGCGCCCTCGTAGGCACCGCCAGGCTTGGTGCCCAGCAACGGCTTGATCTGGTCGAATTGCAGTTGCGCGTCCTGCACGGTGAAATGCGGGAACGCCGGGTCGCGACCGCCCTGGTCGAAGCGGTCAGTGATGCCGATGCCCCAGCTGTTGTTGATGATGCGGGCGCCGCTGGCGATCAACGCATCCCAGCCTGCCTTGTACACCGCACCATCGTTACCGCGGATGATGCCATCCTCGGGGCCCGGGTCGCCGTTGTCGGCGCTGATGATCTGCGCATCGAACGCCACGCCGTGCATTGGGCTGCCATCGCGACTGCCGGCAGCGATTCCGCCGACATGGGTGCCATGGGAACCCAGCTTGCCGTCGGAGCCAACGGTGGGCGAACCGTCGTAGCGGAATGGATCACCGGCCTTCACCGGGATGTAGGGATCGGTGTACTCGCGGATGCCACTGGTGACCAGGGTCACCACTTTGCCAGTGCCGGAGAACTCCGGATGAGCTGCGTAGACCGGCTGGTCGAAGATCCCCAGCTTGACGCCCTTGCCGGTGTACCCGGCGGCGTAGGCCTGCTGCGCGTTGATCGCCCCAAGCCCCCATTCGGCGTTGAATTCGCTGCTGCGCCAACTGTCCGGGTTACCCGCCCTGCCGTTCTCGACATAAGGCGCCGCCTGGGCCGTGCCCAAGGTCGCCAGTGCGCAGAGCATGGCGTGGTTGAGGGTCTTGAGCAGAAACACGCGCCCCATCTGCCTAGGCTGTTTTTTGTTATCGATTTTCATCACGAACCATCCTTAGTAACGCTTTTTGAATTGCTGCAAACATCTACCGGTCAGTCATTGAGTACCTGCCCGGGATACAAACGCCTCATCCACCTTCGCCAGGTCCTGCGGGCCGAGGGTGCCGGCGTAGTAATGCAACTTGGTCCAGGCCATGAGGTAGTCGTAGCGGGCCTGGGCCAGGTCGCGGCGGGTGGTGTAGAGCTGTTGCTCGGCATTGAGCGCATCGAGGTTGACCCGCTCGCCACCAAGAATGCTTTGCCGGGTGGATATCACCAGTGCTTCGGCGGAACTCAGGGCCTTCTGATAGGCGCGCAGCTTGTTCACACCCGAGACGCAGGCGCTGAACTGACGGCGCAGTTCGATCAGCGTCTCACGGGTCTTGGCATCCAGCTCGTACTCGGCCTGTTCCATGTTGCGGCTGGCCTGGCGGGTCGACGCCGAGACCCCGCCGCCGGCGTACAGCGGCACGCTGACTTCCAGGCCGATGGTGTTGGTGTCGTAACGCTGGTTGTAGGTGTTGCCACTTTCCGACTCGTTCTGGCGCATTGTCGCGTAGGCACTGACCTTGGGCAGGTGGCCGGCGCGGTTGCGCTCGACCTCGAAACGCGCCACGTCCACCGCTTGGCGCTGGGACGCCAGGTTGGGGTTATTGCTCACCGCCAATTCATGCCAGGTATCGAAGCTGGCCGGCTGCAAGGCAAAGGTCTGGAACGTGTCGTGCAAAGGGGCCAGGTCGCCGATATCCAGGGCCGGGACGCCAATCAGCGAGCCCAGCTCGCGCAAGGCGGCGTCTTGCTCATCGCGCGCCTCGATCTCTTCTGCGATTGCCAGTTCGTAGCGCGCCTGCGCCTCAAGGATGTCGGTACGCGTGCCTTCGCCCTGGCGAAACAAATGCTCGTTCTGATGGAATTGCTGCTCGAAGGCTTTTTTCTTGGCCTGGGCAATGTCGATCTGGTCCTGGGCGAACAGTGCCTGGGTGTAATGGCTCAGCACCCGCACCAGCAGTTCCTGGCTCTTGCCCCGAAAACTTTCGTCGGCGAACAACGCTTGGGCCACGCCCTTTCGGTAGGCGGCGTACGCCTCGTAGTCCAGCAGGGGTTGTTGCAGTGTCAGGCTGGAGCCGTAGCTGCTGTAGTTGCGATCGTCATGCTGGCTCGCGCCACGGTCGTTGAGATAAGTGACCTTGGATTGGTTGCGCCCCTTGTTGTAGCTGTAGCCCAAGTGCGGCAACAGCCCGGCGCGGCCAATGGCGCGGTTCTCCAGGCCCGCATCGCGCTCCTTGATCGCGCCCAGGTAGACCGGGTCATTGCGCAGGGCCTGCTCATAGAACTCGAAGGGCCCCATGGCCCAGGCGGTGTTGCACGCACAAACGGCCAGCACGGCCACCCAATAGAAACGCTTCATACCGCCGGACATCCTTATTCTTCGGTCAACGCAGAGCCGGCTCGGTCGAGCAGCGGTTTGAACAGGTAGTTGAGCAACGAGCGCTCGCCCGTGCGCACGAACATCTCGGCCGGCATGCCGGGCTTGATCACCAGGCCGTTGAGCTTGTCCATCGCCACGTCGCTGACGCTGCTGCGCAGCACGTAATACGGCGCACCGGTCTTCTCATCGAGCATCTGGTCGGCGGACACCAGGCTGACTTCCCCTGGCACCCTTGGCGTACGGTTCTGGTTGAAGGCGGTAAACAGAATGTCCACCGGCAAATGCGGGCCGACCTTGTCGATCAGGTGAACCGGCAGGTGCCCTTCCACCTCCAGCCGCGTGCCCTGGGGCACGATTTCCAGCAGGGTGTCGCCCTGGCGCACCACCGCGCCTTCGGTGTGCACCCCCAGGTTCACGGCAATGCCGTCGGCAGTGGCGAGGATTTCGCTGTGTTGCAACTCGAACCCGGCGGATTTGAGTTGCTGTTGCAGGGTTTCGCTCTTGAGCTGGGCGTCGGCCAACTGGCTGCGCACCTCTTTCTGGTATTCCTCGTTATGTTGCTGCAACTTCAGGCGCGACTCGACGATCCCCTGCTCCACACGCCCGCTTTCGCCGCTGTTCTGCGCCAGTTCCTGCTGTACTTGCGACAGTTGGCGTTGATAGTCCAGCAGCCGGTTGCGCGGGATGTAGCCGTTGTCCGCCAAGGGCTGCAGGTTGCCCAGTTGCAGGCGCAGGGATTCAGCCTGGGCGGTCAAGTCGCTGCGGGCCCGGCGCATGCCCGCCAACTGCGCCGTAGCCCCTTCGATGCTGGCGCGCAACGCTGCCTGCTCCCGAGCGAAGGCTTCGCGGCGGCTGCTGAACAGTTGTCGCTGGCCTTCGAGCACCAGGGCCAGGCCTGGATCGGGATCGCGGCTCAACTCAGCCGGGAAACTCACCTGCAGCAGGTTGTCCCGCTCGCTTTGCCAGCGTGCCAGGCTGGCCCAGGTCATCCGGTACTGCGCCTGCAGCGATTGCACATCGGCTGCAGCCTGGGTCTGGTCCAGGCGAAACAGCGGCTGGCCCTGCTTCACCGCCTCGCCTTCACGCACCAGGATCCGGCTGACCACGCCGCTGCTCATCGATTGCACTGCCTTGCGCTTGCCTGAAACCACTACGGTGCCTTGCACGGGGATGCCCTGGTCCAGCGGTGCCAGGCTGGCCCATGTGAAAAAACTACCCGCGCCAATCAGCGCCAAGGCCCAACCCAGGCGGGTAAAAAAACCGGCGTCGCGCTCCGGGCGCACGAAGTCGTGAGACTGTTCCAGATTCATGTCGCGATCCTTGCTCATACGCCACCGGGTTTGCTGGCGGCCTGGTACTGACGGCTCATGCTCAGTCCGTTGGGGGCTGCCTGGGGTTTGTCCCGTTGGGATTCCGACTGCCCGGACAAAGCCCGCAATACTTCCTGGCTCGGCCCGAAGGCCTGGAGCCGGCCTTCGTTGAGCACCAGCAGCTTGTCAGCCTGGGCCAGTGCCGAGGAGCGATGGGTGACCAGCACGACGCTGGTGCCCTGGGCTTTCATCTGGGCGATGCCGCTGGCCAGCGCCGCTTCGCCGACCGTATCGAGGTTGGAGTTGGGCTCGTCGAGTACCACCAGGCTCGGCCGGTCATACATCGCCCGGGCCAGCGCAACCCGTTGTTTCTGCCCGCCCGACAAACCACCGCCGTCCTCCCCCAGCACCGTGTCGTAGCCCTGGGGCAGGCGCAGGATCAGTTCATGGACACCGGCCTGTTGCGCGGCGGCGACGATTTTTTGCGGGTCGGCTTGGCGAAACCGGGCGATGTTCTCGGCGATGCTGCCGCTGAACAGCTCGATGTCCTGGGGCAGATAGCCGATGTGCGGGCCGAGTTGGTCACGATTCCAGCGATGAATGTCGGCCCCGTCGAGGCGTACCGTACCCGCCAGGGTCGGCCACACACCCACCAGTACCCGGGCCAGGGTGGACTTGCCGGAACCGGACGCCCCCAGCACACCCAGCACTTCCCCCGCGGCCAGGCTGAAGCTGA
The DNA here is from genome assembly GCF_900115935.1 of Pseudomonas sp. 43mfcvi1.1. NCBI lineage: Bacteria > Pseudomonadati > Pseudomonadota > Gammaproteobacteria > Pseudomonadales > Pseudomonadaceae > Pseudomonas > Pseudomonas sp. 43mfcvi1.1. The sequence continues at coordinate 38,653 of NZ_UETT01000007.1, read as the reverse complement.
CCTGTTGCAGTGTCGCGTTGCGTTGTCCTGGCGGCCCGGCACTGACGTGTTCGAAACTCACCTGGCCCTTGGGCGATGGCAGCGTCATGCCATCGTCCTGGGGCGCAAACGCCTGCAACAGCGCGTCGAGACGACGGTAAGCCAGTTTGGCGCCGCTCCACTGCTTCCACACGGCGATCAACTGGTCGATGGGGCTCAGTACCCGCCCCATCAGGATCGACCCGGCAATCATCATCCCGGCGGTCATGTCACCCTTGATCACCAACAGTGCGCCCAAGCCCAGCACCAGTGATTGCAGGCACAGGCGCAGGGTCTTGCTCAAGGAACTGATCACTGCGCCAGTGTCGCTGGCCTGGTTCTGCAGGCCGAGAAACCGTGAATGCACGGCGAACCAGCGACCGCGCAGCGCCCCGAGCATGCCCATGGCCTGGATCGTCTCGGCGTTATGCAAGTGGCTGGTCGCCAGTTGGCTGGACTGTTGCGAGTAGACACTGGCTTGCCCCAGGGCTTTTTTGGTCATGGCTTCGTTCAAGCAGGCCAGGCCGATCAGCAGCAGCGTGCCAACGGAGGCGAACACGCCGAGCCAGACGTTGAACAGATAGATCACCAGCAGATAGATGGGAAACCACGGCGCGTCGAAGAAAGCGAACAGCGCCGGCCCGGTGAGGAATTGACGAATATGCGTGAGGTCGCCCAGGGATTGCCCGGCGTTGCCTTCACCTTGGCGCAGATTGCGCTCGAACGCGGCCTTGTACACCTGGAGATTGAGGCGTCTCTCCAACTGACTGCCAATGCGGATGACCACGAAGCTGCGGACCATTTCCAGCAGCCCGATGAACACGAAGAAGCCCACTACCATCAATGACAACATGGCCAGCGTGGTCTCGTTCTGCGATGACAACCCGCGATCATACACTTGGAGCATATAAATCGAAGGCGCAAGCATCAGGACGTTAATCAGCGCGGTAAAACAACCGACACTGATCAGAATGTTTTTATAATCACCCAGCGCTTTAAACAGCGGCACCGCGGCAGCGCTCCTTGCCCTATTCATGATCTTCCTTGCTGTTGGCTTCGCCAGCGAACCGGCCATTAGTTCAACTTACCAATCTTCAATTATTGTTCTGGCCCACAGCCAAACGCGTATCGAGACACGCGTGCATTTAAACAAACGTGCTTCGATCACGGCTCAACTGTACTCACTCGTTAATGAGCGCTCTGGGACTTATTCCGTTCAAGCCTGAGTATCAAACCGGACTTCAACGTCATTTGATAATGATCGCCCTGGCGCAGCCCCAGGTGAGTCCTGGAGTCTTGCCTGCCAATCAGGGAAAGACCGTCGGGTTCGGTGAACCAACGCACCGGTTCATCCCCCAACCAGTGGCCCAGGCAATCGGTTTGCCCACCCAAGGTCTGGTCCAACTTGAGTTCGACGAGGCAACTGTTGGACGGTTTGTCCTGCATCGCCTGGGTTTGCGCATTGTCCTGCGGGCTCGACAAAACGGCCTGCCACTGACCGGCCAACTGCGAGGGTTCAACTAACAACAGGCTGCGCGCCATGGCGTTTTCTCCACAAAACATCATCAGCGTAGCGAATAACCCGGCGATTGCCTGGACGCTACTGGGCATGAATTTTCTACGCATAGCTTTCATCCTGGCGGGGATCCCGCAGGAGCATCCGCCCCCACGGGACATGGACATCAGGCCACGATATCCGAGACCGCTGCCTGGCCCACGGTGCTGACCAGGAAATCCGCCACGCCTTGCCCGGAGAAATCCACCGACAGCAGGCTGTTGCCGCCCGATGTCGACAACACCGCATCGCCCGCCGCACCGGTGAACGCGCTCACAAAGTGCAGGCCTGCGCCCTTGGTGATACCGGTCAGGTCGATCTTGTCCAGGCCGCTGACGAAATCGAGGATCTGGTCCGTCGCCCCCGGCCGCGAATCGGAACTGGCGGCGAACACGAAGGTGTCCGAACCCGAACCGCCCCAGAGTTTGTCTGCACCACCGGCGCCCCAGAGGATATCGTTGCCAGCACCGCCCTTGAGCTCGTTGGCCACCGCGTTGCCGATCAGCAGATCGCTGCCCGAGCCGCCGATGGCGTTTTCGATGACTGCACCCTTGGCGATGGACACGTTGCCCACCATACCGCCAACGTCGGAGAACGAGGCGTCATTGAGATTGATTTTCTGGTTCTGGGTGAAGCCGGAGAAATCCAGGGTGTCGCGGCCGCCGGCGTCCCATACCGAAAACACCACTTTGTCCGACGACGAAGACGCGCTGAGAAAATCGCGCCCGGTGTTGGAGTTGAAACCGTAGGTCGAATCGCCGGTACGGGTCGTGGTGTTGGCACCGTAGAGTTTCTGGATGGCCGCGATGTCATCCATCAGCGGACCGGAGGCATAGGCTTCGACGCCGCCCTTGCTGAAGTTCTGGCTGGTATTGCTTTCGCTCCAGTAGCTCATGACGCTGTAGCCACGGGTGTCCTGGCCATACGTGGCGTCATCGTAGGTCGGGCTGCCTTCGCCAGCGTTGTAGTCGCCTGGGTGGGCCAGGCCGAGGGTATGACCGATTTCGTGGGTCAGGGTCTGGCGGCCGTAGTTGTTCAAGTCCGGGGTTTTGTTCTGGGTGTAGCTGCTGTTGATCAGGTACCAGGAGGTCCCGTCATAGCCGGCACCAGTGCCCGGCAGATAAGCGAACGCCGCCGCGCCATCCTGGCCGCCGCTGTAGTTGCCGAAGGTCATGTGAGCGTCGCCACCGCTGGCTTTTTCGGTGAAGGTGACATTGGCCACGTCCGCCCAGGATTGCATGGCCAGGGCGGCCTGGCCTTTCTGCTGCGCGCTGAACTGGCTGAAGCCGCTGATCCCATGCTTGTTCATGGTGCTGGAAGAGGCGGAAGTCAGGAAGGTGTAGGTCAGCTCGATCTTGCCGCTGCCGTCCCGGTCCTGGTAAGCCGCGCCGTCTCGCAGCAATTGAGTGGCCGCCTCGTCGACGGAGTATGACGGTTTGCCGTTGACGGTCAGGTTACCACCGCGGTCGTATTGGTGGCTGAAACTATTGATCTGGTTGAAAGCATTACTGGGTGCCGCCAATGATTGCGGCGCCCAGAGGAGTTGTTCGGCAGAATCAATAGCACTGCTTTTGACTTTCGACATAAACACACTTCCTTGTTTGCTAATGGAACAGTTTTAGTCAGACAGACGATCTCTGGCGAGATCGTCCTATCACTCGCCCAATGAGGACGTAAGAAACCTGACACAATTGGAAATCAAACGTCTAGTCATTTTTTTCGTTCAATTTCACGCCCTGCCCCTTAACGCCAATAAACAATAGGTTTCTCCCTGCTTAGTGCGCATGCTCAACTGTCCGAGTTGCGGATTGTCAGACAAAATTCTATTTAAATATTAAATAACGATAACTAGCCAATTGCGGACGGCGTCGCACTTTCGCCAACTAAGTGCCAGCGAAATGCTATTAATTAATATCTACTAAACCTTAACGGTTTTACGCGCGCATACTTCCCGCAGGCAGCCCCGAAGCCAGCGATGCACAGGATCGGCGTCCATCCGCGGATGCCAGAGCATGGCGATCGTGAATTCAGGCACCGGAAACGGCAGCACAAAACTGTGCAGGCCGACCCGCAGGCTCGCGGTGTAGCGTTCAGGCACGCTGGCAATCAGCTCGCTTGAGCGGGCCAACCCCAGCGCCGAGGAAAAACCTGGCACGGTGGTGACGATTTCCCGAGACAGGTTCAATACCGCCAAGGCCTGGTCGATGAGGCCATGATCCAGGCCGCGCATGGAGACGCCCACATGCCCGCCCGCCGCATAACCCGCAGCGCTCACCGCCGCCTGGCTCAACGGGTGCCCCGCACGCACAACACCAATCAAGCGGTCGCTGAACAACGCCTGGGTACGCAGCTCCGGACTGGTGTCCTTGTCCACGACGGCGGTCTCCAGGTCCACGGTACCTTCGCGAAGCGCCGTGCTGTCCCGATCGGTCTTTTCCACGAAACGCAGCCGCACGCCGGGGGCTTGCTCGCGGATGCGGCTGATCAGGTCGATGGCAAAGTTTTCCACGAACCCCTCACGGGTTCGCAACGTGAAGGTACGGTTCAAGCGTCCAAGATCCGGTGTCGTCACTGGCCGCAGCACGGCCTGGGCCTGCTGTACCAAGTCGCTGACCTGTTCGCGCAACGCCAACGCACGAGGTGTCGGCACCAGCCCTCGCCCGGCCCGCACCAACAGTGGGTCGCCGGTGGTTTCACGCAGCCTTGCCAGCGCCCGGCTCATGGCCGACGGGCTGAGCCGCAAGCGCCGGGCGGCCCGGGCCACGCTGCCTTCCGAGAGCAACACGTCGAGGGTGACGAGCAAATTGAGGTCGGGCGAGGACATAGTTGGATCTCGCAGAGATGGCGTTTGGTGCAGCTATAACATGCAAATGCTGCGTCTTCCGCCATGTTATGCCCAGGCGTAACGTTCTGACAGCTCCGTTTCGAGCGCCACGGATACAGGTAACCCCATGAGACCCGTCAATACGCAACAAAACCGGCAGACAACCGCGCCCGCACACCGACACCTGTCACCTCGTTGGGCCCTGGCCAGCCTTGCGCTTTCGACGCTGCTCGCGTCCCTTGGCGCCAGCGTGGCCGCGGTGGCCCTGCCCACGCTGGCCCAGGCACTCGATGCCTCCTTCCAGCAAGTGCAATGGGTAGTGCTGGCTTATCTGCTGGCAATCACCACGCTGATTGTCAGTGTCGGCCGCTTGGGGGACCTGATGGGCCGGCGCAAGCTGCTATTGGGCGGTATCGTCCTGTTCACCCTGGCCTCGGCGGTATGCGGCCTGGCGCCCTCGCTTTGGTGGCTGATTACAGGTCGGGCGCTGCAAGGCTTGGGAGCCGCGATCATGATGACGCTGACCCTGGCCCTGGTCGGTGAAACGGTCGCCCAGGAAAAAACCGGCAGCGCCATGGGGTTGCTGGCAACGCTGTCGGCGGTGGGCACGGCCCTTGGACCGTCCTTTGGCGGCATGTTGATCGGCGGGTTCGGCTGGCAGGCCTTGTTCCTGGTCAATCTCCCCCTCGGCCTGCTGACGCTGGGGCTGGCGTGGTACTCGCTGCCGGTGCGGCAAGTGCCACCGAAAACCGAAGGAAAACGCTTCGATGTAACCGGGACATTGCTGTTGGCGATAACGCTTGCCGCCTATGCCCTGGCCATGACCTCCGGGCGCGGGAGTTTTGGCGGGTTGAATGTCGCCCTGCTGCTGATCGCGCTCCTGAGCGGCGGGCTGTTCATTCGGGCCCAGTCCCGGGCGGTGTCGCCGCTGATTCCCTTGGTCGTCTTTCGCGACCGGTTGCTGGTCTCTGGCCTGGCGACCAGCGCCCTGGTCGCGACGGTCATGATGGCGACGCTGCTGGTCGGGCCATTTTACTTGTCCATCGCCCTCGGACTGCCTGCAGCCCTCGTCGGACTGGTGCTGGCGGCCGGGCCAGCCGTCGCGGCGCTGGCGGGAGTCCCTGCCGGTCACCTGGCGGATCGCTTCGGCGTAATACCCATGCGACTCGCCGGCCTGGCGACCATGGCCCTCGGCTGCCTGATGCTGTCACTGGTTCCCCCTGCCCTTGGTATTTTCGGTTACATCATGGCCATCGTGGTGACGACCCTGGGCTACGCGTTCTTCCAGACGGCCAACAACACGGCAGTCATGGCCGATGTGGCGGCCCAGAGCCGAGGCGTCATCGCCGGGCTGCTGAACCTGTCGCGCAACCTGGGGTTCTTCACCGGAGCTTGCGTGCTTGGCGCCGTGTTTGCGACTGCGGTAGCGACGAATGACATCTCCCGTGCCGGTGCGGAGGCAGTGACGAAGGGTCTGCACACGACCTTCGCCGTCGCCCTGGCGATGGTAGCCCTGGCCCTGGGCATCGCCTGGAAATGCCGCGTACCAGAGCCATTACCCGAGCCCCGGGACAACCCTGGCCAAGCGTGATGGCATTCTGAACATTGCCGCTTAAGTCGTGATCCAGATCAAAAAAAATGAACCAATCGCAAAACGGACTGAAAAAATCCACATGAGGTTCATTTTCAGGTGCTATTTTTAGTTCTCACTGGTAGAGCCATGATGGCTCTTCCTTCCTGACCTGAGCAAAAGGAAGCGCTCGATTGAAGAAGGCGGGCAACACATGAATAAAGGTTCTTTCAGCAAGGTTACGTTCCCCAACGCTTGCCAGTTGATGCGCTGGCACTTCCATCCCATGGGCTTCGAAGCGAGCATGGATGCGCCTGGCAGTATGGTTGCCCGGCTGTTTGACCGTGCCAGCGGCGAGACCATGATCGCCATTGCGGGCATTCCCTGCGCGACCGTGATGAATGCGCCGGATGTGGAACGAATAATCGAGGCGGTAGAGGCCGAGCTGGAAGCCTTTGTGCCACCGGTGGGGTTGCGGCGGTTTGCTTCCTGACAGGGAAATACTGGTAGCTTGAGCATACGTGAAGGCGGCGCCTCCCATTTTTTATGGAAGGTGCCGTTTTTTTTGGATGGATTGGTACATATCTGTTACCGAAGAAACGGATATACACACCATACCCATACCTGGAAACAGCCCCCTTATCCTTTACGACGATGGTCAGCAAAAAAGGCCTTGTCCGCAGCAACACGATCCGAAGCCTTGGGCCCATTGGCCGCCTGGCCATCCTGCCCATCGACATACCAGTAGCAATGCTGCACCGCACGAGTGATCCCCACATACGCCAAACGCAGGATCTCGTCCTTTTGCGCCGTGTCGTAAGGTTCGGCATCTCCATCCTGGCCCAGCCCAGCCATTCGATAGACCTGGTTCTTGTAGGGAGAACTGCTCAAGTGCTGACAGTCACCCAACAGGAACACCGCATCGGCCTGCAGCCCCTTGGCACTGTGGTAAGTCATTTGCCGGATCCGTCGTGCATCGTACGGCAAGCTAGAATCCACATTAACTATTGGTTGAATATGCTTTTCTATCAATAATTTATCGCTACTTTTTCGATACAACATCAAGATCGAATCGCCCTTGCGATAGTGCTCTTCCAGCCGCAGCGCCAGCCCTTCGTCGTCTCGATCCAGCACGTTGACCGGACTCAGCGAGCGAGCCCTGCCGCTGGCCTTGGCTTTTTTGCCAGGAATAGCCGCAGCGGCGCGCACGATGTGTTCAGCCGCGTCGATGATGTGCTGGTGGCTGCGATAGTTGTCGGTGAGCATGACCCGGGTCGTCGTCGGCGACGGGAATTGCTTGTTGAACGCCATGAAATAGCTCGGTGAACTGCCGCGCCAGCCGTAGATCGATTGCCAATCGTCCCCGACACACAACAAGGAAGAACGCTGGGCGCCACGCCCCACGTGCATCGCTGCACCACGACGGCGGATTTCCCGAAGACTGGCTCGAAGCCAGGAGACGATCTGCGGTGACACGTCCTGGAACTCGTCGATCATCAGGTGCGAAAGCGGCCTGAGCAACGCATCGCCCAGCAACTTGAAATTTTCCGGCGAGTGCTCGCTGAACAGCGCGAACATACGGTTATAGGTCATGACCGGCGGGGATTGATCGAGCAGATGATCTTCGAACGCCCGCCAGTAGCGACTCAACGCCTCGAAGAAATACCGATCGGGGTCGTCCTGGGCGAAGGACATCCGGCCCACGGCATCCGGGACGTCCAGGCCAAGGTTCTCGATAAAGCCTGCCGCCGCGACAAAACAGTCCAGCAATGGCGCTGAACCCAACTCGCCCTTGACCTTGTAATCGAATCCCGGCCCTGCGCTGGCATCGCCGGCCATCGAAGCCAATACACGCTTTGAAGCCTCATAACTTTCAAGCCATATCAGTGGCTTACGGCAGAAAGCTTGAAACAGGGTTCGCTTTACCGCCCATTCTGCACGGATGCTCAACTTGGCGCCTGGACGACTGAGGCGTGCGTCTTCCCGCGGATCGAACCCCAGTATCACCCAGGCATCCAGGGAGGGTGCGTAGCCATGGCAGTGGAACGTCGACCCATTGATCTCAAACGTTTGTCGCTTCGGCTCGATACCCTTGATCGGCCAGGCACCGGCGCGAAACCACAGGTCTTCGATGGCGTCACACAATTCTTCGTCGCGCTGGGCTGCCAGCTCGGTCACCGCGACCCGTTTCTGCACATCCGGATGATCACGCTCCAGCTCCTTGAGTTGCAGGGCGTGGCGGGACAACGGCTGGATCAGCTCACGAAAACGCGCGTCCCGTTGATAAAGGTTGTAGTAACAGGCGTTGAGCTGCTGGCGTTGGGCGTCGTTGATGCGTAAATCGAACGGATTGCCCTGGGCATCATCGTCACCCGCTTCGGCACGATGACTCAGGGTCTCGAAGGCCTGGAGCCGTTCGAACCCGGGCAGGCTGCGGACCATAGGCAAGATACGTGAATGGAACGTACGCACCAGATCACGGGCTTCCTTGAGGCTGACGGTTCGTCCCCACAGGCCAAACACTTCGATCAGTTTCTGGATGAAATCCTTGCGCGATTCCCGGGTAAACGTCACCACGGTCATCGAGTCCAGTTCAAAACCCAGGTAATGAGACAACAGCACAATGCGCAGCACCAGGGTCGTGGACTTGCCCGCACCGGCCCCGGCGACCACCGAGGTCGATGGCGTGTCGCTGAAAATCATCTTCCATTGCGCGGCACTTGGTTGCGCGTGCGCCGGCAGCAATCGGGCGACATCCGACTTGATTCGCTTCTTCAGCTCGGCGGTTAGCGGCAGGTGCCAGTCATCGAACAGCAAGTCATCGACCTGCGGTGCCGGATGCTCCGTGCTGCGAGAATCACGGATCAACAGGACCTGACGCCCCTCCTCAAGCCCTTCGGCCCGGCCCTCCTTGTAGCCATAGTCAAAACCGGCGGTATGACCGCTGCGAAAGCCGTCGGCCTGGCCATGCAACCAGGATGCTCGATGCTGGGCGCGCAGGCGCGTCAGCCCATGGCCGAAGAATCGGGCGGCCAGGCGCTTGAACAGCGGCATCTGGGCCAGGGATAAAAGCTCGGGGGGAAGATCGGGAGTGTGTTGCGCCACGCTGGGAACTCCGGTGTTCATGAACCATGACGGCTATGGTGTCTGTATTTGCCGCCAGGTGCCACCCAAAAGCTTTTAAGTCATGGGTTTAGGTGATGAAGTGAAAGTGAGCTCGCGATTTTATATCTAAATAAACGATGGTTTTGACGCGCTTTTTAAGCTTTTTATCGATGATTTCCTTGGCGAAAATAGCCCCATCAACCATCGTTTTCGCACTCAGCGGAAAAGGACACGAACATGCTCGAACTCAGGCCCTTCGCCACCTTGGGCGCCGCCAATCACGGCTGGCTGGATGCCCACCACCATTTTTCGTTCGCCGAGTACTACGACCCACAGCGCATGCACTGGGGCAACTTGCGGGTCTGGAACGATGATGTCATCGCCCCCGGCAGCGGTTTTCCTCGACACCCGCACCGGGACATGGAAATCATCACCTATGTGCGTGAAGGCGCGATCACCCACCAGGACAATCTGGGCAACCAGGGCCGTACAGAGGCTGGTGATGTGCAGGTCATGAGCGCAGGCACCGGGATTGCCCACAGCGAGTACAACCTGGAATCGACGGCCACGCGTATTTTCCAGATATGGATCATTCCTAATGAGGAAGGCCTGGCACCGTCCTGGGGCGCCAAGCCATTTCCCAAGGATTCGCGTGAAGGCTTCGTGACCTTGGCCAGTGGCAAGGCCGGCGATGACCAAAGCCTGCGCATTCGCGCCGACGCGCGCCTGGTAGCGGCCAATCTCAAGGCGGGTGAAAGTGCCGAATATCGACTGGACGCCGCACGTCGGGCCTATCTGGTGCCGGCCACTGGATTGATAGAAATCAATGGGTTGCGCGCAAAAGCTCGAGACGGTGTTGCGATTGAAGACGAGCAGGTGTTGCAGGTGACCGCCATCGAAGACAGCGAAATCGTTCTCGTAGACCTCGCCTAACCTGCGCGGCCGCTCTTGTGGTTAGGGAGCTAGCTCCCTAGCCACAAGCCCACATCACTTGCTGGCTATAGCCCCATCCACCAACGTTTGCGCCTCATCCACCAATTGCTTGAGGTGCGCATCGCCAATGAAGCTTTCGGCGTAGATCTTGTAGATATCCTCGGTCCCGGATGGGCGCGCCGCGAACCAGCCGTTTTCGGTCATGACTTTCAAACCGCCAATGGCCTGGTCATTGCCCGGCGCATGACTGAGGATATTCTGGATCTTCTCCCCGGCCAGTTCGGTGGAAGCCACCTGATCGGGCGATAGCTTGCTCAACAGCGCCTTCTGCTGCGGGCTGGCCTTGGCATCGACGCGTACCGAGAACGGTTCGCCCAGCTCATCGGTCAGGGCGCGGTAGGCCTGGCTCGGGTCGCGACCGGTGCGCGCGGTCATTTCAGCGGCCAGCAACGCCGGGATCAAGCCATCTTTGTCGGTACTCCAGACGCCGCCATCCTTGCGCAGGAACGAAGCCCCGGCGCTTTCTTCGCCGCCGAAGCCCAGGGAGCCATCGAATAGCCCGTCGGCAAACCACTTGAAGCCCACCGGCACTTCGTAGAGACGACGACCCAGGCGCTTGGCCACACGATCGATCAGGCCGCTGCTGACCACCGTCTTGCCCACGGCGGCATCGGCGCGCCATTGCGGGCGATTCTGGAACAGGTAGTCGATGGACACCGCCAGGTAATTGTTCGGCGCCAACAGGCCGCCGGACGGCGTCACGATGCCATGGCGGTCATGGTCCGGATCGCAGGCGAAGGCCACGTCGAAGCGCTCCTTCAGACCAATCAACCCTTGCATCGCATGGCTGGAGGACGGGTCCATACGGATCTGTCCGTCCCAGTCGACGGTCATGAAGCGGAAAGTGGAATCCACGTGGGTGTTCACCACTTCCAGGTCCAGGCGGTAGTGCTCGGCAATGGCCGGCCAATAGCGCACGCCTGCGCCACCCAACGGATCGACGCCCAGGTGCAGCCCGGCGGAGCGAATGGCATCGAAATCAATGACATTGATCAGGTCCGCCACGTACGTGTTGACGTAGTCGTGACGGTGGGTGGTGTCGGCCTTCAGGGCTTGCTCGTAACTGACGCGCTTGACGCCGGCGAGCTGGTTGGCCAGCAGTTCATTGGCCTTGGCTTCGATCCATTTGGTGATGTGGGTGTCGGCCGGGCCGCCGTTGGTAGGGTTGTACTTGTAGCCGCCACTTTGCGGCGGGTTGTGGGACGGCGTGATGACGATACCGTCCGCAAGGCCCGAGGTGCGGCCACGGTTGTAGCAGAGAATGGCGTGGGAAACCGCCGGTGTCGGGGTGTATTCATCACCTTCGGCGATCATGACGGTCACACCGTTGGCCGCGAACACTTCCAGCGCGCTGGCACCGGCCGGGGTCGACAGCGCGTGGGTGTCGATACCGACGAACAATGGCCCGTTAATGCCCTGGGCCTCGCGGTACAGGCAGATCGCTTGGCTGATTGCCAACACGTGCCACTCGTTGAAGCCCAGGTCAAAGGAACTGCCACGGTGACCGGAGGTGCCAAAAGCCACACGCTGGGTCGCAACCGAAGCATCGGGCCGGCCGGTGTAATAGGCCGTCACCAGTCGCGGGATATCGATCAGCAACTCTGCCGGTGCCGGCTTGCCCGCAAATGGACTGACTGTCATGCAAAACCTCTGAGTGGAATGGCTCGGGAAATGGGGTGCAGTTTACTGACAGTTCGACCATGGCGCGATGGGTTCGATCCATCGCCGCCGATTACGATTGTTCGAGCCTCAGGGCATCTGCCAGCGCGCAGAGCGCAGCGTCCATGTCCTGCGGCCCATTCAGGGCATGAGTCAGGCGCATATGTTGCCCATACAGGCCCTGAAGGCTGAACAGCTCCCCTGGCGCGATGACGATGCGCTGGGCAAGCAGCCGATGGAAAACCCTGCGCAAGTCGACCCGTCGCGTCGACTGCATCCAGATTGTCGCGCCACCTTGGGGCTCTGCCCATTGCAGGCTGTCCCCCAGCCGCTCGCGCAGCAATTGCGTGGTCGAAGTTGCACTTTCGCGTAGCAAGCGCCGCAAGACCAGCAAGTGCTGGTCGATCCGACCATTGCTGTACAGTCGGGCGATGGCTTTCTGGCGAATCGGCGACAAACGAAACGCGCGCAGCAGGAAATGTCGCTGCAGGTGCAGGGTCAACTGGCGCGACAACACGTAGCCATACGGCGCCTCCGGACCGATGGTTTTCTCGAACGTCGAATAGACGATCAGCCGATCCGGGTCGAGCAAGTCTCGAAAAGGTGTAACCCTAGCCTCGAACACCAGGTCTGTATGGCTATCGTTCTCCAGCACCCAAGTGCCATGCCGCTCCAGCAGATGAGCGATGGCGCGACGGTTTTCTTCAGGAACGAACGTGCCCCTGGGCATGTTCAAGACTGAAGACAGCACCACCAGGCGTACCGTTTCGCTCAGCAGCAGGTGTTCCAGCTGCTCGATATTGATTTCCCCGCCAGCCAGTAGCGGCAATTCGATGACGTGGACCTCCGCCGCCTGCAGCAGGCGCAGCACTGTCCAATCGCAGGGTGATTCGATCAGCACCACGGCGCCCCTGAGGGCCAGCACTGCGATCAGGATCTCCAGGGCGCCCCGCAGGTCGGCGCCAATATAGACGTCATCGGCATTCCAGCAACGGGCCGGTGAGGAGGTATAGCGGGCAGCCAGCGCGTTGCGAAGCTCCAGCTCGCCCCAGGGTTGCGAAGGCGCCTGCGGTGAGCGTGGGTACTGGCGCAGCAATTCGCGCTCGAGCAACAACAACGGGCTGTCCAATGGCTGCATCGACGCCGGTTCATCCGCACTGAGCACCTGCATACCTGGCCGTCGGGCGTTGACGTACAGGGTCTCGAGTAAATCGTCACCGCCGTCCAGGGTCGTCATGCTGGGCGCGGGTAGTGCGTAGTAACCGGACTTGGCGATCGAATAGACCCGCCCTTCCTTCTCCAGCAGCGAATACGCGTACTGGATGGTCGATATCGACACGTTCAGACGTTCGGAAAGTTGCCGCAGCGACGGCAGACGAACCCGCGCATCCACCTCCAGCTCGTTGATCAGCGTGGTCAGGTATCGATAAACCGCCTGGTAGGCGAAGTCCGTCTCCCGGCAGCCTTTCATCGGCTCAGGCCGGGAGCGCAGGTCGTGGCCAGTCCTGTCGTAACGCAGGGGGCAACGACTTGGAACGAGGTAGATGAGTCAGTCAAACCTCGTTCCTCAATGCCTTGCCGAGCGTTCGTGCCGCTCATCGACGGCCGGTTCGGCTTCTGCAGTGTCTACGTCGTCAATGGCCTGCTGAAGATCGTCGCTCGGGGTAATTTCCGGTTGTTCCGGCAGGGAGGCACTCGCCCGGTACAGTTTGCCAAGGATGTCGATGGGCAGGCCGCTGACATCGACCATCCACTGCGCTATCTGATCGGCGACGGTCGCGCCCTGCATGGCCTTGTGCAGGTCCGGCATCGCTACCAGCATGCCGGGATGGCAGCAACGCAGAAAGTGCTCAAGGCCAGTGCCCTGTCCCACGAAGGGAGCGAACAGCATGCACACCAATTGCGTTTCGCTGAGCCCCAGGATCTTTTGCGCCTCGAGAGCGGCGTAGGCACGACGCTCGGGAATCGACGACGGAGAGCCGAACAGCGCCCGAGCCTGTTCGCAGGCGTGCTCCGGCAGTTGCTTGCGATGCATGATCATGATCGCCCGTTGCACGTAGTCCCCGTAGCCCGTTTCATAGCTGCGACCTTGCAGATAGCAGGCCTGCAGGCCATGCAAATGAGCCGATAGCAGCGGGCTGAGATACTCGTTTTCAGGCGCTGATGGGACAAGACCTTCGGTCTGCACCCGCAGGAACTCGTTGAAGAGCGGCCAGTTGGTCCCCTCCGAACGATCGACGATCAGGTCGTCGATGCCGACGTGGCCCACTCGCCGGCAGGCCTCGAAATGGCCCTCGGGCCGCCACGCATCGAGGCGATCCGGACCATAGAAATGCCGGTAGACATCACCGCCCAGGGTGTCGAGATGGGCAAAGAGGTTGTCGAAACCGCAGGGGTGGTCGGTCAGCAGGCCGATCTTGCGGGTGGCGCGGCGCAGGCCCGATATGAATTGTTTTTGCTGGCGCGGCGTATCGCTGCTGACCAACGAATCCACGCCAGACTCCCAGCGGGCCATGTGCCGGTAGAACTCGGCCATCGCCAGGTAGCCGTCATCGCCAATCTCCAGGGGGCTGTCGGCCGTACGAAGGTGTCCCAGGACCAGCAGGTCCATGCGATTGGCTTCGTGCCCCGCCACCGACAAGGGCTGCCGGTGATTGAACGGCAACACCTCGCGGTTATCCGCCATCAGCAATTCGACCCGGGGGTCATCGTAGACAAACAGCGCGCTGTAGCAGCGGTGGATGTTTTCCAGCGTCGCCTGGGTGGTCTCGCTCAGGCGTGGCGTGGCAACGCGCAAGGCGAAGGTCACTGGATGCCGCCCGGCGATGCTCAGCTGTGCTGCTCGCAAGGCGGTCAGCACATAAAAACTCTCCCTGCTCCCGTTCTGGACCGTCAACACCCGATAATCGCCAATCCGGTCGATGCCTCCGGCGGCGACAATTAAACGCTGGATCAAAAGCTGCAACGCGGTACGTTCTGCCCGGGAATAAAAACCCGACAGTCGTTGCAATATCTGTTGATACACGTGAGTCATTGCCTGCTCATGAATTGCACTCATAGCCATTTACCTGGAAATTCAACTATCGGCGTCGCACCCGCACCAACGTGACTGCGCGACGTGTTGGTCTAGATGGGTTGTTCTAGTACTCAAAGAGTATTAGCAATACGCTCAAGCATCGCTTGTCGTAATTATTTGACACATATGCCGGGAGTCGGCCTTCGCCCTTTCTGGTCTCCGCCGGGAGCCTTTAAAAACGGGGCTCTTGCCGGCTGGCCGGGGCGTCCTAGGAGAATTCCGACAACGTCCCACAGATAATGAGCACGAGAAATAAAGAACTTGCCGAACTTTAATTGATGCTCTACCCCACCCTGTTTCCTCCAGGGTCGATAGATAGCCTCGCACCAATTAATGCCCGTTGCCTTTTGAATGCGCCCTGAAGGTTGAAGACCTTCGAAAAAGTTATACCGCACCACGACTTCTTCCTTGATATGGAAATCAGCGTTCAATTATCAAGACTTAAACACTGATTAGAAGATACAGATTGAGGGCAAAAACCAGTTCAGATGTTGGCCGACAAACCGTCTCAGTCTTTGAGCGAACCGGGGCAGGCAATTCAGGGCGCGAAATGGCGAGCTACGAACGCAGCCCCGCCAGGCAGGAACTGCCGTAAGAAAGGATGGGGATCAGGACGGCAGCGCAAGAGCCGAGGTGATGACTCTTGCGCAAGACAGGGGGTTCAGGCCGGGTCGACGACCTGAAGGGCAACGCGCTCACGGCAAGGGCACTCGCCCATGTAACGGTGAGCCTCGACGAACTCGGAGAACGGGAAGACCCGAGTCTTGAGTGGCAACAGCACGCGATCGGCGGTCAATTGATTGATATCCCGCAGTGCTCGTTGCAAAGCCACATGGTCCTGGAGGATGCCCAGTTCCGGCTTGCCGGTGAAATTGCCGATGCAGTGTACAAAGAACTGAATGTTCTTCTGGAACGCCGCGCAGGCTGGGAACGGTGTCTGGTTGCCGCCCTGCAAGCCATACAGCACCAGGCTGCCACGAGGCGCCAATACATCGCCGAGCAGCGACATCTGCGGCCCGCCGAGGCCGTCGAAGACTACATCGACGCCGCGGTTGTCAGTGAGCTTGTTGATTTGCATCAGCAAGTCCTGTTCTTCGGTAACGATGACCTTCTCGGCGCCCAGCGACAACAGGTACTCCCGTTCGTCAGCCGTCTTGGTGGCCGCGATCACCCGCACACCCAGGGCCTTGCCCAGTTGTACGAAGGAAGGACCGGCGCAATGACTGGCATCGGTCACCAGGGCGAATTGCCCCGGCTTGACCCGCGCCAAGTCCATGTAGGCGAAGTACGCAATCAGCAGCGGCGTGTAATGCACGGCAGCTTCGATGGGGCTGAGCACGTCGGGATAACGGGTCAGGGCGGTGCGTGGCAGCACGATGACTTCACCGTACACCGGATAATCGTTCGGGCTCTCGGCAGGGAAGCTGGCGACCTTGTCGCCCACGGCCAGATCATCGACACCATCGCCGACAGCCGTGACTACCCCGGCCATCTCATGGCCCAGGCCCGAAGGCAGGCGTGCCTGGGAAGATGCCAGGTTCTGGCGCCACAAGGTGTCGTACCAACTGATGCCGATCGCTTCGACGCGGACCTGCACTTCTCCTGGCGCAGGAAGAGCCGCCGCATGCTCTTCGCATTTGAGCACCTCGGCACCACCAAACTTGTGAAAACGGATCGTGCGGGACATCGCAAACCTCGTCAAAGTAACCTCTAATGCCATGAACTCTATCCGGGCTTTGTACCCAAGACCATCAGTGGCTATTAATAGTCGACATGCCTGTCATTGATTCCGCAGTAAGAAAAACCAACCAATCCTGTAGGACTTAACCTAAGAAAACGCAATTAGCCGGTGCAGAGTACCAGCCTTTCCCCGTAAGATTCATGCCGGCCATTGTTCCCATATGGCCGCTCACGTCAAGCTTGCCGAATCTGCCAGGACCCCAGATGAATCGTAATGACCTGCGGCGTGTCGATCTGAACCTGTTGATCGTGTTCGAAACATTGATGCATGAACGCAGCGTGACCCGCGCGGCCGAGAAGCTGTTCTTGGGCCAACCGGCCATCAGCGCCGCGCTGTCGCGCCTGCGCAGCCTGTTCGATGACCCGTTGTTCGTGCGCACCGGCCGCAGCATGGAGCCTTCGGCCCGGGCAGTCGAGATCTTCGCCCTGCTCTCCCCAGCCCTGGATTCGATTTCCACGGCAGTCAGCCGCGCGGCGGAATTCGACCCGGCCACCAGCACCTCGGTATTTCGCATTGGACTGTCGGACGATGCCGAATTCGCCCTGCTGCCCATGCTGCTCAAGCGCCTGCGGGCTGAAGCGCCCGGCATTGTGCTGGTGGTGCGCCGGGTCAACTACATTTTGATGCCAAGCTTGCTGGCCTCCGGTGAAATTTCCATCGGCGTCAGCTACACCGACGACCTGCCGGCCAACGCCAAGCGCAAGGTCTTGCGCCGCAGCTTGCCCAAAGTATTGCGGGCCGACACCGCGCCGGGCCGACTGACCCTGGACGAATTCTGCGCTCGCCCCCACGCCCTGGTCTCCTTCGCAGGGGACTTGAGCGGCTTCATCGACGAAGAACTGGCGAAACTCGACCGCAAGCGCCATGTGGTGTTGGCCGTACCGCAGTTCAACGGCCTGAGCACCCTGCTGTCGGGCACCGACATCGTCGCCACCGTGCCCGACTACACCGCCGACGCGCTGACCGCCGCCGGCGGCGTCCGCGCCGAAGACCCGCCCATACCGGTGCGCAGCTTCGAACTGCACATGGCCTGGCGCGGATCCCAGGACAATGACCCGGGGGAACGCTGGTTGCGCTCGCGGATTCAGATGTTTTTTGGCGACCCTGAGAGTCTTTAGGCGTCGTCGGGTGGGCTGTTCGGCTGATCATTTCTGCCTTTCCAGAAACCATGGAGCTCCATTCACTTCCAGTGGATTGCGCCATTGGGGGCACATCTGAGGGCATGCTTTAGATGGTTTGAAAAGGATGCCCCCAACCTAAGGTGTAACATTCCCCCGTGTCGAAAAAATCACAAGCCGCTGTTCCCAAACCGCCGTCAAGCGCTCTCCGATCCACTTCGATCAATGGCTGAATGTCCAACAAAGTCAAAACCCGGCGGATCAATTCGAAATACTCCTTTGCGATTTCCAGAATGTTCCGAAGCCCGAGAACCCCGGTCGATTTTTTCAATGGAATATGTATTGGCCGGACGGCTACATCTCTGCGACTGAAACTGCTTGAACGAAAATATCAATCGGCCCTATTTCTGAAGGGCGTACGCAGGGTTCGTGGACGTTCAACTCGAACCTACCAAGCTATCGAAGCTGCGAGTGTAGGTTCAGGTCTGACGTATATACCGGAAGAGCTAGCACGGCCTTACATCGAGAACGGTAACCTGCAAGTCGTGCTCAATGACTGGGCGCCGAGCGTTCCTGGGCTTCATATCTTCTACGCAAACCACCGCCAATCTTCGCCCGCACTGTCGCTGATCGTTGGGGCACTGCGCTTGCGGCGTTGAACAAACGTGCCGGTGCCTTGCGTTCCTGAGCGTAAAACTGATGTGCTCAGCGTCACTCTCTTACAGACCACACACTCATGAAGAATCGGTCATCGACCCCGCGAGTGCTGAGTTGAACTGGTTCGGTTTCGACTGAGACTCTGGACAGAATCGTCGACTGGATTGTCTTCATGTACTTCTGAAAATGTGCAGACGCCATACGGCTTCGATATGCCGCCTCATCTGCATAGATCTCGAAGAAGTGCAGCCAATTTGGGTGTTCTTTTTCCGCCACCGAGTAATAGCCCGCAGGTCCGGTTCCTGTCCACGCGGGGCCTTGGCCTGGATTACTGAGCGCTGCTCACGGATTCATTCTGAAAACGCCAGTTATCAGCTGCAACCTAGTGCCATAGGCTCCCACACTGAACACCGGCTTCAGCAACACCTACTGCGAATGGAGACGTTGATGAACACTAAAACCCCCACCGCAACGGGAGCTGGGATAGAACTCTCCCGACGACAAGTGCTGATAGGTACCGCAGGTACTGCGGTCACGGCCGTATTAGCGAAGGTCGATGATGCCCAAGCGACTGCCAACACGAAATCAGCAGCGCAGAGCCCACCAGGCAGTCATGTGACGTTTACCCTCAACGAGCGGCGAGTTGCCTTGGATGTCGACAACCGCAGCACGCTCCTGGACGTCCTTCGAGAAAGGCTGCATTTAACCGGCACCAAGAAGGGTTGTGACCACGGCCAGTGCGGTGCCTGTACGGTGATCGTAGAAGGTCGACGAATAAACGCGTGCCTCACGCTTGCGGTCATGCATGAAGGTGACAGCATCACCACCATTGAAGGGCTCGGTACGCCGGACAACCTGCACCCTCTGCAAGCGGCATTCATCAAGCACGACGGCTACCAATGCGGTTACTGCACGCCTGGGCAGATTTGCTCGGCAGTCGCGATGCTTGAAGAGATAAAGGCCGGCATACCCAGCCACGTCACCAGCGATTTGATCGCCAGTAGCACCGTCACAGCCACTGAAATTCGCGAGCGCATGAGTGGAAATATCTGCCGTTGCGGGGCGTACTCCAACATCGTCGATGCCATTCAAGAGATAGCCGGAGATGAGGCATGAAATCCTTTACTTACGAACGAGCCACCTCTTTGCAGCAAGCAGTTAATGCCGTTGCCAATAACCCGGGCGCCCGATTCATCGCCGGCGGTACTAATTTGCTCGACTTGATGAAACTGGAAATAGAAATCCCCCAGCACCTGATAGATGTAAACGGACTGGCGCTCGATGAAATCACCCCGACTGAGGACGGCGGGCTAAGGATCGGCGCCATGGTGCGTAACACTGACTTGGCTGCTGCGCCTCAGGTGCGTCGAGACTATGCCGTACTATCCAAGGCGCTGCTCGCGGGAGCGTCAGGGCAATTGCGCAACAAAGCCACAACGGCAGGCAATCTATTGCAACGCACCCGGTGCGCCTACTTTTACGATACCAATCAGCCTTGCAATAAGCGGCGTCCGGGTGCCGGCTGCTCTGCAATCGGTGGCGCCAGTCGGCAACAAGCGATCGTCGGGGTCAGCGATGCCTGCATTGCAAGCCATCCCAGTGACATGGCTGTGGCGATGCGAGCATTGGGCGCAAGGGTAGAAACACTCAACTCGGACGGCCAAGTTAGAACGATTGATCTCGCCGACCTTTACAGCGCACCGGGGACCACCCCACATATCGAGAACATCCTGAACAACGGCGAACTGATTACTGCCGTGACGCTGCCTAAACCTTTAGGGGGCGAGCATATCTACTACAAGGTTCGTGACCGCACCTCCTACGCGTTTGCGCTGGTTTCTGTCGCGGCGATCATACTGCCAGACCGGACGGGGCAACTCGCCCTGGGAGGCGTGGCGTACAAGCCTTGGCGAAGTGAAGAGGCCGAAGCTTATCTGCCTGATGGCGCGAAGGCCGTAGCCACACATTTGCTGGCTGCCGCTAATCCTACCGCGCAGAACGCCTTCAAGATCAAACTGGCGGAACGGACAATTGGCCTTGCGCTTTCCACCGCATCTTCCTAAGCGACATCACCGACATTGCACGGCTGCGGTCGATTGACCAGGAGTAAGCCTCATGAAGTTTGATACGCCTGCGAGCACCAATCCCATTGATCAAATGAAGGTGATTGGTCAACCCAAAGATCGAGTTGAAGGCAAACTGAAAACAACCGGCACGGCGACCTATGCTTACGAACAACAGGCCGCTGTCAGTCCCCCCGCCTACGGCTATGTCGTGGGTTCAGCAATCGGCAAAGGTCGAATTTCCTCAATTGATTCGAGCGAAGCACGCCAAGCCAGTGGCGTGATTACAATCGTCACCTATGAGAATGCGGGTCGACTGGACAAGGGCGAATTTTACGTTGACCGCGCACTTGCCGGCCCAAAGATCGATCACTATCACCAGGCCGTAGCCATTGTCGTCGCACAGACGTTTGAACAAGCCAGGGCTGCTTCGACTCTGCTTCGGGTCTACTACGTAAGAGAGCCTGGGGCCTACGACCTCGCCGCACAGAGAGCGTCAGCCAAGACACCCGCGCCGGGTGCGTTCGGCCCTCCTCCCCACACCGCGATCGGGGATTTCGAAGGCGCGTTCAAGCAGGCAGCCGTCACCCTCGACGGCCATTACACTACCCCGGATCATGCCCACGCGATGATGGAGCCTCATGCCACCATCGCTCAGTGGCAGGGAGACAAACTGACGCTATGGACATCCATTCAGCAGATGAACTGGGGTGTCAGAGACCTCGCTAAAACGCTAGGCATCTCCAAAGACAACATTCACCTGATCTCACCCTACATCGGCGGCGGCTTTGGTGGAAAAGGCACCATCCTGTGCGACGCCGTATTGGCGTCTCTTGCCGCTAGAGCGGCCGGGCGCCCGGTGAAAGTAGCACTCCCCCGCCCGCTCATGTTTAACAACCTGACCCATAGACCCGCGACGATTCAAAGAATCCGGCTCGGTGCAAATCCGGACGGCACACTCACTGCCGTCGGCCACGAGAGCTGGTCTGGCAATCTGCGCGGTGGTCGCACTGAAGCGGCCACCGCATCGACCCGAACCTTGTATGCGGGCGCAAACCGCATGACACGCTTGTATCTCGCCGAACTCGACCTTGCCGAAGGTAGCGCCATGCGCGCGCCGGGTGAAGCTCCAGGCATGATGGCACTGGAAATTGCCATGGACGAAATAGCTGAGAAACTGGGGATTGATCCTGTGAAGTTTCGCGTCATCAACGACACTCAGGTAGACCCGGAGCAGCCTGATCGCCGGTTCTCTCAGCGCCAGTTAGTCGAATGCCTGCATACGGGAGCCGATCATTTTGGCTGGGCTCGGCGTAGTACCCAACCGGCTAAAGAACTACATGACGGTTGGTGGGTCGGGCTGGGGATGGCGTCGGCGATTCGAGGCGCACCCACGACAAAGTCCGCTGCGCGCGTGCGACTTGATCGCAAAGGCATGGTCACCGTCGAAACCGACATGACCGATATTGGCACCGGTTCTTACACAATCATTGCTCAAACGGCTGCGGAAATGATGGGCGTGGACATGGACAAGGTGAACGTCTACCTGGGCGACTCAAGATTTCCGGAGTCATCGGGTTCAGGCGGCCAATGGGGCGCAGCCTCATCCACGGCGGGCGTCTATGCTGCTTGTGTGAAACTTAGAGAAGCGGTCGCAACCAAGTTAGGCCTCGATCCGACAAAAGCCGAATTTATCGATGGTCACGTCCGTGAAGGGTCGAAAAACCTACCATTGGCACAAGCGACAAGAGACGGCGACTTGCAGGCCGAAGACGTCATGGAGTTTGGCGACTTGGCTAAGCAGTATGCCCAACAAACCTTTGGCGCTCACTTCGTAGAGGTTGGTGTAAACGCGGCCACAGGAGAAATTCGCATTCGTCGCCAGTTGGCAGTGTGCGCAGCAGGCAGAATACTCAACCCCAAAACAGCACGTAGTCAGATCATCGGGGGAATGACCATGGGCGCGGGTGCAGCACTTATGGAAGAAATGATTGTGGATCACCGCTTGGGCTATTTTGTTAATCACGATCTGGCTGGCTACGAAGTACCGGTGCATGCCGACATCCCCCACCAGGAGGTTATTTTCCTGGATGAAGTTGACTCCTATGCGACTCCGCTGAAGGCTAAAGGTGTAGGCGAACTCGGTATTTCAGGAGCGGCAGCGGCGATTGCCAACGCTGTTTATAACGCTACCGGCATAAGGGTTCGTGATTACCCCATTACGCTCGACAAGTTGATTGACCACTTGCCCGCTGTGGGCTGACCTTACCGCTTTTGCTTCGGAGTCATCAATGCAACTGAGCCGCACGAACCTGGCAGATATTGTTTATTTCCTTGCCATCGCTCGGCATCAAAGCTTCAGAAAGGCGGGGCTGGACGTGGGCATCAGCGCGTCTGCGCTGAGCCATGCCATGAAAGGTCTGGAGACACGGCTTGGCGTTCGACTGCTCAATCGCACCACCCGAAGCGTGACACTCACAGCAGCTGGTGAGGAGCTGCAAAGCCTCATCAGCACCCCGGTCAATGATATCGGACAGGCGCTGGAGACCCTGAACCGGCTACGCGATGAGCCAGCCGGGCGTATCCGCCTGAACGTGTTGAGCGATGGCGCAAAACTGCTGCTCGGCCCCGTTCTTCCGGTTTTCATTGATCGCTATCCGGACATCGAGGTTGACCTCACCGTGACTAACCGAATGGTCGATATTATCGGCGACGGCCACGATGCAGGGATTCGTTTCGGCGGGACGGTGCCCGAAGACATGATCGCTCAACGACTCTCTCCCGATGTGGCATGGGCCGTCGTTGGCGCGCCTGATTACCTTGAGCGATTCGGCACCCCGCTACATCCGGAAGAGCTGTACCAACATCGTTGTTTACGCGTGCGTCTGGGGAATGCACGCATTTACCACTGGCAATTCTCGAAGGAGGATCAACAGATGGAGATAGACGCGCCGGGCGCCATCACTATCGATGAGACCCGCGTTGGTGTGGCGATGGCAATGCGCGGCGCCGGCTTGATGTATGTTCCTGCGAAGGTCGTCGAACGACAGATCACGGAAGGCTCCCTGCGGCGAGTCCTTGAGGACTGGGCTCACCATGACCCAGGCTTTCACATCTACTACTCAAGCTTCAGACAAGTTCCCGTAGGCATTCGCCTACTGATTGACCTCATCCGCGAACTCGAACCCATGGGGCCACTCCCCTAGCGACTCAGCTCGCCTGGCGCTTGGTGAACACATCGCTAAATACCGGCACGGCTGAGAAGGCGTTAGGCCATCCAGCATAGAACGCCAGATGTGAAAGCAATTCGCAAGCCTCGGTCTGCGTCAGGCCATTGTCCATCGCACGATTAAGGTGGTAACCGATCTGCGCAACCTGACCGTTTGCAACTAACGTCGTAACAGTAATCAGGCTACGGTCTCTGGGCGCAAGACCCGGACGCAGCCAGAGATCGTTGAATAACGCACTGGTGGTGAATTTCACTAACCCTGGCGAAACCGGGCCAACAGATTTGTCGACAGCTGCAACGCGTGCGTCTTCGGCAGCCTGATCGATAGGCAATAGCACGGGCGACACCGGCGCCAGTTGGTCAGAGGCTATGCCATGCTTGCTAAACACCTCTTTGGCAATCGGCGCTGCTCCAGCGGCGTTACCCCAACCCGAATAAAATGCGAGATGGTTGATAGTTTCGGACAACTCCAAAGGCGTCACCCCGTTCTTCAACGCCAGATCCAGGTATGCCGCCAGCTCAGTTGTCTGACCTCGCGCAATCAGCACGGCGACCGTTGCCAGGCTCCGGTCACGGGGAGACAACTCTGGGCGCTTCCAGACCTCACCGAGCAATAATGTGCCAGCGTTGTGAGCCATTACCGGTGATGCGGCGTGTATATCGGCTGAATTTGACATGTGCGAAATTTCCTTAGTCCGCGCCCCCTCGGGGGTGGCGCATGCAGACAAGCACAGCGCTAAGCCTGCTGCTGCAAATGTTCGAATAATCATAATGAAGCGCCGTACTGGGCTTCGGTAACTGGCTCAAGCCACTCGACATTTTTGCCGTCAAGCGTCTCTTGAATGGCCATGTGAGTCACGCCGGTCGTGCTCGTTGCGCCATGCCAATACTTGACGCCAGGCGGCGTCCATATCACGTCTCCAGGCTTGATGACCTGTTTATCAGCGCCCTCTTGTTGAACCCATCCGGTACCCATTGTGACCACCAACATTTGTCCCAACGGGTGGGTATGCCACATCGATCGCGCACCCGGTTGAAAGGTCACATACCCTGCCGAGACTTTCGACGGTGCCCGTGGGGCGAAGAGAGGGTCAATTCGTGCATGCCCCACAAAATTAGCTGGCGGCCCGATTAGGGATGCCTGCTCACCATTTCTCACGATCGTCATGGATTGCTCGGAGGGGGCATCAGCAGCGCAGGCGTTAAATGCGATGGTGGCCAGCAGGGCGACTGCAGGCATGGCTGCTCTTGGGCGCATCGGTAGCTCCTTGCTCAATGAATAGAGTTGCGAACAACCTAATTGATGTCTCTACGTTCAACTACCGGCTGTTTGGTTTATGCACCGATGAGCAGCCCTCAACAATAGGCCGGTGTGCGCTCAGCGCTGGGCTTGCGCAAACGTCGGCTGGCGCGAGCGATGGTCCGAGACCTCGCGGGATCGCCCGGGGACCGCTTCCATACTCCCACCATTGTCGTGAAGGCGGTGGCCGAGGCACTCAAGCGTTCCCGGCCCGCGTATTTTGCAGCCCGGTTGTTCGCTTCAAAGACGCAGCAGACGTTCGGCATTACCGTGAGCGATGAGTGCTTTCTCCGCATCGCTAATTGGGAGTGCGTCGATGAAGGCTCGCGCGCCATCCAGGCTTTGGTAGGGATAGTCGATGGAGTGCAGGATGCGCTCAGACCCCATCAACGAATGAACAAACTGAAAGTGCGGCAGCGTCAGCATGCCACTGGGGGTGACGTACACATGCTCACGATAAGTCTGCACGATGGGTCGTTTCAGGCCAGAGGCCTCCTGCGGAATGGAGTCTTCCAAACGCTGCAGGTAGAACGGCACCATTTCCCCCCAGTGTCCGCTGATGACCTGCAGATTTGGATAACGGTCAAACACACCTGCAAGCAATAAACGCACGACGTGAATACCGGCTTCGTTGTGCCAACCCCAAGCGAACATCGACAGGCGAGCGGTTAGTTCGCGATCAAATCCACCGTAGTAAGGGGCCTGCACCGCCGGCAGCGGCAGGCCGGGATGGACGAACAGCGGCACCTGCATTTCATCGAGCGCTGCCAGGATCGGTGCATAGCGCGGATCGTCCAGAAACGTTTCGCCAGGACGGCCGTTGATAAGTGCTCCTTTGAGGCCCAGCTCCTTTACTGCCCGCTCCAATTCCCGTGCAGCTGCTTCCGGCGCCTGCCACGGCAGGGTTGCAAAGCCGGCGAAACGTTCTGGATGGGCTTGGGCAGCCTCGGCCAGCCTGTCGTTGGCAGCTCGATTCAGTTCGACGGCTTCTTGCGCAGGCAACAACTGGGGGAACCCACCATAGGAAAGCACCTGCATGCCAATTCCCGCCGCGTCCATGTCCGCCAAACGTGCGGCGCCCATCTCCAGTGCCTTTCTTGCCGACTCGCTGGCCGCAACCACATGCGGACGACTGTCATCCGTGACATTGCAACCGTCGGTTACGCGACTACCCCAATCAGGAAGATAAGGAGCCTGCGCCAGTGCGCGCATTTGCGTAGCTTTACCAATGGCAGAATCGAGTACATGTTCTTCGACACAGATCAGTTTCATGATGACTTCCTGGGTTCCGAAAAGTGATCGCCCTTCACGAGCGCTCTCTGTCGCCTTCAAAGCGTGCCCGTTGCCAACGTCGGCAAATGGTTGTGAACGGCCAATCAAACCGATAAAGTTCTAGCCGTCGAAAGAGTGCTGGCCGGATGGTAGCCCGGTCGCTGTTCCACGGAACGGCAACTCCTCCCCATGGGGTATCCGCGACACCTAGCCCGGCTTGCCGGTTGCGAAGGTGTGCCCGCGGATACCTCATTAATCGTCGGCACACCTTCTCTATCAACACGGAAGGAAAGACGATGAAACTTACAGACAACACCATTCTCATTACTGGCGGCGCAACAGGCATCGGCTTGGCGCTGGCAAAACGCTTTTCCAGCGAAGGCAATAAGGTCATCATCTGCGGCCGTAGCGAGACCGCCTTGCGGCAGGCCAAGGACGCGGTGCCGGCCTTGGTTACGCACGTCTGCGACGTGGCCGACGCGGTCAGTCGCCGTGCATTGGTTCAGTGGTTGAAGACCCACCATCCGACCCTGAACGTCCTTATCAACAATGCCGGCATCCAGGCACATCGCGACTTCACCACCGATCCCGCAACGGACAGCTTGGATCAAGAAGTGGCGATCAATTTCACTGCGCCCATCCACTTGATTGCTGACTTGTTGCCTACGCTCAGGCTGCAAGCCCAAGCCTATGTGATTAACGTCAGTTCGGGCTTGGCCTTCTCGCCCATGGCTGACGTGCCGGTCTACTGCGCGACCAAGGCCGCGATTCACTCCTTCACGCTCAGTCTGCGGCATCAACTCAAGACGACCGGCATCCGAGTGATCGAGATCGCCCCGCCGATCGTCGATACCGGACTGGGTGGCGGCGCCCGCAGCGAAGGCACCGTCAATCACATGATGGTCACCCCCGACGACTTCGCCAAGGAGACGCTTGAGCAACTTGCCGAAGGCAAGGATGAAGTGTTGATCGGTGTTTCGGCCAAGACACGCGAGCTTGGAGAAGCCATGTTCGAAAGAATGAACAGCCTCGGCTGATTCGAACCCAAGCGGGCCCTGAATGATCGTGGCTGCATGCTGCCTCCATATCGGAGCCAGAATCGTGCCAGCCCCGATGACAAAATCGGCAGACGAACCACTTCCGTCCCTCCGTCAGGTCGTCGCCTTCAACTGGGCGACGACCGCTTTGCCCACGCCACGCGCTGAGGCTGGGTTTTGGCCGGTCACCAGGTGCCCATCGGTTACCACTTGCTCTGACCAGTTAGGGGCTGGCTGATGCAGTGCGCCGCGCGCCTTTAACGTGCTCGCCAGCAAATACGGCACAACCGTGGTGTACTGGACCTCGGCCTCTTCCTCATCCGTGAAGGATGCGAGCTTCTTGCCGGCGACGAGATAGCTGCCGTCCGACAATGTCGCATTCACCAGCGCGGCCGGGCCGTGGCAAACGGCCGAGACGATGCCGCCGGCCTCCCATATCTCGCGAATGACCTTCTGCACAGCCGCGCTGTCCGCAAAGTCCCACATCGTGCCATGGCCGCCGACGAAGAAGACCGCCGAGTAGCGCGAGGGGTCGAGATCGCTGAGCACCAGGGAATGAGCCAGTGCGTCTCGGAAGCCCTTGTCCTTCCAGTAGTGGTCGTTGGTTGAATCGGACAAGTCAAAGAAGTCGATCGGCGGATGACCTCCTCGGATGGAAGCGATCTCCACCGCAATCCCAGCTGCCTCGAAGACTTCCAGCGGATGGGTCAGCTCAACCATGGCGAAACCGGTGGGTTCGCCACTGTCGCCGCGGATCGGATGGCTGGTGACCACGCACAGGATGGGTTTGATCGTGCTTGTCATGTTTTTACTTCCTCAGGACTTTATCGTGGCCATATCGATGACGAAGCGGTACTTCACATCGCTTTTCAACATGCGCTCGTAGGCTTCGTTAATCTTCTGGATGGGAATGATCTCGACGTCCGAGACAATGCCGTGCTCTCCACAGAAATCCAGCATCTCCTGTCCGAATCCGGCCGCTCCACTTGCGCAGCGCGGTCGATCCCATCGGTGCCTCCTGTTGTTGGTCTCAGGCGTTGCCAGCAGCGAACAGCGCTTCCCAGTTGGTGAAGGGACCAAGCGGGATAACCTCCCAATCAATGAGGCCTGCCTTGGCGAGCGGGAACTCGGCCAATGCTGCCTTGGCGACTTCGACAGATTCGGCTTCGGCGATGATCGCGACACCGGGACGATCCTGCCGGAAATAGATATCCCGGATAATGTCGCCCTTGTACATCTGCCAGGTGTGGCGGACTTCGTCCGCCATATGTGGTGCATATTTTTCCATCGTGGCGCCGGGCTGCGGGACGTCGAGGCAAAGCAATTTCATGGTCTTGCTCCTGGATTGGATTTGAGGCGAAATGGCTTATACAGAATTGAATCGACGGGCAGTCTGGGCGACCCGTTTGCCTAGATAAGAGGCGGTATCGAGATCACTGCGAATCGGCGTGAGATCGGCGCCTTGGTCGTTGTTCGACTGCGTCATGGCGCCGAGCCAACTTCCATGACGATTGAGATCGTTTTCGCTACCGGTGCTACTGCTGTTACCCGGCATCATGTCCAGACCAAGCCAGATCATGCCGTGCTGAGCGGCGAACAGCGCCATGGAGACCAGCGAATTCAGCTTGTCGCCGTGCTGCGCGCCAGAATTGGTGAAACCGGCAGCGAGCTTGTCGCGCCACTTGAGTTCGATCCACGCGGCCTTCGTGGAGTCCTCAAAGAACTGCTTGAAGCGAGCGCTGATCATGCCGTTATAAGTCGGTGAGCCGAAGATAATCGCGTCGCTCTTCTCTAGCCGCTCCCAGTCGATCGGACCATCCGCCACGGCGATCAGCCGGACGTCGGCACCGTCGACCGATCTGGCGCCTTCAGCAACTGCCTCGGCCACACGTGCGGTATGACCATAACCACTGTCATACACAATTGAGATCAACTTCATATAACTCCCCCCTGTTCTTTGGCCATACGTGAGATCCATAGGCAGGTAGTTCTTTTGGTGTGAACCACAACGTTGCAAAAGCACAGAGAGACACCGTGTGCTGCTGTGCTACTTTAAAGTAGAATATTAATCAGCATTGGAGGTAATAGTTATCGTCAGTGCGTCCTTTAATTCTACAATCCAAGGGAGCTAGCCGTGCGGGATAGATTCGATGGTGTGCAGCTGTTCGTGGAAGTCGTCGACGCCGGTGGTTTTGCGAAAGCCGGTGAACGGGTTTCCTTGACGCGCTCGGCGGTCGGCAAGGCGATTGCACGTCTAGAGGAGCGACTTGGCGTTCAGCTGTTTCAGCGGACCACGAGAACTCAGTGTCTGACCGAGGACGGCCAGCAGTACTATGAGCGCTGCCTACGTGCGATCGATGAGTTGCGCGCGGGTGAGACCATGCTGGAGAACGGCCGGCGGGAGGTCGTCGGCAAGTTGCGAGTCACGCTTCCTGTTTTGTTCGGGCGCTATCGTGTCGCGCCCATTTTGCGGTCATATGCGCGCCAACATCCCAACCTAGAGCTGGAGCTCAATTTCAGCGACCGCCAGGTTGACTTGATCGCCGAGGGTTTTGACCTCGCAGTGCGCAACGGTCGGCTAGGCAATGGCTCGACCCTGCGTGCGCGCCAGTTAGTCAGTCAACGAAAGGTGCTGTGCGCCTCGCAGGCTTATCTTGAACGACGGGGCGAGCCACACACGTTAGCCGATCTGACTGACCATGACCTACTTCCATACTGGCGCAACGATCACGGTTTGGCGTGGAAGCTTCCCGACGCAAAAGGTGCGCTGGTTGACGTTAATGTCACTTCACGCCTGCGCTTCGACGACTTGGAGGTGATTGCGGATGCCGCCGCCGAGGGCATGGGCCTGGCTTGGCTTCCTTACTGGCTGATCCGGGATCGGATGCAGCAGGGCTCGCTCGTAGAGATATGGGGAGATCGGCCTAGAGCAGCCATGGAGTGCTATGTGGTCTGGCCTGCTGCCCAATATCAGCCGCTTCGATCTCGACTTGCTATCGACGTGCTTGTATGCGAGTTGGAGAAATACCCGCAAGACTGAAAGCACCCTCGATGATTGAAAGGTAAGTCATGCGCCGCTGCATCAGACCCCATTGACCCAAGGAGATATCACATGACAAAAAACAGAAACCGACTCCTGTCGGCGCTATTTTGCGCTGGTGTGGCATTTAGCCTCGGAGCAGGTACGGTGCAGGCACAAGAGACACCCGCGACCGTCGTACGCATTGCCGAATTGGTGATCGATCCGGCACAGCTTGAAGCCTACAAGGTGGCCGTCAGGGAAGAAATGGAAGAATCCATCCGCGTTGAACCTGGCGTGCTCGCCATCTATTCAGTCGCGGAAAAGGGAAAGCCCAACAGTCTTCGTTTTTTCGAGATATACGCTAGCGAGGAAGCCTATC
The DNA here is from genome assembly GCF_900115935.1 of Pseudomonas sp. 43mfcvi1.1. Lineage (NCBI taxonomy): Bacteria > Pseudomonadati > Pseudomonadota > Gammaproteobacteria > Pseudomonadales > Pseudomonadaceae > Pseudomonas > Pseudomonas sp. 43mfcvi1.1. The sequence continues at coordinate 8,035 of NZ_UETT01000007.1, read as the reverse complement.
GAGCACACATCGAATCCCCGCACTTCAAGAAATATGTAGCGATCACACAGCCCATGATCTTGTCGCGCAAGCTGATTGAAACACAACCCGTCCAACTCAGCGCCAAAGCGCCACAGCCTGACTGACGACCAACGCCACCTCAATCTTGCGAAGGAGCATGACCAATGAAGCTGAATAACACCGCATTTTATATGGCCGTCGCGACTGTAATCTTGACCCTTGGCGCGCCCATTGCCCAAGCTCAGACACCGCCTCCCCAGGCTCAGCAGGCTAAAGGAAGCGCCCCTGCCTACTACATTGCCGAATTCGAACTGACCGACCCGGAGGGAATCAAGCCATACCGGGATCAGGTGGATGCCACGTTTGAGCGCTACAGCGGACGATACATAGTGCGTGCCCCCGGAGTCAGCCCGCTCGAAGGCAGTCCACCGAGTCATCGGTTGATCATCATCGAGTTCGATAGCCTTGAGCAGGCTCGTGCCTGGTACAACTCACCTGAGTACGCCAAGATCCGGCCCTTCCGGCAGCGATCAGGCCATACCAATGCCTATATCGTCGAAGGCGAGCCGAAGTAGAAAGGGATAACCATGAGCGTGTGGATCAGAGGGGCTTGGAAGACCTGCCATGATCATGTTGATAGCGATCCGTTGGAGCAAATAAACCATGGCCATCGAAAATGATGTTCCAATCCTGCGAATCTTCGAGTTCGTGCTCGATCCACACGACATACCACCGTTTCTCGAAGCAGGCAGGATAAATATTGAGACGTCGTTACGGAGCGAGCCGGGTGTTTTCTCAATGTATTGCGCCGTTGATACAGACGACCCGACCAGGCTCTATGTGGTGGAGGTTTATCGGGATCAGGCGGCTTATCAGGCACACGTGGAATCTGCACATTTCAAGACGTTCCTTCGAGCAAGCGAGGGCAAGGTCATTTCGCGACAGATCATACAAACCTCTCCAGCGGTTCTAGGGGCCAAGAGCTTCGATTGGTGTGTCCAGTAAAATAGATCAGGTATCGAGCCCAATAATGGCTCAAGACCTTACAGATATTTATCACCATCAGTGGGCCGCCCTCTGCCATGGAAGCTCCACGTTTCCATAGGGGGCCGCGTCAACGACCTTCGCGGTCAAGCCCCCTCCTACACAGGCGCTTTCCGATGACACATCACCGCATCGGTCAGTTGGATCAGTTGCTGCATCAAATACACCGAGCCGCATTCGATGATATCGGGCGGGCTGGGCAGTGCCAGGTCCTGCAACGCCAAGTGAAAGCTGATACGCGCCGGGCGGGGTTGCGGCTGCAGAATCCACGGCCAGTCACGTACCGGTTCCGCCAGTGATCGCGCCGGCCTGCTCGACCCCGACTCCCCCCGTGCTTGCGTAAATGAGCGTGATACACCGGTAACTTGCTGCGCTGGTGATGTCGGGTTAATTGGCGCTTGGCTTTCGAGGATCTTGGGAAGCTCAAAGTGCGAGCACGTCGTTTGCCAGCCTTGGCAAAACCATCGGCTTCAACTACCTCAACGAACAATTGCACACCATCGAAATCGGCGACAGCTCAGCACAGGCGAACTAAGTAGAAAGCTGATCGAATGGTGACAAAAACTGACCGCCTTGCTCTGTAGATTCCACTCGGTGACTACCCCAGTCGTATGCCGGAGTTTGGAGACGCATCATGAAACGCATTCAGTACAGCAGATATGGCGGGCCAGAGGTTATGCAGGTTCAAGACTTTGAGCTTCCTACCCCAGGCGAAGGTGAGGTCGGTGTCAGTGTCAAGTTTTCAGCGATCAATCCAATTGACTGGAAGCTGCGGACTGGGCAAATGAAGATCGTTACCGGTCGGAAATTCCCTCGCACGATGGGAATGGATTTCTCTGGCAGGGTTATATCGATCGGCGCCGGCGTCACGCGATTCAAGGTCGGGGACCCGGTGTTTGGACTTGCTCGATTTAAAGAAAGCGGAGCGTTTGGCCATGCTGTTATCACAAAAGAGGCGTTTTTAGCCCATAAGCCGGATGATGTGTCATTCGAGCACGCCGCCTGCCTGGGCACCCCAGGTATAACTGCCTGGAACGGGCTTATAGACAAGGCCAAGCTGCGAGCCGGCCAGCATGTCTTCGTCAATGGATGTGCCGGAGCCGTAGGCGAAGCCGCTGTACAAATAGCTCTGATTCATGGGGCCGTCGTCTCGGGCAGTTGCAGTGACAGGGACATGCAGCGAGCAAAGTCGCTGGGTGTGCAGACTGTTTATGATTATCGGAACATGCAGCTATCGAGTATTGCCACTCGATTCGACGTGGTTTACGACACCGCGGCAACGCTGCCGATATCTAAAGGCGTTGCGACGCTAAAATCGGGAGGCGTGTTTCTTGATCTAAACCCCGGCCTAGGTAAGTTTGTCCGCGCTTTTTTTGATCGCAGACTCAAAATGATCATAGGCTCACCGCGCGCCGAGATATTGGATAAGCTTGCCAAGGCTGCCAGTGAGAGGCGCTACAACGTCCGAGTTGCGGAAACCGTTTCGATGTCCGAGTCGATTCGGCTTATCACTGAGCTTGAGAAAGGCCGTAAGCTCGGCGGTAAAGGTGTCATCGCGATGGAGTAGACATGGCCAGGAGTCACCGTTTGTTTGAGCTAATGCAAGTGCTGCGCCGACATCGTAGAACGGTGTCGGGCCAGACACTTGCGCGGGAGTTGGGCGTTTCATTACGCACCATACGTCGCGATGTGGTGACCTTGCAGGGGATGGGCGCCGACATCGAGGGCGAGCCTGGCTTAGGTTATATTTTGAAACCTGGTTTTCTGTTACCCCCGCTTGCATTTACAGAAGAAGAAATACAGGCACTTGTAGTCGGTGCCCAGTGGGTCAGTCGTCAGACAGACGATAAATTTGCCCTCGCAGTAAAGAATGCGTTGGCCAAAATCAATGCCGTGTTGCCTCTGGATATGCGTCACACCTTTGACGACGAAACGTTCTACGTGGGCGCCCACTCCAACCTTTCCACTTCAATCGACCTGAGTGAAGTCCGATTCGCATTGCGTGATCAGCGCAAACTGCTTATCACCTTGTCGATATCCCACGCACCTGCAGATAAACAAATTATCTGGCCGATCATGCTGGGCTTCATAGACGCAAAGCGCTTCCTGTCGGCGTGGTGTGAAGCGGACAATCGGTTCCGCGTGATTGCTATGGATGACATTGCAAAACTGGAAGTGCTTGCCGAGCGCTACAGTCGTAACCGGCGCCAGCTTATTAAGGAATGGCGGGCTCATGAGGTCTTGCCTTGTAACGGCTCTGGCGAGGTGTGCTGATCGGAGGAATAAAAGACGTCGGATGTTGCCAGGCATTTTTGCGCTGGGTTAGGTTCGGATAGGGCACCGATACGCCACAAAGGTCGCACAGAGCGCAGTTTCCGGATGAGTCAGTAAGCGGCCAGTAAGATGAAGCAGCGGAGGATAGCGGAGTTTGCAGCTTGGCGATTCGTAAGTCTCCATTCACTGTAGCCAACTGCCCATTTGATCATTGTTTCGCATTGAGTAACGTTAAGATGTCTAGCCTGTGCGCTCTATTGAAAAGCCTGCCCGTTCCGGACCGTTCTGCGAAAATCAATTCGCGGGTCGGCTATATGTGCCTGTTCCTATGAGTCGTATTCTTTTGGTCGAAGACCACGAGCGCTTGGCACATCTTATTTGCAAAGGCTTAACGACCTCTGGAATTGCCGTTGATGTCATTAGCCGCGTCGATAATGCGTGGGCGGCCCTCCAGCAGGTTCCTTATCAGGCGCTGGTACTTGATCGAGGTTTGCCGGACGGGGATGGGCTGATTTTGCTGCGGCGCTTGCGTGACGCGGGAATGGGGCTTCCCTGCCTTGTCCTGACGGCAAGAGATGCGCTGCACGACCGGGTTGAGGGGCTGGACGCTGGCGCCGATGATTATCTACCCAAGCCATTCGCGATGGACGAAATGGTGGCTCGAGTGCGGGCACTTCTGCGTCGACCTGCCGAACACCGCCCCTTAGCGCCTTCCCATGGCGAACTCAGTGTGCAACCTGATACCGGCATGATGTGCAATGCCGATGCAAGCATCGCCCTGGCGCCTGCGGAAATGCAGATCATGTTGCTGTTACTTCGCAAGCCGGGAGAGCTCGTCCGTCGTAATGCAATTGAGGCTGCCGCATGGGGGCTAGGTGACGCAGTGACACCGAATGCTCTGGATGTGGCGCTCCATCGAATTCGCCGCAAACTAATATCCATCGGCTGCCCTCAACGAATTGTTAATTTGCGAGGTTTTGGATATGCGTTACGCCAATGCGATGTGGCGCCATAGTATTAGCTTTAAAATGCTGCTTGCCTACGTCGCTGGGGTGCTGCTGAGTATCCTCCTGATCGCGTCAGCGGCACTCGCTCTAATCGTTTCAGAAAGCGATGTTTTTCTGACCGCGGATGTGGCCGAGCGTAGCCATGAGTTGGCGAACAAACTTCAGTTTGATAGTGCTGGCACGCCTATCGGATTCGATAGCAGCCAGGATAATCGAATCTGGAGCTATAAAAGCCTGGGCCAGGAAATCGGCTATCGAGTGCTGGATTCCGCTGCGAATGTCAGATTGACGTCCACTGAGGATAAATTCTGGCCTTCTAACATAGTAATTACCCGATCAGAGAGCGGAGCATTCAACTTCGAGCGTGAAGGCCTGTTGATGTACGCTGCAACGTCCTCTGTCGAGCATGACGGCAGAACCTGGTACTTGCAGTTTGCGGCCAGTAAGAGGTTGATGGAGCTGCTCCATGTCGGGTTCGCCTGGCCGTTCATGGGGGCTGGCATTGTCCTCTTCAGCCTGGTATTGCTTTTTGTATTCGGCGGCTGCGCATACGTTACGCTGGGCTACACGCTTAAACCTTTACGTGAGGTATCGGAGTCTGCGGCCGCAATTTCCCCTCGGTCTCTGCATTCCAGATTAGCGGTAAAAACTGTGCCATCCGAAATTGCACCGCTGGTGGCCAGCTTTAACCATACGCTTGAGCGCTTAGAGCATGGGTACCGTGTACAACAGGATTTTCTGGCAACAGCTGCACACGAACTGAAAACGCCGCTGGCACTGATACGCGCACAAATCGAATTGATGGAGCAGAGCGAAGGTCGCAGTTCACTACTCAGCGATGTCGCCCACATGACGCGGCAGGTTCAACAACTGTTGCTTTTGGCCGAAGCCAGTGAGGTACAAAATTACAGCCTTGCAGCCGTTAATACCCTGGACGTTGCAAACGAAGCCATCTTTTATCTGCGACGAATGGCCGACGCAGCGGGCGTCCGCCTCATTCTGGTAAACAGTACTGCTGCGCTGTGCTTATGGCAGGCCGACCGCAGCGCCCTTTTTACGCTACTGAAAAACCTGCTTGAGAATGCTATCCAGCATGCCCCGCGGGGCACTGAAGTCCATGTAACGCTTGATGAAAACTCCCTGACTGTACGTGATTGGGGCGCTGGTGTGGGGCCAGAGCAGCTATCGCAGGTATTTGCTCGTTTCTGGCGCGGCTCTCATCGACGCGACCATGGCGCCGGATTAGGCCTGACTATTTGCCAAGAGATCGCGCGGGCGCACCGATGGACACTTTCTGCCCGAAGAGCGGAGCCTGGCCTGATCTTTTGCTTGTGTCGATCGGAAAGCTGATCAGCTAGATCGAAGGAGGCCGGATCAGCTTTCCGGGTACCTCAGCGATTCAGTTGCCTCTGCGTGATACTGTAGATCGTAGTACTTTCCAGAATAACTTAGAGTCTTTTGCGGTTTTCCATACTCACTGCGTAATGCGAGAACAGTCTCAATTCCCGAAATATCTAATTTAGCACGTGGATCAAGTCCGTCTTGCTGGACCAACAGCATTTCATAAGTTTGGCCGACCATGGTTTCTGATAAGTTCGGCATATTTTTACTCAGGATCGCTATTGCTTCAGCCTTGTTTGTTGGGTTACGGAGCCACTCGATAGCCTGCATATACGCACGAATGTAGCCGACTAACTCAACGTGATTGTGTTTCGCCCAATCGCGGCGCGCGGCACCGACCGATGCTTGATAGTGACCCAGTACATCTTCCACATTGGCAAGAACATTGAAGCCCTTTTGTTGAGCGGCCGCATGTAATGGCGAGATAAGAAGCGTGCCAGCATATTTATTCTCAACTAACGTTTGGTAACGCTGACGCAACCCACCCACGCTGACAAACTCGACATCCGCCGCCCCTAGACCGCCCTCCTTCAGTAACTCACGGAGCACGAATGAGTAGCCTGTGGTTTGAGCATCCACTGAGAGTTGTTTACCTTTGAGGTCGGCGTATTTTTTTATCTCCGGCGAGGTCACTAGCCGGAGGAAGCCTTTGTTGCTGGCGCCCATGAAGGCGAATAAATCCGGGTTCCGCTGCGTACGGGCTTCACCTTGCCCTTCTGTATAGGCAATAACATTGTCGATGCCAGTCATCGCGATGTCGAAATCTCCTTCAATGAGTCCGGCAAGCTGAAATTTCGAATCCGGGGTTGGGGTCAGTGAAACGGTTATTCCGCTGCGGCTAAAATAGCCGAGTTCTTGGGCTACCCAAATAGGCCAATCATGAGGAGATGGAAACGACACAACGGATATTGGGGTCATTTTTCGATCTCCTGCAGGTAGCGCATTTTTGGTTAAATCAGAGACCTGAGTGCATCTCTTTGCCCGTTGCTCCTCAACCAGCAGAGCTACCCTTTTATCAGCCTCATTCTCTACACTTGCTGCGTTGAAGTAACGCACGCCAATAGCGATGGGAATGATGACCTTCCAAGAACCGCGCTTCGCTTGAACTGCATTCTCACGTGTAGCGCGTGCCTGATCTAATTGATTGACGATTGCAGGACAATCCAGCGAAGAAAACACAGACTCCGACATTTCGCTTCTTGGGATGTTCGCGCAACCCGTTACAACTAGCGCAAGTGAAAACAACAAGAGTAGTTTGGACATTAGCCTTCCTTTTTAAGCCGAAGCGTGTCACTTCCGACCGGAGAGGTGAGGAGTGAGCTGAATTTCATCAACTTGACGAGGTACTCGCGGTGACCTCGGTTGGGATGAGATGCAACTTTAGGACGAGGCGCCTTACCAGATACTTACGGAGCATGTGCTCTAGACAACTCTCATTGAGAGTTCTTTATCAAAAGCCAAAAGTGTCGAGCGTTCCAGCTACAGGCTTCGATACAATCATCAGCCTGCGCGGGAATTTAAAGAGCGCCCTCAGCGCGACTCGGAGGGGCGTATATGAATGTGGTTCGACTCAGCCTAGCCGATTTGTCGCGGGATCATTGTCGGACGTGCATTTCGAGATAAAGGTTCTTCGCAGGCTGGATGTGAGCTTTGGACAAGCTAACGAGCGAATCCCGATCTTGTCTTTCCAATGCGTCGATCATTGCTTCGTGCTGGGGTAGTCACCCTACCCTGACTTCCGATAAGCCTCAGCTTAGACAGCGAAGCTGAATGCGTCGCTTAAGAACATGCCTCACACACCGTTCACTTTACGGCAAAGGTATCCAGTCGCGGTGGCTGGATCACTGCCGGGGGGCAGGCACGTAATTGCTCGGGCATCGCATATGGCTGGGGGCAAATGTGGGGGCATCGCGAGATTTTTTCGAGCTGACAACACCACTCTAGAGCCAAGTCAAAATGTTTTTTGGCGACCCTGTGTAGTGGTCAACTAATCCCGGACACGACGTTAAGTTTTTCCTCGGCCCGAGCTGGTGCCAACCCACCATTGAATTGGTGAGGCCGAATCCAGTTGTACCGATGCATCAAGAAGTGGCTGATATCGCGCTTGGCTTCTTGAGTCGTTCTGTAGCCCGTGGTCGGTATCCATTCCGTTTTTAGGCTGCGGAACACGCGCTCCATTGGCGCGTTGTCCCAGCAATTTCCCCGGCGACTCATGCTCTGGTGCATGCGATAACGCCACAATCGCTGACGAAATAGCCGGCTTGCGTATTGCGACCCCTGATCCGAGTGAAACAGCAGACCCGAAGGCC
>NZ_UETT01000008.1:146048-292367 GCF_900115935.1 Pseudomonas sp. 43mfcvi1.1 | reverse complement strand
CGTCACCTAATCGCCGTCGACTACCAGAGTTTCCACCCGGCCATCACTCTCGACGAAGCCTGGCGGACCGAGCAGACGCTGGTGACCTACCGCTACGACGGACGTTTCCGACTGATCGAAGCGACCAATGCCGCCGGCGAAAGCGAACGCTACGACTACGACGACCGACACGTCATCCTCCAGCGGCAACTGGCCGGCGGGGCGAGTTTCTACTGGGAGTGGCAAGGCCTCGGGCCGGCCTCCCGCTGCGTCCGGCATTGGGCCTCGTTTGCGCAGATGGACAGCCGCTACACCTGGGGCGAGGACGGCAGCGTCACGGTCCGGCACCTGGATGGCAGCCAGGAAGTTTACGTCCACGACGAGCGGGCGCGGCTGGTGCGCAAGGTCGAGCCCGACGGTGGCGAGCACCTCAAGGCCTATGACGAACAGGGCCGGTTGATCGCCGAACAGGACCCGCTGGGGGCGGTCAGCGAATACCGCTACGACGAAGTCGGACGGCTAGTGGCGCTGATGCCGGCGGACGAAGTGCCGACGTCCTACGAATACCGCAACGGTTTCCTGCACGCCCGTTCCCGTGGCCAGGCCGTGTGGACCTACCGGCGCAATGCCCGGGGCGATGTGATCGTGAGCATCGATCCGGATGGCCGGCGCACGGAATACGCCTACGACGGCCACGGGCAACTGCTGGCGAGGTACGGCCCGGACGGCGGCGAGCATCGGTTCGCCTGGAGTCGCCTGGGCCAACTGACCGAAGAGATCCTGCCCGATGGCGGGCGTCGGTGTTTTTCCTACGACGCCCTGGGGCGTTTGCTCAGCCGCAAGGACGAACACGGCGCCCTCACGCATTACCGATGGGACGCCGTCGGCCGACTGCTGCAAGTGACCTTGCCCAGCGGCGCCACCCGGACCTGGAGCTACAACGCCTACGGCAAGGTCACCGCCGAGCGCGATGAACAGGGCCGCCTCACCCGCTACGAATACGCCGACGACCTGCACCTGGTCAGCCGTCGCCTGAACCCCGATGGCAGCGAACTGAAATACCGCTACGACTCGGCGCGGCTGCTGCTGACCGAGATCGAAAACGAATCCGGCGAAAAATATCAGCTGGACTACACGCCCAACGGCTTGATCCGACAGCAAGTCGGCTTCGACGGCCAACGCACCACCTACGCTTACGATCTCAACGGCCACTTGCGGGAGAAAACCGAACACGGCGGGGACGGTTCGCAGTGGGTCACCCGCTACCAGCGTGACGCGGCCGGGCGGTTGCGGGTCAAGACCTTGCCCGACGGCCAGGCCATCGAGTACCGCTACGACGAACTGGGCCGGTTGGTCCACGTCAACGACGGCAGCGATCGTCCGCTGGCCTTCGAGTACGACGCCCAGGACCGGCTGGTCGGCGAGCACCAGGGCTGGGGCACCCTGCGTTATCGCTACGACGCTTGCGGGCGCCTCAACCACCTGCGCCTGCCGGACGACAGCCAGCTCGACTACCACCATGCCCCCGGTGGCGCGCTGACCGCCATCGACCTCAACGGCTCGCGCTTGACCGAACACCGATTTGACGGCGGTCGCGAACGGCAACGCCAGCAGGGCCGGCTGCTCAGCGACTACGCGTACGACGAACAGGGCCGCCTCAAGGCCCAGACCGTGTGGCAGAGCCAACAGCAGCAACTGTTCTGGCGCGATTATGCCTACAGCCTCCGGGGCAACCTGCAGACCCTTTCCGACAACCGCAGCCGGCGCCGCTACCAGTACGACCCGCTGGATCGCCTGACCCGCATCGACTTTTCCCACAGCGAGCCGCCGGAACACTTCTGCCATGACCCGGCCGGCAACCTGATGATGCAGGACCGCCCCGGTCCGACCACCCTCAAGGGCAACCGCCTGTTGAGGGAGGGCGACCGCCACTACGACTACGACGCCTTCGGCAACCTGATTCGCGAGCGCCGCGGCCAGGCCCTGGTCAGCGCCTACCGCTACGACAGCCAGCACCGCCTGATCGGCGTCACCACGGCGGACGGCCGCGAAACGTCCTACCGCTACGACGCCTTCGGCCGACGCATCAGCAAAACCGTGGACGGCCTGACCACGGAGTTTTTCTGGCAGGGCGATCAGTTGGTCGCCGAAAACAGCCCGCGCCACCACCGCAGCTACGTCTACGAACCAGGCACCTTCCGCCCACTGGCGATGCTCGACGGCGAAGGCCTGAACGCCTGCCCGTTCTACTACCACCTCGACCACCTGGGCACGCCCCAGGAACTGACCAGTTACAGCGGACAGATCGTCTGGTCGGCGCGCTACAACGGCTACGGCAAACTCACCGAACTCAAGCACGGTGGCGGCGAACAGCTTGAGCAACCTTTGCGTTTCCAGGGCCAGTACTTCGACCCGGAAAGCGGCCTGCACTACAACCGCCACCGCTACTACAATCCCGAGACCGGCCGCTACCTCACACCCGACCCGAGCAAACTGGCGGGTGGGCTCAATGGGTATCGGTACACCCTGAACCCGACGGGGTGGGTGGATCCGTTGGGGTTGGTGGATTGTCCGGGGAAGGGTGGGTGTAGGCCGACGGTTGGGGAGCAGGATCCGGCGGCTAAGGTTGGGGTGGATGAGGGGGAGCCGCGGCTGCCGATGACGGCGGAGCAGCGGCGGGCGCGAATTGATTTGTTGGGGGAGGCAAGTGCTAAGAGACGGGTTGTTGCTATGGAGGAAAAATACAGAATGCATACTGTTGAAAAGCACAGCCCGGAAATATCGGACGCTGCACTCAAACAGCGTTCCATTAACGGTGCGAATCCGCATACAGGCGAAATTCCAAAAGGAGCTAATGGAAGCTTAAGCTCCCAATTCAGTAACTGGCGAATACATTTAAATGCACTAAATAAAGCTATGACAAGAGAGAGGCTTGGATTGGATCCATTTACAGGGCTGGATCACAAAAAAGATAGAGTTGTCAGGCAGGAGTTGCCGGGAGCAGGGCGTGGTTACAAACCCAATAAAAAGGATAAGCAAAATCCCAAGTTGAATGAGAGTTTAAATTGGTTTGAAGTTAAATTTGATAAGGATGCTGTGCCGTACACCGGATTTCCTATGGAGAAAAAATAATGCTGAAAGATCCTTTTATAAATGAGGAATTTGTTCCTGATTTGATGTGGTTCATTGGACAATTTGATGTGTATGACCGCGAAGAAACACTCGGGGAAATATTAGAAGCCTACAATCCTGATGATGAATGTGACAGATCAGAGCTGATCGGTAAATATGGCCTGAATTTGGACTGCTTATCCTACAGACATAAGTATGTATTGGTTAGGTTTTTGGGGGATAAGCTTAATGATCAGGATTTTGATTTTCAAAGTTTGTTTGAAATAGATGAGGGCTGTGCAGGTAGCTGGCCACGAGGGGAGTGGTATAACTTAAAAAATCCTAAGGAGTTTCTGCGGAGTGTCTATGTGCTGGCAAAAGAAGCTTGGAAAGAAGATCTCAAGAAAGCGGCCCTTGAAGATCCTACTACTTGGTAGAGCTGAGGATAATTAATTGAGTTTCTATTATTCAATCAGTGCGCCACCGAACAACTTTTACGGTGGGGGAGTAATCCCCCTCACCACGGTTCCGCGCCAACCGCTTCACACCGACACCCCCAACTCCACCACAACCTCCCGCTCAGCCACCCCATCCACCAAATACACACTCCCCCCCAAAATATCCTTGGCATGATGCTTAGCTTGCGAAGCCAGTTCCGCCAACTGACTGGCATCCAACTCACCACAGGCCTCGGAACGCAGATGCACCACCCCAATCGACAGCGACAACAACGCAAATTCCTGTCGAATGCCCTGTCGATTCAACGCCGTGAAGCACCCCGCCTCTAAATGCTCGGGGCGGTAGAAGCGGCGGCAGTGGGTCTGGAAGTCGCTGAGTAGCTGGTCCAGGCGCTTGCGCCAGTCTTCCGGGCCGAGGACCAGGAGGAAGTCGTCGCCGCCGATGTGGCCGACGAAGTCGCGGCTGGGGTCGATGCGTTCGTTCAGGCATTGGGCCAGGCACAGCAGGACTTCGTCGCCGCGGCCGTAGCCGTAGATGTCGTTGAAGGGTTTGAAGCTGTCGATGTCCACGTAGCAGATCACCGATTCCTGCCGTTGTTGCAGCAGCCGCGTGAGGCATTGCTGGATCGGGACGTTGCCCGGCAGCAGGGTCAGTGGATTGGCGTAGCGGGCTTGTTGGATTTTCAGTTCGGTGATGAGCTTGAGCACGTCGATCACCCGGCCGAGGCCCAGGTAGCCGCCGTTGAGGGTGATGATGAAGTCTTCTTCGATGCGTTGTCGGGCGCGGCTGGTGATCAGGCGGCTGACTTGTTGCAGCGACTGGTTCAGTTCCACCGCCAGGAAGTCATCGCTCATCAGCCGACTGATGGGTTTGCGGGCGAACAGGTCGGTGGCGAAGGGCTTGAGCAAGGCGTCCGAGAGTGAATGGCGATGGACGATGCCGCAGGGCTGGTTCTGATTGTCCAGCACCGCCAGGGAGTTGAGGTTGGCCTGGCGACGGAACGCCTCCAGCACGGTGGCTGTCGGCGTGTTATGGGCCACTGCGGGCTGTTCGTTGAGCAGCGCGCTGAGGTCGTTGAGCTCATCGTTCAGCGACGCCACACCGCTGTCCTGCTTGGGCATCAGCGCCCTGGCATCGCGCGAAGGGTGTTCCTGGGGGCGGGCCAGTAGATACCCCTGGACCAGGTCGACGCCCATTTCGATCAGCACCGTCAGTTCCTCCGGCAGTTCTATGCCCTCGGCGATCACCTGGGCCCGGGAGGCCCGGGCGATTTTCAGGATCGAGCCCACGAATTCGCGCTTGAGGGCATCCTGATGGATGCCGTCGATGAAATGCCGGTCGATCTTCACATAATCGGGCCGCAATTCAGACCATAGCCGCAGGCTCGAATAACCGGCGCCAAGGTCGTCCAGGGCAATCGAGAAGCCCATGGCCCGGTAGTGGTGCAGGGCGGTTTGCAGGAGTTGGAAGTCATCGATGGGGGTTTGTTCGGTCAGTTCGATCACGACCTGATTGGGCGCAATGCCAAAGTCCTGCAGCAGTTGCAGCGTACGCCCCGTTTGGTGCGCGGACTCCAGCAGGGACTCGGGCGAGACGTTGAGGAACAGCTTGCCCGGCAGCTTTTGTTCATTGAAGCGCTGGCAAGCACTGCGACGGCAGGCCAGTTCCAGTTCGCTGAGGCGACCGGCCTGACGCGCCACCGAGAGCAGTGCGATGGGGGAGTGCAATGGGCTGTTGGAGGGGCCGCGGGTCAAGGCTTCATAGCCCACGATGCGCCGTTCGGAAAGGCAGATGATCGGTTGGAACAGGCTGTGCAAACCGCTTTGAGCCAGGATCGAACTCAAGGCACTCAGCTGTTCTGTCGTGGTCATGGCAATCTCTGGCGATAAAAAAAGGACCGGGTGCGCGGCACCCAGTCCTGTATTTCACGACAGACTGATGTCAGTTTGATGACACTCCGACGAGCATCACCATTAAATGGCCATCACCTTAGTGCTTGGCGATCGCCGTGTTGAGTTTCAGGTAATCCAGCAGGATCCGCCCGGTCTCGCTCAGGTAGGCATCGTCTTCCGGCTTGGTTTTCTCCGGCTCGGTGATCAGGTCTTCGTCCTCTTTCTTCAGCTCTTTGAGCGGTTCTTCGCCCTTGGCCTTGCGACGCAGGTTTTCCATCGCCAGTTGCTTGGCTTCGATGTCGGCATGCTGCGCGCGACGGTCGGCTTCGTTGAGGGTGACGGTTTTCTCCATCATCAACTTCTGCGCCAGGGCCAGCTTGTCGCGGATGAACACGAATTCCGCGTCCTGGGACGAGCGCGCGTCATGGTCGGACTTGAGTTGCGCCAGGAACGGTTTGAACGGGTCTACGGCTGGTTTGATCGCCGGCCGGATGGTGTCCCACGGCATGGCTTCGGGCAGGGCGCTTTCACCGATTTCCTTGGTGTCGATGATCGACGGGTAATCGATATCAGGCAGCACGCCCTGGTGCTGGGTGCTCTGGCCGGAAACCCGGTAGAACTTCGCCAGGGTCAATTTCAGCTCGCCATGGTTGAGCGGCTGGATGGTCTGCACGGTGCCTTTGCCGAAGGTCTGGCCGCCGATGATCAACGCACGGTGGTAGTCCTGCATGGCGCCGGCGAAAATCTCCGAGGCCGAAGCCGAGAGGCGATTGACCAGCAAGGCCATCGGCCCCTTGTAGAACGCGCCCGGGTTTTCATCTTCCAGCACATCCACCCGGCCATCGGCGTTACGCACGAGCACGGTCGGGCCCTTGTCGATGAACAGGCTGGTCAGCTCGGTGGCTTCCTGCAGGGAGCCGCCGCCGTTGTTGCGCAAGTCGATGACCACGCCGTCGACCTTTTCCTTCTGCAGTTCGGTCAGCAGTTTCTTGACGTCGCGGGTGGTGCTCTTGTAGTCCGGATCGCCAGCGCGGAAGGCCTTGAAGTCCAGGTAGAAAGCCGGGATCTCAATGATGCCGAGCTTGTAGTCCTTGCCGTCCTGCTTGAGGTTGAGGACCGATTTCTTCGCCGCCTGTTCTTCCAGCTTCACCGCTTCACGGGTGATGGACACGACCTTGCTGGTCTGGTCGTTCGGCGCATTGCTGGCCGGGATGACTTCCAGGCGCACCACCGAGCCTTTCGGGCCACGGATCAGCTTGACCACTTCGTCCAGGCGCCAGCCGACCACATCGACCATCTCCTTGTTGCCTTGGGCGACGCCGATGATCTTGTCCGCCGGGCTGACCTGTTTGGTCTTGTCCGCAGGGCCCGCCGGGACCAGGCGCACGATTTTCACCTGGTCGTTGTCGCTCTGCAGCACCGCACCGATGCCTTCCAGGGACAGGCTCATGTTGATGTCGAAGTTTTCCGCGTTATCCGGCGACAGATAATTGGTGTGCGGGTCGTAGGACATGGCGAAGGTGTTGATGTACGCCTGGAAGATGTCTTCGGCGCGGGTCTGGTCCAGGCGCGCCAATTGGTTCTTGTAGCGCTTGGTCAGGGTTTCCTGGATCTGCTTGGGATCCTTGCCGGCGATCTTCATGCGCAGCACCTCGTCCTTGACGCGTTTGCGCCACAGGTCATCGAGTTCGGCGGTGCTTTTGAGCCAAGGGGCGTCCTTGCGATCGACCAGCAAGGTTTCCTTGGTATTGAAGTCGATTTTGTCGACGCCTTTGTTCAGCTCGGCAATGGCGTAGTCCAGACGCGCCTTCACGCGGTCCAGGTAGCGCTTGTAGATGGTGAACCCGGCGTTGAGGTCGCCGCTCTTGAGGAAGTCGTCGAACTGGGTCTTCCACTTGTCGAATTCAGCGATGTCGCTGGCCAGGAAGTAACTGCGCGACGGATCGAGCAGCTTCAGGTAGCTGTCATAGATGATGACCGAACGCGCGTCATCGAGCGGCGGCTTGCTGTAGTGATGGCGCTTGAGCAACTCGACGACGTTAAGGCTGGCAATCACCTCGTCCCGATCGGGCTGAAGCTTGTCCCAGCTGTTGGCTGCGAACGTATCGCTCGACAGCGGCAACAGGCCAAGGCCAATGACAAGCGCGAGGGCGGTGCTGGGGAACAGGTGCTTCATGCTGATTCGACGCAGGGACAATTGATAACGCATATTAGGCCGTCTTTGAAGTCGCCGGTTCCATGTGGCCCGGGCGCATAATGCAAGAAAGCCCGGCGTTGAAGCAGCGGGCCCAGTCGAGACTCACTATGGAGGCACCGTGAAAGCATTGCAAGGCGTTGAAGGCCAAGTGGTATGGGCAGATGAGCCAAGTCCGGCGTGTGATGTCGGGCAAGTTCGCATTCGTGTGGCGGCCGCCGGCCTGAATCGGGCCGATTTGTTGCAAAAAGCCGGGCTTTATCCGCCGCCACCCGGTGCCAGCCAGGTGCTGGGGCTGGAATGTTCCGGGGTGATCAGCGAGGTTGGGCCGGGTTCGTCCTGGCAGGTGGGCGACCGCGTTTGCGCCTTGCTCGCTGGCGGTGGGATGGCTGAGGAAGTGGTGGTCGATGGCCGGCATGTGCTGCCAGTCCCGGAGGGCCTGTCATTGGCTGAAGCCGCCGCGCTGCCTGAGGTCTACAGCACCGCGTGGTTGAACCTGTTCCAGCTGGCTGCGCTCAAGCCGGGTGAGAAAGTGCTGCTGCACGCCGGGGCCAGCGGCGTCGGCTCGGCTGCCATCCAGCTATGCAAGGCGTTCGGTAACCCATGTTGGGTCAGTGTCGGCTCAGCTGATCGCCTGAGTTATTGCCAAGCGCTGGGGGCCCAGGGCGGCGTGGTGCGCACCGATGGCCTGGAGAGTTTGAACGACCTCGGCCCCTTCGACGTGATCCTCGATCCTGTAGGCGCCAACTACGCCCCACTCAACGTGAAACTTTTGTCAGTTGACGGGCGCTGGGTTCTCATTGGCCTGATGGGCGGGCGCGAGGCACAACTGGATCTGGCGCAGGTGCTGGGCAAACGTATCCAATTGCTCGGCTCGACCTTGCGCAGTCGTAACGATCAGTTCAAGGCCGACCTGATCAGCGAGCTGGGGCAACAGGTGTGGCCGTTGTTTGCCGACAAACGCCTGAGCCCGCAACTGGCGAAGGTCTTCGCGATCAAGGATGCCGAAGCGGCGTTCGCGGAACTGGCGACCAACAAGGTATCGGGG
This sequence comes from Pseudomonas sp. 43mfcvi1.1, assembly GCF_900115935.1. Lineage (NCBI taxonomy): Bacteria > Pseudomonadati > Pseudomonadota > Gammaproteobacteria > Pseudomonadales > Pseudomonadaceae > Pseudomonas > Pseudomonas sp. 43mfcvi1.1. Next base: position 283,684 of record NZ_UETT01000008.1, on the reverse strand, counting down.
AAGTTGGTACTGGTGATCGATGAGAGCCTGAGCTAATCCGGGCGTCGCGCAAGAACCTGTGTGCGAGCTTGCTCGCGTTGGCAGTGTGTCAGCTAAATCAATGCTGGCTGCTCCAACGCTATCGCGAGCAAGCTCGCTCCCACAGGGGGGGGGGGTGTCTCCTGGCCCGCACCCTGCGTCAATTTTCAAAGGGCTAGATAGGCATACACCCTGTCAAGTCTGACAGTAGACACCACGAAGAAAGGCACCCTAGAGTGGGTTCGAGAGTAATAGATGTCTCTCTGATTAGTGTCCGCTAACAGAAGAGGTGTTGTGATGGCTACGAAAGAACTGCGCATGTCCCAAGAGTACATTGACGGCGATCGATCGCCCGAAGTGGTCTTGGAAATCTATAAGGGCAAAAAACTGCAGTTTGCGACCTTTGTCTCTGCTTCAAAAAAGAACGGCCCCTACGATACCGTCAATGTCAAAACCGACGTCGATGGTGACGGTGATATGGACAGGCAAGACGAAAAGGCCATTCTGGATCTGGCAAAAGCCTTTTCAAAATTCAAGTAGGGCGCTGTTATGTTTGATCACGTCATCCTGCATGCGCTGGTTTTTGCACTTTTATTAACAGTTGTTGAGGCTGCTCAAGCACAAGTACCTTCAGACACTTCCGAACAGGGACAATGGGGTATTTGGGGGGCGGCTGCTTCCTGCCCTGCGGGCCAGTATGTCTGGGGCTTTCGGCTCAAAAGTGAGCCCTATCAGGGCAATGGTGACGACACTGCCTTGAATGCGATCCAGCTTATCTGCAAGAGCGGCCCCACGGGACAGGCAACGTACATTCAAAGCCTTGAAGGGAAGTGGGGAAGCTGGGGTAAGGACCATGTTTGTCGCGAGCATCCCGTCATAGGATTTGCCATCCAGGTGGAACGGTTTCAAGGTAGGGACAAGGAAAAGGGCTCGAAGGACGATACCGCGGCCGGCAATATCAAAATGAATTGCGGTTCGCAGATTTTGGTTGGCGACCCACCCAACGCGTGGGGGGAATGGACCGGGTTCTATAGCTGCCTCGATGGCACCGGGGCCAAGAAAGTGAAGGGATTTCGGACCCGGGTGGAGCCCGATCAAGGCAGTGGGGATGATACGGCCCTGAACGCGATGCAGGTGTATTGCGGGTTCTAGTGAGAGGCGTTGACGATCTCGGAAACGCCGAATCTGTGGGAGCGAGCCTGTTCGTGATGGCGTCGGATGCGGTCAGCATTGATGTTGGCTGACATACCGCCATCGCGAGCAAGTTCGCTCCCACAGGTTTGTTTATTTGCAGGAATACTTGCATGTCGGCGCCGACATGACTGGTCCCCTCATCCTACGACGGTGGCTTGAACCTTTGACCGGCGCCCGCGGGCAAGCTGACCTTCGGTCGGCAGCCCGTATCCGATGCGCGCGCCCTGCTAGCGTTAATTAATGGAGGGGATGGGGTAACCGCAACTTTCATTTCACCAGCCAGGTGAAGAGGTCGATCATGGCCATCGCCGAATGGCGCATGCAGGGCGTCGAATTCGTTGCCTGCAACTGCAATTGGGGCTGCCCCTGTCAATTCGATGCGCCGCCGACCCATGGCCACTGCCAGGCGGTGGCGTCGATGCGAGTGGAACACGGGTATTTCAATAAGGTGACACTGGGAGGCTTGTGCTGGGCCGCCACTTTCGCTTGGCCGGGCGCTATCCATGAGGGTAACGGCAGTTGTCAGGTGTTCATCGATGAACGCGCCGACGAGGCGCAACGCCAGGCCCTGCTGACCATCCTCTCCGGTTTGGAAAGCGACCCCGGGGCCAACGTGTTCCAGGTGTTCAGCAGCACCATGACTGAAGCATTCGAGCCGCTGTTCGTGCCCATCACTTTATCCATCGATGTCGACCGGCGCTTGGCGCACCTGGACATTCCTGGCGTGCTGCAGGCCAGCGGCGAGCCGATCCGCAGCCCGATCGACGGTTCACCTCATCGAGTACGCCTGTCCCTGCCCAATGGCTTCGAGTTCCTTGAGGCTGAAGTCGCCAGCGGCAGTTACCAGACGCATTCAGCCCTCAAGCTGCAATCCCAGGACAGTCATAGCCACCTCGCCCACGTGCACTTCACCGGCCATGGCATAGAGCCGTAAAGATGGCAGCCCCTCAGGTGGCGGCCCAGAGCAGGCGACTGACAGGCGAGCAGTGGCTGTTTCTGTTCTGCCTGCTTGGGCTGATCGCCCTGGCTTGGCTGGTGCTGCTGCACATGGCCCGTGACATGAGTGCGCCGGGCGGCATGGCCGATGCGGCAATGGCCGGCATGCTCATGCCCTGGAGCCTGACCGATGCGCTGCTGATGTTCGCCATGTGGTTGGTGATGATGATCGGCATGATGCTGCCCAGTGCCCTGCCCATGCTGCTGATCTACCAGCAGATGCTGCGCAAGCGCATGCCGGCACCACAGCGACACCTGGCTCTGCTGCTGTTCTGCGGCGCTTATGGCTTGGTCTGGGCTGGCTTCGCCCTGGGCGCCACGGCGCTGCAATGGGCGCTTGAGCAGCTCACTCTGCTCAGTCCGGGGATGCGCGTCAGCAGTACCGCGTTGGGCGCCGGCCTGCTGCTGGTCGCAGGCGTCTATCAGTGGCTGCCGAGCAAGGCGGTCTGCCTTGAGCATTGTCGCGGGCCGCTGCATTTTCTTCTCAGCTACTGGCGCCCCGACGTACGCGGCGGCTGGCGCATGGGCCTGGCCCATGGCGCTTACTGCCTGGGCTGCTGCTGGGCCCTGATGGGCCTGTTGTTCGTGGTCGGCGTGATGAATCTGCTCTGGGTTGCCGTGATCGGTGCCTTCATCCTGCTGGAGAAAAACCTGCCGCAGGGACTCTGGCTCAGCCGTATCTGCGGTTTGTTGTTGCTTGGCTGGAGTCTGTGGCTGTTGCTGGGCTAGGGGCTGAACCTGTGGGAGCTGAGCTTGCTCGCGATTGCGGTGTGTCAGCTAGATCAATGCCGGTTGATCCACCGCCATCGCGAGCAGGCTCGCTCCCACAGGGTCGGGTTTTATTTCCAGGTATGGATTGGCCACCCGGCCAGTTCGGCATGGGCCTTCAACACCGGGTCCGGGTTGACCACGTGGGGGAAGTCCACCCGTTGCAACAGCGGCAGGTCATTGCGTGAGTCGGAATAGAAACTCGCGCCTTCCAGGTTCTCTTCCTCGGCATCCAGCCAATCCAGCAGCCGCGCGATCTTGCCTTCGCGGTAGGTCAGGGTGCCGACGGTCTTGCCGCTGTACACCCCATGGGTCACTTCAAGGTTGATCGCCAGGATTTCGTCGATGCCCAGGCGTTCGGCAATCGGCTTGACCAGGTGCGTGCCCGAGGCCGAGATCACCAGGATCCGGTCGCCGGCCTTGCGGTGTTCGGCGATGGTCTTGGTGGCGTCGCTGAAGATGATCGGTTCGATGAAGTCTTCCACCCAAGGCTCTACCAGGTGCTCGATTTCCTCCGGGGTACGGCCGATCATCGGTTCCAGGCTGAAGTCCATGTACTCTTCCATGCTCAGCTTGCCGTGGCTGTAGGCGTCCATCAGCGCGTTGTTGCGCTGCATGAACGACTCGGGATCGACCCATCCCAGGCGTCCCATCTGTTCGCTCCAGAGGGTGGCGCAGTCGCCGTGGATCAGGGTTTCGTCCAGATCAAAAATTGCCAGGGCCATCAGAATGTTTCTCTCTTCAAAATCAACGAAGCCATCAGGCTACCTCACACAACGCTGACGGATCGATGGAAAGTGACAGGCGTGCGCCATCGGGGTGCAGGTCGGCGGCCGAGCGATTGAGCACATCCACCACCAACTCCACGCCACGGGCCTCGACCCGGTAGCGAATCACGTTGCCCAGCAGGCTGTGGCTGCGGATCAGCGCATCGGCCTGGCCGTCGCGGCTCAGCTCGATGGCTTCCGGGCGGATGGCGATCCGACTGTTCACCGGGCGCTGCAGCAACCGGCTGGCGCTGTCGGCGTCCAGCAGGTTGTAGTTGCCGATGAAGCCGGCGGCAAAGACATCGACTGGCGCAGTGTAAAGGGTTTCGGCATCGCCGCTCTGTACGATCTTTCCCTGGTTCATCAGGAAAATCCGGTCAGACATGGTCAGGGCTTCTTCCTGGTCGTGCGTGACGAAGATCGTGGTCAGGCCCAACTCACGCTGGATCTGTCGGATCTGTTCGCGCAGGTGCTTGCGAATCCGCGCATCCAGGGCCGACAGCGGCTCGTCCAGCAGCAACAGACGCGGACGGGTGACCAGGGAGCGGGCCAGGGCTACGCGCTGGCATTGGCCGCCGGAGAGCTGATGGGGATAGCGGGCGGCAAAATCATGCAGCTCCACCAGGCGCAGGATCTCCAGCACCCGTTTGTGGCTGTCCGAGGCGTCGACTTTTTGCATGCGCAGGCCGAAGGCGACGTTCTGCTCCACGGTCATGTTGGGGAACAAGGCATAGCTCTGGAAGACCATGCCGATCCCGCGTTTCTGCGGGCTCAATGGGACGATGTCTTGCCCGTCCAGGATGATCTGGCCGGCATCCACCGCAGTCAGGCCGGCAATGCAGCGCAACAGCGTGGACTTGCCGCAACCGGAAGGGCCGAGGAGGGTGACGAATTCGCCCTTGCCGATTTCGCAGTTGATGTCGCTGAACACCGGGGTGCCGGCGTAGCTTTTTTGCAGGTGTTGGACGCTGACGTAGCTCATTGGCTTTTGTCCTTGTTCAAGATGTTGGCCGCCCAGGTCAGGACCAGTACGAAGAAGAAGTAGGAAATCACCAGGGCACTGGTGAAGTGGCCGCTGCTGTTGCGCATGTTGTTCAGGTACACCTGCAGGGTTTCATAGCGGGTGCCGACGAGGATGTTGGCAAACACGAACTCACCGAACAGGAACGAGAAGGACAGCAGCAACGCCACCATCAGGCCCTTGCGCAGGTTGGGCAGCACCACCAGGAATGCCGCCTGGAAGGTGCTGGCGCCAAGCAGTTGGGCGGCGTCCATCAGGTCGCGCAGGTTGATCGCTTGCAGGTTGTTGGTGATCGCTCGGTACATGAACGGCAGGGCGACGGTGAAGTAGCAGCCGATCAGGATCCACGGCGTGCCCACCATCGCCAATGGCCCGGAGCCATAGAGTTGCAGCAGCCCCACCGACGACACCACCGGCGGCACTGCGAAGGGCAGCAGGATGAGGATGTTCATCAGCGCGTCGAGTTTGGGGAAGTGGTAATGCACCACGAACAGCAGCGGCAGGATCAACACCACTGAGAGCACCAGCGCACCGATGCAGACGATCAGCGATTGACCGAAGGCGTGGAGAAAGCGCGGATCGCTCCACAACTGCACATACCATTTGAAGGTGAAACCGCTGGGCAGCACAGTGGCCGACCAACTGCTGGCGATGGAGTAGACGAGCGTGCCGGCCAGGGGCAGCAGCAGGATGGCGAACAGCAGGTACACCACCACTCGATGATAGAGCCCGACGGAGCCCGGTTCAGCGCGAGACATGGTAGCTCCTCTTGAGCAGCAACTGATGGACGATGGTCACCAGGGTCATCAGCGCCACCAGCACCACGGCCAGGGCACTGGCCAGGTTCGGGTCGAGGGAGATGTCACCGGAGACCATGGCGGCGATGCGAATCGGCAAGACGTTGAAGTTACCCGTGGTCAGCGCATAGACCGTGGCATAGGCGCCGAGGGCGTTGGCCAGCAGGATCACGAATGTGCCCAGCAGCGCCGGGGTCAGCACCGGCAAGCCGATGTGCCGCCAGAACTGCCAGCCGCTGGCACCCAGCAGTTCGGCGGATTCGCGCCAGTCTTCGCGCAATGCGTCGAAGGCCGGATAGAGCAACAGCACGCCCAGGGGGATCTGGAAGTAGGTGTAGAGAATGATCAGCCCGGTTTTCGAGTACAGGTTGAAATCCTCGATGATTCCCGCCTGCTTGAGCATGATGGTGATGCTGCCGTTGAAGCCCAGCAAGATGATGAAGGCGAAGGCCAGGGGCACGCCGGCGAAGTTGCTGGTCATGTTGGCGAAGGCGTTGACGAAGTTGCGCAACCGCGAATCCACCCGGCGCAGGGAATAGCTGCCGAGCACCGCGATGACGATACCGAACACGCTGGACCAGAAGCTGATCTCCAGGCTGTGCTGGATCGCCTGCAGGTAGAACTTGGAACTGAAGATCTTGCTGAAGTTGGCCAGCCCCCAACCGAACTCTTCCGATTCCAGGCTGTTGACCAGCACCCAGAGCAACGGAGCGATCTGGAATACGATGAAGAAAATCGCGAAGGGCACCAGGCACAACGCTGCCAGCCATTTGCCGCGCGTCATGGCGTTCACTTGAGTAACTCCTGGCAATAGGGTTTGTCGTGGGCAACGCCGAGCAACTGGCAGATGGTGCCGCACAGTTCGGTCTGCCGGGGCGCGGCTGCGAGGTCGAGGCTGAAGCCGTCACCGAGGACAAACAGCGGCACTTCCCGTTCTTCGGCCAGCAGGCCGTTGTGGGAGCGGTCGTTGTTCATGCCGTGGTCGGAGGTCACCAGCACCTGGTAGCCGGCGTCGAGCCAGGCCTGCAGGTAGACCGCCAGGTTGATGTCGGCCGAGCGCGCGCTGTTGCGGTATTGCGGGGTGTCGAGGCCGTGCTTGTGGCCGGCATCGTCGATGTTCATCGGGTGCACCAGCAAAAAGTTCGGCAGGTAGCGCTGGCGCAGGTGATCAGCATCGGCGAACAAGTGGGAATCGGGGTAGTGGTCATTCCAATAGAAATGTCCGTATTGAATCGGCAAGTCGGGATTGTCGGTGTGACGATCACGTCCGGCAACGAAGGGCGAAACGTTGTAGAGCTCGCTGACCCAGTGATACGCCGCGGCCGCCGTGCTCAGGCCGGCCTGGGTGGCGTAGTGGAAAATGCTGCGCTGGTTCGACAGGCGCGAGACGTTGTTGTGCACGATCCCGCTGTCGATGGGCACGACGCCGGTGAGGATGCATTCGTAGAGCGGGCGGGACAGGGCGGGCAACTCACATTCCAGTTTGTAGAGGGCCGCGCGTCCTGCGCCGACGTAAGCCTGCAAATGCCCCATGGCATGCCGGGCGACTTCGTAGTTGAGGCCGTCGAGCACCACCAGGATGACGTTGTGCTTCATGGGTAGCGGGACTCCGGACAGATACCAGGAAACTCGGATTCCCCTCGGTCAATGCGGGAGCAGGCCAGTGGGAGCAAAGCTTGCTCGCGATGCTGGCGACACGGTGCAACTGTGAGACCGTGTCATCGTTTATCGCGAGCAAGCTTTGCTCCCACAGTGCTTGCTCCCACTATTTGGATCCTCTGTGGATATCCGAGCGGGAGCTAGTGCCTCACTGCATATTGATGATCACTTCTTCCTGCCATTTCTGCGGCAGAGCCTTGGAGGTCTTCTCCCACGCATCGGCATCCTTGATCGGGGTCACGCCCTTGTACTGCTCGTTCGGCAGCAGCTTGGCCTGGACCTCTTCCGGCAGTTTCAGGTGCTCGGCGCGGATCGGACGGGCGTTGCCCTTGGCCAGGTTGATCTGGCCGGCGTCGCTGAAGATGTATTCGCGGGCCAGCTTCGCGGCGTTCGGGTGCTTGGCGTATTTGTTGATGATGGTGGTGTAGCCGGAGATGACCGAGCCGTCGGACGGGATCAACACGACGTAATCATCCGGGTTGGCCATCTTGGCCTTGTAGCTCAGGCCGTTGAAGTCCCAGACCACGCCGACTTCCACTTCACCTTTTTCCATGGTGGCGATGGTCGGGTTGGCCATGGACAGGCGCCCTTGCTTGGCGATCTCGGCAAACATCAACAGCGCCGGCTGGAGGTTCTTCTCATCGCCGCCGTTGGCCAGGGCCGCGGCCAGTACGCCGTTGGCGGCCTGAGCGGCGGTGCTCACGTCACCGATGGAGACTTTGTACTTGCCGGTTTTCAGGTCAGCCCATTTGGTCGGTGCTTCGGAACCGTGCAGCAGTTTCTTGTTGATGATGAAAGCGATGGTGCCGGTGTAGGCCAATGCCCAGTTGCCATCCTTGTCCTTGGCCCAGGCTGGAACCTGTTCCCAGGTGCTTGGCTTGTAGGGCTGGACCACGCCTTGCTTGACTGCGATCGGGCCGAAAGCCGCGCCGACGTCGCCGATGTCGGCGCTGGCGTTGTCTTTCTCGGCGGCGAACTTGGCGATTTCCTGGGCCGAGCTCATGTCGGTGTCGATGTGTTTCAAGCCATAGATCTTGGCCAGGTCGTCCCAGGTGCCTTTCCAGTTTGCCCAGTCATCGGGCATGCCGACGCTGTTCACGGCGCCTTCCGCTTTCGCAGCGGCTTCCAACGTTTTCAGATCGGTGTCAGCGGCCATGGCGGCGGTGCACATGGCAATGGTCGAGCCTAACAGTGATGCCAGGAAAAGCTGTTTCATCCGAAGCTCCTATGGGCGTTTTCAACGCTGCGATTGCGGTTGTGTTGGTCTAGGTCAGCAATACCTGAGCCAATGTAGGCGAGCCCTGTGACATTTTGATGTCGGTGCCGGATGTCCCGGGAAAGGCCAGGCTCGTGGAGGTTGGCTGCGAATTAAGCGTAGACCATGGATAAACAGCTGATCTGCAAGGACTTGGCCGTTAATTTGCACGCTTGCAGGACGACCGTTCGGCGGCTCTGTCATCTGTCAGTCATATGCAGTGCCTAGGCTTGCTGGACCAAGAAGCGGATCGATGGACAAGCGATCTCGCCCCGAAACAGTGCTGGTCTAGTCCAGATAGGTAACGTTGATGCGCATCGATGCAACCAAAGCGGTGACAGCCATCGGACAGGTCCTGCAGGAGCAGCTCGACCACGGGTTGCTGGCGCCCGGCAGCAAGTTGCCGGCCGAGCGCAAGCTCAGTGAGTTGTTCGGGACCACACGGATTACCGTGCGCGAGGCGTTGTTGCAGCTCGAAGCCCAGGGACAGATTTATCGGGAGGAGCGCCGCGGCTGGTTCGTCTCACCACCCCGCCTGGCCTACAACCTGATGCAGCGCAGCCATTTCCACGCCATGGTCGCGGCCCAGGGGCGTGTGCCTTCTACCCAAGTGATTTCTGCGCGTCTGCAACCGGCCTCGGCGGCGGTGTGTGCCTGGTTGCAGTTGCCGGCGCTGTCCAGTGTGATCCAGATCTGCCGCGTGCGGCGTATCGACGAGCGGCTGGTGCTGTACGTCGAGCACTACCTCAACCCGCAGTACTTTCCGGACATCCTCGGGTTCGATCTCAACCAGTCCATCACCGAGCTGTATGCCCGTCATTACGACCTGCATTACGGCCGGGTGAAGTTTGAAATCGTGCCCACCTCTCTACAGCCGGAAGCGGCTGCGGCGTTGAAGGTTTCGGTGGGCAGCCCCGGGCTTCGGATTGCACGGGTCAACTATGACCAGCACCAGCGGCTGATCGATTGTGACCTGGAGTTCTGGCGACACGATGCGATCCATGTCGGTGTGGATGTGCCGGAGCAATCTGTGCCGGAGCAATCGCCGGGCGCCTGAGGCAGGCTCAGAGTGACTCGTTGAGCTTGCTCAGGATCTTGATCACCACCGTGGCGAGGATCAGCAACATGCCGATCCACATGGCAAAGACCCCGACGCCCTTGTCACGGAAGTTGAAGCCAATGGCCAGCAGGATCATGCCGGCAATGATGGGCACCAGCATGGCGTTGAACGAAGACATCGAGATCATGGCGACAGCCTTGTCGGGGAGGATAAGGTCAGTCTAGTTGGGGTTTGGCCGGGGTGTGATGATGTATGTCACGACCTCCCACGATCCAGAGGCAAGCACTGTTGTGGCGAGGGGATTTATCCCCGCTGGGCTGCGAAGCAGCCCCAGAATCCATCAAGCACCGTGATTATCCGGTAGGAAGCAGGGGGTTGCTGCGCAACCCAGCGGGGATAAATCCCCTCGCCACAAGTGTCCCGCATACCTTTGGTGCAAGCAGGTTACGGCAGCTCGCGAGACGCGTAGAACGCGCTCAGCACCTTCACCAGGTGCGCCAGGTCATGGCTGCCGCACAGTTCGCGGATCGAATGCATGGCGAAGGTCGGCAGGCCGATGTCCACGGTGCGCACGCCCAGCTGGCTGGCGGTGATCGGGCCGATGGTCGAGCCGCAGCCCATGTCGCTGCGCACCACGAAGCTCTGCACCGGCACTTCCTCGGCCATGCACAGGTGGCGGAAGAACCCGGCGGTTTCGCTGTTGGTGGCGTAGCGTTGGTTGCTGTTGACCTTGATCACCGGCCCGGCGTTGAGTTTGGGGCCGTGGTTGGCGTCGTGCTTGTCGGCATAGTTGGGGTGCACGCCGTGGGCGTTGTCCGCCGAAACCAGCAGGGATTTCTGAATGGCCCGTACGAACTCTTCACCTTCCGGCAGCAGGCGACGCAAGGTCTGCTCCAGCATCGGGCCATCGGCGCCACAGGCCGAGCACGAGCCGACCTCCTCGTGATCGTTGCACACCAGTACGCAGGTTTCTTCGGTTTCGGCGTTCAGCAAGGCTTGCAGGCCGGCGTAGCACGACAGCAGGTTGTCCAGGCGCGCACCGGCAATGAAATCGCCGTGCAGGCCAATGACCGCAGCGCTTTGCGTGTCGTAGAAGCTCAACTCGTAATCGAGTACCACATCGGCGTTCAGGCCGTGCTCGCGGGCCAGTTGGTCGGTGAGCACGGCACGGAAATCAACGCGCTCGTCCCCGGCGAATTGGGCGAGGATCGGTGGCAACTCATTCTGCGGGTTGATCGCCCAGCCCTGGTTGGCTTCGCGATTGAGGTGGATGGCCAGGTTCGGAATCGTGGCGATCGGTGCCTTGAAATCGATCAACTGGCTTTCGACCTTGCCGTCGCGGCGGAAGGTCACGCGCCCGGCCAGGGACAGGTCGCGGTCGAACCATGGCGCCAGCAGTGCACCGCCGTAGACCTCCACGCCCAGTTGCCAGAACCCGTGGCGTTGCAGTTCCGGCTGGGGCTTGACCCGCAGGCAGGGGCTGTCGGTGTGAGCGCCGACCAGACGGATACCGTCGTGCAGCGGTGAATGGCGGCCCAGCTTGAAGGCGATGATAGAGGAGTCGTTGCGGGTGACGTAATAACGACCGTTGGCTTCGGTGGCCCAGGTCTCGCGCTCGTCAAGACGCTGATAACCCGCCGCTTCCAGGCGCTGGGCAAGGGTGGCAGTGGCATGGAACGGGGTGGGGGAGGCCTTGAGGAAGTCGATCAGGCCCTGGTTCAACTCTGCGCGCATAAGTAACTCCAGACAGCAATGGGCGGCAGTTTACCCCATCGCCAGCCTGCATTGCAGACCCAATCCCCCGTCGCGGATCGTTCTACGACCTCGGTATCGATCAGCCCGAGGCCATGATCCGCTTGCGCAAATGCGCCATGATCAGGGACTTGTCCTGCGCCTTGGACGGTTCTGGCAGGTGCTGCGGCCAGTGTTCCAGTTGGCCGAACAGTTGTTGCCGGCTCTGCGGGTCCAGGCGAAGAATCTCCCGCGAGGCCGAGTCCCACCAATGGTGTCGACACAGCTTGTAGTAAGGATGTTCCGGCGCCGCGCTGCCATACAGCAGGTCGCGACCGATCCTGTGCAAGGCGCCGCGCTGGTGGCGCAATTTCCATTTGATCTTCAGCCGCCGCCAGGCCGACGGAAAAGGCCGGGTACGCGGAACGTCATGGCAGCGCTCGAGCAACTGCGCGCTGAACGCCTCGCCGTGCTGGGCAAAGAAATGTGCCTGCATGGTGTGGAAGAAGCGTTTCTCGGCGAAGTAGTGATAGACGTGTTGGTTGGTTTCGTTAATGGTCTGGTTGCGCATGGCGAACGAAATCGCGATCTGTTCGATAGTGTGGATGTCGAAGCCGCCTTCGGTCCATTCATCGATCAGCCCGATGGCCTCGGCCAGCAACGAAGCATCGCGATCAGTCACCCCGCACAGCCCGCTGTTATAGAGCTTGAAACTGTTTTCCCGAGTCACGCCGTGGGCGCCCAGGCAAGCCCCCAGCCTGCGGTAATCCTCGCGCTCACACACGTAGTCCCAGTTGTATTCGAAGCTGTCCATCAGGTACTGCCCTGGCTGGATTTGCTTGAACAGCAGTTCGGGATCGGCGAGGAACAGCGTGTCGGTGTCGACGAACAGGGTTTTTTCCGCCAGCGTCAGGCCGGCCGCGATGGCGCAGGCCTTGCGCCGGTGAATGTAACCATTATTGCCTTGCCACTCGGTCAGCAATTGCGGGCGCAGCGCGAGGGTCTCGACCGGCCAGCCCTGATAATCCTCAGGCCGGTCGGTCAGGATCCTGATGCTGGGCAGGGTCGACGGATTGCCGCGGGCCAGGGCGGTCAGGATGCTGAATTTAGCCTCGTGGCGATAAGCGTCCTTGTCGCCGTAGATCAGGTACAGCAGTTGGTGACGAACTTTTTTGACGGGTGTTTCCTGAAAATCAATAACCTGCATGCCAAGCCTTTATCGGAATTAGAACGGTGCCGGGCACTCGAAGCGCAGGCGCTCGCCGCTTTGCGGATGGGTGAAGCTCAGCATGCTGGCGTGCAGGCACAGGCGTGGCCAGGCGGCGAGGGCCTGCGGGTGGGCGTAGAGCCCGTCACCCAGCAGCGGGTGACCGATGGACAGCATGTGCACGCGCAATTGGTGCGAGCGTCCGGTAATCGGCGTGAGTTCGACCCGGCACCAGTCGCCGCAACGTTCCAGCACGCGCCAGAAGGTCAGGGCGTGTTTGCCGTGCTCATGGTCCACCACATGCCGCGGTTTGGTCGGCGGGTCGTAGCGCAAGGGCAGGTCGATGGTGCCGCTGTCCAGTTCCGGTTGGCCCCAGCACAACGCCGTGTAGGCCTTTTCGGTTTCGCGATCATGAAACTGACGGGACAGTTCGCGATGAGTATCCGGGTCACGAGCCAACAGGATGATGCCGGAGGTTTCCCAGTCCAGTCGGTGCACTATTCGCGCTTCCGGATAGCCGTTTTCCTGCAGGCGGGTGATCAGGCAGTCTTTGTTGTCGTCGGCCCGGCCGGGCACGGAGAGGAGCAGGGTCGGCTTGTCGACCACCAGGACAGCGGCGTCCTGATGGATGATGCGGATGTTGGACAGGGGCATTGAAAACAGTCTCGTTACAAACGCCAACGGCGGCTCGGGCCCTGCCCTTGTGAGAGCGGGCTTGCTCGCGAAAGCGGTGTCTCAGACACATTGATATTGAATGTGCCACCGTCTTCGCGAGCAAGCCCGCTCCCACAAAAAGGGCTGTGGGGACCCGAGCCGCCGTGGCTCCAGCCGGAGCGATCAGCGATCCGGCAGGGTGATGTTGAGTTCCAGGATCGAGCAGCTGCCCTGGCTTTCCAGTGCCACATGCACGTCATCGCTGCCGATGTTGACGTACTTGCGGATCACTTCCACCAGTTCCTTCTGCAAGGCCGGCAGGTAGTCAGGGGTACTGCGTTGGCCGCGTTCGTGCGCCACGATGATCTGTAGACGCTCTTTCGCGACCGAGGCGGTACTGGGCTTTTTGTTGGCACGAAAGAAGTCAAAAAGGTTCATTACCTACCTCCAAACAGGCGCTCGAAGAAACCTTTCTTCGTTACATCGAGGAAACGATGCTCCACGGTCTTGCCCAGCAGGCGATCGACGGCATCGCTGTACGCCTGGCCGGCATCGCTCTGGTCGTCGAGAATCACCGGCACGCCGGAGTTGGAAGCCTTGAGTACCGCTTGGGATTCCGGAATGACACCCAGCAGGGTAACGGCGAGGATTTCCTTGACGTCTTCGACGCCGAGCATTTCGCCATCGCTGACCCGTTGCGGGTTGTAGCGGGTCAACAGCAAGTGTTCCTTGATCGGCTCTTCGCCCTTCTCGGCGCGCCGGGATTTGCTCGCCAGCAGGCCCAGCATGCGGTCGGAGTCACGGACCGACGAGACTTCCGGGTTGGTCACGACAATCGCTTCGTCGGCGAAGTACATGGCCAGGTGGGCACCTTTCTCGATACCGGCCGGGGAGTCGCAGACCACGAACTCGAAGTCTTCCTTGAGCTGCATCAGCACCTTTTCCACGCCTTCCTGGGTCAGCGCGTCTTTGTCGCGGGTCTGACTGGCGGCCAGCACGTAGAGGTTCTCAAGGCGCTTGTCCTTGATCAGGGCTTGTTGCAGGTTCGCTTCACCGTTGACCACGTTGACGAAGTCATAGACCACGCGACGCTCGCAACCCATGATCAGGTCGAGGTTACGCAAGCCGACGTCGAAGTCGACGATGACTGTCTTGTGGCCGCGCAGAGCGAGGCCGGTACCGATAGCGGCGCTGGTGGTGGTCTTACCCACACCACCCTTGCCGGATGTAACCACGAGAATCTTGGCCAAGGTGTTTCACCCCTAAGGAAAAAGGACTTTGTCAGCCCCTGAAAAACATCTCTGGAAAACCGCTGCAATTGGACAGGCTTGGCTGGAATCGGATGCTGGGCGGGGTCTACCTCCGGTAAACACTGCCTGATCCTTTTTCCTACGTCGTTTAAGCCGTTTTCGCTCGTTTTAGAGATGCTTGGAAAATGCGGCAGTATCCGTTAAAGCCGAATGATGTTCAACACGTCGCCCGACAGGCTGATCTGCACGCCGGCTCCCCACAACGGGTCGCGACGCAAATCCTCGGAAACCTTGTACTGCCCGGCGATGGAAACCAGCTCAGCGCTCAATTGCTGACAGAAAATCCTGGCTTTGGTATCACCCTTGACGCCGGCCAGCGCACGACCGCGCATCGGGCCGTATACATGGATGTTGCCATCGGCCAGAAGTTCCGCCCCCGGGCTGACCGAGGACACTACGACCAGATCGCCACCCTGGGCATAAATCTGCTGCCCGCCGCGCACTGGCGAGGTGATGACACGCGTTGGCTTGATGGTGGGCTCGGGTGGTTTTTCCGGGGTTTTCTTCGCTTCGACCGGGTTCAGTTCCAGGACACGCTCCCTGGCGCCGGACGGCGGCAGCACCGGAATGTCCACGGCGATGGCGGCGGCAATGTCTTCGATGCGACTGGCGCGGATCGCCAGGGTACGCAGGCCGTGCTGGCGGCAAACGCGCATCAGGCCCGGCAGGTCCACCGAGCCTTCGCCAGCCGGCAACTTGTCCAGGGCCAGTACCAGCGGGGCGTTGCTGAAGAAATTCGGGGCCTGGGCGACTTTCGCCGCCAGTTGCCGGTCAAGGCTTTCCAGGTCGTTGCGGGCCAGCTCCAGCACCGTAATGGCGAGCATGCTGCCCTTCAGCTGGAACACGGGATCTTGGTCTAGCGGTTCGGTTTGGCTCATGGTCGGCGTACAACGGCTTGTCACTAAAAGTGCCGAGACTTATAACGAGATCGTCCGCCAGCCGCAACCCGGGTCGAACAATGTAGAATGCGCGGCCCATGTCCTAATGGAAGCTGTAATGGATCGCCCGCGTTTTCGAGCTGCTTTTTTTCATCCACGTTTCTGGCTGCTGTGGTGCGGCCTGGGGCTATTGTGGTTGATCGTTCAGTTGCCTTATCCGTTGCTGCTGCGCATCGGTCGTGCGCTGGGCGCACTGATGTACCGGGTGGCCGGCGACCGACGGCGCATCGCCCGTCGCAACCTGGAACTGTGTTTCCCGCAAAAGTCCGCCGCCGAGCGCAAGCGTCTGCTCAAGGAAAACTTTGCCTCCACCGGCATCGCCTTTTTCGAAATGGCCATGAGCTGGTGGTGGTCGCGTTCGCGCCTGGCGAAACTGGCCCATGTCGAGGGGTTGGAGCATCTCAAGCAGGCCCAGCGCGAGGGCTCGGGCGTGATCCTGATGGCGCTGCATTTCACCACGCTGGAAATCGGCGCGGCCTTGCTCGGCCAGCAGCACACCATCGATGGCATGTACCGCGAGCACAAGAACCCACTGTTCGACTACATTCAGCGCCGGGGCCGCGAGCGGCATAACCTCGATTCCCTGGCGGTGGAGCGTGACGACGTGCGCGGTATGCTCAAGCTGCTGCGGGCCGGCCGGGCGATCTGGTATGCGCCGGACCAGGATTACGGCGCCAAGCAAAGCGTGTTCGTGCCGCTGTTCGGCATCCAGGCCGCAACGGTCACCGCCACCAGCAAGTTCGCCCGCCTGGGCAAGGCGCTGGTGGTGCCCTTCGTTCAGGAGCGCCTGGCCGATGGCAGCGGTTATCGTCTGGTGATCCAGGCACCGCTGGACAATTTCCCGGGCGAGACCGAGGAAGCCGATTGCATCCGCATCAATCAATGGGTGGAGCGCTCGGTGAGTGATTGCCCCGAGCAATACCTCTGGGCCCACCGGCGCTTCAAGAGCCGTCCGCCGGGTGAGCCGAAGCTGTACGACAAGCGCGGTTGACCCGGTAGTCCGCCATTTTTTTGCAGCACCTTGAGCACGGAGCATTGCGATGACCCCAGCTGAACCGGTTACAGGTTTGATTCTTTCCGGCGGCGGGGCTCGGGCGGCATATCAAGTGGGCGTGTTGGCGGCGATTGCCGAGTTGTTGCCAGACGGTGCGGACAACCCATTCCCGGTGATCGTCGGTACCTCGGCCGGGGCGATCAACGCAGTCAGCCTGGCGAGCGGGGCGATGGACTTCAAGAGCGCCATCGAGCGACTGACGGCGTTCTGGCAAGCGGTGCGCAGCCATCAGGTGATGCGCAGCGACTGGCGCGGCGTGCTGGCCCAGTCAATGCGTTTCATCACCCACAGCCTGCTGGGCCTGGGGGCCAAGTTGCCGGTGGCGCTGATCGACAGTTCGCCGCTGCGCGAACTGCTCCAGGCTCAATTCCACGCTTCAGGCATCGAGCAGGCCATCGTCGAACGGCAACTGCGGGCGGTAGCGGTGACGGCGTTCGGTTATGAGTCCGGCCAGGCCGTCACGTTCTACCAGGGGCGCGGGACCATCGATGCCTGGCTACGCCACCGGCGTATCGGTGTGCCGACGCAGTTGTCGGTGGAGCACCTGCTGGCCAGCTCGGCGATCCCTTTGTTGTTCGCGCCGGTCAGGATCGGCCCGCAATACTTCGGTGATGGCGCGGTGCGGCAATCGGCGCCCATCAGCCCGGCCTTGCACCTGGGGGCCAATCGCGTGCTGGTGATCGGTGTCAGTGGCAACCCCCGTGGTGCCGGCGGGCAGGATCCCACAGAGCGCAGCTACACCGGCCTGCAACCGACCCTGGCGCAGATCGGTGGCCATATGCTCAACAGCACGTTCATTGATAGCCTGGAAAGCGACATCGAGTTGCTCGAGCGCCTGAACGGGTTCAGTCACCTGCTGCCCGATGATGTGCCGGCCCATGCCCTCGGCGCGGCACCGGTGGAGGTGCTGGTGATTTCACCCAGCCAGCCGATCGATGAAATCGCTGCTCGCCATCGTCAGGAGCTGCCCCGCGCGTTGCGGGTATTCTTGCGCGGGCCGGGCGCGACCAAGACCAGCGGCGCGGGAGTGCTGAGTTATCTGTTGTTCGAGGCGGGGTATTGCAGCGAGCTGATCGAGCTGGGGCGTCAGGATGCGTTGGCGCAGCGTGAGGAACTGAGTCGGTTCTTGGGGTTGTCCTGAAGCGATGCAAGCAGGTCCGCCGCTATCGCGAGCAGGCTCGCTCCCACAGGGGGCTTGCGGTGGACGCTGAACTGAGCCCAACACACAAACCAGTGTGGGAGCGGGCTTGCTCGCGAAGGCGACTGAACATTCAACATCGATGTTGGCTGACAGTCCGCTTTCGCGAGCAAGCCCGCTTCCACAAAAGCTGTGCGGACGCTTTTAAATCCCAATGAAACAGATCAGAAGTGATACTTCAGCAAGAAGCTGGTATTGCTCTGGTTGGTCTTGAAGCCATCGCTGTCTTCGATCCCGTACTTGTTCTTCCAATAGTCATACTCCACGCCCACATACAACTGCTTGGCGCCGAGCTTCAACGCCTTGCCCAGGTCATACTTGATCTGCGGGTTGATGTGCAGGTTGGCGTGGTAGGTGCCTTTGGAGTTGCTGTCGTTGTCCACCACCCAGTCGATGAAACCGTCGATCAGGATGTCCGATGAACCCACCGGTACGGTGTAGGCCCAGACCGGGGTGATCTGCCAGACGTTGTCGCCGGCGCGTGGGCCTTCGGTCTGGCGGTTGTAGAAGTTCAGCTGGAAGTAGTCGAAGCCGGGGATCGCCAGGTCGAAGCCCGGGCCGATCAGGTAGGACTCGTTGTCGCCTTCGCCGAACTCATAAGTCATGGCCAGCAGCACATCCTTGATCGGGCCCAGTTCCAGCTTCTGGTCGAAGATCTTGCCGAACGACAGGCGCGGGCTGAACTCACCGTAGTAGGTGTTCGGACCGGACTGGCTGTCGTCCTGGCCGTTGTAGAAGATCCGATCGAGGAAGAAGAAATTGTCCCCGTACTTCCAGGCGTCGGCGTGTTCGAAGGTCACGGTCTGCTGGATGCGCGGGTTGACCTGGAAATCCTTGCCGTACAGGTAGGTCAGGCTGTTGTTCTGCCACTGGAACAGGTCGTCGGCCATCGCTTGGCCCGCGACCAACAAGGATCCTGCGAGTATCAGGCTGGTACACGTGTGGTTCATTCGGTTGCTCCCAAAGGTAAGTGATACCGCTTTTTTTTCAGGTCAGCGCTCTGGTGTGGCGCTTTTTTCCACGGATAAAAACATCCGTTCGGTCAGCTTTTCGCTTGTGGCAGGTGCTGATAGCAAGAGCTGAGCCAAGGCCGTAAAAAGCTCGTCCAGCTATTTGGAAAAGTCGAAAAGGTGTTTTCCAGGGACGCCCGATATCCCCCGCGATGCCGGGATAAGTTGGCGTGTCGGTCAGGATCCGATGATTTTTCTACGGCACCCGGATGCGAACGGCCGCGCAGGATACGGGCTTGCCCTGATGGGCTCAAGTGCCCTGCAACGGCGCATTCGCGGCGAATTTGGGGCGCGGCTCAGTTGGTCCGCGCGCCTTGGTTGATCCACGCGCCGATCAGATCGCGTTCCTGCTGGGTCATCTGGGTGATGTTACCCAGCGGCATGATCTGGCTGGTCACGGCCTGGGCCTGGATGCGCGCGGCTTGCTGCTGGATCTGCTGCGGGGTATCGAACATCACCCCACCCGGCGCCGCACTGAACAACGGGCTGGTGGGCTTGGCCGAGTGGCAGACCGAACAGCGTTCCTGGATCACACTGTGGACCTTCTCGAACGAAGGGCCCTGGGCGTTGGCGGCCTGAGCGGGCGCCGATACCGGTGCGGCGGGTGCCGTCGCCGGTTTAGCGCCGCCACCCACTGCCGTTTCCGGTAGCGGTTGGTACTCGATCACGCCGGGGGCCTTGGCCACCTCCGGTGTGCTGGGCATGGGCTTGGGGCCGGTGACATACGCCAGGCAGATCATCGCCAGGGCACCGACCGGCAGCGTCCAGGCAAACCGGTTGCTGTCATGGCGGGTGTTGAAGTAATGGCGCACCAACACCGCCGCCACGGCGATCCCGGCCAGGATCAGCCAGTTGTACTGGCTGCCGTAGGTGCTCGGGAAGTGGTTGCTGATCATGATGAACAGCACCGGCAAGGTGAAGTAGTTGTTGTGGCGCGAACGCAACAAGCCCTTGGCCGGCAATGCAGGATCGGGCGTGCGGTTCTCGGCGATGGCGGCTACCAGTGCGCGCTGGGCCGGCATGATGATACGGAACACGTTGCCGACCATGATTGTGCCGATGACCGCACCCACGTGCAGGTAGGCACCGCGACCGCTGAACACTTTGCTGAACCCATAGGCCGCGGCGATCAACAGCACGAACAGGATCAGGCCGAGCAGGGCAGGGCGCTTGCCCAGGGCCGAGTCGCAGAGAAAGGAATAGACGAACCAGCCGACGAACAACGAGCCGATGCCCAGGGCAACGCCCTCGGGGCCGCTCAAGCCGCTGCCGGGGGCCAGCAGGTAGACGGTCGGGTTCCAGTAGAACACTACGCACAGCAGCGCGATGCCCGACATCCAGGTGAAGTAGGCTTCCCACTTGAACCAGTGCAGGTTGTCCGGCATGGACGGTGGTGCGAGTTTGTATTTTTCCAGGTGGTAGATACCGCCACCGTGGATGGCCCACAGGTCGCCGGCCAGGCCGCTCCTGGGGTTGACGCGATTGAGGTTGTTTTCCAGCCAGACGAAGTAGAACGACGCGCCGATCCAGGCCACGCCAGTGATCATATGAACCCAGCGCACGCTCAGGTTCAGCCATTCCAGCATATGTGCTTCCACAGTCTTTACCTCTCGCCCGTCACGCTTGTATTCGCGTGATCGGACCTTCTCTTATTGGTGGGGGGCGAGGATCAATAGCTCATCCTCTTTGAAGAAATGCTCATCGCAGTTATTGCCTGTGCCACTGCGATCAACCACCAGGAAGTCATCCCGCTTTTCGATCGTCAGCACCGGGTGGTGCCAGACGCCGCGATGGTAATTAATGCCCTGCCTGCCGTTGGTGACGAAGGCGCGGACCAAGCCTGATACAGGTGCATCGCCAAGTGGCGCGACCACGATCAGAAAGGGGGTGCCGAGCAGCGGAATGAAGGCCTGGCTGCCCAGCGGATGGCGCTCCAGCATGCGCACGGTCAGCGGCATGTCCAGCGCGTCGGCGCGGAAGATGCTGATGATCGCCTTGTCGTCCGGCGTGGCGGTTTCCACCGTCGCCAGGCGATGGAAACGCATGGTCGAACCGTTGTTGATCATGAAGTGATCGCTGCCGTCGGTTTCGATCACGTCACCGAACGGGGCGAAGGCTTCTTTGGTCAACGGTTCGATCTTGAGTGTGCGCATGCTGGTCTTCTTATCCAAAATTCTGAGTTGTTTGTTCGATTGCTATCGCGAGCAGGCTCGCTCCCACATTTGACCGCGTACTCCTGTGGGAGCGAGCCTGCTCGCGATTGGCCTCACTGCTTATTTTGAGACCTTGCCGAGCACCCGCAGGCGACTCACCCCGCCATCCGGAAACACATTCAAGCGGATGTGGGTGATCGGCCCCAGGGCTTTGATCTGTTCGGCGAAGGTGTGTTCGGCGTGCATCTCCAGTTTCTGGCTCGGCAGCAGTTCGCGCCAGAACAGCGACTGGGTTTCGATCTGGCTGTCGGTGCCGCCCTTGACGAACGCGCCCTGGATCGAGCAGCTGTCGGGGTAGTTGCCCTTGAAGTGCAGGGTGTCGACGATGACTTTCTCGACCTCGCCGGCATGACCCAGGGCGACGATCACCCAATCATTGCCCGGGGTGCGACGCCGGGCGGTTTCCCAGCCGTCGCCCATGTTCACGCCACGACCCGGGTTGAGGATGTTGCTCATGCGGCCGAAGTGCTCGTCGGAGCAGGCCAGGGCACGACCACCGTTAAGGGCCGCAGCCAGGTCGATCTGTTCATTGTCGCCCACGGCCGACCAGTCGCGGTACGGAATGCCGTAGACCCGCAGCCGGGCCACGCCGCCATCGGGGTAGATGTTGAAGCGCAGGTGACTGAAGGCCTGGTCGTTGCTGATCTCATGGTAGTGGTGGCTGTTGCCTTGCAGCTCTACCGCCGACAGCACTTCAGTCCACTGGGTGTTTTCGTCCGGCTCGCCCTCGGTCAGGAAGCAGGCTTCCAGGGAGGCCGACGGTGGGTAGTTGCCGGTGAAGAATGAGGTGTCGATGTCCACGCCTTTGATCGACCCCGCCACGCCCAGGCGGATCACCGCGCTGTCGTAGCCTTCGAAGCGCTTGCGGCGCGACTCCCAGCCGTCCATCCATTTGCCGTTGTCATCGAACACGCCCTCCTTCCATACGGCCGGGGTCGGTTGGAACAAACGGTTGGCGTCGGCGAACCAGTCATCGGTGACCGAAATGATCTTGGTGCCGAGGCGGGCGTCGGCCAGGTTGACGAACTTCTCGAAAGGTACGGCGTAAGCTTTCATTCTTCTTGTCTGCCTTTAATGAGTGGCTGGGGATGCTTGCAGGGCCTGGGTCTCAGGGCTGCTCGCTAAAGGGTCAGTAGTCGGAACAACGCGATCTTGTTGATCTCTGCCAGCGCGCATTTGAATTCGGTGTCTACCGAGTGATGGATGCGCGTTTCGAACGCCGCGAGGATCTGATGCCGGTTGCTGCCTTTTACCGCCATGATGAAGGGAAACTTGAACTTGGCCTTATAGGCCTCGTTCAGCTCGGTGAAGCGTTTAAACTCATCGCTCGAGCATTGGTGGATACCGGCGCCGGCCTGTTCGTTCGTGCTGGCTTCGGTCAGTTGGCCCTGGACGGCGGCTTTGCCGGCCAGGTCCGGGTGAGCGTTGATCAGCGCCAGTTGGCTGGCGTGATCGGCGCTCAACAGGATGTCGCTCATGCGCTGGTGCAGGGTTTCGATCTGGTCAATGGACGAGTCCTGGCCCAGGTCGAAGGCCTTTTCGGCCACCCATGGCGAATGTTCGTAGATATCGGCGAAGGCTTTGACGAACGCTTCGCGGCTCAAGGTGGACGGCTTGAGGGTCTGGAAGGCGGTCATTTCGAAGCTCCTGGGTTTGAAGCTCCCGGATACGGATGGGTCTTTTGCCAGTGTCGGGCGATGTCGACGCGACGACTGAACCAGACCTGCTCATGGCTCTTGGCGTATTCGAGGAAACGCTTGAGGGCGGCAAGGCGCGCAGGACGGCCGATCAGGCGGCAGTGCAGGCCGATGGAGAGCATCTTCGGCGCCTCGGTACCTTCGGCATACAGTACGTCGAAGGCATCCTTGAGGTATTGGAAGAAGTCGTCGCCCTTGTTGAAACCCTGCACCTGGGTGAAGCGCATGTCGTTGGTGTCCAGGGTGTAGGGAATCACCAGGTGCGGCTTGCCGTTGGGGGTGTTCGGTTCCCAGTAGGGCAGGTCGTCGTCGTAGGTGTCGCTGTCATAGAGAAAACCGCCTTCCTCCATCACCAGCCGACGGGTGTTGGGGCCGGTGCGGCCGGTGTACCAGCCCAGCGGACGTTCGCCGCTGATCTCGGTGAGGATGCGGATCGCTTCGAGCATGTGCTCGCGTTCCTGGGCCTCATCCATGTATTGATAGTCGATCCAGCGATAGCCGTGACTGCAGATTTCGTGACCGGCGGCGACCATGGCGCGAATCACGTCCGGATGGCGCTGGGCGGCCATGGCCACGGCGAAAATGGTCAGCGGAATGTCGAACTCCTTGAACAGCTTGAGGATCCGCCAGACCCCGGCGCGGCTGCCATACTCATACAGCGATTCCATGCTCATGTTGCGCTCGCCTTGCAACGGTTGCGCCGCGACCATCTCCGAAAGGAATGCTTCGGACTCCTTGTCGCCATGCAGGATGTTGCGCTCGCCGCCTTCTTCATAGTTGAGCACGAAGGACAGGGCGATGCGGGCATTGCCCGGCCACTGGGGATGGGGAGGGTTACTGCCGTAACCGATCAGGTCGCGTGGGTAGTCAGCGCTCACTGCAGTCTTCCTTCTTGTTCGAACCATGTGGGTGGCGCTCCTGGCGATGGGGCACAGGCTGGCGTCACGACGATGGGGTGATTGTATACAACTTTATGTGCGATTTGTAAGCCCGGTTTTTTGCATTTTTCACTGCTGTCCCTGGTTTGTCTACACTGCAAGAAACCTGCCCATTTGGTCAATTAATAGGGGTAAGAATAGCGTATTCGTTGGTTCGACTTGAGATTGGGCAGGAACCAGGGTCGGAACAGGCATAGGCAAAATATCGGTTTTTTATTGTGTACAATTTTCTTTTAAAGTGTCTTAATTCGTTCATCGCCGTGGCGTTTCGTGCTCCGAAACGGTGCGGCCTGTCTTTCAACTGATTCAGGAGGCGTCGTGTCGGACTGCACTGCAGCGAGGCGCGCACAATCAATGGGACGTTTGACTACTCACGTTTTGGATGCCGCACATGGCTGCCCGGGCAGCTCGATCAAGGTCGAGTTGTACCGTGTGGAAGGTTCGCAACTGCAACTGGTCGCCAGCGCGCTGACCAACAGCGACGGCCGTTGCGACGCGCCGCTGTTGCAAGGGGATGACTACCGTTCGGGAGTCTATCAATTGCAATTCCACGCCGGCGATTACTACCGCGCCCGTGGCGTGCAACTGCCCGATCCGGCGTTCCTGGACGTGGTGGTGCTGCGCTTCGGCATTTCAGCCGAGCAGGAGCACTACCATGTGCCCTTGTTGATTTCGCCTTACGCCTATTCCACCTATCGAGGCAGTTGACCCCCAAGCAGCTGCCTTGTCCTGGAAGCGACTGCGCATGGCGCTTCTTTGGTTTTTCGCCCGCTCACACTGCGGGCTTTTTTATCTCGCCGCTCACAGCCTGGAATTGTTATCCCGGATGATGAAAACCGTGTCCGGGTAGCCGGCCCGGATCTGGCAGCCGCCTTTGAGCCAGATGATCTCGCCCCTTTCATGGGCCCTCCTGACGGCTTTCGCGGCAGTTGCTCCGACCTGCAGGTCCAGGCTGACGCTGGCCGTGTTCGGATCGGTGTGCGATGGCAGATAAATCTTCTGACCCTTGGTGCGATGCAGGCTAATGAAAAACAGATAATCATGGCCTCTTCGACTGAATACCAGGGCGGCAAAACTGTTGAAGGTGCTGGGTTCGAGGACGGTATAGCCATTACGAGTCAGGACGTCGGCCATGAAACGCTTGATGTCTGTGGGCGAGTAAGACGAGGCTACGTAGTCCCATTGCTGCTGGAACTGCTGGGGATCGAAGTCCAGGCGATCCAGGGATCTCATCGACACCGTACTCGGCAGTTGGATCGAGCGGGAGTTGCCTGTGGTGGGAGGTAATGTCGGGGTAATGGGTAGCATCAACAACGGATCGGACCATTGTGGATGCAATGACGGCGTGCCCGTTTGCCAACTGCTATAAATCTGCCGGAGCGCAGTCAACCCCGCGGCGTCGGCAACCGACGAATCGTTCGCGAGTTCGAATTGCTTCCTGGCGATGTTCTCCGCCGTCCTGGCAGATAATTCAGGAAAGGCTGCCTTGACGTAATCCGTCAATGGTTTGTCGAAGGGAAGCCTGGGATCGATTTCCCAGCGATTGTCGGGCGACAGGCGCATGGCGCCTCGGGGTTGCTCGTCGGGGGTACTCTTGAGCACTATCTCCAGCGTCTCGAATTCATAGTGTGGATGGTCCGGGGCCTGGATATAGGTGATCGGATATTCCCGTGCGTCGCTGCGTGTCAGCACCTTGTAGTGGGTACCCTCTACCGTGATGAAGGCGGTCCCTGCCGGTGGATACGGCAGCAGTTCCCAGTGTTGCTTGAAGGGGGCCGTTGCGGTGTTCGCGCGCTTGGGGGCAACCTCCTGCGCAGGCTCATCGTCCGACGGCCTTCGGCGCGAAGAGGTGGGTTGGGGATCGTTGCCTTGCGCCGTGGCATCGTCCGGAACGCGTCGCCACAGGAGACTGCCTTCCACTTGTTCGAGGCGTGGTCCGGAGGCGATGAGTTCAGTGCCTAGCCGGGCCCGGTAATTCTGGTCGGCATCGCGACCCAATAGCACCGTGCCGCCTTCCGACAATTGCACATAGGTGCGTGTCCTGAACGTGCGGATGCCGGAGGTTGCGTCGGGCTCCGATAACAGGGGGACCAGTTCGGGTGAAAGATGATAATGGTCCAGCGACACTGCCGTGGTGAACTCCTGGATGGGCGTCTGCGAGGTGATTTCGGCGAACTGGATGGTGGGAGACTGGGGTTCGGTGGCTTCAGGTTGTCGTCCGGGCGACGTGACGGGCGCCTGGTCGGTTCCTTCTCCTCGGGAGGGGCTTCTGGGCACTGTTTCCAGTGACGCATCGCGACTGCTGTGGGGCGTGTCGGGGGACGAAGTTGGAAGGTTGGGGCGGGTGTTTCGTCTTGGGCTCATTGGGATTCCTGTTCCTTCAGGTTTGGAGAGTGATGAATGACTCATTCATTCATCGTGAAGCAATGCCCTGCCTTGCGTTCTACGCATCGACAGGTCACCGGCTTGAGGATGTTCCTTGAAACTGCTCAAGCCCGTGCACTACATATGTATAGGGGGGCTTGTAAACAGGGTTGGGAGGGACCCATACAACGAAAGAAGTCTGCTTAATTGAGGGGCGGTCATCCCGAACGCGAGGCTGAGCGTCAGGGTTTGCGAGAGGAATTTCGAATTGCCCAGCGTGAGGCTTTCCGCCAGTGCCACGCACTTTTCCCGCAGCACGCGAAGTGCGCCATCGTCCGTCGGTGGGTTTTGACCAAGGCCTTCGCTCGCCAGATCCCGGTAGAAGTTGAGGTGGTGATCGCAAAGATTTGTTTTTCGAAGATCCTGGCTTTCGATGGGGCGAGTCTTATCGGTCTCCAGGGTCCATTTGCGTGTTTCAAGGCTGTAGCTCAGACCGCCGCGAGCGCCATCCTTGAGCGCGATATTCAGTACTTTCAAATCTCTGGTGGCAAGAGCGGACAGTTCGCTGGGCCATGCCGCCGAGGGATCGAGGGGGAAAGTGAAATACCGAGCGTCGAGCGCCTCTACATAAACCCGTTCGAATAAGGTATCGACCGCATACACGATGCCTTGGGCAGTGATGACCCGTATCTTGTCGACAAGGTCTTCAGCCTCATAGGTGGGGAGATGAATAATCGTTGTGCCTATCTGCAACAGGTTGGCAGAAAGATTGATCTCGACCGTCCCCAAGTGCGTGGCGTCGAGCTCCCATGTCGAGGCATTCGGCAATCGGGGCTTGGCCCCGGCCAGGGCACCGGGTGTGGATAGTCGTAGCGTCATGTCCGGGCTTAGATGCACGAGGTAGGTCGCGCCTTCGCCGATCAAAACTTCAATACCGGTTTGTTCCGAGGGGGAGGTGAGCTGCGCGCAGGTGGCTCGATTGCGCATGTAATGAGGCGACTTTTCCGAGGGGGCAAGATGCATATGTTTCTTTCTGGTCGCCGTGAGGGGCAATGCCACGTCGGTTTTCCAGCCCACCGACGATTGGCCAATGAATGTCTCGTCCAGTAGAAGGCCATAGTCGGGTGTCGGTTGGACGAGGCGGTAGGACACACCGTCATTCATGATGAGCGTAACGAGGTGGTTCGAACCCAGGGCGGAAAATGCACGTCGCTTGGTGCGGGTATTCTGTGCGGTGTAACGCTCATCGGAGCTGGCCAGGTTCTTCAGGGCAACTTGATGCGCGCCGAAGTATAAGGTCAGGCCGCATTCCCCATACTTTACGGTGTTCCAATCATCATCGTCGTGGGTGACTTGGACATTGTAATGGGCTTCGATCCGCGTCAGTTCGGCGCTGGCATAATCCAGATGCACCGTGGTGGTGAAGTCGCTGCGTTGTATGACCTGAAGCGTCGTCGACGCGGTAAGGCGTGACAGGTAATAACTGGTGTCCTTGTCATGTGCGACCCGGTGCGTTTTCTGGTTGTTCAAGATAATCGGGCTGCGCGGTGTTCCTTGTTGGGTGATGACCGCTTCGATGTCGAGGGGCAGGCTCTGTTCGATCGTATCGGGCAGGTCGGGCACCAAGTGATAGCCATCCTTTGTCACGAAGGTCAGTTTGTTGTTTCGAATGTGCCGCTTGTTGTCGACGGGTCGGTAGGCCTTCTTGATGATCACTTCCCGCAGTTGCCAGTCATCTGCGTCAAAGCCCGAGGTCACGACGAGGTTGTCCCCTTCGATCTTCCAGCCTTCGATCAGGTCGGCCCTCCAGTCCAGGGCAATCACGCTATTGTCGATGCCGTCCTCGCTGATCGATACGCTGCCCGGTTTATGGGCGATGGCATAGACATCATTGCCCGGCCCACCGTCTGCGTCGCGGTTGTCGGCACCTAGAAGGAAAATCTGGTCATCGCCTGCCCCGGCCTCGATTGAATCATTGCCGCGGGATTTAATGATGTTCGAGCCGGCGGTGCCCCTGATGACGTTGGTCCTGCCCTCCTGTATCTCTACATGCTCGATGCTTTCCAGGACTGCATGGGGATAGTGCACCTTCGCTTGCTCTTGAATGATGATGGACAGGTGCCCGGCTTCCAGATCGACGTGGTAGCCGAGTTGTTCCTGGGGACCTTTGGTTCGGCCGGATAAAATAATCGTGTCATTGCCTTTTCCGCCCACTAACCGATTGGGTGGCAAGGGCGGGTTTGTGCGGAGCGTCTGCGGCGAACCTTCGAAAATGA
Organism: Pseudomonas sp. 43mfcvi1.1; assembly: GCF_900115935.1. NCBI lineage: Bacteria > Pseudomonadati > Pseudomonadota > Gammaproteobacteria > Pseudomonadales > Pseudomonadaceae > Pseudomonas > Pseudomonas sp. 43mfcvi1.1. Next base: position 255,559 of record NZ_UETT01000008.1, on the reverse strand, counting down.
AAACATCATCTTTCTCACCTCCAGTCAGTTTTTTAACGCCTGCGCCGTAATGGAAGACGTTCGGTTTTTTTTCAACGCCCGAGATGGTGTCGTTTCCTCCACCGATATGCCAATGGATACCCTTGTGTTCCGCCGAGGTGCCAAGGACTGCACCGGGCGTATCGACAGTGACACCGTCGCGCGCGTCAATAGTGTCGTCGCTGTCTTTGATCGTGGGACGGACTCGAGTCGCTTGGTATCGTTCACCGGTCCACCAATTCCAGGTGTTGTACGTCACCGCTTCCAGTTCGACATTGAACTTGCCGTTTACGATGGCTTCGGTGCTGTCTCTTAATGTGCCTTGCAGTAATTTCAAGGCAGTGGCCCGAAGTTGCCGGGTATGTTCAGCGGTGGTCTTGGCGGTGGTGTAGCGCTGCTGAATATCGTCATCAGGGCTGATCATCCAGAAGGCGAACCACCCTGTACGCAGGCGCTCATGGACGGTGAGTTCTATGTAGTCGTCGATCTCGTCGACTTCACGAATCGCGCCCCAGATCTGCGAACCCACCGCCAGGATGAGTCCTGCGGCAAGGCCCACCGGACCGGCTGAAGTAAACCCTGCCAGCGCCGCTACGCCGATGGTCACGGTCATGGCCGCGCTGGTCATACTCAATGCCGCGTTGACGTAATGGTCCGTGGCGTCACGGCCATTGGCGGCGGCCTTGAGCGAATCAACGGCGGCGATGATATCGAAGGGAAGCGTCAGCACGCTGGCGATCAAGCCACTTGCGCGCCCTAGCCTCAAGGCGAATGAGGTCTTGGCGAAACTCCCGAGGGCGCTCTGGCCGGCCGTGAGCATCTGCATGGCTTGCCTGGTTATCGCGGCCTCGAGGCCAATTGAAGCCAGCTCGGCCGTTACGCTGGCCCCGTTGAAGACGGACTGATAGGCGTCCTTGTTCCGGATGGCGTCTTGCAAACCGCGTAAGCCGCTGTAGATGCCGAAGGCCTGGAGTCCGAGGCCCGTTGGGATGAGGAGATTACTCTTGGTTTTATTCACCCAACTCAAGGTTCGTTGTGTGAGCACAGAGGTATTCAGTTTTTGAGCGGCGTTTAAAAGCCTTTCAAGCGAGCCTCGATAATCGCCGGGTTCAGCCGGTATATCTGGAATCTCCCGCAACAAAGGGCGCGCGGTGGGTGGGCGCTGGCTGGCGATTTCGAACAATAGCGTTGGCAGCCGATAGTCGTTCGCGTCAACGGTGCGGTTTATACAGGCTTGGATATCAACCGGGTTGAACTGCAAGGTGTCCACGAAAACGCGATGGGGGCTGCGGAAAAAAGTATTGTCGCCATTCAGAGGCTGTCCATCGGTGATTGCACCCAAGGCGTCCAAGGCTGAACGGGTCACTGTCACGGAACCGATGTGTAGCGGGCCATAAAGTTTATCTACAACTTCGAGTTGGGCCTGTCTTTGTCTGTGTTGCGGGTCGATCGGCGTTTCATCGCCGGCCCGGAAGTCGAGCGTCTCGACGTCATGTTCATTGGCCTGCAAGCCTAGATCGGTAATAACTACGCCAGTGTCGTGAGAAACGGAGTCGAGGTGAAACACCTTGGCCATTGTGAACTTCCTTGTTCAACGATAATGAATGGCCTTCTATGTAAAGTATTTTTCTGAGAGGTGTATATCAATTGGTTGTTGCGACGTTTTGCGAGGGCCTTGAACCTTAAGAGATGAAGTGATTAAAAAAATAACGCGCCTCAATGGGTCGACAGTAAGGAGGCTGCGCCAGCACCGCCAAATAATCCTGCACTGATGCGGTTGAACCAACTCTGGCCTTTGCCCGTACGCAAATACCGCGCCGCACCGTGGGCGCCGAGGCCGTAGGCCAGCTTGCAGAGCAGGTCGAGTACAGTCCAGGTGGCGATCATGATCAACAGTTGTGGCAGGAACGCTTGCTCGGCGCTCAAGAACTGCGGCAGGAAAGCGGCGAAGAACAGGATGTCCTTCGGGTTGCTGGCGCCCAGCACGAATGCCCGGCCGAACAAGGCGCGAAAACGTGGAACGGCGGCGGCCTGGGGCACTTCAGCGCCTTGGGCAGGTTGGCGCGATTGCTGCCAGCTCTGCCAGGCCAGGTAGAACAGGTACAGCGCACCGACGATCTTCAGGGCGCTGAACAACTGCTCCGACGCCAGCAACAACGCACCGAGCCCCAGCGCCGAGGCACTCAGCAGGCAAATCGAGGCGATCACTCCGCCGAGGAACGCCGGGTACGAGCGGCGCAGGCCGTAGTTCAGGCTGTTGCCGATCATCAACAGCGACAACGGGCCGGGGATAAGGATCACCACCAAGGCGGCGCCGCTGAACAACAGCCAGGTTTCCAGATTCATTGCTTTGCTCCTGATGGACAAAAGCCTCACCCAATGGGTGAGGCGGGGGTTACGGTATCGCTTACAAGAAGATGAACTTGGCGATGAAGATCGCGCAGAGCACCCACAGGCTGACGGAGATTTCCTTGCGTTTGCCAGTGCCGGCCTTGAGCACCACATAGGTGATGAAACCCAGGGCAATGCCGTCGGCGACCGAGAACGTCAGGGGCATCATGATGGCCGTGACGATGGCCGGGATGCTGTCGGTCGCCTCGTCCCATTCGATGTGGGCCATGCCGCCCATCATCAGCATGGCGACGTAGATCAAGGCCCCGGCGGTGGCGTAGGCCGGGATCATCCCGGCCAGTGGCGCGAAGAACATCGCGGCAATAAATAGCACACCAACCGTCACGGCGGTAAGCCCCGTGCGGCCACCGGCGGCCACACCGGCGGCGCTTTCCACGTAGCTGGTCACTGGCGGCACGCCAACCATGGCACCGAATACGCTGGAGGCGCTGTCGGCTTTCAAGGCACGGGAGAGATTCTCGATCCTGCCATCGGCTTTCACCAGGCCCGCGCGCTGGGCGACGCCCATCAGCGTGCCGGCGGTGTCGAACATGTGCACGAACAGGAAGGCCAGCACCACGCTGATCATGCTGACGTTGAACACGCCAGTGACGTCCATCGCCATCCAGGTCGGTGCCAGGCTCGGCGGTGTGGACATGATGCCGTTGTACTGCACCAGCCCCAGGCCCCAACCGGCCAGGGTCACGGCGATGATGCTGATGAGGATCGCGCCGAATACCCGGTGATAACTGAGCACGGCGATCATCAGGAAGCACACGGCGGCGAGCAGCGGACCGGGTTCGCGCAACGAGCCGAGCTTGATCAGCGTGGCGGGGCTGTCGACGATGATCCCGGCGGTTTTCAGGCCGATCAGCCCGAGGAACAACCCGACCCCTGCGCCCATGGCGAACCGCAGGCTCACCGGAATGCTGTTGAGCAGCCACTCCCGCACCCGGGACAAGGTCAGGATCATGAACAGCACACCGGAAATAAACACTGCACCCAATGCGGTTTCCCAGTTGTAGCCCATGGTGCCGACCACGGTGTAGGTGAAGAAGGCGTTCAGGCCCATGCCCGGCGCCAGGCCCACCGGCCAGTTGGCGTACAGGCCCATCAACAGGCAACCCAGGGCGGCGGCGATGCAAGTGGCGACGAATGCCGCGCCGTGATCGATGCCGGCGTCGGCCATGATGTTGGGGTTGACGAAGATGATGTAGGCCATGGTGATGAAGGTCGTCAGGCCGGCAATCAGCTCGGTCTTCACCGTGGTGCCGTGCAAGCTGAGTTTGAAGAGGCGTTCCAGCCAGCCACTGCGTAGTGGCGGCGAAAGGTCCAGCGTCTGGGCTTCGGGTTTGCGGCTTTCCACAGCGAGTACTCCTCAAGAGTCTTATTGTTATTTCCAGCACCGCACACACCCTGGGGTGGCTGCGATGCGCTGAGGCAGGTAAGGCTGGCGAAGTATGTTGACCTTTTGGTCAGGAACTCGCACGAAGCGAATTATGCTTTTGTATACAAATAAAGCAAATAATGTTTTCTGTGTTGTCGACGAAATGTCTGGCGATAGGGATATATCGCCCATGCGGACGCTATCGCGAGCAAGCTTTGCTCCCACAGAGGGATGCGGTGCCCAATGAGTTCGATTGTGGGAGCAAGGCTTGCCCGCGATAGCAATAGCCCTGGCGCCACAAATCTTGCGGAAAACTCAGTCAATAGGCACAGGACTCTTCCCCAGAGCCAGGTTCACCGCCAACCACCCATCCACCGCCGCCTCCCCAGCCTCGGCAAACACCCGCTCCAGCAATTTCACCTGCTCACGCCGCAACGCCTGCTCGAAGCGCTCGCCTTCGGCCGTCAGTTCCAACAGGCGCTTACGCTTGTCAGTCTCGGACGCGACGCTGTTCACCAGGTGCATTTCCATCAACTGCCGCAACGGCATGTTCAGCGCCTGTTTGCTCACTCCGAGCAGGGCCAGCAACTCCTTTACGCTCAACGAGGGATAGCGGGCGATGAAAAAAACGATGCGCTGGTGGACCCGACTCAACCCACGACGCTCGAGCATTTCATCGGCCTTGGCGGTGAACGCCTGGTAACCGAAGAAAAACGCTTCCATGGCCATTTGTTGGGAAGTCGGGTTTTTAAGGTCAATCATGTTGACGTATCCAGAGAGGTCGGAGTAATTTCGGTCAATAAGTTTGACTCATTTTTCCAGTGACCCGCTACAGGTGATCCCATGGCTTTTTCCGAACGTGTCTCGCGCCTCAAAAGTTCTTTGATTCGAGAAATCCTCGCGGCGGCGCAGCGCCCGGAAGTGATGTCGTTCGCTGGCGGCCTGCCGGCCGAGGCCATGCTGCCGAAAGTGGAGTGGGCGGCCATGCCATTGTCCATGGGCCAGTACGGCATGAGTGAAGGTGAACCGGCCCTGCGCGAAGCCTTGGCGGCTCAGGCACGTTCCTTGGGCCTGGCCTGCGAGGCGAGCCAGGTGCTGGTGGTCAGCGGTTCCCAGCAAACCCTCGACCTGGCGGCCAAGCTGCACATCGACGTGGGTACCGAAGTGATGCTCGAAGCGCCGACTTATCTGGCGGCGTTGCAGATTTTCCAGCTGTTCGGCGCTGACTGCATCACCGTGCCCCTGGAAGCCGACGGCCCGGACCTGAAGCAGTTGCGGGCTCGCCTGGAGCGGCATCGGCCGGCGTTCATTTACCTGATTCCGACTTTCCAGAACCCTTCGGCGGTGCGCTACAGCGAGGCCAAGCGCGACGCGGTGGCGGCCTTGCTGGATGAGTTCGGCGTGACCCTGATCGAGGACGAACCCTACCGCGAACTGACCTTCGATGGCAGCAGCGCCACGCCGATTGCCAGTCGCTTGAAGAAGGCCAGTTGGATCTACACCGGCACGGTGTCGAAAACCCTGTTGCCGGGGCTGCGGGTGGGTTATTTGATCGCCAGTGCGGATCTGTTCCCGCACCTGTTGCGGCTCAAGCAGTCGGCGGACCTGCACACCAATCGCATCGGTCAATGGCAGGCGCTGCAATGGATCGGCACCGAGCAGTACCGTCTTCATTTGAGTGAGCTGCGGGATTTCTACCGCGACCGTCGCGACCGCTTCCAGGCTGCGCTGCAAAAGCATTTTTCCGACATCGCGGATTGGAACGTGCCCCAGGGCGGATTGTTTTTCTGGCTGACTCTCAAACAACCGCTGGACACCCGCACCTTGCTCGCCGCCGCGCTGGCGGCCGATGTTGCGTTCATGCCGGGGGAGCCGTTCTTTCCGGAGCCGGACAAGCATCCGGGGCACTTGCGCTTGAATTTCAGCCACATTGACCCGGCGCGGTTGGATGAAGGGCTCAAGCGGTTGGCGGGGGTAGTGCGGGGGGCTTTGGCGGTGAAAGCAGCTTGAGTCATGCGGTGACTGGGCGGGCCCCATCGCGAGCAGGCTCGCTCCCACAGGGCTCTCCAGTTACCTACAGTTTCATTGTGGGAGCGAGCCTGCTCGCGATAGGGGTCCGCAAACACACCACAATTATCAGACCGCAGAAAACCGCTTATCCAAATAATCAATGATCACCTTGGACTCATACATCCAGGAGGTCTGGCCATTCTCTTCGATACGTAGGCACGGCACCTTGATCCTGCCGCCTTGTTCCAGCAGTGTCTGACGATCCTGCTCGTTGTTTTTCGCATCGCGCAGGGCCACCGGCACGTTGAGGCGGCGCAGGGTGCGGCGGGTCTTCACGCAGAACGGGCAGGCGTGGAATTGATAGAGCGTCAGGCTGCGGGCGGCCTGGTCGACCTGCGCCTGGGCCTCGGCCGGGCGCTGTTTCTTGCCGGGGCGGGTGATGAAGTCGATGAAGATGATGAGCTGGCCCAGGCCAACTCGAAGCGCTTTGACAATCACGGTATTAAGCCTCGCGGCAGGGAAGAAGAGGGCGCGCAGCTTACCTGATTTTTCCCGGGCGAAAAAAAACCGGCGATGCATGCCGGTTTTTTAAACGCCACGGATTACTTGATGAGGCTGAGGAATTCGCTGCGGGTCGCGGCGTTTTCCCGGAACTCGCCGAGCATCACCGAGGTGATCATCGAGGAATTCTGCTTTTCCACACCGCGCATCATCATGCACATGTGCTTGGCCTCGATCACCACCGCCACGCCCAGGGCGCCGGTCACTTGCTGGACCGCGTCGGCGATCTGGCGGCTGAGGTTTTCCTGGATCTGCAGGCGACGGGCATACATATCGACGATGCGCGCGACTTTCGACAGCCCCAGCACCTTGCCGCTCGGGATATAGGCCACATGGGCCTTGCCGATGAAAGGCAACAGATGATGCTCGCACAGCGAGTACAACTCGATGTCCTTGACCAGCACCATCTCGCTGTTATCGGAGCTGAACAAGGCACCGTTGGTGACTTCTTCCAGGGTCTGTTCATAACCGCGGCAGAGGTACTGCATGGCCTTGGCAGCACGCTTGGGCGTGTCGAGCAGGCCCTCGCGGGAAACGTCCTCGCCCAGTTGGCCGAGAATCGCGGTGTAATTCTGTTCCAGAGACATGAAACTACCTGTGGGATTTTACGCAAAGGGCAAGGGTACGGTGGCGGACACGGCGCTGCAAGCTCGGCAATCGGGGGCTACTCGTCGCGACCTTCCATCATGGTGCGCTTGAGCATCACGTACACCGCCCCGGCACCGCCGTGTTTCGCCTGGCAAGAGGTAAATCCCAGCACTTGCGGGTGCTGGCGCAACCAGGTATTGACGTGGCTCTTGATCATGGGCCGCTTGCCGTCCAGGCGCACGGCTTTGCCGTGGGTGACGCGCACGCAGCGGATTTCGAATCTGGTGGCTTCGGCCAGGAATGCCCAGAGGGTTTCCCGGGCTTTTTCGACGCTCATGCCGTGCAGGTCGAGGCTGCCTTCGAAGGGGATCTGGCCGACCTTCAGCTTGCGCATCTGGCTTTCCTGGACGCCGTCGCGCGCCCACATCAACTCGTCTTCCGGGCCGACGTCGATCACGAACTGATCGGACAAACCGTCCACGGTCGTGGCGTCGGTGCGTACGGTGGCGGCCTGGCGCAGCTTGGCGATCTGTGCGCGATCAGCCTTGGGCTTGCCGGTCTCGGCACGGTCGTGCTTGATCGGTTTTACGCCCTGGATCGCACTTTTGAACAGGGAAAAGTCGTCGTCTTGCATGTCAGCCTCCGCGAAGGCCGGCCAGTTTACCCAACTCTGGCGGGATCAGGCGCGACAAAACGTCGGATGGTGGGTCAGTCGTGCTTTTTCATCAGGTGCGGAGCCATGGCCAGCTCCAGGGATTGGCGGGCGCGACGGCGGCAACGGCGCCAGAGCCAGACGCCCAACAGCAATACGACAAGACCGACAGCCAGGATGATCGCCGAACCCAGCGGGGTGGCATTCAACTCGCCCAGTGCGGGGGGACGGCCCAGCAGGCTGGCCGCACCGGCCATGGCCAGTAATACACCGAGTGTTGCCAGGAGCGCAGCGATCGCCGCGCCGAAACGAAACCGCCAGTTGCTCGGGCCCTTGGGCCGCAAGCGACGTGCGTCAAAACCATCGGATAACTTCATTCCGACCTTCCTCAATGGGTATCGGCCCTTCGACCGGAAGATATTCGGGTTGTTCCTGAAGGTAGGGCAATTGCGGCAAATGAGAGGCTTTTGCGGATGAGCGGCAGGGCGGGCCGCTCATCAAGGCGCATCAGATGAAGTCGCGGGTCAGGGCCAGGGTGGCGAAGTTGTCGGCCATGATCGCCATTTCGGTCTGTTGTACGTGCTCGGCGCTGAGGACGCCGCCCTTGTATGGCAGGTCGCGGGTGGCGCAGGCGTCTTCCACCAGGGTGCAGCGAAAGCCCAGGTTCTTGGCGGCGCGCACAGTGGTGCTGACGCTGGAATGGCTCATGAACCCGCACACGATCAGGTCCAGGGGGCCGAAGTCTTCCAGGCGCTTTTTCAGTTCGGTGCCGTGGAAGGCGCTGGGCAGCAACTTTTCGACCACGGTTTCGTCACCCTGGGGTTCGAGGCCGGGAATGAACTCCCCGCGTTCGCCTTGTGGATCGAACAGCCCGCCATGGGTGCCCAGGTGGCGCACATGCACGATCGGTCGACCGGCTGCACGGGCCGCACCGAGCAATTGCTTGATGTTCGCGACGGCTGCATCCATGCCGCTCAGGGCCAGGGGACCTGCGAGGTATTCTTTCTGGGCATCGATGATGATCAGGGTCGCTTGACTCAGATTGGCCGCCGCATAACCACGGCCGCTGAGTTGAAACATCGTTTTTGGAACGGACATTCTGGGGCTCCTTCGAGTGGGGCTTTTGCGACATTGTCCTCTGGCTGAGCGGTTCTGTGAATCGCTTCCATCGCAAGGGCCGCCGTTGCTGGCCTACAGCCTTGTCAAGATGCCCGTCTTGTTCAATAGGTGAATCAAAAAACGGATAATTCCTACGATTGCTTCGGGTATTTTCGTTCGTCATCGGCGCGTGTTTGGGCAGCACCGCGTTTGGCTGATAGACTCGCCCGTCGATTTTTCTGGAGTTTGCCGCCGTGATCACTTCCCGTCTCCGTACCCTGCGCGACCATATCCGTTGGGCCGTCAGTCGTTTCCATGGGGAGGATCTGTTTTTCGGTCATGGCACCGATAACGCGTGGGACGAAGCCCGGCAACTGGTGTTGGGCGCATTGCACCTGCCATGGGAAATTGCCGACAGCTACCTGGACTGCCGCCTTGAAGACGAAGAGCTGGTCCATGTGCAGCGTCTGTTGCGCCGACGCATTGCCGAGCGCATCCCGGCGGCCTACCTGCTGGGTGAGGCCTGGTTCTGCGGGATGTCTTTTATCGTCGACGAACGGGTGCTGATTCCGCGCTCGCCTATCGGCGAACTGATCGAAAAGCGTTTCGAGCCTTGGTTGGGCCAGGAGCCTGCACGGATTCTCGACCTGTGCACCGGTTCCGGTTGCATCGGCATTGCCTGTGCCTATGAGTTCCCGGAGGCCGAAGTGGTGCTGGCCGACCTGTCGTTCGAAGCGCTGGAAGTGGCCAACCAGAACATCGAGCGGCATGGTGTCGACGAGCGCGTGTTCACCGTCCAGGGCGATGGTTTCGAGGGATTGCCGGGGCAACGTTTCGACCTGATCGTGTCGAACCCGCCCTACGTCGACGCGGAAGATTTCGCCGACATGCCGCCGGAGTACCAGCATGAGCCGGAGCTGGGCCTGGCCTGTGGCGATGACGGCTTGAACCTGGTTCGCCGGATGCTGGCCGAGGCGGCCGATCATCTGACCGAGAAGGGGCTGTTGATCGTCGAGGTGGGCAACAGCCAGGTGCACGTCGAGGCGTTGTACCCGGAAGTCGATTTCGCCTGGCTCGACTTCGAGCGCGGTGGTCATGGTGTGTTCATGCTCAGCGCCGAGCAGTGCCGTCAGCACCAGGCGGTGTTTGCTTCGCGAGTGTGATCCGATTGATTTCGGGGAGCCAACCTGTGGGAGCGAGCCTGCTCGCGATGACGGTGTGTCAGTCACTTAAGTGCCGCTGACACGACGCTATCGCGAGCAGGCTCGCTCCCACAGAGCTCACTTGCAGTGTGCAGTCTTAGTGCCGCGTCGCAATCCAGATCAGCAACCCCGCCTGGAACATGGCGAAAGCCACCAGGCAGGTGATGGTGAAGCGCAGGCCGGTGTCTTCACGCTTGAACTTGTTGACCTTTTCTTCTTGCTGCTTGAGTTTGACTTCCTGTTCCGCCAGGTTCTGCTCGGCTTGTTGCAGCATCTGCGCGGCTTCAAGGATTTCCACGAACTGCAGCTTCTCGGTGTTCCAGTCCCCCAGCAGATCGCCAACGTGGGTTGGCTTGACGCTGCCCTTGAGGTGCTGGGCGTCGGCGTAGGCCACTTCGAAGCCTTGGGCCTTGAGAAAACGGTCGCGGCGCAGGCGAGTGTCTTCGTTCAGGGCGTCCTTGTTATCCAGGTCGGTACCGTCTACCTGGTAGGCCGACCAGCGTTTCTTGGCCCAGGTAATGCCCTGGGCCGCGAGGAAGCGGCCGATGCCACGGTTAAACGGCTCGACTTGCAGATTGTCCGGGGAAAAAAACAAACGTTTTTCGACGTGGTCGGCCCAGACGTCCAGGTGATTCTGTTCCTTGCGCACGCGCTGGTTCGGCAGCTGGATGCTCATGCGCAGCAGGCTGCGCTCCTTGCTGTGGCGCTCGACATAGCTGAACTCGACAAACCGCAGCGGCCGCACACCGGTGGCGCGGTCGGTCTTGAGCGGGGCCAGGCGGAGCATCTTGTGATGCTCGGTGTGCACGTCGGCCCACGGCAACTCCACCGCAGACGAGGCGGGGGCTTCGGCGGCGGTGTCGGGGGAAGTTTGAGTTTCAGTCATAACGGCAAAGTCCTGTCCAGGCCGGCTGGTCGGTAGCCATTGCGCTATCCGACACAGTGCTATCGGCCGTTTTTTAAAGGACTGGAGGGCTAGTTGCCACTAAAACCGCTCAACGGGCGGCTAACGCGTCAATAAAACGCAGAATCCGTGCACCGAGCTCGGCCGCCAGGGGCAGGTTCGGGTCCTTGTAGGAAGCCAGTTGCCGCTTCACGTCGTTGGGCACGATGCGCATCACGTGGTTCATGCCGTCGATCAGTGCCAGTTCGGCGTCGGGCTTGGCGGCTTTCAACTGCTTGGCGTCATCGATGCTGACCTGGATGTCGTTGCTGCCCTGGATGATTAGGGCCGGCATCTTCAGCGCCGCGAAGGCACGGGCCGGGTCCTGGCGGAACAGCGAGATCAGGTACGGCTGCACACTGGGGCGGAAAATGACCTGCAGTTGCGCCGGCACGTTGTCGTCGACTCGACCGGCCTTGAGGCTGTCGAGTAGTTCGTTGCTGCGCAGCATCAGGGGCGGTGGCAGGCGGTTGCTCAGTTGTTGACGCAGCACCTGGTCGATTGGCCGGGCGCTGCCGGACAGCGAAATCACCGCCGCTGCGTTGGCCTGGGGCGCGGCAAGGCTGGCGATCAACGCGCCTTCACTGTGGCCCAGCAAAATCACCGGGCCCAGGCGCGGATCGGCGGCGAGCTTGTGGCTCCAGGCTACGGCGTCGGCCACATAGGCCTCGACGCTCAGGTTGCGCTCGTCCGGTGTCGCCGCGAGGCTGGCGGCCACACCGCGTTTGTCGTAGCGCACACTGGCAATGTTATGCCTGGCCAGGACCCAGGCCAGGCGCTTGAGGCTGTCGTTGCGCCCGCCCTCGGGGTTGTTGCCGTCGCGATCCGTAGGGCCGGACCCCGAAATGATCAGCACGACCGGCACTGGCGTGTCGGACTTTGGCAGCAACAACGAGCCGAAAAGTTCACCACTGCCCGTGTCGAGGCTGATCGGGCGTTGCAGCACCGTGGCCTGGGCCAGGCCGCAAAACAGGCCGGTTAACAAGGTAAGGCTTAAGGCAAGCAGCTTTAACATCATCACGCCATTAGTTGCGAAGGTGCCGGTTGGACTGGCGGCCGCCGATAAGGTTCGAGGATGAACTACGCGGGGAGCCTGCGTATACTGGCGCCCACTACGAATCCAAGGTTGAGTCTCTCAGCGTTTTTCACGGAGCACCCTGCATGTCCGGCAATACCTACGGCAAGCTGTTCACTGTCACCACCGCGGGCGAAAGCCATGGCCCGGCGTTGGTCGCCATTGTCGACGGCTGCCCGCCGGGCCTGGAGATTTCCCTGGACGACCTGCAACGCGACCTGGACCGGCGCAAGCCCGGCACCAGTCGCCATACCACCCAGCGCCAGGAAGCCGATGAAGTCGAAATCCTGTCTGGTGTGTTCGAAGGGCGCACCACCGGCTGCGCCATCGGCCTGTTGATCCGCAACACCGACCAGAAGTCCAAGGACTACTCGGCCATCAAGGACCTGTTCCGCCCGGCCCACGCCGACTACACCTACCACCACAAATACGGTGAGCGCGACTACCGTGGCGGCGGTCGCAGCTCGGCCCGGGAAACCGCCATGCGCGTGGCGGCCGGGGCGATTGCCAAGAAGTACCTGGCCAGCCAGGGCATCGTCATTCGTGGCTACATGAGCCAGTTGGGGCCCATCGAAATCCCGTTCAAGACCTGGGACTCGGTAGAACAGAACGCCTTTTTCTGCCCTGATCCAGACAAGGTCCCGGAGCTCGAGGCCTACATGGACCAGTTGCGCCGGGACCAGGACTCGGTCGGCGCGAAGATCACCGTGGTCGCCGAAGGCGTGATGCCTGGCCTCGGCGAGCCGATCTTCGACCGTCTCGACGCCGAACTGGCCCATGCGCTGATGAGCATCAACGCGGTGAAGGGCGTGGAGATCGGCGCCGGTTTCGCCTGTGTCGCCCAGCGCGGCACCGAGCACCGTGACGAACTGACTCCGCAAGGTTTCCTGAGCAACAATGCCGGCGGCATCCTCGGTGGCATTTCCTCGGGCCAGCCAATCGTTGCTCACCTGGCCCTGAAGCCGACCTCCAGCATCACCACGCCGGGCCGCTCCATCGATATTCATGGCAACCCGGTGGACGTCATCACCAAGGGCCGTCACGACCCGTGCGTCGGCATCCGTGCCACGCCCATCGCCGAGGCGATGATGGCGATCGTGCTGATGGATCACCTGCTGCGTCATCGCGGCCAGAACGCCGATGTGCGGGTCGGCACCCCGGTGCTGGGTCAGCTTTGATGGCTGGCCTGCCGACCGCCGTGGCCTGACGACCATGGCGGCACTGCCGTACTGGCGGCTCTCCAGTTTTTATCTGTTCTATTTCGCCCTGCTCGGTTCGACGGCGCCATTCCTGGCGCTGTATTTCGATCACCTGGGGTTCAACGCAGCGCGCATCGGCGAGCTGGTGGCCATCCCGATGCTGATGCGTTGTGTGGCGCCGAACATCTGGGGCTGGCTGGGGGATTACACTGGCCGACGCCTGGCGATCGTGCGCTTTGGTGCGATCTGTACGCTGTTGACCTTCTCGCTGGTCTTCATCGATAAAAGCTACGCTTGGCTGGCGATGGTCATGGCGCTGCATGCATTCTTCTGGCACGCGGTGTTGCCGCAGTTCGAAGTCATTACCCTGGCCCATTTGAGCGGCCAGGCGTCGCGCTACAGCCAGATCCGCCTGTGGGGCTCCATCGGTTTCATCATCACCGTGGTCCTGCTTGGTCGGTTGTTCGAATGGCTGAGCCTGGACATCTACCCGGTGGCGCTGGTGTTGATCATGGCCGGCATCATCCTCGCCAGCTTCTGGGTGCCCAACGCCCAGCCATTGCAGGGGGCGCGAGTCGCGGGGGAAGGCTTCCTGCGGCAACTGCGCAACCCTGGCGTACTGGCGTTCTACATCTGCGTGGGCCTGATGCAGGTGAGCCACGGGCCGTATTACACCTTTCTGACGTTGCACCTCGAACACCTGGGCTACAGTCGCGGCTTGATCGGCATGCTGTGGGCGGTCGGTGTGGTGGCGGAAGTTCTGGTCTTCCTGCTGATGAGTCGGATCCTGTCGCGATTTTCCGTGCGCAGGGTATTGCTGGCGAGTTTCCTGCTGGCGGCGTTGCGCTGGCTGTTGTTGGGCTCGCTGGCCGAATTCCTCTGGGTGTTGTTATTCGCGCAAGTGCTGCACGCGGCGACCTTCGGCAGCTTTCACGCCGCCGCCATCCATTTCGTGCAACGCAGCTTTGGCCCTCGCCAGCAAGGCCAGGGGCAGGCGCTGTACGCGGCGCTGGCGGGCACGGGCGGGGCCTTGGGCGCGTTGTACTCCGGCTACAGTTGGAACGCCCTGGGCGCCAGTTGGACCTTCAGCCTCGCCAGCCTCGCCGCCTTCGCGGCAGCCGTTATCATTGCGACACGTATGCAAGAGGATCGGCCATGAGCCTTCGAACCGTTAATTTGCTGGAGCCATTGTCATGAGCAGCCTCGCCGTCTATCACGTTTCGAGCCCCGATATCCCGAACAAGGTGTTGACCCACTTCGAAGACATCGCCGCGACACTGATCGAACAAGGCATTCACTTTGCCCGTTGGGAAGCGGCGGCGAAAATCCAGCCTGGTGCCCGCGAGGAAGACCTCATTGCGGCTTACCAGATTCAGATCGATGGGTTGATGACTGAGCGGGGGTACGTAGCGGTCGATGTGGTCAGTGTCAGCAGCGATCACCCGGAACAAGCGGGGGTGCTTGATGAGTACCGCCATAGCCAGGACGAAGTACGGTTTTTCGTCACCGGTCGTGGTTTGTTTAACCTGCACATCGGCGATTATGTCTACGCGGTTTTGTGTGAGAGGAACGACCTGATAACGGTGCCTGCTGGTACGCGGCATTGGTTTGACGGGGGGGAGCGGCCGCATTTCGTTACGATCCGTTTGTCTGGTGATCCGCAGGGGGTGGTTGCTGAGCTCACCGGGGATGATATTGCTCGCCGGTTTCCTCGATTGGAGGATTGATCCGCGTTTGGCCCCAAAAGAAACACCCCAAAAAAACGGCGCTTCCTATTTCTGAGAGAAGCGCCGTTTTTCTATGTGAACAGCAAAGCGGATTTTCCAGCAGACTCAAGCGCTGTGGTAAGTCGGCAGCGCAAACCGATGCTGGCTCTGCAACAGTGTGATCTGTGGCAACTCGCTGGCCTGTTCAGCCAGGTCACGACGAATCGCGCTGATCGCCCAGGACAACTGATCCCCGGCATGCAATTGAGCATAGGAAATCGTGCGTTTGAACAGCTTGCCGTCGCTATTACGCAAGGTCAGCAGAATGCCGCCATCCGGGCGGGGCTGAGTGGTCACTTCGTAGTTGGAAAACAGGGATGCAAACTTTTCTTGAATCATGTTCATAGTTGACTGCTCCATGGTATGGCAAACCGTGGAGGGATGGTTGCACTGTCTATGCCAGCATTTTTGTTTCTAAAAAATCATTTAAAAACAATAAGTTATGTTTTTGTTGGATTTTCGCTTTCGTGCAACTTGCATGAATAGCCATCGTGCATCCTGCATTTTGCGTGGTCGGACAATGATTTTTGGAACCAAATCGTTTTCCGGTGCTCACGCTTCGCCTGCCTCGGCCAGCGGATACAAAACATTGCAAAAACCGCGTGTACAGCGCCGCAATCGCGGGCGTACTTTCGAGCCAAAATCACCGCCAGCCCATAACAAGAACCGAGACCCACGAGGTCGAACGGGGAAGATCACCATGAGTCGTATACCCAGCGACGCTATTACCTGGGGCATGATGCTGCGCAAGCTGCCAGTCATTGCCAAAGCCGTCCCCCGGATCGTCAAAGGCATGAAGCAGGCCAACGTCCAGGACCCGACCCAGCCTTGTGGCCTGGGCTGGTGTTTCGAACAGGCCACCCAACGCAATCCCCACGGCCCGGCGCTGCTGTGCGGCGATACAGTGTTGAGTTATGCACAGGTCAACGCCCAGGCCAATCGCATCGCCCATTACCTGTTGGCCCAGGGCATCGGCAAGGGCGACTGCGTGGCGATATTCATCGAGAACCGGCCACAGCTGTTGATCAGCGTGCTGGCGATGGCGAAGGTGGGTGCGGTCAGTGCCATGCTCAATACCTCGCAAACCGGCGATGCGCTGGTGCACAGCCTGGCCTTGGTCAATCCGGTCGCGATAGTGGTCGGGGATGAACGGGTTGCGGCTTTCAACGATGTGCGAGAGCGAACGGCGTTATCGAGCGCCAGGACCTGGTGGGTCGCGGATCAGGACAGTGCCGACGTCCCGTCCGGTTTTATCGACCTGATGGCTGGCTGCGAGGGTTACCCAGGTGCTAACCCCGCGTGCAGCCGCCAGGTTTTCTGTAACGACCCGTGCTTTTATCTCTACACCTCGGGCACCACCGGGCTGCCCAAGGCCGGGGTGTTTCGCCATGGCCGCTGGATGCGCACGGCCACCAGCTTCGGTCTGATCGCCCTGGACATGCAACCCGCCGATGTCGTGTATTGCACCTTGCCGCTGTATCACGCCACGGGCCTGTGCGTGTGCTGGGGCGCGGCGATCTGTGGTGCATCGGGGTTTGCGATCCGGCGCAAGTTCAGCGCCAGCCAGTTCTGGAGCGACGTACGTCGTTACCGGGCGACCACGCTGGGTTATGTCGGTGAGTTGTGCCGCTACCTGATCGATCAGCCTGTCGCTGCCGATGACCGCCATCACGGTGTGAAGAAAATGATCGGCAACGGCCTGCGGCCCGGGGCCTGGTCGACCTTCAAGACACGTTTCGGCATCGACCACATCTGCGAGCTGTATGCGGCCAGCGACGGCAATATCGGCTTTACCAACATCCTGAATTTCGACAACACCGTCGGCTTTTCCCTGATGGGCTGGGAACTGGTGCAGTACGACCATGACAGTGGCCTGCCGTTGCGCAATCTGCAGGGGCGTATGCAAAAAGTGCCCAGGGGCCAACCGGGCCTGCTGCTGGCGCGGATCGACGAAAAGGCGCCGCTGGACGGCTACACCGAGCAGGCCTTGACCGAAAAAACCATCTGCCGGGATGTCTTTGCGCCGGGCGACCGTTATTTCAACACAGGCGACCTGTTGCGTAACATTGGCTTCGGGCATGGGCAGTTCGTTGATCGCCTCGGTGATACCTATCGTTGGAAGGGCGAAAACGTCTCCACTACGGAAGTCGAAAATGTGTTGCTGCGACATCCCCAGGTAGCCGAGGCGGTGGCCTACGGCGTGGAGATCAACGGCACCAATGGCCGTGCCGGCATGGCGGCGATCACTCCGTCCGAATCCCTGGCGACCCTGGATTTCAGCGAGCTGTTGCAGTTCTTGCAATGCAAGTTGCCCGCCTATGCCGTGCCGCTGTTCCTGCGCATCAAGGTGAAAATGGACACCACCGGCACCTTCAAGTACCAGAAGACCCGCCTCAAGGCCGAAGCGTTCGACCCATGCGTCACCGGGGATGAACCGGTCTATGCCTGGCTGCCGGGCACCGATACTTATGTGCGGGTGGATCGGCAACTGGCGACCCGGATCCAGGACGGACAACTGCGTTATTGATTCTGGCTATGGCGGGCACAGTGAAAAAAGGGATGACAGCGCCCGGGTCCCTCGGGAAACTAGCCGTTTTGCGAAGACCCGAGTGGAGTTTCCCATGTCCGATACAAGCCGCCAGATGACCCCGGAAGAGGCTGCCGAGTTTGCCGAACAGGTGTTCAACGTCGCACGCCAGGGCGATGCAGCCATGATGGCCGCGCTGCTGAGCAAGGGCCTGCCGCCCAACCTGCGTAACCACAAGGGTGACACCCTGTTGATGCTGGCCGCTTACCACGGGCATGTGGAAACGGTGAAGGTGCTGCTGGAGCACAAGGCCGATCCGGAAATCCGCAACGACAACGGCCAGAGCCCGATTGCCGGTGCGGCGTTCAAGGGCGACCTGGCAGTGGTTTCGGCGCTGGTGGACGGCGGCGCGCAGGTGGAAGGCGCCTCCTTCGATGGCCGTACCGCACTGATGATGGCGGCGATGTTCAACCGGGTGGAAATCGTCGACTACCTGATCGGCAAAGGTGCTGACCCGAAAGCCAAGGACGCCAACGGCGTCTCGGCCCTGGATGCGGCCAGGACCATGGGGGCGGTGGACACCACGGCGCAGTTGGAAAAGTTGTTGGGCTGATAGGCTGTGGGAGCAAAGCTTGCTCGCGATACAGGCACCTGGGTTCCAGAGAGACCGTGTTGTTTTCATCGCGGGCAAGCCTTGCTCCCACAAAATGCTCGTTCGCCACAGGTCCTTCTCCAATCCTAATTCGCATGCGAATGCGTTATCCTGCCCGCCCTCAAAACACCCTTCGCCACAGGATTCACCCTCATGAAAGCCGCCCTCATCGAACTCATCGCTAAAATCAGCTCCGGCTGCCTTGGCGAGGCTGACATCGAGCGAATCGCCGACGAAGCGGCCCAGGCCTACGCCGATCCGACAGCTTTCCTGGCGGCCAACCCCGATATCAACTACGACGACACCTTCCCTATCCCGTTGGGTGAGTGGGTGGTAGTGGGCAGCCTGCCGGACACCGTGCTGTTCCAGGCCGACACTTACGTGGACCTGTTCGAACAGATCGTCGCCTCGTTCGGCCCCGGCGTGGCGTTCAATCTCAAGCCAAAGCAACTGGCGAAAACCGAAGCCTTGACCGCGCTCAACCGTATCCAGATCCAGATGAGCAGCCTGAACAAGGAAAACGGCGGCTACGTGCTGATGAACTTCAGCCAGTTGCTCGACGATGAATTGCAAATGGTGCTGGTCTACGGCAACGACGTGCCGCGGGTACTGCAACTGTGTGCCGAAGTCGGCATCGCCGCCGCACCGTCCCTGGAAGCCCTCAAGATCGCGGTCCACGTCTGAAGCAATAAAACGGAACCCTTGCCTGGGGCCCGCTATCCTAAGGGTGCCTATCACCATTTGGGAGCGACACCATGGGTTCCACCTTCAACGGCCTGGTCGGCCTGATTATCCTGGCGCTCGATATCTGGGCGATCATCAATGTACTCAAGAGCGGCGCGGAAACCGGGATGAAAATCCTCTGGGTGCTGCTGATCCTGCTGTTGCCAGTGCTGGGCCTGATCATCTGGGCGATTGCCGGGCCGCGTGGCAACGTGCGGATTTGACCGCTCCACAACAATGCCCGGTCGCTTCGAACGACCGGGCATTTTTTATGCGTGGGTATTCAGGCCGTTGCCAGGGAAGGTTTCTGCGAGGCGCTCAAGAAACGTAGCAAGGCCAACAGCGGGAAGGCGCTGCCGACGATCACCACCCACAACCAGCCGCCGTGTTCGTACACCGCACTGGCAATCGATGAGCCGAAGGCGCCACCGACGAAGATACTGGTCATGTACAGCGCATTCAGGCGGCTGCGGCTCTTGGCATCGAGTGCGTAGATGGTGCGCTGGCCCAGGACCATGTTCATCTGCACACAAAAATCCAGGACCACCCCGGTCACCGCCAGGCCAATCACGCTGTAGAGCGGATGGATGAACGCTGGCAGGAAGCTCAGGCTGGCGAACAGCATCGCCAGTAGCGAGGCAATGCGGGTATGGCCGGCATCCGCCAGGCGACCGGCGATAGGCGCGGCGATGGCGCCTATGGCACCGACCAGGGCGAACAGGGCGATTTCAGTCTGGGACAGGCCATGGACGCGTGACAGTTCCAGCGGCACGGCGGTCCAGAACAGGCTGAACGTGGCGAACATGCAGGCTTGGTAGAAAGCCCGTTGCCGCAACAACGGTTGTTGGCGCAGCAGGGTGCCGAGCGAGCCCAGCAGTTGGCCATAAGTGGCGCTATGGTCGGGTTGGCGCTTGGGCACGGTCAGTGCCAGGACGATGCTGATCGCGGCCATCAACGCGGCGGCGATGATGAACATGGTCCGCCAGCCGAAGTGATCGGCCACGACGCTGGAGATCGGCCGCGCCAACAGGATCCCCAGCAGCAGGCCGCCCATGATCCCACCGACGACCCGGCCCCGGGATTCTTCCGGCGCCAGGTGCGCGGCCAACGGAATCAGGACTTGCACCGACACTGAACTGAACCCCACCAGCAGGGAGACCAGCAAGAATACATTCGGCTGGTCAGTGAACGCCGCCCCCAACAGGCTGGCAATCGCCACCAGCGTGGTGAGGATCATCAGCCGGCGGTTCTCCAGCAAGTCCCCCAGCGGCACCAGGAAAAACAGGCCCAAGGCATAACCGATCTGGGTCAACGAGACGATCAGGCTGGCCATGGTGCTGCTCAGGCCGACATCCGGCGCGATCAGTTCGATGATCGGTTGGGCGTAGTAGATGTTGGCGACGATGGCTCCGCAGCAGAAGGCGAACAGCAGGACCATGCCTCGGGTCAGGGTGGCGGGGTGGGCACTCATGGCAATCTCGTCAGAACAGGAAAGATGGCGTGAGGCTAAAGAGTTGTGCCGCTCTGGAACAGAGCTTTGTGGCTGATATCAGACATGCCTGTGGTTGATGATGGTTGCTGTGATGAGTGCTTTATGTGGCGAGGGAGCTTGCTCCCGCTTGAGTGCGAAGCGCTCATCGTTTTTCAGGGCGGCTTCGCCACCCAGCGGGAGCAAGCTCCCTCGCCACAAAAGCTCTCTGGCAACCCTATGCGATCAGTGCCTCACTGCCCGCTGTAGATCTGGTCGAAAATCCCACCGTCATTGAAGTGAGTCTTCTGCACCGTGCGCCAGTCGCCGAAGGTTTTTTCCACGGACAGGAAGTCCACTTTCGGGAAACGGTCGGTGTACTTGGCCAGTACCGCCGGGTCCCGTGGACGCAGGTAGTTGGCGGCGGCGATTTCCTGGCCTTCGGGCGACCACAGGTACTTGAGGTAGGCCTCGGCGGCCTCGCGAGAACCTTTCTTCTCGACCACTTTATCGACCACGCTCACCGGTGGCTCGGCTTCGGCAGAAACGCTCGGATAGATGACTTCGAACTGGTCGCGGCCAAATTCGCGGGCGATCATCTCGGCTTCGTTTTCAAAGGTCACCAGCACATCGCCGATCTGGTTGGTCATGAAGGTGGTGGTGGCGGCGCGACCGCCGGTGTCGAGCACCGGCGCCTGCTTGAACAGCTTACCGACGAAGGCCTTGGCCTTGTTCTCGTCACCGCCATTCTTGAGCACGTAGCCCCAGGCCGACAGGTAGGTGTAGCGACCGTTGCCGGAGGTTTTCGGGTTGGGCACGATCACCTGCACACCGTCCTTGAGCAGGTCAGGCCAATCTTTCAGCGCTTTCGGGTTGCCTTTGCGCACGATGAATACGGTGGCCGAAGTGAACGGGGCACTGTTGTTCGGCAAGCGGGTGACCCAGTTTTCGGGCACCAGTTTGCCGTTGTCCGCCAGGGCGTTGATGTCGGTGGCCATGTTCATGGTGATGACGTCCGCCGGCAGCCCGTCGATCACCGAGCGCGCCTGCTTGCTGGAACCGCCGAATGACATCTGCACGGTGATGTTTTCGTTGTGCTCGGCTTGCCAATGTTTCTGGAAGGCGGTGTTGTAGTCCTTGTAGAAATCACGCATCACGTCGTAGGAAACGTTGAGCAGGGTCGGGGCGGCGTGAGCCAGGTTGCCAAAGGCCAGGCCAGCGGCGAGAAGGGAGGCGCCAAAGAAGTTCTTCACTGCGAATTCCTTTTTATTTGAAAGGGGTTCCGGGCAATTAGCCAGCACACTAGCGGCAAGCTAATAGGCCATCAAGCATTAAAAAGTGCTTTGCTTATTCCAATTTCTTAAACAACGCATTGCCACAGCGGGAGCAGAAAGCGGCACCGTGTTCGTGGTTGTTTTTGCTGCACACCGGGCAATCGTGCTTGAGCTGGTCACCGCGCATGGCCGTGGCCAGCTCTGCCGTGAAAATACCCGTAGGCACGGCGATGATCGAGTAACCGGTGATCATCACCAGGGATGACACCACCTGGCCCAGTGGCGTCTTGGGCACGATATCGCCGAAGCCCACCGTGGTCAGTGTCACGATAGCCCAATAGATGCCCTTGGGAATGCTGGTGAAACCGTGCTCAGGGCCTTCGATCACATACATCAGCGTGCCGAAGACGGTCACCAGGGTCGAGACGCTGACCAGGAATACAATGATTTTCTGTTTGCTGCCCCGCAGCGCCGCCATCAGGTAGTTGGCTTGCTTGAGGTAAGGACTGAGCTTGAGCACGCGGAAAATCCGCAGCATGCGGATGATCCGAATGATCAGCAGGTATTGGGCATCGCTGTAGTACAGCGCCAGGATCCCCGGCACGATCGCCAGCAGATCCACCAGGCCATAGAAACTGAAGGCATAGCGCAACGGCTTGGGCGAGCAGTACAGGCGCAGGCCGTATTCGACGATGAAGATGAAGGTGAAGCCCCACTCGATACCGGCCAGCAGGGCCGCATAGTTTTTGTGCACGCTGTCGATGCTGTCGAGCATCACGATCACCAGGCTGGCGAGGATGATCAACAGCAGGGTGCTGTCGAAGCGTCGGCCGGCCACGGTGTCGGTCTGGAAGATGATCACGTAGAGGCGTTCACGCCAGTTGTCGCTGCTTTGCATAATCTTCGCCTGAATCGGAATCAGCGAAGCCTAGGGCGATTGCCCCGCAGAGCGCAAGGCGCGCTGTCGAGGCTGGCTTGGCGCCACGCTCGGCCGGTGGCCTGGATCAACCAGCAGGCGAGGATGAACGGTGCGGTCAGGGGCGGCAGACCGAGGGCGATAAAGCCTGGCGTGAGCAAAACCGCCAGGAGGATGCCCATCAGCGGCAGCCATGGGCGGCGTTGTTGGCTGAGGGCCAGCGCCACCAACGCCGGGTTGTAACCGCCCAGGCCGGAAAGGGCGGTTGGGTTCTCATGCTGTAACAATGCGCAGGCAAGGCCGGCGGCGGAACCGAACAATGCCCAACCGGCGGCGCGACGGTCGGCCAGTAGCAGGCCCACCACAATCAGCGCACCGGCGGCAGGGTGGCCGAGAAACATGACTTGGCCCAGCCCGCTCAAATGAGCGGCCAGCAGGTTGGGTATCGTCATTTCAATCGAGATGCCGGGGGACGGCGGCAGAGTGAAGCCCATCAGCAGCCAAGCCAACCCTACAAAGGGCGCGGTGTAGGCGGGCAGGCACTGAGAGCCTCGGGTGCACTTGAGCCATTGCTGGGTCAGCATTGCGCCGAGACCGCCTGCGGCAATGATCAGCGGTGGTAACAGCACGGACCAGGGCAATACAAGACTCAGCAACAAGCCCAGCAGGATGCCGTTGTAGCTGAACAGGCCGGCTTGCCGGTCAGCCTTGGCGTAACCGCGTCGCTGGGCCGTGAGCAACCCGGCCACCCCACCCAGCAACGCGCCACCGACCAGGGCGGGTGCAGTGAGCAGAATCGCCAGCAGGCACAGCAGGCCGCACAGCGGATGGCGCTGGAGGAAGATCTGGCTGAAGCCGTTGAGCAGGGCGGTGGCCCAGTCGGGGCAGTGGGTATGGGGCATGGCGGATAATGTCTGATGGGCCGAGTTGCCCTCATCGCGAGCAGGCTCGCTCCCACACACTGGATTTGCGGCGATCACAAACCCCCCTGTGGGAGCGAGCCTGCTCGCGATGTGGCCAGTACAGGCGCTAGAGCAACGTCTCAATGCGCAACGAATTGGTCGACCCCGGCTGCCCGAACGGTACGCCCGCTGTGATCAGCAAGGTATCGCCACGCTGGGCCATGCCCTGGGCCTGGGCAATTTCCAGGGCGGTGGAGCACACCTCATCGACCTGCCGCAGCCGATCATTGACCACCGAGTGCACGCCCCAGGCCACGGTCAGGCGGCGGGCGGCCTGCAGGTTCGGCGTGAGGTTGAGGATCGGCACCGTCGGCCGTTCCCGTGCCGCGCGCAGGCTGGAACTGCCGGACTCGCTGTAGTTCACCAGCACCGCCACCGGCAGGATGCTGCTGATGCGCCGGATCGCGCAGCTGATGGCATCCGACACCGTGGCTTCGGCTTTTGGCCGGCTGACGTCCAGTTGAGACTGGTAGTCGGGACCGCTTTCCACCTGGCGGATGATCTTGCTCATCATCTGCACGGCTTCGAGTGGGTAATCGCCTGAAGCGGTTTCCGCCGACAGCATCACCGCATCGGCCCCTTCGGCCACGGCGTTGGCTACGTCGGTGACTTCCGCACGGGTCGGTGCCGGGGAGAAACGCATCGATTCGAGCATCTGGGTCGCCACCACTACCGGTTTGCCGAGGGCGCGACAGGTGCCGATGATGTTCTTCTGGATCTGCGGCACGCTCTCGGCCGGCACCTCGACGCCCAAGTCTCCGCGAGCCACCATGATTGCGTCGCTCAATTCGGCGATTTCCCGCAGTTGGGTCACCGCCGATGGCTTCTCGATCTTCGCCATCAGGAACGCCTTGTCGCCGATCAGCGCCCGGGCTTCGCGGATGTCCTCGGGGCGCTGCACGAACGACAGCGCTACCCAGTCCACGCCCAGTTCCAGACCGAAATTCAAGTCACGCCGGTCCTTGGCCGTCAGCGGGCTCAGGTCGAGCACGGCCTGGGGCACGTTCACACCTTTGCGGTCGGACAACTCACCGCCATTGAGCACTTCGGTATCGATGGCGTCGGCGTGCCTGGCAGTCACGCGCAGGCGCAACTTACCGTCGTCCAGCAGCAGGTCCATGCCGGGCTCCAGGGCCGCGATGATTTCCGGGTGAGGCAGGTTGACCCGGTGTTGATCACCGGGCGTCGGGTCCAGGTCCAGGCGCAGGGCCTGGCCGCGTTGCAGCAGGACCTTGCCGTCGGCGAATCGGCCAACCCGCAGCTTCGGGCCTTGCAGGTCCATGAGAATACCCAGCGGGTAATTGAGCTGCTGCTCGACGTCACGAATCCACTGGTAGCGCTGGGCGTGGTCGGTATGCTCGCCGTGGCTGAAGTTCAGACGGAAGATGTTCACGCCAGCCTGTACCAGCTCGCGGATGTCATCGATGCCACGGGTGGCGGGGCCGAGGGTCGCGAGGATCTTGACCTTTTTATCAGGCGTCATGGTTGGGCTCCTCGAGGATCAGGATGGCGCGAAAGTCGTTGACGTTGGTGCGGGTCGGTTCAGTGACGATCAACCCATCCAGGGCGGCGAAGTAGCCGTAGCCATTGTTGTTATCCAGCTCGTCGCTGGCGCTCAGGCCCAGTTCGGCGGCGCGGCGATAGCTGTCCGGGGTCATGAGGGCGCCGGCGTTGTCTTCGGAACCATCGATGCCGTCCGTGTCGCCGGCCAGCGCGTAGATGCCAGGGTGGCCCTTGAGGCTGTCGGTCAGGCTCAGCAGGAATTCGGCGTTGCGTCCGCCACGGCCATTGCCGCGCACGGTGACGGTGGTTTCGCCACCGGAGAGGATCACGCACGGCGCCGCCAGTGGCTGGCCATGCAAGGCGATCTGCCGGGCGATGCCAGCGTGGACTTTCGCCACTTCCCGGGATTCACCTTCCAGGTCGCCGAGGATCAATGGGCTGAAACCAGCCTGGCGCGCCTTTACCGCCGCCGCTTCCAGCGATTGCTGGGGACGGGCGATCAATTGGAAGTGGCTGCGGGCCAGGCTTGGGTCGCCGGGCTTGACGGTTTCCGATTCGGGGCTTTGCAACCAGTGGCGCACCGAGGCCGGCACATCGATGTGGTAGCGCTTGAGGATCGCCAGGGCTTCGGCCGATGTGCTCGGATCGGCCACGGTGGGGCCGGAGGCGATGACCGTGGCGAGGTCCCCCGGTACGTCGGAGATCGCGTAGGTGTAGACCGTCGCCGGCCAGCAAGCCTTGCCCAGGCGTCCGCCCTTGATCGCCGAGAGATGCTTGCGCACGCAATTCATCTCGCCGATGGTCGCGCCGGATTTGAGCAAGGCTTTGTTGATCGATTGCTTGTCGGCCAGGGTGATGCCTTCGGCGGGCAAGGCGAGCAGGGCAGAACCGCCGCCAGACAGCAGGAAGATGACGCGATCGTTTTCGCTGAGGTTGCTCACCATGTCCAGTACCCGCTGGGCCACGGCCAGGCCAGCGGCATCAGGCACCGGGTGGGCGGCCTCCACGACTTCGATTTTCTGGCTGGGCGCGCCATGGCCGTAGCGGGTCACCACCAGGCCAGAGACTTCGCCCTGCCAGCAGCGCTCGACCACTTGGGCCATGGCGGCGGCCGCCTTGCCGGCGCCGATGACGATCACCCGACCGCTGCGATCGGTTGGCAGATAGCGTTCAAGGACGTGCTGCGGATGGGCCGCGTCGATGGCTGTGGCAAACAGCTCGCGCAGCAATTGTTGCGGATCGACCGACATGGCGGGCTCCCGATTCTTATTATTGGCTGAGTGACGCATGACCTGTGGGAGCGAGCCTGCTCGCGATGAGGATCTGACATCCAACATCGATGTCGACTGAAAGTCCGCTATCGCGAGCAGGCTCGCTCCCACAGGGTTATGGGGTATGTCAGTTATCGCGAATGGAGAAACTGGCCATATGTTCCAGCCCCTTGATCAACGCCGAGTGATCCCAGTTGCTGCCACCGATGGCCGCGCAGGTGCTGAACACTTGCTGGGCATTGGCGGTGTTGGGCAGGTTGATGTTCAGTTCCCTGGCGCCTTGCAGGGCCAGGTTCAGGTCCTTCTGGTGCAGGCTGATGCGGAAGCCCGGGTCGAAGGTACCCTTGATCATGCGCTCGCCATGCACTTCGAGGATCTTCGACGAAGCGAAGCCGCCCATCAGGGCTTCACGGACCTTGGCGGGGTCGGCGCCGTTTTTCGCGGCGAACAACAGGGCTTCGGCCACGGCCTGGATGTTCAGGGCGACGATGATCTGATTCGCCACTTTGGCGGTCTGGCCGTCGCCGTTACCGCCCACCAGGGTGATGTTCTTGCCCATGGCCTGGAACAGCGGCAGAGCGCGCTCGAAAGCGGCGCTGTCGCCACCGACCATGATGCTCAGGGTCGCAGCCTTGGCCCCGACTTCACCGCCGGACACCGGGGCGTCGAGGTACTGGGCGCCTTTTTCATTGATCTTCGCCGCGAATGCCTTGGTGGCGGTGGGGGAGATCGAACTCATGTCGATCACGATCTTGCCCGCTCCCACGCCAGCCGCCACGCCATCGGCGCGGAACAGCACGTCATCGACCTGCGGGGTGTCCGGGACCATGACGATGATGAACTCGGCTTCCTGGGCCACTTCCTTCGGGTTGGCCAACGCCACCGCGCCGCCGGCCAGCAGATCGGCCGGGGCCGCGTCGTGGTGCTGGGACAGGAACAGGCTGTGCCCGGCCTTTTGCAGGTTCAAGGCCATGGGGTGGCCCATGATGCCGGTGCCGATGAATCCGATTTTAGCCATGGGGAAATCCTCTTGTTTTTGTATTGCTTCAAGCAAATGGGAGACAGTTTTTTTGTGGGAGCGAGCCTGCTCGCGATGGCGGTTCTACATTCAACAAAGATGCTGGCTGGACTACCGCTATCGCGAGCAGGCTCGCTCCCACAAGGTTTTCAACCAGCCCAATCCCGCTTCGGTGCTGGTCAGCGGCTTGTATTCGCAGCCGACCCAACCCTGGTAGCCGATGCGGTCCAGGTGTTCGAACAGGAAGCGGTAGTTGATCTCGCCCGTGCCCGGCTCGTTGCGACCGGGGTTATCCGCCAGTTGCACGTGGTTGATCGCCGCCAGGTTGCTTTCCAGGGTACGGGCCAGGTCTCCCTCCATGATTTGCATGTGGTAGATGTCGTATTGCAGGAACAGGTTGGCGCTGCCCACTTGCTCGCGAATCGCCAGGGCCTGGGCGGTGTTGTTCAGATAGAAGCCGGGAATGTCGCGGGTGTTGATGGCTTCCATGACCAGCTTGATGCCCTTGGCTTGCAGCTTCTCGGCGGCGTACTTCAAGTTGGCGACGAAGGTTTTCTCCACCAGGGTTTCAGAGCAGTTCTGCGGACGAATTCCCGACAAGCAGTTGACTTGGGTGTTGCCCAGCACCTGGGCGTAGGCAATCGCCAGGTCGACACCGGCGCGGAATTCCTCGACCCGGTCCGGCAGGCAGGCGATGCCGCGCTCGCCCTTGGCCCAGTCGCCGGCTGGCAGGTTGAACAGTACTTGGGCCAGGCCGTTGGCATCGAGCAAGGCCTTGAGTTCGGCCGAGCTGTAGTCGTAAGGGAACAGGTATTCGACGCCCGTGAAACCGGCCTTGGCGGCGGCTTCGAAACGGGCGAGGAAATCCTGCTCGGTGAACAGCATGGACAGGTTGGCGGCGAAACGCGGCATGGTAGGTCTCCGGCAAATATTGGTAGGTCCCTGTGGGAGCGGGCTTGCTCGCGAAAGCGGTGTGTCAGCCGACATCTTTGTTGGATCTGAAACCGTCTTCGCGAGCAAGCCCGCTCCCACACTGGTATGTCAATCGAGCAACGAAATGGCTGTCGGTGCATCGTTACCCACCAGCGCCAGGTCTTCAAACTCATTGACAGCGTTGATCTCGGTGCCCATGGAAATATTGGTGACCCGCTCCAGGATGATCTCGACGATCACCGGCACCTTGAACTCCTCGATCATCGCCTGGGCCTGGCGCAGGGCCGGTTGGATACCGGCCGGTTCGAACACCCGCAGCGCCTTGCACCCCAGGCCTTCGGCCACGGCGATGTGGTCCACGCCATAGCCGTTGAGTTCCGGGGCGTTGAGGTTGTCGAAGGACAGTTGCACACAGTAGTCCATGTCGAACCCGCGTTGGGCCTGGCGAATCAGGCCCAGGTAGGAGTTATTTACCACGACGTGGATGTAAGGCAGCTTGAACTGCGCTCCCACCGCCAGCTCTTCGATCATGAACTGGAAATCATAGTCACCCGACAGCGCGACGACCTTGCGACTGGGGTCGGCCTTGACCACCCCCAGCGCGGCCGGAATGGTCCAGCCCAACGGGCCGGCCTGGCCGCAGTTGATCCAGTGCCGTGGCTTATAGACATGGAGGAATTGCGCCCCGGCGATCTGTGACAGGCCGATGGTGCTGACGTAGCAGGTGTCCTTGCCGAACACCTGGTTCATTTCTTCATACACACGCTGTGGCTTGACCGGCACGTTGTCGAAGTGGGTCTTGCGCTGCAAGCTGGCCTTGCGTTGCTGGCAGTCTTGCAGCCATTCGCTGCGGTTTTTCAGCTTGCCGGCGGCTTGCCATTCGCGGGCCACTTCGATGAACACCGTCAGGGCCGAGGCGGCGTCGGAAACGATGCCCAGATCGGGCGTGAATACGCGGCCGATCTGAGTCGGCTCGATGTCCACGTGAATGAACGTGCGGCCTTCGGTGTAGACGTCCACCGAACCGGTATGACGGTTGGCCCAGCGGTTGCCGACGCCCAGCACCACGTCCGATTTGAGCAAGGTGGCGTTGCCGTAGCGGTGGGAGGTTTGCAGGCCGACCATGCCGACCATCTGCGGATGATCGTCGGGAATGGTGCCCCAGCCCATCAAGGTAGGGATGACGGGGATGCCGGTCAGCTCGGCGAACTCCACCAGCAGCTCGCTGGCATCGGCATTGATGATGCCGCCGCCGGCCACCAGCAATGGCCGCTCAGCCTGATTGAGCATCGCCAGGGCTTTCTCGATCTGCACGCGGTTGGCCGCGGGTTTGGCCAGGGGCAGCGGTTGGTAGGCGTCGATGTCGAATTCGATCTCGGCCATCTGCACATCGAACGGCAGGTCGATCAGCACCGGGCCCGGCCGGCCGGAACGCATTTCATAGAAGGCTTTCTGAAACGCGTACGGCACTTGGCCCGGCTCCAGCACGGTGGTCGCCCACTTGGTCACCGGCTTGACGATGCTGGTGATATCCACGGCCTGGAAGTCTTCCTTGTGCATGCGGGCGCGGGGTGCTTGCCCGGTGATGCACAGGATCGGGATCGAATCGGCCGAAGCGCTGTAGAGCCCGGTCACCATGTCGGTGCCGGCCGGCCCCGAGGTGCCAATGCATACGCCGATGTTGCCAGCCTTGGTCCGGGTGTAACCCTCGGCCATGTGCGAGGCGCCTTCAACGTGGCGAGCGAGGACGTGATCGATGCCACCCACCTTCTGCAAGGCCGAGTACAGCGGGTTGATTGCAGCACCCGGGATGCCGAAGGCGGTGTCCACGCCTTCACGGCGCATCACCAGGACGGCGGCTTCGATTGCTCTCATTTTGCTCATGGTTTTGTGCCTCTTACGTTTTGTAATTGTATACAAGCGGCTTTGCGCAGAGTGTATTCATGGCAAACGGCGCAGGTCAATTCATTTCATCAAGCGCCTGTTTCATTCGTCTGAACCTAGGTTTCGCTGCGGTATTTCATCGCTTTATGGAAATTGAGATAATTATTGTATACAAAAATATGTGATGTTGTGTTCTATTTGTTGTGTTCGGTTTTGCTGAAAGTGAAGCCAGCAAGGCTCTCCCATAACAAAAGAAGGACAGCACCCATGAGCGTTCTAACCTTGGAAATTGCCGTCAACCTGGCGGGGCAGGCCCTTGCCGCGGGTCGTGAAATCAGCGCCGCACCCTTGACCGTCGCGGTCCTGGACAGCGGCGGGCACCTGGTTGCCTTGCAACGCGAAGACGGCGCCAGCCTGCTGCGCCCACAAATAGCCATCGGCAAGGCCTGGGGCGCCATCGCCCTGGGCAAAGGCTCGCGCCTGCTCGCCCAGGACGCCCAGCAACGCCCGGCGTTCTTTGCCGCGTTGAATGGGTTGGGGCAGGGCAGCGTCGTACCGGCCCCGGGTGGGGTGTTGATCAGGGATCAGGATGGGAGGGTGCTGGGGGCGATTGGTGTCAGTGGGGATGTTTCGGATGTGGATGAGCAGGTGGCGGTCAGGGCCGTGGAGGCGGTGCTGTTGAGGGCGGATGTGGGGGTTACTATTTGATTTGCGGTGGTTGATCGTTCGCTATCGTGAGCAGGCTCGCTCCCACAGAGGGTGGAGTTGGGCACAGATTCTGCAAACGCCGCAAATCCACACTGTGGGAGCGAGCCTGCTCGCGATGGCCATCTAGCAGACACATCAAGCTAAAAAGTTTGCCTCCTATCCAGGCATTCACAGATCTAGCCTTCTTCATGAGTCAATCATTAAAGGGGCAAGGAATGCCTGGTTCACCTGCTTCACATAAACTGCGCCTCGGTCGCTACGCCGAATCCAGTCGGGTTTATTTACTGACCACCAACACATCTGGCCGCGTACCAGTTTTTAAGGACGTTGTCCTGGGTAGATTGGTCGTTGAGCAATTTCGAAAAGCTCAGGAACAAGGCTGGGCCGACTCATTGGCCTGGGTGGTCATGCCTGATCATTTCCATTGGTTGATCGAATTGCGCAGGGGATCTTTGAGTGAGTTGATGCAAAGGACCAAATCATTGAGTACCAAAGCTGTAAATCTGCGCCTGGGTAATTAAAGTCAGCCTTTGGCAGCAAGGATTTCATGACCGGGCCCTGCGGCGGGAGGACGAGTTGATAATAATGGCTCGCTATGTCGTCGCTAACCCATTGCGGGCTGGCCTGGTGAAGCGACTTGGCGATTATCCGCTGTGGGATGCCATTTGGCTTTGACATGAAATCGAGTTACCGCTATCGCGAGCAGGCTCGCTCCCACAAGGGATTTAGGTTGCTCGCAGAATCTACATTCACAGCAGAACCCTGTGGGAGCGAGCCTGCTCGCGATGGCGGCTACTCGGTCCTGAGCCTAGCGATCCACCTCACACCCCTTCAACACCAACCGGATAATCGTCTGCGCCGCCGCTTCGTAATCCGCTTCATCGAGCTTGGCCTTGCCGGTCACGGCGCTGATCTGCCAGTCGAAATCGGCATAGGTCTGGGTGGCGGCCCAGATGCTGAACATCAGGTGGTTGGGGTCGATGGGGGCGATCTGGCCGCGGTCGATCCAGGTCTGGATGCAATCGATGTTGTGCCGGGCCTGGGCGTTGAGTTGTTCCACCAGGTCGGGGCTCAGGTGCGGGGCGCCGTGCATGATCTCGCTGGCGAAGACTTTCGAGGCGAAGGGCAGGTCGCGGGAGATGCGGATCTTGGAGCGGATGTAATGGCTCAGCACTTCACCGGGCACGCCGTCGGCATTGAACGGTGTCGAAGCCTGGAGAATCGGCTCGATGATGCTTTCCAGGACCTCGCGGTAGAGGTTTTCCTTGGATTTGAAATAGTAGTAGACGTTGGGTTTGGGCAGGCCTGCCTTGGCCGCGATGTCGCTGGTCTTGGTCGCGGCGAAGCCCTTGTCGGCAAATTCTTCGCTGGCGGCACGCAGGATCAATTCTTTGTTGCGCTCGCGGATCGTGCTCATAAACCCAGGGGTTCCTTGCCTATTCTGGCGGTGGCGCATGGTAGCACCGGCCTCGCGCGGCGCTCAAGAATGCCCTATGGGGGCGCTGCTCGCGGTATGCTGCGCAGCATTATTGTTCAAGGAGCCCCTCCATGGCCGGAAGCAGTTTGCTGGTACTGATCGACGATATCGCCACCGTGCTCGACGACGTAGCGTTGATGACCAAGATGGCCGCCAAGAAAACCGCCGGCGTGCTGGGCGATGACCTGGCGCTCAATGCCCAGCAAGTCTCTGGTGTGCGTGCCGAGCGGGAGCTGCCGGTGGTGTGGGCGGTGGCCAAGGGATCGTTCATCAACAAGTTGATCCTGGTGCCGTCGGCGCTGGCGATCAGTGCCTTCGTCCCTTGGTTGGTGACGCCACTGTTGATGGTGGGCGGCGCCTACCTGTGTTTCGAAGGGTTCGAAAAGCTGGCCCACAAGTTCCTCCACAGCCCGGCCGAAGACCAGGCCGAACACGCGCAACTGGTCGAGGCGGTGGCGGATCCGGCGGTCGATCTGGTGGCTTTTGAAAAGGACAAGATCAAGGGCGCCGTACGCACCGACTTCATCCTGTCGGCGGAAATCATCGCCATCACCCTTGGCACCGTTGCCGATGCCGCACTGACCCAGCAGGTGATCGTGCTGTCGGGCATCGCCATCGTCATGACCGTTGGCGTCTATGGCCTGGTGGCCGGGATCGTCAAGCTCGATGACCTGGGGCTCTGGCTGACGCAGAAGCCCGGACAAGTCGCTAAAAACATCGGCGGTGCCATCTTGCGCGCCGCGCCCTACATGATGAAAAGCCTGTCGGTGATCGGCACGGCGGCGATGTTCCTGGTGGGCGGCGGCATCCTCACCCATGGCGTGCCAGTGGTGCATCACTGGATCGAAGGCGTGACGGCCAGCGCCGGCGGTGCCGGGTTTATCGTGCCGATGTTATTGAATGCGGTGGCGGGGATTGTCGCGGGGGCAGCCGTGTTGGTGGGTGTGCTGGCGGTTGGCAAAGTCTGGAAGGCGCTGAAAGGCTGAATCGGGCAATACATAACCATTGTGGGAGCGAGCCTGCTCGCGATGAGGGCCTGACAGTCAGCTTCATGTCGGCTGACAGATCGCTATCGCGAGCAGGCTCGCTCCCACAGTGGGTTTTGGGGTAGCCAGAAGTTATTCGGCAATCTGCAGTTTGCGCGATTCGGTGTACACGTAGCGCACCTTTTCATACTCGAACGGCGAGTTCAGTTGCCCATAGCGGAAGCTGGTCTGGTAGCGCTTGTCCACGCCACGCAGGAGCAGGAGTTCCGGGTGGTTGCCGCTGACTTCGGAGACGTTCAGGAAGTTGATCGCAGATTCAGCCGTATAGTCCACCAGCAGGCCCGAGGTGTCGCGCAGGTTCGAAGGGCCGAAGATCGGCAGCACGAAGTACGCGCCGCCAGGCACACCGTAGAAGCCCAGGGTCTGGCCGAAGTCTTCGCTCTGGCGCGGCAGGCCCATGGCGGTGGCCGGGTCCCACAGGCCGGCAATGCCGACGGTGGTGTTGAGCAACAGTCGCGCGGTGGTTTCCATCGAACGCTTGCCCTTGAATTGCAGCAGGCTGTTCATCAGGTTCGGCACGTCCCCCAGGTTATTGAAGAAGTTGCTCACCCCGGTGCGCACGAAGCTGGGCGTGACGTAGCGGTAGCCGTCGACCACGGGCAGGAATACCCACTGGTCGAAGCGGTAGTTGAAGTGATAGACCCGACGGTTCCAGGACTCCAGCGGGTCATAGACGTTCAGGGCGTTGAGCGTGGAGCGCTCGAACTCGCGCTGGTCCAGTCCCGGGTTGAACTTGAGCTTGGTCAGCGGTTCCTTGAAACCGTCCGAATCCACCACCACAGGCGCATTGGCCTTGCTGTTGTCGGCATGGACCATGCCCGCACTCATTAACGCGGCGATAAGCAGCAGGTATTTAGCCACGGAAAAACTCCAGCATGGCGTCGCTGTTGACGCGGTAGTTAAGGTTGCCGCAGTGGCCGCCCAGTGGATAAACCGTCAGGCGATCGCCAAAGGTCTTGCGCAGGAAGCCCAGGTCGCCCGGGCCAAGAATGACGTCGTCGGCATTGTGCATGACGGAAATCTTCGGGCTGTCGTGCAGGTAATCCTTCAGTGCGTACAGGCTGACCTGGTCGACCAGTTGCAGCAGGCTGCCACCGTCGGTGCGCGCGCGCCACATGGGGATCACCTGCTCGGTGAGGTAACAGTCGAAATCGCATTGCAGCGCGCGCTTGAGGAACGGCGTCAGGCTGGTGCTTTCGGTAATCGGGAACTTGGGCGGGATGATCAGGCCGCGACGGTTGATCAGGTCCGAGGTGAAGGCGATGTCGGCCGCCGAGAAGCGGAACGAGGTGCCGATCAACATCGCCATCTGTTCGTTGCTCAGGTGCTGCTTGGACTGCTGGAAGTCATAGAGCAGGGCATCGTTGAGGTCGATGTAGCCCTTTTGCTGGAAGTAGCGGGTCAGCTTGTTCAGCACCAGTTCATAGAAGGTCGTGGTGCTGTTGATGCCCTTGACCTCGGTCTGGACCAGTTTGTCCAGGTTGGTGATCGAGGTGTAGAGGTTCACCGGTGGGTTGAGCAACAGCACTTTCTTGAAATTGAAGCTGCGCCGGGTTTCGTCCAGGTGGGCGACGAAGGCCGCATCCAGGCCGCCGAGGCTGTAGCCGGTGAGGTAATACTCGGTCACGGGCAGCTTGGGGTTTTGCGCGCGCACGGCTTGCATCACCCGGTACATGTCCTCGGCGTCTTCCTTGGAAATGCCTGGCGTGGCGAAGCGCGAAGCGGCACTCATGAAGTCGAAGCTGGTGGGCGATGACAACTGCACGACGTGGTAGCCGGCCTTGTAGTAGAGGCGCTTGAGGTATTCATTGATGCTACTGTCAAAGCGCGCACCGGTGCCGGCGATCAGGAAAATCAGCGGCGCGGGCTTGTCCTGGGTGGCCATGCGGTAGGTGAGGCTTTTCACCGGCCAGAAGTTGTCCGGCAGGATGAACTCGCGTTCCGGGCGCAGGGTCAGGCTGTGGTCGGCCTGGTTGATGTCTTCGATCAGCGGCAGCTCCGGACGCAGGTCCGGCGGCGTGGTGGCGATGGTCGCCTCGAACGGGTTGGTCAAGGGGTAGCCATAGCTGGCGGCGTCAATATCTGCCGCCAGCGCGGACGCACTCAGGATAAGGCCGCCGAGAAGGGCAGCGAAGCGCAAGGAACGGAGCATGACTGAATCCCTTAGAGGAAGGTGCCGAATGAGGTTCGCAGGCTATGACCACCGAAGCAGAGCCAAGTGCCATGACGGGCACAAAACAGGCGCGGACGGGGTGCGATAGTAGCGGGACGATACACGGTCGGGCGTGGTGGCGGCTAGTTATCTGGCGTTTGCCGGATTTGACCGCAAAATCTTTCGTGTGGCGCTGCTACTAATGCCTGGAACAAAAGGGGGGGTGGCGTTCTGATGTCGTTTCTCGTTGCTTCGACGTCGCAGGCAGAGCAGGTTCCGGATCGGCGCAGGTTGATGATCAACGAGTCAGTACTCCACTGGCGTGCGGGCCGGTTTGCAGGTGAGCGTGATGGGGGCGCTGAGCACCATAACAATACGTTGACGTCGCTCGGCATCCGCCGGGCGCAGCACTTTCGGGGAAGTAACGATGAAGATGCGACGACTCTTGGGCGCAGGTGCCGCACTGGTACTGGCGATCAGCTCCACCCTGGCCAGCGCCGAAACCAAAACCCTGAGCATCGGTTACGTTGACGGCTGGTCCGACAGCGTCGCGACCACCCACGTGGCCGCCGAAGTGATCAAGCAGAAACTTGGTTATGACGTGAAACTGCAAGCGGTCGCGACCGGGATCATGTGGCAAGGCGTGGCCACCGGCAAGCTCGACGCGATGCTCTCGGCCTGGCTGCCGGTGACTCACGGCGACTATTGGACCAAGAACAAAGACAACGTGGTCGATTACGGCCCCAACTTCAAGGACGCGAAAATCGGCCTGATCGTGCCGGAGTACGTCAAGGCCAAGTCGCTCGAGGATCTCAAGACCGACGATTCCTTCAAGAAGCGCATCGTCGGCATCGACGCCGGTTCAGGCGTGATGCTCAAGACCGAACAGGCGATCAAGGATTACGACCTGACCGGTTATCAACTCAAGGCCAGTTCCGGCGCCGGCATGATCGCCGAGCTGACCCGTGCCGAGAAGAAAAACGAATCCATCGCCGTCACCGGTTGGGTGCCGCACTGGATGTTCGCCAAGTGGAAACTGCGCTTCCTGGAAGACCCGAAAGGCGTCTACGGCGCGGCTGAGACTGTAAACAGCATCGGCAGCAAGGAGCTGGATACCAAGGCCCCGGAAGTGGCAGCGTTCCTGAAGAAATTCCAGTGGGCGTCGAAAGACGAGATCGGCGAAGTCATGCTGGCGATCCAGGAAGGCGCCAAGCCGGAAGCCGCTGCCAAGGACTGGGTCGCCAAGCACCCGGATCGCGTGGCGGAGTGGATCAAGTAATCGACCTGGTCTGACTGTTCCGAAAACCGCATGAGCGTGTGTCATGCGGTTTTTTTGTGCCCGAAATTCTCAAGTGCATGCAAATCCCTTGTGGGAGCGAGCCTGCTCGCGATAGCGGTGCATCTGCTTGCATCTATGCTGAATGTGCTACTGCAATCGCGAGCAGGCTCGCTCCCACTTGAGGAGGGCGTAGCTAAAGTTTGCGGAAAACTGGCAAAACCGTCATGTCGTTCTAATACTAAGGTCGTCTGGAACCTCGCCTTGAGCCGCATAGAGTAGAGTCGTTCCAATTAAATCTGTGCTGCGAGGATAAAAACAATGAACGACAGCATTTACCTCTCGATTCAAAACAGCCCGCGCTTCAAGGAGCTGGTGAGAAAAAGGGAAAAGTTCGCCTGGATTCTCTCGGCGATCATGCTTGGGCTGTATTCCGGCTTCATTCTTCTGATCGCCTACGGGCCACACATTCTCGGGGCCAAGATCACGCCTGAGTCCACCATTACCTGGGGCATTCCCATCGGTGTCGGTCTGATTGTCTCGGCCTTCATCCTGACCGGTATTTACGTGCGGCGCGCCAACGGCGAGTTCGACGACCTGAACAATGCGATTCTCAAGGAGGCTCAGCAATGATCCGGCGTCTACTGGCTCTATTGAGCATCGCAGCGTTCGCTCCGGGCGCCTGGGCGGCTGAAGCCCTGACCGGTGCCGTGCAGAAACAGCCCCTCAACGTCCCGGCTATCCTGATGTTCGTGGCCTTCGTTGGCGCGACTTTATACATCACCTACTGGGCATCCAAGAAAAACAACTCGGCGGCCGACTACTATGCGGCCGGCGGCAAGATCACCGGCTTCCAGAACGGCCTGGCAATCGCGGGCGACTACATGTCGGCAGCGTCCTTCCTGGGTATTTCCGCCCTGGTGTTTACCTCTGGCTACGATGGCCTGATCTACTCCATCGGCTTTTTGGTGGGCTGGCCGATCATTCTGTTCCTGATCGCCGAGCGCCTGCGTAACCTGGGTAAATACACCTTTGCCGATGTGGCGTCCTATCGCCTGGGGCAAACCCAGATCCGCAGTCTGTCCGCCTGCGGCTCGCTGGTGGTGGTGGCGTTCTACCTGATCGCGCAAATGGTCGGTGCCGGCAAGCTGATCCAGCTGCTGTTCGGCCTGGACTACCACGTCGCGGTGATCCTGGTGGGTGTCCTGATGTGCCTCTACGTGCTGTTCGGCGGCATGCTGGCCACCACCTGGGTACAGATCATCAAGGCGGTGCTGTTGCTGTCGGGTGCTTCGTTCATGGCGTTGATGGTCATGAAGCACGTCAACTTCGACTTCAACATGCTGTTTGCCGAAGCGGTCAAGGTGCACCCTAAAGGCGAGGCGATCATGAGCCCTGGCGGTTTGGTGAAGGATCCGATCTCGGCCTTCTCCCTGGGCCTGGCACTGATGTTCGGTACCGCCGGCCTGCCACACATCCTGATGCGCTTCTTCACCGTGAGCGATGCCAAGGAAGCGCGCAAGAGCGTACTGTATGCCACTGGTTTCATCGGCTACTTCTACATCCTGACCTTCATCATCGGCTTCGGCGCGATCCTGCTGGTCAGCACCAACCCGGCCTTCAAGGACGCGGCAGGTGCCTTGCTCGGTGGTAATAACATGGCGGCGGTGCACCTGGCCAACGCCGTGGGCGGCAGTATCTTCCTGGGCTTCATTTCGGCCGTAGCGTTCGCCACCATCCTGGCGGTGGTAGCAGGCCTGACCCTGGCCGGTGCCTCGGCGGTGTCCCATGACCTGTATGCCAGCGTGATCAAGAAAGGCAAGGCCAACGAGAAAGAAGAGATTCGTGTGTCGAAAATCACCACCATCGCCCTGGCGGTGCTGGCGATCGGCCTGGGTATCCTGTTCGAGAAGCAGAACATCGCGTTCATGGTGGGCCTGGCGTTCTCCATCGCGGCGAGCTGCAACTTCCCGGTACTGCTGCTTTCGATGTACTGGAAGAAACTGACCACCCGTGGCGCCATGATTGGTGGCTGGCTGGGCCTGGTCAGTGCCGTGGGCCTGATGGTGCTCGGTCCGACCATCTGGGTGCAGATCATGGGTCACGAGAAGGCGATCTTCCCGTATGAATACCCGGCGCTGTTCTCCATGGCGATTGCCTTCGTCGGCATCTGGTTCTTCTCCATCACCGACAAATCGGCTGAAGGCGCAAACGAGCGGGCGCTGTTCTTCCCGCAGTTCGTGCGTTCGCAGACTGGTTTGGGGGCGAGCGGGGCGGTTAACCATTGATGTAGTGGTAAGTGCTTGAAGAAATACCCCGGTCGAGAGGCTGGGGTATTTTTTTGTGTGCGATAACAGTGGTGTGAGTGATGACGCCATCGCGAGCAGGCTCGCTCCCACAAGGGGAGTGCATTCCAGTGTGGGAGCGAGCCTGCTCGCGATGCGCCGGGTCTGTCACAGCAGATTCTGGATCAGATAAGGAGGGCACAAACAAAACAGCCCCTGCTCTTATATAAGAAGCAGGGGCTGTTTTGGTGCAGCTTGGGACCTTATTGCAAGGCAGGTCTTACTTGCGGTCTTCCAGCTTGGTGATGTCACGCGACTCGTAGCCGGTGTACAGCTGGCGTGGGCGGCCGATCTTGTACGGGCTGGAGAGCATTTCCTTCCAGTGGGAGATCCAGCCCACGGTCCGCGCCAGGGCGAAGATCACGGTGAACATGCTGGTTGGAATGCCGATCGCCTTGAGGATGATCCCCGAGTAGAAGTCGACGTTCGGGTACAGCGAGCGCTCGATGAAGTACGGGTCGGTCAGGGCGATCTCTTCCAGGCGCATGGCCAGTTCGAGTTGCGGATCGTTGGTGATCCCCAGTTCCTTGAGCACTTCGTCGCAGGTCTGCTTCATGACGGTGGCGCGCGGGTCGCGGTTCTTGTAGACCCGGTGACCGAAGCCCATCAGCTTGAACGGATCGTTCTTGTCCTTGGCCTTGGCGATGAACTTGTCGATGTTCGAGACATCGCCGATTTCATCGAGCATGGTCAGTACCGCTTCGTTGGCACCGCCGTGGGCAGGGCCCCAGAGTGCGGCGATACCGGCGGCGATACAGGCGAACGGGTTGGCACCCGAGGAGCCGGCCAGGCGCACGGTGGACGTGGAGGCGTTCTGCTCGTGGTCGGCATGGAGGATGAAGATCCGGTCCATGGCCTTGGCGAGTACCGGGCTGATCGGTTTGATCTCGCACGGGGTGTTGAACATCATATGCAGGAAGTTCTCTGCATAGGTCAGGTCGTTGCGCGGGTACATCATGGGTTGGCCCATGGAGTACTTGTAGACCATGGCTGCCAGGGTTGGCATCTTCGCCACCAGGCGGATCGCGGAGATTTCGCGATGCTGGGGGTTATTGATGTCCAGGGAGTCGTGGTAGAAGGCCGAGAGGGCGCCGACAACGCCGCACATGACGGCCATCGGGTGGGCATCGCGACGGAAGCCGTTGAAGAAGGTCTTCAACTGCTCGTGAACCATGGTGTGGTTCTTCACGGTGCTGACGAACTGGGCCTTTTGCTCTGCGGTTGGCAGCTCGCCGTTGAGCAGCAGGTAGCAGGTTTCCAGGTAGTCCGATTTTTCAGCCAGTTGCTCGATCGGGTAGCCGCGGTGCAGCAGGATGCCGTTGTCGCCGTCGATGTAGGTGATTTTCGACTCGCACGAGGCGGTCGACATGAAACCTGGGTCAAAGGTGAAACGGCCCGTGGCCGTCAGGCCCCGTACGTCGATTACATCGGGACCAACGGTGCCGGTTAAAATGGGCAGCTCGACGGGGGCTGCGCCCTCGATGATCAACTGCGCTTTTTTGTCAGCCATGTGGCCTCCTATTAATGCTTGAAATCATCAGACAGACCCCCCACGCAGGGCCCGCACCACTATAGTGAGATAAATCCGAATGTCAATTTGCCTAAAGTCTTGCTCCAGAAGGCTTTAACCGGACTTTTTCCGCGAAATTGCCTGCCGTTTACGCCTTTTGCCGCATATGTGCAATGCGCTATTAGGGGAAGGTGAACGCGTTGTCATTAGTAGCCTAACTGTCTATACTCGGCCACCGACCGCCAGGGGCTTTTGGGCCTGCTTTCTTGGGGGTCGTCACTCCCTGGGTGGTGAGTACCTGACCAGTGCGCGCCCCAACAACTTTGCCCTGATTGTTAGGGGCTCTTCAGTGTGAAAAAAAAGCCGTGAAAAGCCAACGACCTGTAAACCTAGACCTAAGGACCATCAAACTCCCAGTCACTGCTTACACGTCCATTCTTCACCGTATTTCCGGTGTCATCCTCTTCGTCAGCCTGGCCATCATGCTTTATGCATTGGACAAGTCGCTCGATTCGGAAGAAGGCTTCGGTCAGGTGAAAGCGTGTCTGACCAGTCCGCTAGCCAAGCTAGTGATTTGGGGCATCCTGTCCGCCTTGCTGTATCACTTGGTCGCCGGTGTGCGCCACTTGATCATGGACATGGGCATCGGTGAGACGCTGGAAGGCGGCAAGCTGGGCTCGAAAATCATTATCGCCGTGTCTGCGGTGCTGATCGTTCTGGCAGGAGTCTGGATATGGTAACCAACGTCACGAACCTTTCGCGTTCGGGCCTCTATGACTGGATGGCCCAGCGTGTGTCTGCGGTCGTTCTCGCGGCTTACTTCATTTTCCTGATCGGATATGTCGTGGCAAACCCTGGCCTGGGCTATGCCCAATGGCATGAACTGTTCGCAAACAACTGGATGCGTATCTTCAGTCTGCTGGCACTCGTCGCACTGGGCGCTCACGCCTGGGTCGGCATGTGGACCATCGCGACCGACTACCTGACGCCAATGGCGTTCGGCAAATCGGCGACTGCCGTACGTTTCCTCTTCCAGGCAGTATGCGGCGTTGCGATGTTCGCTTACTTCGTCTGGGGTGTGCAGATTCTCTGGGGTATCTGATCCATGGCTAACATTCCAACGATTTCTTTCGACGCCATCATCATTGGTGGTGGCGGTGCCGGCATGCGCGCAGCGCTGCAACTGGCACAGGGCGGTCACAAGACTGCCGTGATCACCAAGGTTTTCCCGACCCGTTCGCACACTGTATCCGCCCAGGGCGGCATTACCTGCGCCATTGCTTCGGCCGATCCGAACGATGACTGGCGCTGGCACATGTACGATACCGTCAAGGGTTCCGACTACATCGGTGACCAGGACGCTATCGAATACATGTGTCAGGAAGGCCCGGCCGCGGTGTTCGAGCTGGACCACATGGGCCTGCCGTTCTCACGTACCGAAACCGGCCGCATCTACCAGCGTCCGTTCGGTGGTCAGTCCAAGGACTACGGCAAGGGCGGCCAGGCTGCGCGTACTTGCGCGGCGTCCGACCGTACCGGTCACGCACTGCTGCACACCCTTTATCAGGGCAACCTGAAGGCCGGTACCACGTTCCTGAACGAGTACTACGCCGTTGACCTGGTGAAAAACCAGGACGGCGCCTTCGTCGGCGTGATTGCGATCTGCATTGAAACCGGCGAAACCACCTACATCCGCGCCAAGGCCACCGTGCTGGCGACCGGCGGTGCTGGCCGTATCTACGCTTCCACCACCAACGCCCTGATCAACACCGGTGACGGCGTCGGCATGGCCCTGCGTGCTGGCGTTCCGGTGCAAGACATCGAAATGTGGCAGTTCCACCCGACCGGCATCGCCGGCGCCGGTGTACTGGTGACCGAAGGTTGCCGTGGTGAAGGTGGTTACCTGATCAACAAGCACGGCGAGCGTTTCATGGAGCGTTATGCTCCGAACGCCAAGGACCTTGCCGGTCGCGACGTCGTGGCTCGTTCGATGGTTAAAGAGATCATCGCCGGCAACGGCTGTGGCCCGAACGGCGACCACGTGATGCTCAAGCTCGACCACCTGGGCGAGGAAGTGCTGCACAGCCGCCTGCCAGGTATCTGCGAGCTGTCCAAGACCTTCGCTCACGTCGACCCAGTCGTTGCGCCGGTTCCAGTGGTTCCAACCTGCCACTATATGATGGGCGGCGTTGCCACCAACATCCACGGCCAGGCGATCACCCAGAACGCCGAAGGCATCGACGAAATCATCCCTGGCCTGTTCGCAGTGGGTGAAGTGGCGTGCGTATCGGTTCACGGTGCCAACCGCCTGGGCGGCAACTCGCTGCTCGACCTGGTGGTCTTCGGCCGCGCTGCCGGCCTGCACCTGGAGAAGGCGCTGTCCGACGGTATCGAGTACGACGACGCCACCGACGCCAACATCGAAGCGGCCCTGGCGCGTCTGTCCGCCCTGAACGAGCGTACCGAAGGCGAAGACGTGGCGACCCTGCGTCGCGAGTTGCAAAACTGCATGCAGAACTACTTCGGTGTATTCCGTACCGGCGAATACATGCAGAAGGGTATTGCCCAGCTGGCACAATTGCGTGAACGAATCGCCAACGTGAAGATCAACGATAAGTCGCAGGCGTTCAACACTGCCCGTATCGAAGCGCTGGAACTGCAGAACCTGCTGGAAGTGGCTGAAGCTACCGCCATCGCTGCCGAAGTACGTAAAGAGTCCCGCGGCGCTCACGCCCGTGAAGACTTCGAAGATCGTGACGACGAAAACTGGCTGTGCCACACCTTGTACTTCCCGGGTGAAAAACGCGTCTCCAAGCGTGCCGTGAACTTCTCGCCGAAGACTGTTCCGACTTTTGAACCTAAGATTCGGACTTATTAAGGGTG
Source organism: Pseudomonas sp. 43mfcvi1.1 (assembly GCF_900115935.1). NCBI lineage: Bacteria > Pseudomonadati > Pseudomonadota > Gammaproteobacteria > Pseudomonadales > Pseudomonadaceae > Pseudomonas > Pseudomonas sp. 43mfcvi1.1. The sequence goes on along the minus strand of NZ_UETT01000008.1, from coordinate 212,141 downwards.
GCCGCCATGTTGCAAGTCAGTGTTTATCGCTACAACCCTGATCAGGACGCTGCGCCGTTCATGCAGGATTTCCAGGTCGATACCGGTGGTAAGGACCTGATGGTGCTGGACGTGCTGGCCCTGATCAAGGAACAGGACGAAGGTTTTTCCTATCGTCGCTCTTGCCGCGAGGGCGTTTGCGGCTCCGACGGCATGAACATCAACGGCAAGAACGGCCTGGCCTGCATCACGCCGCTGTCCGCCGTGGTCAAGGGCAACAAGCTGATCGTTCGTCCGCTGCCAGGTTTGCCGGTTATCCGTGACCTGGTCGTCGATATGAGCATCTTCTACAAGCAATACGAGAAGGTGAAGCCATACCTGCAGAATGACACGCCGGCTCCGGCCATCGAGCGTCTGCAGTCTCCGGAAGAGCGTGAGAAGCTCGACGGTCTGTACGAGTGCATCCTGTGCGCCTGCTGCTCGACCTCGTGCCCATCCTTCTGGTGGAACCCGGACAAGTTCCTGGGCCCGGCCGCCCTGCTGCAAGCGTACCGCTTCCTGGCAGACAGCCGTGACACCAAGACGTCCGAGCGTCTGGCTGCACTGGATGACCCGTTCAGCGTATTCCGCTGCCGCGGGATCATGAACTGCGTCAACGTCTGCCCGAAAGGCCTGAACCCGACTAAGGCCATCGGTCACGTACGTAACATGTTGCTGCAAAGCGGCGTGTGATTCAGCTGCTGTACCCGTAGAACCGCTGTACCCGTAAAGGCCAGGGCGTGGGCTTCAACCCGCGTCTTGGCTATAACCAGAACAGCCGCTCACAAAGCGGCGGTTCTTATTTTGAAGAAATGAGACAAGCAGGGGCATCCGGGCTGGTACCCGGACTATCAGCGTGATCCTAAGTGGCTTGTTTTAGTCGCTGCACTCGGACTTCTGCAAGTTTGCTCGGTGTTTTCGCCGGTGGTGTTCCCCTAATCGAGGGTGACCAAGCATGCAAGAAAGCGTGATGCAGCGCATGTGGAACAGTGCCCACCTCTCCGGTGGTAACGCTGCCTATGTGGAAGAGCTCTACGAGCTCTACCTGCACGACCCTAACGCTGTGCCAGAAGAATGGCGCACCTACTTTCAGAAGTTGCCGGCTGACGGTAACTCTGCCACTGATGTTTCGCACTCGACGATTCGCGATCATTTCGTGCTGCTGGCAAAGAACCAGCGCCGCGCTCAACCGGTGTCTGCCGGCAGCGTGAGCTCCGAGCACGAGAAGAAGCAAGTTGAAGTGCTGCGACTGATCCAGGCCTACCGGATGCGAGGCCACCAGGCAGCCCAGCTCGACCCGCTGGGGCTGTGGCAGCGTCCTGCACCTGCAGACCTGTCGATCACTCACTACGGCTTGACCAATGCCGACCTTGATACGACCTTCCGTGCCGGCGACCTGTTCATCGGCAAAGAGGAAGCGAGCCTACGCGAAATTCACGAAGCGTTGCAGCAGACATATTGCCGCACCATCGGCGCTGAATTTACGCACATCACCGATTCCGAGCAGCGCCAGTGGTTCCAGCAGCGTCTGGAAAGCGTTCGTGGCCGTCCGACGTACTCCGCCGAGATCAAGAGCCACTTGCTCGAGCGCGTCACTGCCGGTGAAGGCCTGGAGAAATACCTGGGCACCAAATACCCGGGCACCAAGCGTTTCGGCCTGGAAGGCGGCGAAAGCCTGATTCCGATGCTCGACGAGCTGATCCAGCGTTCCGGTTCCTACGGCACCAAGGAAGTCGTCATCGGCATGGCCCACCGTGGCCGTCTGAACGTGCTGGTCAACACCTTCGGCAAGAACCCGCGCGAGCTGTTCGACGAGTTCGAAGGCAAGAAGAAGGTCGAGCTGGGCTCCGGTGACGTCAAGTACCACCAGGGCTTCTCGTCCAACGTGATGACCACCGGCGGTGAAGTCCACCTGGCCATGGCATTCAACCCGTCCCACCTGGAAATCGTTTCCCCGGTGGTCGAGGGGTCGGTCCGTGCCCGTCAGGATCGTCGCAACGACCCGACTGGCGAGAAGGTGCTGCCGATCTCCATCCACGGTGACGCGGCATTCGCCGGTCAAGGCGTGGTCATGGAAACCTTCCAGATGTCGCAGACCCGCGGTTTCAAGACCGGCGGCACCGTGCACATCGTGATCAACAACCAGGTCGGCTTCACCATCAGCAACCCGCTGGACTCGCGTTCCACCGAGTACGCAACCGACGTCGCGAAAATGATCCAGGCGCCGATTCTCCATGTGAATGGCGATGACCCGGAAGCCGTGCTGTTCGTGACTCAGTTGGCCATCGACTACCGCATGCAGTACAAGCGCGACGTGGTGATCGACCTGGTCTGCTACCGTCGTCGCGGCCACAACGAGGCCGACGAGCCAAGCGGCACCCAGCCGTTGATGTACCAGCAGATCGCCAAGCAGCGCACCACCCGTGAACTGTATGCCGAGCGCCTGACCCAAGGCGGCGTGCTGGATGCCGAGCGCGTCCAGGAAAAAGTCGATGAATATCGCAATGCCCTGGATAACGGCCTGCACGTTGTAAAAAGCCTGGTCAAAGAGCCGAACAAAGAGCTGTTCGTGGACTGGCGTCCTTATCTGGGCCATGCCTGGACCGCGCGTCACGACACCCGTTTCGACCTCAAGACCCTGCAGGAACTGTCCGCCAAGCTGCTGGAAATCCCGGAAGGCTTCGTGGTTCAGCGCCAGGTCGCGAAAATCTACGAAGACCGGCAGAAGATGCAAGCCGGCGGCCTGCCGATCAACTGGGGTTACGCCGAAACCATGGCGTACGCGACCCTGGCGTTCGAAGGTCACCCGATTCGCATCACCGGCCAGGACGTAGGTCGCGGTACTTTCTCGCACCGCCACGCGGCGCTGCACAACCAGAAAGACGCCAGCACCTACATCCCGCTGCAACACCTGTACAAAGGCCAGCCCCGTTTCGACCTGTACGATTCGCTGCTGTCCGAAGAAGCCGTCCTGGCGTTCGAATATGGCTATTCCACCACCGAGCCGAATGCGCTGGTGATCTGGGAAGCCCAGTTCGGCGACTTCGCCAACGGCGCCCAGGTGGTTGTCGACCAGTTCATCACCAGCGGCGAGCACAAGTGGGGCCGTCTCTGCGGTCTGACCATGCTGTTGCCACACGGTTATGAAGGGCAGGGGCCGGAGCACTCTTCGGCACGTCTGGAGCGTTACCTGCAACTGTGCGCCGAGCACAACGTCCAGGTCTGCGTACCGACCACCCCGGCACAGATCTACCACCTGCTGCGTCGTCAGGTCATCCGTCCGCTGCGCAAGCCGTTGATCGTGCTGACACCGAAGTCGCTGCTGCGTCACAAACTGGCGATCTCCACGCTCGAAGATCTGGCCGAAGGCTCCTTCCAGACCGTCATTTCGGAAATCGACACCCTGGACGCGGCGAAGGTGACTCGCCTGATCCTGTGCAGCGGCAAGGTCTACTACGACCTGCTGGAAAAACGTCGTGCCGAAGGCCGCGAAGACATCGCCATCGTGCGTATCGAGCAGCTTTACCCGTTCCCGGAAGAAGACCTGATGGAGGCCATCGCGCCTTACACCAACCTCACCCACGTGGTGTGGTGTCAGGAAGAACCGATGAACCAGGGCGCGTGGTACAGCAGCCAGCATCATCTGCGTCGCAGCATTGGCAACCATAACAAGGCCCTGGGCCTTGAATATGCTGGCCGTGATGCTTCCGCTGCACCTGCGTGTGGTTATGCGTCGATGCACGCCGAGCAGCAGGAAAAACTGCTGCAAGATGCTTTCACTGTTTAACGCCTTCGCGCTGACTGAAACCGAATTTTAAGGACCCACAGATAATGGCTATCGAAATCAAAGCCCCGTCATTCCCGGAATCGGTTGCCGATGGCACCGTTGCCACCTGGCACAAGAAACCAGGCGAGGCCGTCAAGCGTGACGACCTGATCGTCGACATCGAGACCGACAAGGTCGTGCTGGAAGTATTGGCCGAAGCTGACGGCGTGCTGGGCGCAATCGTTGCCGAGGAGGGCGCTACCGTTCTGTCGAACCAGGTCCTGGGCTCGATCGAAGAAGGCGGCGCTGCCGCCGCCGCTCCTGCCGCCGCCGCTGCACCGGCTGCCGCCCAGGCCGCTGCTCCAGCTGCCGACGGCGAAGACGATCCAGTCGCTGCGCCTGCTGCGCGCAAGATCGCCGAAGAGAACGGCATCAACATCGCTTCCGTTGCCGGTACTGGCAAGGGTGGTCGTGTGACCAAGGAAGACGTGGTTGCCGCCGTTGCCGCCAAGAAAGCCGCTCCAGCCGCCGCACCCGCCAAGCCAGCCGCGCCTGCTGCTGCCGCGCCGGTGTTCGCTGCCGGTGATCGTGTTGAAAAACGCGTTCCGATGACCCGCCTGCGGGCCAAGGTTGCCGAGCGTCTGGTCGAAGCCCAGTCGAACATGGCGATGCTGACCACTTTCAACGAAGTCGACATGACCGAAGTCATGGCCCTGCGTTCGAAGTACAAGGATCTGTTCGAGAAGTCCCACAACGGCGTACGCCTGGGCTTCATGTCGTTCTTCGTCAAGGCTGCCACCGAAGCGCTGAAACGTTTCCCGGCCGTCAACGCGTCGATCGACGGTTCCGACATCGTCTACCACGGCTACGCCGACATCGGTGTTGCGGTTTCCAGCGACCGTGGCCTGGTGGTCCCGGTACTGCGTAACGCCGAGCTGATGAGCCTGGCCGAAATCGAAGGCGGCATCGCCACCTTCGGCAAGAAGGCCCGTGACGGCAAGCTGTCCATCGAAGAGATGACCGGCGGTACGTTCACCATCACCAACGGTGGTACATTCGGTTCGATGATGTCGACCCCGATCGTCAACCCGCCGCAAGCGGCTATCCTGGGCATGCACAACATTCTGCAACGTCCGATGGCGATCAACGGTCAGGTCGTGATTCGTCCGATGATGTACCTGGCACTGTCCTACGATCACCGCCTGATCGACGGTAAAGAAGCCGTGACTTTCCTGGTAACCATCAAGAACCTGCTTGAAGATCCGGCTCGTCTGCTGCTGGATATCTGATTTCGCCGCGAGGGCCGGTCGGTTGACCGGCCTCTTGCTGAAACAACCGGTTTCGTCCCCACGACGGTCACCACAAGTGACCGTCCGGTTTGATTCGAAAAGGAATGACTCATGACTCAGAAATTCGACGTGGTAGTGATTGGTGCGGGCCCTGGCGGTTACGTAGCGGCCATCAAGGCCGCGCAACTTGGCCTTACCACTGCCTGCATCGAGAAATACACCGATGGCGAGGGCAAGCTGGCCCTGGGCGGTACTTGCCTGAACGTCGGTTGCATTCCATCCAAGGCGCTGCTGGACAGCTCCTGGAAGTACAAGGAAGCGAAAGAAAGCTTCAACGTCCACGGTATCTCCACCGGCGAAGTCAAGATGGACGTCGCAGCGATGGTTGGCCGCAAGGCTGGCATCGTCAAGAACCTGACCAGCGGTGTTGCCACCCTGTTCAAGGCTAACGGCGTGACCTCGATCCAAGGCCACGGCAAGCTGTTGCTGGGCAAGAAAGTCGAAGTGACCAAGCCAGACGGTTCGGTTGAAGTGATCGAAGCCGAGAACGTGATCCTGGCACCGGGCTCGCGTCCGATCGACATTCCACCGGCTCCAGTCGATCAGAACGTGATCGTCGACTCCACCGGCGCCCTGGAATTCCAGTCCGTGCCAAAACGCCTGGGCGTGATCGGCGCTGGCGTGATCGGCCTGGAGCTGGGTTCGGTCTGGTCGCGCCTGGGCGCACAAGTGACCGTGCTCGAAGCCCTCGACACCTTCCTGATGGCCGCTGACACCGCGGTTTCCAAGGAAGCGCTGAAGACCCTGACCAAGCAAGGCCTGGACATCAAACTGGGCGCTCGCGTGACCGGTTCCAAGGTCAACGGTGAAGAAGTCCTGGTGAACTACACCGACAGCAACGGCGAACAGACCATCACCTTCGACAAGCTGATCGTTGCGGTCGGCCGTCGCCCGGTGACCACCGATCTGCTGGCTGCCGATAGCGGCGTGGAAATCGACGAGCGCGGTTTCATCCAGGTTGACGATCAATGCGCCACCACCGTACCAGGCGTCTTCGCCATCGGTGACGTGGTACGCGGCATGATGCTGGCGCACAAGGCGTCCGAAGAAGGCATCATGGTCGTCGAGCGCATCAAGGGCCACAAAGCCCAGATGAACTACGACCTGATCCCATCGGTCATCTACACCCACCCGGAAATCGCATGGGTCGGTAAAACCGAGCAGGCCTTGAAAGCCGAAGGCGTTGAAGTTAACGTCGGCACCTTCCCGTTCGCCGCCAGTGGCCGTGCCATGGCAGCCAACGATACCGGTGGTTTCGTCAAAGTGATCGCCGATGCCAAGACGGACCGCGTGTTGGGCGTTCACGTCATTGGCCCAAGCGCTGCCGAACTGGTACAGCAAGGCGCGATCGGTATGGAATTCGGCACCAGCGCTGAAGACCTGGGCATGATGGTCTTCTCCCATCCGACCCTGTCTGAAGCCTTGCACGAAGCGGCCCTGGCCGTAAATGGCGGCGCCATCCACGTGGCCAACCGCAAAAAGCGTTAATAGACAATAAGAAACCACGGCGGTATGGCCCGTCGTGAGCCTTGCGAGCAAGACTCACCGCGGAATATCCGCTGGACGCAGCCTTGCGTAGCCGAACCGGTTGACCGGAAAGCTACGCAAGCAGCAGTCACAGGTGGTGCGGCACCAGAACGGTGCAGCACCGAATGCGCAGTACCTAACGAAGACGGTAATAAGCATGAATCTTCACGAGTATCAGGGTAAGCAGCTGTTCGCTGAGTACGGCCTGCCAGTATCCACCGGTTACGCGGTAGACACCCCGGAAGCGGCAGCAGAAGCTTGCGACAAAATCGGCGGCAGCGAATGGGTTGTCAAAGCCCAGGTTCACGCCGGTGGTCGCGGTAAAGCGGGCGGCGTAAAGCTGGTTCGCAGCAAAGAAGACGCCAAAGCCTTCGCACAGCAGTGGCTGGGCAAGCGTCTGGTGACTTACCAGACTGACGCCAACGGTCAGCCAGTCACCAAGATCCTGGTTGAATCGTGCACTGATATCGCTAAAGAGCTGTACCTGGGCGCGGTCGTTGACCGTTCGAGCCGCCGCATCGTGTTCATGGCTTCCACCGAAGGTGGCGTGGACATCGAGAAAATCGCTCACGACACCCCTGAGAAAATCCTCAAGGCCACCATCGACCCACTGGTTGGCGCACAGCCATTCCAGGGTCGCGAGCTGGCATTCCAGCTGGGCCTGGAAGGCAAGCAGGTCACTCAATTCGCCAAGATCTTCGTAGGTCTGGCCAAGCTGTTCCAGGACCACGACCTGGCGCTGCTGGAAGTGAACCCGCTGGTGATCAAGGCCGACGGCGACCTGCACTGCCTCGATGCCAAGATCAACATCGACGCCAACGCCATGTACCGTCAGCCTAAGCTGAAGACTTTCCACGATCCGTCGCAGGACGATCCGCGCGAAGCGCACGCTGCCAAGTTCGAACTGAACTACGTGGCCCTGGAAGGTAACATCGGCTGCATGGTCAACGGTGCCGGCCTGGCCATGGGTACCATGGACATCGTCAACCTGCATGGCGGCAAGCCAGCCAACTTCCTCGACGTGGGCGGTGGTGCTACCAAGGAACGCGTAACCGAAGCGTTCAAGATCATCCTGTCCGACACCAACGTCGCTGCAGTACTGGTCAACATCTTCGGCGGCATCGTTCGTTGCGACATGATTGCCGAAGGCATCATCGGCGCCGTGAAAGAAGTCGGCGTGAAAATCCCGGTTGTTGTTCGCCTCGAAGGCAACAACGCTGAGCTGGGCGCTAAAGTACTGGCAGAAAGCGGTTTGAACATCATCGCTGCTACCAGCCTGACCGACGCTGCTCAACAAGTTGTCAAAGCTGCGGAGGGCAAATAATGAGCGTCCTGATCAATAAAGACACCAAGGTTATCTGCCAGGGTATTACCGGTTCGCAAGGTAGTTTCCACACCCAGCAAGCCCTGGAATACGGCACCAAGATGGTTGGCGGCGTAACTCCGGGCAAAGGCGGCACCGAGCACCTGGGCCTGCCAGTGTTCAACACCGTGAAAGACGCTGTAGCTGCCACTGGCGCCACCGCCAGCGTGATCTACGTTCCAGCTCCTTTCTGCAAGGATTCCATCCTTGAAGCAGCGTTCGGCGGCATCAAGCTGATCGTTTGCATCACCGAAGGCATCCCGACCATCGACATGCTGGAAGCCAAGGTCAAGTGCGACGAGCTGGGTATCACCCTGATCGGCCCTAACTGCCCAGGCGTGATCACTCCAGGCGAATGCAAGATCGGCATCATGCCAGGTCACATTCACTTGCCAGGCAAGGTCGGTATCGTTTCCCGTTCCGGCACCCTGACTTACGAAGCCGTGAAGCAGACCACTGACGCCGGTTTCGGTCAGTCGACTTGCGTCGGCATCGGTGGTGACCCGATCCCAGGTTCGAACTTCATCGACATCCTGAAGCTGTTCCAGGAAGACCCGAAGACCGAAGCGATCGTCATGATCGGTGAGATCGGCGGTTCCGCTGAAGAAGAAGCTGCTGCCTACATCAAGGCCAACGTGACCAAGCCGGTTGTTTCCTACATCGCTGGTGTGACTGCTCCTCCGGGCAAGCGCATGGGCCATGCTGGCGCAATCATCTCTGGCGGCAAAGGCACTGCAGACGAGAAGTTCGCTGCACTGCAAGACGCAGGCGTGAAAACCGTGCGTTCGCTGGCAGACATCGGCAAGGCCCTGGCCGAGCTGACAGGCTGGGAAATGAAGAAGTAAGCTTCGGCTGACCTTTTCGTTCCAGCAACAAAGGCCACCTTCGGGTGGCCTTTGTCGTTTCTGGCACTGTGGGAGCAAGGCTTTGTGGGAGCAAGGCTTGCCCGCGATGGCATCGACGTGATCTGACTGATAGAACTGAGTCGCCTGCATCGCGGGCAAGCCTTGCTCCCACAGATAAATCCCCTTGCCACAGGGGCTTCGCAGGAAAATAGATACGTAAACGCGACACACGAATGTCGCACATCGGATACTTCGCCCCTTTACAGTGCGTTTTATCGCCAAATTCGTTAGGCTAGCAGCCATTTTTGCGACTGCTGCCCACAAGGAAGCGACGCGCTAAACGGGTCGGTCTTATACGGATCGACAGCATTTCCCTCACCCATAAGGGAAATCCCTCTCTAAATTCCGATTCAGTAGTGTGGTTTCCTTAATGAAAGTGTTGAAAGGCCAGGACATCCTGGCACTTGGTTTCATGACATTTGCCCTGTTCGTCGGGGCCGGCAACATCATCTTCCCGCCTATCGTCGGTTTGCAATCCGGGCCTCATGTCTGGATGGCGGCGCTGGGCTTTTTGATCACGGCGGTCGGCCTGCCGGTCATCACCGTCGTCGCACTGGCCAAGGTCGGTGGCGCGATGGATGCCTTGAGCAGCCCCATCGGCAAGGTCGCCGGCGGCTTGTTGGCAGCGGTGTGCTACCTGGCTGTCGGCCCGCTGTTCGCCACGCCGCGTACCGCCACCGTTTCGTTCGAAGTCGGCCTCGCACCGTTGACCGGTGAAAGCCCGCTGGCGCTGTTGCTCTACAGTGCAGCGTATTTCCTCCTGGTGTTCTTCATCTCGCTCTACCCGGGCCGCCTGCTGGACACCGTTGGCCGTTTCCTCGCGCCATTGAAGATCATTGCCCTGGCCGTGCTGGGGATCGCGGCGTTTGCCTTGCCAGTTGGCGATATCGGCGTGGCAACTCCCGAGTACGTTGCGGCGCCGTTTTCCCAGGGGTTCATCAATGGTTACCTGACCATGGATACCCTCGGTGCGCTGGTGTTCGGCATCGTCATCGTCAACGCGATCCGCTCCCGGGGCGTCGAGTCGCCGGCCCTGATCACCCGCTACGCCATCATTGCCGGGCTGATCGCCGGGGTGGGCCTGGCACTGGTCTACGTCAGCCTGTTCCGCCTGGGTTCGGGCAGCCATGAAGTGGCAGTGGGCGCGACCAACGGCGCTGCTGTGCTGCATGCCTACGTGCAACACACGTTCGGCAGCCTGGGCAGCGGTTTCCTGGCAGTGCTGATCTCCCTGGCGTGCCTGGTGACCGCAGTCGGCCTGACCTGCGCCTGCGCCGAGTACTTCAGCCGCGTGCTGCCGCTGTCCTACAAGACGCTGGTGGTGATCCTGGCGGCGTTCTCGCTATTGGTGTCCAACCTGGGCCTGACCAAGCTGATTGCTTTCTCGATCCCGGTCCTGACCGCGATCTACCCGCCGTGCATCGCCCTGGTGGCCCTGAGCTTCTGCAAGGACTTCTGGCACGAGCAGGGGCGCATCGTTGGCCCAGTGATGCTGGTGTCGTTCCTGTTTGGCCTGATCGATGCGCTCAAGGGCGCCGGGCTGGCGGACTGGATGCCGACGCAACTGGCCCACCTGCCGCTGAGCGAACAAGGCCTGGCCTGGCTGGTGCCTTCGGTGATGACCCTGGCGGTCGCGGTGGTGTGTGATCGTCTGCTGGGCAAGCGCAGCGAAGCACTGGCTTAAGCAGCTTCAGGCAGATTCACCGGCTACAACCGAAATGCCCCGTATCAATCGATACGGGGCATTTTTTTTGGGTGCGGTGTCTTTTTTCGTGGACTGTGGGAGCGAGCCTGCTCGCGATAGCGTCGGAACTGTCGATATAGAAGTGAAAGTTATATCGCTATCGCGAGCAGGCTCGCTCCCACAGGGTTCGCTGATATTATTGCCGCAGAGTTTGTTTCGTCACAGGAAATCGAATGTCATTCATCCAAGCCAACCTGATCCATCTGCTTGCCGCCGCCTGGTTCATCATCTGCTGGGCGGGCTACACCCGTTACGCCACCTGGAAGGCGCGCGACACGGCCTGCCTGGCCAGTGTGATGCACCTGTACCGCGAGGACTGGATGCGCCGCATGCTGTTGCGTGAGAATCGTATCGCCGATGCCAGCGTGATCGGCAATCTCGAACGCAATGCCTCATTCTTCGCCTCCAGCACGCTGATCATCCTGGCCGGTATCCTGACGGTGCTCGGGGCGTCTGATCGGGCGGTGTCGTTGTTGGCCGACATACCCATGGTGCAACAGGCTTCCCAGGGCATGGCGGAGGTCAAGTTGCTCTGCCTGGCATTGGTGTTCGTATATGCGTTCTTCACGTTCAGTTGGTGCATGCGCCAATACAACTTCGCAGCGGTGTTGGTGGGTTCGGCGCCGATGATCGGCGAGCGTCATGTCTCGGAGCAGGAGCGCAAGGCGTTTGCACTCAGGGCGGCGCGGGTCATTTCCATGGCCGCCAACCAGTTCAACTTCGGCCTGCGTTCCTATTACTTCGGCATGACCATGTTGGCGTGGTTCGTCAGCCCCTGGTTATTCATGTTGATGAGTGCTGGCGTGGTGTTCGTGCTGTATCAGCGCGAATTTCATTCTGATGTGCTGGATGTGATGGTCTATACCCCCACGGAAGCGCCAGCGCCCGAGGTCGTCAAGGACGCGGCGTGACAGGGGTCTCCAAATCGCAGGCAAAAGAAAACCCGCACCAGGCGGGTTTTCTTTTACTGCTAAAACCGTATTAGTTGGTTTTAGGCGCGGTAGCAGGGGCTTCTTTCGCAGCTGCTTCGTTCGATTCAGCCTGAGCTTTGGCGGCATCGGCGTTTTCTTTTGCCGCGTCGTTCACTTTATCCTGTGCTTTGTTCATGTCTTGCTGAGCTTGCTCGGCGTGTTTTGCGGCATCTTGAGCCTTGTCCTCGGATTTTTTATCGCAGGCAGCGAGACCGAGGGAGGCGGCCAACATCAAGGCAATAGCAAAAGTCTTACGCATGGGGTGTTTCTCCTTATGGAAATAACTACTGGCCTTTTGAGCGACCCCCCTCAGGTTAAGTTCCTCTTTTGCTACAGATATATAACTTTGCACGGTCGCGGAACTTTAGCGGACACGCCTGTTGCCAGGCCTATAAACAAACAAGGGCATTGATGGACATGGCTGAAGATCCCATTTTTGAGCGTGCCACGCGCTTTTTATCCGCCCTGCGGCATTGCCAGGTGTTGGGCTTGAAGTTGCACAGCGCCAGTCGTGATGGGCTGACGCTCATCCTGCCGTTCAGCCCGCAAATCGTTGGCAATCCCCTGACGGGCATCATCCATGGTGGCGCGTTGACTTCATTGATGGACAGCGCGTGCGGCATGTCGACCTTGTGTGTGCTGCCACAATTCGAAGTCTGCCCCACCCTCGACCTGCGCATCGACTACATGCACGCCGCCGAACCCCACAAGGACGTCTACGGCTTCGCCCAGTGCTATCGGGTGACCCCGGACGTGATCTTCACCCGCGGTTTCGCCTATCAGGACGACCCCGAGCAACCCATCGCCCATGTGGTGGGCACGTTCATGCGCCTGGGCCAGCATGCCAGGGGCATGGGAAAAGCCAGTCCGATGACCGCCGTGGGCCAGCCATGACCGATACCACCCAGGAACAACTACGCCGCGCCTGTGAGCAGGGCGACTACGCACTGCTGCTCGCCTCGATCCCCTATGCCCAACTCATCGGCGTCGACTGCACGCGCCAGGGCGACGATTTGGTATTTCGTTTGCCGGCCAACAAGGACAACATTGGTAACCCTTTACTGCCGGCCATCCACGGTGGGGTCATTGCTGGTTTCATGGAACTGGCGGCTGCGGTGCATCTGTTGATCGCCACCGGCGCACCGGGCGTGCCGAAAATCATCGACTTTTCCCTGGATTACCTACGCACCGGGCAGTTTCGCGACACCTACGCCAAATGCCAGGTCTGGCGCCAGGGTCGGCGGGTCGCCAACGTCGCGATCACCGCCTGGCAAGACGTCGAGGCCGAACCCATCGCCACCGCCCGGGCGCATTTCAAGATCCAGGAACCGTCAAAACCCGCGCGCCCTTGAAATCATCCCCTTTGCCCCCACCTTGTGGACATCCCGCCGCCAATCTCAGCGAGGCGGACACCACCATCCACTTGGAGTTTGATGACCATGAGCGTGGAAACTCAAAAGGAAACCCTGGGCTTCCAGACCGAGGTGAAGCAGCTGCTGCACCTGATGATTCACTCGCTGTATTCGAATAAGGAAATTTTCCTTCGCGAGCTGATTTCGAACGCCTCTGACGCTGTCGACAAATTACGTTTCGAAGCCCTTTCCAAGCCTGAACTGCTGGAAGGCGGCGCTGAGCTGAAAATCCGTGTGAGCTTCGACAAGGACGCAAAAACCGTCACCCTCGAAGACAACGGCATCGGCATGAGCCGCGAAGAGGTGATCACGCACCTGGGCACCATCGCCAAGTCCGGCACCGCCGATTTCATGAAGAACCTGTCCGGCGACCAGAAGAAAGATTCCCACCTGATCGGTCAGTTCGGCGTCGGTTTCTATTCCGCGTTCATCGTGGCCGACCAGGTCGAAGTGTTCAGCCGCCGTGCCGGCCTCGCTGCGAGCGAAGGCGTGCACTGGTCGTCCAAGGGCGAAGGCGAGTTCGAAGTCGCTACCATCGACAAGGCTGATCGCGGTACCCGCATCGTGCTGCACCTCAAGTCCGGCGAAGACGAGTTTGCCGATGGCTGGCGCCTGCGCAACATCATCAAGAAGTACTCCGACCACATCGCGCTGCCGATCGAGTTGCCGAAGGAAGTCGCCGCTGCCGAAGGTGAAGAAAAACCGGAAGTGGAGTGGGAAACCGTCAACCGCGCCAGTGCCCTGTGGACCCGTCCGCGCACTGAAGTGAAGGACGAGGAATACCAGGAGTTCTACAAGCACATCGCCCACGACTACGAGAACCCGCTGAGCTGGAGCCATAACAAGGTCGAAGGCAAGCTGGAATACAACTCGCTGTTGTACGTGCCGGCCCGTGCGCCGTTCGACCTGTACCAGCGCGAAGCGCCACGCGGGCTGAAGCTGTACGTGCAGCGTGTGTTCGTGATGGACCAGGCCGAATCGTTCCTGCCGCTGTACCTGCGCTTCATCAAGGGTGTGGTCGATTCCAACGACCTGTCCCTGAACGTTTCGCGGGAAATCCTGCAGAAAGACCCGATCATCGACTCCATGAAGTCGGCGCTGACCAAGCGCGTGCTGGACATGCTGGAAAAGCTGGCGAAGAACGAGCCCGAGCAGTACAAGAGCTTCTGGAAAAACTTCGGCCAGGTGATGAAGGAAGGCCCGGCCGAGGACTTCGCCAACAAAGAGAAGATCGCCGGCCTGCTGCGCTTTGCCTCGACCCAGGGTGACGATGGCGAGCAGATCGTTGGCCTGGCCGATTACCTGGCCCGCGCCAAGGAAGGCCAGGACAAGATCTACTACCTGACCGGTGAAACTTATGCACAGGTCAAGAACAGCCCGCACCTGGAAGTCTTCCGCAAGAAAGGCATCGAAGTGCTGCTGCTGACCGACCGCATCGACGAGTGGCTGATGAGCTACCTCAACGAGTTCGACGGCAAGAGCTTCGTCGACGTGGCTCGTGGTGACCTGGACCTCGGCAACCTGGATTCGGAAGAAGACAAGAAAGCCGCCGAAGAAGTCGCCAAGAGCAAGGAAGGCCTGGTCGAGCGAATCAAGACGGCCTTGGGCGATGCTGTCAGCGAAGTGCGGGTCTCGCACCGCCTGACCGACTCCCCGGCGATCCTGGCCATCGGTGAGCAGGACCTCGGTCTGCAGATGCGCCAGATCCTCGAAGCCAGCGGCCAGAAAGTCCCGGACTCCAAGCCGATCTTCGAATTCAACCCGGCCCACCCGCTGGTGGAAAAACTCGACAACGAGCAGAGCGAAGAGCGCTTCGGCGATCTGTCGCACATCCTGTTCGACCAGGCGGCCCTGGCAGCTGGCGACAGCCTGAAGGACCCGGCGGCGTATGTGCGTCGCCTGAACAAGCTGTTGGTTGAACTGTCAGCTTAAGCAAGTGCAGGAAAAACCCGCTTCGGCGGGTTTTTTCATTTCTGGTGTTCCGTTCAAGAGGAGTCCGTCATGAGTCAGGTTACGGTTCGTTCGCTGGTCTATCAGATCGAAGGTCAAAATTATGAAGGTCGCCTGGCCTTCGACGTCAGCCAGCAGGGTTCGCGCCCGGGGTTGCTGATGGCGCCCAATTGGATGGGCGTAGGGGCGGGGGCCGAGGAGATCGCCAAGTCGGTAGCCGCTAACGGCTATGTCGTGTTGATCGCCGATTTGTACGGCCAGGATGTACGCCCGAGCAATGCCGATGAGGCCGGGGCAGCGATGATGCCGCTCAAGAATGACCGGGCGTTGTTGCGCCAGCGCATGCAGGCGGCGCTCGAGCAATTGCTGAATCAGGGCGAAGCGGAGGTCGATGCGTCGAAGCTCGCTACGTTCGGTTTCTGCTTCGGTGGCTGTTGTGCCCTGGAGCTGGCTCGCAGCGGTGCGCCGCTCAAAGCCGCGGTTTCATTCCACGGCACCCTGGATACACCGAATCCGGCCGATGCGCAGAGCATCAAGGGCGCGGTGTTAGTGATGCATGGCGCCTCCGACCCGCTGGTGCCGAAAGAGCAACTGCCAGCCTTCGAGGATGAAATGAACGCCGCTGGCGTGGATTGGCAACTGCTGAGCTACGGTGGCGCGGTGCATTCGTTCACCGACCCGCAGGCCAATGTGCCGGGCAAGATGATGTACGACGCCAAGGTCGCCGGGCGTGCGTTCAGGTCGATGCATAACTTGTTGGATGAGGTGTTCAAAGACTGAGGTTGGGTTGAAGCAGAACCCTGTGGGAGCCGAGCTTGCTCGCGATGGCGGTGTATCAATCGGCATTGATACCGACTGACACACCGCCATCGCGAGCAAGCTCGGCTCCCACAGGTTCAATGGCACCCGTTCTAGGGTAACTCGATCCGCTCGCTTTCCCCCGGCACAGTCGGCCAGTCCCCGGCCGCCCAGCGCCGGCGGGCCTCATCGATCCGGGCCGGGTCGCTGGAGACGAAGTTCCAGTTGATCCGTCGCGGCCCATCCAATGGCGCGCCGCCGAACAGCACGGCATGGCAGTCGCTGTCGGCAAACAGCGTCATCTCTTCGCCGACCGGCAGGACCACCAGCGAATGGGGTTCCACCGGTTCACCTTCAAGCCGTGCTTCGCCGCTGAGTACATACAGCGCCCGCTCTTCATGTTCGGTGGGAATCAGCAGCGACGTCGCAGTTTGCAGGTTCAATTCGGCATACAACGTAGGCGACAGCACCGGTACCGGTGATTCCAGGCAAAAGCCTGACCCGGCGATCATGCGGATGCTGACCCCCAGGTTATCGCTGACCGGCAGGCTGTGTGCCGGGTGATGGCTGTAGTGCCCCGGGCCCTCTTCGTGGGACTTGGGCGAGGCCAGCCAGACTTGCAACCCATGCATGATGAAAGCGCTGTTCAGCAGCGATTCGGGCG
The DNA here is from genome assembly GCF_900115935.1 of Pseudomonas sp. 43mfcvi1.1. Taxonomy (NCBI): domain Bacteria; kingdom Pseudomonadati; phylum Pseudomonadota; class Gammaproteobacteria; order Pseudomonadales; family Pseudomonadaceae; genus Pseudomonas; species Pseudomonas sp. 43mfcvi1.1. The sequence goes on along the minus strand of NZ_UETT01000008.1, from coordinate 195,674 downwards.
TACGCTCGACATGGGCAATGGCGCTGCCGGCGGTCATCCAGCTGACATCGCCAGCCTCCACCACCTGGTCGGAACCGAGGCTGTCCTTGTGCTGGAGTTTGCCCGCGAACAGGTAGGTGAGGGTGGACAGGCCGATGTGGGGATGCTGGCGGATGTTCATGCCTCTGCCGGCCGGATAGGTGGTTTGCAGCATGTGATCGAAAAACACGAAAGGCCCGACACTGCGGCACTTGGCGGAGGGTAGCGGACGAAGAATCGGCTGGCCTTCGACGTCTTCGGCGCGGGGGTGAACGGTCAGGGGCGTGGTCATGTTGTCTTCCAGGTTGAACAACGGTTGCACCAAGCATAACCCGCCGCCGGCAGACGCGGCAGAGGCGCCTTGAACCCCGGCGGGACGGTTGGGGTCTACGCTGTTCATGGCTTTTGGAGACCCCCATGCCCTTGACCCGTTTGATCTTCGCCTGGCTGCTGGTCGTTTCGAGTAGCGGTGCCGTGGCCCGCGAATATGCCTACAGTGATGCGCATCTGCATTACGTCGATTTCTTTCAGGAAACCGCCGGCATGCCCAAGCTGCTCCAGGCGATGGCGGACAACCGTATCGAGCATGTGATGATTTCCGGTGTTCCGGTGGCCAAGAAATGGCATGAGGACGAGCCCAAGCGTCCTCGTTATTACGCCGGTGACGACGCGGATGCCTATTGGTACAGCGCCACCGACGTGATTGTCGCCGCCGCGGTGAGCAAGCTGACCGCCGAGCAACGCCAGCACTTTCATCCGTTCCTGTCGGGCTTCAATCCCAACGACAAGAACTCCGCCGCCCACATCCAACGCATGCTCGATCTCTACCCAGGATTGTGGCAAGGCCTCGGCGAGGTATTCACTCGCCATGATGACCTCACGGCGCTCACCTCGGGCGACACCCCGCGGGCCAACAACGAAGCCATGACGCGGATCTATCACCTGGCGGCCGAGAACGACCTGCCGGTGATGCTGCATTCCAACATCACTTCCAAGCGCGAGAAAAACCCGTTGTACCTGGCAGAAATCGAGGAGCCGCTGCGCAATCACCCACACACACGCTTTATCTGGGCCCACGCCGGCACCAGCATGGAAATCCATCGCCACCAGACCCGCCTGGATTTTCTGTTGCCGACCCTGAGTCGCATGCTCGAGGCCTACCCCAATTTGTACATAGACCTGTCCTGGAGCGTGCTCACGCCGTACTTGCTGGACGAGGCGGGCAAGCCCCGGGACGAATGGGTAAAGCTGGTGGAGCGCTTTCCCGAGCGCTTCATGGTGGGGGCGGATGTGGTCGGGCGTTTCGACAAGTTGGGCAAGGAGTTGCACAGCTTCGATCCGTTCCTGGATGCCTTGCCGGAAGACGTGGCGAGGAAAGTGGCGCGGGATAACTTCCTTTCGGTATTGCCGCGTTCAGTGGCTCGCTGAGTCCGCTTTTGTGGCGAGGGAGCTTGCTCCCGCCGGGCTACGCAGCAGCCCCAACGTCTGGCGACTGCTGCGCAGTCGAGCGGGAGCAAGCTCCCTCGCCACAGGTCAATCCTATCCCCGGGCTATTGGTGGTATGACCAACATCGCTTTGTCATCAGCCTGTCACGCCCGCGTCATACCCTCGCGCTCATCTCAATCAAGGAGCGCACTATGCACCTCACCCGTTCAAGCGCACTGGTCGCGCTGTTGTTGACCTGCGGTCTGGCACAGGCCGAAGTCCGTGTCGAAGGTCCGGTGGAATACGGCGTCTTCGAAGGGCCGCAAGCCGAGCTGCAATCGGGAGAGCGGGTCCTGCGGCGCAGCAACGAACAGATCCGCCAGACCGAAAGCGTGCTGGCGAAGCTGGGCACCAAGTTCGGCATGCGCTACCAGTTGGCCGGCAAGGTCGCCGATGACCAGCCGTTGACCCTGTTGTACTTCACCCCCGGCATCCGCACTCCCGATGGCGTGCGTCACGATAAATTCGAAGTCATCCAGAAACTGGTGCCTGGCGCGCCGCAGGATGTGATGGCCTACGAGTTCACCGAAAGCCACGAAGTGGTACCGGGGGAGTGGCGGTTCATGGTGTTCCAGGGGGATCGGCTGCTGACGCAGCAGCGGTTTGTCGTGCGCTGAATCCATCCACCACAGATCAAAAACTGTGGGAGCGAGCCTGCTCGCGATGGCGGTGGGACAGTCTCAGAAATGTCGACTGACATACCGCTATCGCGAGCAGGCTCGCTCCCACAAATGAACCCAGGTGTATTTGCCAGGCAAAAAAACGCCCCGAACCAGTCGGGGCGTTTTTCTGTGTGGCGTTAGCGGCGGGGCTTACTTGCCCTGCCAGCGCTTCAGTACCAGGGTGGCGTTGGTGCCACCGAAGCCGAAGCTGTTGCTCATCACGGTATTGATTGTGGCGTTTTCGCGAGTCTTGGTCAGGATTGGCAGGTCGGCCACTTCCGGATCCAGCTCATCGATGTTGGCCGAACCGGCCATGAAGTTGCCTTCCATCATCAGCATGCAGTAGATCGCTTCGTGAACGCCGGCGGCGCCCAGGGAGTGACCCGACAGGCTCTTGGTGGAGCTGATGGCCGGGGCCTTGTCGCCGAACACTTCGCGCACACCTTTCATTTCCGCGACGTCGCCGACCGGAGTCGAGGTGCCATGGGTGTTGAGGTAGTCGATCGGTGCATCGACGGTGGACATGGCCATCTGCATGCAACGCACGGCGCCTTCACCGCTTGGTGCGACCATGTCGTAGCCGTCGGAAGTGGCGCCGTAGCCGACGATTTCCGCGTAGATTTTCGCGCCACGGGCCAGGGCGTGTTCCAGCTCCTCGACCACGACCATGCCGCCGCCGCCAGCGATGACGAAGCCATCACGGTCGGCATCGTAGGCACGGGAAGCTTTTTCCGGCGTGTCGTTGCGCTTGCTGGACAGGGCGCCCATGGCGTCGAACAGGAACGACTGGCTCCAATGTTCTTCTTCACCGCCGCCGGCGAACACGATGTCCTGCTTGCCCATCTGGATCTGTTCCATGGCGGTACCGATGCAATGGGCACTGGTGGCACAGGCAGAGGCGATGGAGTAGTTCAGGCCCTTGATCTTGAACGGCGTGGCCAGGCAGGCGGAAACCGTGCTGCTCATGGTCCGCGTGACGCGGTATGGGCCGACGCGCTTGACGCCTTTTTCGCGCAGGATGTCCAGCGCTTCCATCTGGTTCAAGGTGGAGGCGCCACCGGAGCCGGCGATCAGGCCGGTACGCGGGTTGGAAACCTGCTCTTCGGTCAGGCCGGAATCAGCAATGGCGTCCTTCATGGCCAGGTAGGCGTAAGCCGCCGCATGGCCGACGAAACGGTAGATCTTGCGATCGATCAGCTCTTCGAGGGGAAGGTCAATGGAGCCGGAAACCTGGCTACGCAGACCCATTTCAGCATATTCCGGGTTGAACCGGATGCCAGGGCGACTTGCACGCAGGTTAGCGGAGACGGTCTCTTTGTCATTGCCCAGGCACGAAACGATGCCCAGACCAGTGATAACGACGCGGCGCATGCGGATAACCCTTAGAAGTTGTCAGTGGAGGTGAAAACGCCGACCCGGAGGCCTTCGGCGGTGTAGATCTCGCGACCGTCCACGGCAACCGAACCATCGGCAATGGCCATGTTCAGCTTGCCCTTGAGGACGCGTTTGATATGAATGTTATAGGTGATTTTCTTGGCGGTCGGCAGGACCTGACCAAAGAACTTCACTTCGCCCGAGCCCAGGGCGCGACCACGACCCGGCAGGCCTTGCCAGCCGAGGAAGAAACCGACCAATTGCCACATGGCATCCAGGCCCAGGCAGCCCGGCATGACCGGATCACCTTCGAAGTGGCAGGCGAAGAACCACAGGTCCGGAGTGATATCCAGCTCGGCGACCAATTCACCTTTGCCGTACTTGCCACCCTCTTCGCTGATATGGGTGATGCGATCCACCATCAGCATGTTCGGGGCGGGCAGTTGCGCGTTACCTGGGCCGAACAGCTCACCGCGACTGCAGCGCAGCAGATCTTCCCGGGTAAAGGCGTTTTGTTTGGTCATGCGAGCTCCTCAATAGTCCCGTGCGGCAGGGTGGGGCAAATCTTCCCGGCCGATCGAAGCGTTCATGCCTCGAATCGACAGCCTACTCATAGACTATTGCGTTGTAGTGAAAGTCACAGCACACGGGAAATGAATGTACACCTGTGCACTGAAATTTTTATTCAAGCCCCAATCGAGGCTTGTTCGGGTGCCTAAGACTGCCGCACTTTCGCCTTTCACGCCAGTCACAGATGGTCCAGTGACCTGTTCTAGTTCACCCAGCGCTGCAGAATCTGCTGCAGATCGATCCTTTTGAACGGCTTGGCCAGGTAATCGTTCATGCCCGCCGCGAGGCAGGCTTCGCGGTCGCCCTGCAACGCGTTGGCCGTCAGGGCGATGATGGGCACCTCGCCGCAGCCCGGCAACTGACGGATCTGCCGCGTGGCTTCGTAGCCATCGATGATGGGCAGCCGGCAATCCATGAGGATCGCCTCGAAAATCAGGCTTTCGGCGCTGCGTACCGCCTGGGCGCCGTCGGTGGCGACACTGACGGTGAAGCCCAGGCTGCGCAGCATGGCTTCGATCACCGTCTGATTGACCGGATTGTCCTCCACCAGCAACACGTTGCGGCCTTCGCCGTCGCCGCTGCCGACGGCCAGTCGCGGCGCCAGGGGCGTTGGCGTCTGGCGCGACAGGGCCAGCGGGATCTCGAGGGTGAACACCGAGCCCCGACCTTCTTCGCTCTGGGCCCGCAGTGTGCCGCCCATGCGTTCGGCCAGGGTACGGGCGATCGGCAGGCCCAGGCCAGTGCCGCCGTAGCGCCGGGAGATCGAACTGTCGGCCTGCTGGAAGGCATCGAACATGCGCTCCAGGCTCTCGGCCGGGATACCGATGCCACTGTCGCGCACCGTGCAGGTGAACCACAGCAGTTCGTGGTCCAGGGCTTGCCATTGGCATTGCACGGTGACGCGGCCTTGCTCGGTGAATTTCAGGGCGTTGCCGATCAGGTTCACCAGAATCTGCCGTATCCGCGTCGGATCGCCCTGGACCTGCAGGGCCTGCATGTCGTCCGGGACCAGCAGGTCCAGGCCCAGCTTGCGCTGCGCAGCGCTGTGCTGAAAAGACTGCGCGCAACTGCCCACCAGCTCCGCCAGGTTGAACGGGATGTGCTCCAGTTCCAGGGCCGAGCGTTCGATGCGCGAGAAGTCGAGGATGTCGTTGATCACCTTCAGCAGGTGTTCGGTGGATTCTGACGCCAGCGCCGTGTACTCGTGCTGCTCGTCGGTCATGCGGGTGGTTTCCAGCAGTTGCAGCATGCCCAGTACGCCGTTCATGGGCGTGCGCAGTTCATGGCTCATCATCGCCAGGAACTCGGACTTTGCGCTGTTGGCTTTTTCGGCCTCTTCGCGGGTCTTGATCAGTTGAGCCATGGCCTGGTGCTGTTCGCGGCTGGCTTGCTCCAGACCGCCGGCCAGGTTGTTGATGTGCCGCGACAAGGCCCCCAGTTCGGCGTCATCGACGATGGGCAGTGGGGTGCTGTAGTCGCCTTGCTGGATGGCCTTGACCGCATTGCCGATGTCGCGGATCGGCCGTGACAGGTTGGTTGCCAGCCGACGCGCCACCAGGAAGGTGAACAACAGGGCGAACAGCGCCAGGATCGCGGCCTTGAACAGGATCTCCTGCTGTCGCTGACTGAAGGCGTCGCTGGACATGCCGACGATCACGCGGCCCAGGTAGTCTTCGCCGGACGCCTCGACGGATGTGCTGTTGCCCTGCAGGAAATCATTGTTCAGGGCAATGCGCTGCAGGCGCACCGGGGCCTGGAAGACTTCGATCTGCTGGGCGCGGCTGCGGGTTTGTTCGGGTTGTTCGACGTACACCAAGACCTTGTCGGTACTGTCCTGGACCTCCAGGAAGCGCACGTGTGGGGTCGCCAGGGTCGCGGTGAGCAGGCTTTCCAGGACTTCGTTGTTGCCGGAAATCACCCCGTACTCCGTGGCGGGAGCCAGTTGGTTGGCGATCAGTTGCCCGGTGTGATTGAGTTCCTGGCGCAAGTCCTGGATCCGCACGAAGGTAAAGAAGCTGATCAGCAGCACGGTCAGCAGCAACGCCGGGCCGAGGGCGATGAGCTGGGTACGGGTGTTGATGTCCCAACGGCGACGCAAGGTCATGGTCGGTGTTCTCCTTCGGCCAACGTTGCCGCGACGGATTCGGCGTCAATCGGTTCGATCCCCAGTGAGCGGGAGACCTGCCGGTTGCCCAGGACTTTGAAACGGTCTGGATACAGCGTGCGCGGCCAGGTCGTGGCGGGGCGGTCGAGCAGCTCGTCGAGAATCGCCAGCCAGTCTTGTTGGTCGCTGTAGGTACTGGCCAGGCTGCCGGCCTTGACGAAGGCGGCGCTGGGCCCGATCAGGGCGCGTTGCCGGGCATAGCTGCTGAGCAGCAGGTTCTTTACGGTCTTGGGGTTGTACAAGTCGGGGTCGTCGAGGCCCAACAGCACGTCGCTCTGGCCCAGCAGGTTGTGCAGGGGGCGGCTGTCGTTGGTGTCGTCCCAGCGTTCGCTGACGATGGCCAGGCCCAGCGGTGCCGCGGCCTGTTGGATGTCCTTGAGCAGGAATTCGCTGTGGCTGTCGTAAAGCACACCGACGCGTCGCACTTGCGGCAGGATGGTGCGGATCAGCCGTAATTGCCGCGCCATCGGTGGATCGCTCCACAGCAGGCTCAGGTGAGCCGGCGTCGTCTCGCCCAGGCGGTCGCGGGCTTGCTGGCGGCTGATACGCAATACCAGGGTGGCCGGTCCCCGGGCGTCTTGCAGGCGCCAGTCGAGGCTGGGCAGGTCAAGCAGGACCAGGCGGACATTGCCCGGCAACTTGTCTGGTGCCGGCAGATTGGCCAGCGGGGTAAACCGCACGCTGTCTTCGGGGCGCAGGGCTTTCAGGGCCTGGGTGAAAGACTGCACGCCGGGGCTGTCCGCGGCACCGGTCAACAGGACTTCGGCCGCCCTAGCCTGGATGGGCGCCAGCCACGCAGCAAACACCAGGCATAGCGCCAGCGTCAGGCGGCCATGAAATGGCGACTTGCGGAGTGGATGCCGAGACATCTAGAACGACAACTCCGCGCTGAAGTACACGACATGGCGGGAGTCGTAGCGGTTGTCGCTGAAGGTGGTGGGCTGGTTGTCCAGGCGTTGTTGCAGGACCCCCGCCAATTCCAGGCTGGCCTTGCCCAGGGGGATACGCCGGGCGAGGCGGGTGTCCACCCGTTCGAAGCGATAGCCGTTCAGGGCGTCGGCGCCGTAATAGAACAGCGCGCTGTTCCAGCCCTGGCCCCAGTCCCGTAGCCAACCGGCCGAGCCGCTGTTGCGGGCGGTCAGTTGCTCGTCGAGGGGGTTGCTGGCCTGGGCATCGACATAGGCGTAGGTCAGGCGCAGACGGTCGGCGCTGGTCACACGCCAGTCGAACTGGGTTTCGGCCCCGGAAAACTGGGATTGGTTGGCGTTGCTGGCGATGTACTGATTGTTGCGCAGCGGCTCGCTGATCATGCCGGTGATTTCGTCATGAAACAGTTTCACGTCAATCGCCAGCCCCAGGTCCACGAAATAACCGTTGTAGCCCAGTTCCCGGGAGCGCATGTGCTCTTGTTCCAGGTTGCCCGGGCCGCGCGTCCGGACGAAGTAACGGGCACTGTTCTGGCCGAAGGCGGCGGGTTGCAGGTTGGTGACCTGATAGCTCCAGTTGACGTTGTTCTCGAACATGTCCGGGGAGCGCACAGCTTCGGAGTACACCGCCCGCAGGCCGTGGCGCGGGGTGATCAGGTAGTTGACCGCGACCCGTGGAGTCAGCGAGCTGCCGGTCAGGCGGGTGTCTTCGAACATCGCGCCGCCCTGCAACAGCCAATGCTCGGTGGCCCGCCATTCGAGCTGCCCGAACAGGCGCCAGGTGGTGTCGTCCAGGGTGCCGTTGAAGTACGTCTCCGAGTCGGCCCGGTCGTAGCGATAGTTGGCCCCAGTGACCAGGCGCAGGCTGTCGGACAGGCTCAGGGTGTCCTGGATCTCCAGGTCGTAACGCGATTCCCGGGCGCTCTGGTCGATATCGCCGCACAGGGTTTGCGAGGCGCCGTTGCGCCACTGGTCGAGCACCTGATTGGCCAACGCCTGTTCCTGTGGCGTGCCGGCTGGCGCGCCGCTGTTGATGTAGCTGGGGATATTGCGCGCCAGCTTCTCGGCATAGTAGGGGTTGAGTTGCCACAGGTCGGTCAGTTGCGGGCTGAAGGACACCTCGGCATCGCAGGCGCGCCAGGTCTGCTGGCGATCCCAGTGTTGAATCGAGCCTTGTACATAAACGCTGTGGTCGGGGTCCAGATCGAGGTTCCAGCGCAGCGAGCCGGCGTAGTCCTTGGCGATGACGTCAGAGTTATCCCCGGCGGCGGTAATCCCGGCAAACACGGGGCGGTAGGTATAGGGCCGCTGGTTGGTCCCGTCCTTGGCGTTCAATTGCCAGTCGATGCTCTGTCGTTCGTCCAGGGTCTGGCTGACGGACAAGTTGAAGCGGTTCAGGCGACGACTGTCGCGGTAATCGGCGCCGTTGCGGTCGCTGTCAAAGCCATCGTCTTCCTGGCCGGACAGCGACAGCCGCAGGTCGCCGCCTTCCCAGCCGCTACCCTGGCTGGCGTACCAGTCGCTGATGCCGCGTTGGCCCCGGGTGATTTTCAGCCGGGTGCCGTGGCTGTCGGCGGGGGCGCGGGTGATGATGTTGACCACTGCCATCAGTGCGTTGGCGCCGTAGCTGACGGTGTTGGGCCCGCGAAAGACTTCGATCCGCTCGATGTCTTCCATGGCCACCGGGATGTCGCTCCAGTCTACCGTTGCCAACCCGGCGCGATACACCGAGCGGCCATCGATCAGCACCTGCATGCGGCGGGCTTCGCTGGCGTTGGTGCCGTGGTAGTTCACGGTGGCCTGGTTGCCGCTGATGTTGCCGACCATCATGCCCGGCACCAGGCGCAGCAGTTCGCTGATATCGCGGGCGCCGCTGGCCTTGATCAACTCGCTGTCGAGCACGGTCATGCTGCCCGGCACCGCCGCTGGCGATTGCTTCAGGCGCGTGGCCGTCAGCACCTGGGGCAGGGGCTGGCTGTCCACGAACAAGTCGTCGCCTAGCACTGGCGGGCTGATGATCAGTGCCAATAACAGGGACGAACCTGGACGGGAGGGGCCAACGGACACGGCACAACCTTTGATAATGGGAGGATGGCGGGCATGTTAACCGAGCTGAACGACTTTTCCATTCACGTTGACAGCATTTTCCTAGGAATTGATGGTCAGCTTCCTACAGCTGGCGGTAATTGTTGCCGGGGCTGGTCGCGATCTGGCCGCTCCGTATAATGCCCCGCATTGCCACTTGGTATGGATGAACGGATTGCATATGACTGAACAGCGCCCGATTGCGGTCCTGGGGGGCGGAAGTTTCGGTACCGCCGTGGCTAACCTGCTGGCCGAGAATGGTCACCCGGTGCGCCAGTGGATGCGTGACCCGGAGCAGGCCGAGGCCATCCGGGTCAACCGCGAGAACCCGCGTTACCTGAAGGGCATCAAGATCCGCCCGGAAGTGGAACCGGTGACTGACTTGCAGGCAACCCTGGAGGGTAGCGACCTGTTCTTCGTCGCCTTGCCGTCCAGCGCCTTGCGTTCGGTACTGGCGCCCTATGCCGAGCGCTTGAGCGGCAAGCTGTTGGTGAGCCTGACCAAGGGCATCGAAGCCCAGACCTTCAAGCTGATGAGCGAGATTCTCGAAGAAATCGCCCCCAAGGCCCGGATCGGTGTGATCTCCGGGCCGAACCTGGCGCGGGAAATCGCCGAGCATGCCCTGACCGCCACAGTGGTCGCCAGTGAAGATGAAGAGCTGTGCCAACGGGTCCAGGCCGCCTTGCATGGCCGCACCTTTCGGGTCTACGCCAGTGCCGACCGTTTCGGTGTGGAACTGGGCGGGGCGTTGAAGAACGTCTATGCGATCATTGCCGGCATGGCGGTGGCGCTGGGCATGGGCGAGAACACCAAGAGCATGCTGATCACCCGTGCGCTGGCGGAAATGACCCGTTTCGCCGTCAGCCAGGGCGCCAATCCGATGACCTTCCTGGGACTGGCCGGCGTGGGCGACCTGATCGTCACCTGTTCCTCGCCCAAGAGTCGCAATTACCAGGTCGGTTTTGCCCTCGGCCAAGGCTTGAGTCTCGATGAGGCCGTGTCGCGCCTGGGGGAGGTGGCCGAAGGGGTCAACACCCTCAAGGTGCTCAAGGCAAAATCCCAGGAGGCGGGAGTGTACATGCCGCTGGTCGCCGGGCTGCACGCGATTCTGTTCGAAGGGCGCACGCTTGAACAGGTGATCGAGTTGTTGATGCGTGGCGAACCGAAGACCGACGTCGATTTCATTTCCACCAGCGGTTTCAATTGAACCGCTATTGATCGCAAGCAGGAGCGAGCCATGAACGATCCGCAAGGGCAACCCCAATACGAATCCATCCTGCTGCGTGTGCTGTGGATGGTGATTTATCTGCTGGTCTGGCAGGTGGCGCAATTCATCCTCGGTGCCGTGGTGCTGGTGCAATTGATCTATCGGCTGATCTACGGCGCGCCCAGTGCCAGCCTGATGAATTTCGGCGACAGCCTGAGCCAGTTCCTGGCCCAGATCGGCCGTTTCGGCACTTTCCACAGCGACCAGAAACCCTGGCCGTTCGCGGACTGGCCGACTCCGCGCACGCCTGAAGGCGAAGCCCCTCACACCGTGGCACCGGCTCCGCATCCCGTTCGGGACGAGGAACCGAAGCTATGAAATTGTGGGTATTGCGCCATGGTGAGGCTGAGCCGTACGGTGCCCGTCCCGATCCGGAGCGGGCCCTGACGGCTCACGGTCGCGAGGAAGTGTTGCGCAGTGCCGCGCATTTGATCGGCCAGCCGCTGACCGCCATTTACGCCAGCCCCTATTTGCGCGCCCAGCAGACCGCACAACTGGTGCGCGAAGCGCTGGGTTTTCAGCCTGAGCTGATCACGGTGAACTGGCTCACGCCGGACACCCGGCCGCAAAAAGTCCTGGAGCGCCTCGAGGACCAGGACAATGTGCTGCTGGTCAGTCATAACCCTTTGGTGGGCAGCCTGCTGGGCTTTCTGCAACACGGCCACCTGCAACACCCCGAGCAAGTGCAAACCGCCGGGCTGGCTGAGCTGGAAGGCGACATGCCGCTGGCCGGAACGATGAGGCTCAAAGGGATCAGGTATCCCTGAACCGGTCGATTGCAGCACTGGGCAAAACAACAATCACACAGGAAGGGCAACGATGAGTCTGTGGCGCACCACCCCCAACATCGAGCAACTGAACGCCGCCGGTAGAAACACCATCAGCGAGGTGCTGGACATTCGTTTCGAGTCTTTCGACGACGAATCCCTGACCGCCAGCATGGTGGTCGATCAGCGCACCCACCAGCCGTTCGGCCTGCTGCATGGCGGTGCTTCGGTGGTGCTGGCCGAAACGGTCGGGTCCATGGCCGCCTATCTCTGTGTCGATGCCAGCAAGTTCTACTGCGTGGGCCTGGAAATCAATGCCAACCATCTGCGCGGCGTGCGCAGCGGACGGGTGACCGCCACGGCCCGGATGGTTCATCTGGGCCGCACCACCCAGGTCTGGGACATCCGCCTGGTCAATGACGAGGGCAAGGTCAACTGTGTGTCGCGCCTGACCATGGCGGTGGTGCCGCTGGGCGAGCAACCGCCGGCGCGTTGATGCTCTAGTGGGATGCAATCCTGTGGTGAGGGGATTTTCTGTGGGAGCAAGGCTTGCCCGCGATGGAGTCGACGCGCAACACCTGATCCACCCCAGCGTCTGCATCGCGGGCAAGCCTTGCTCCCACAAGTCTCCTCGCCACATGGGGCAGTGCTCACAGCTTGATAGCCCCATAGCCCAACCCCGACTGTCATCATTCCTGTCAGTTACGGTCATTGCCGTGCCGTCGGGTTCTGCGGACAATCTGCCCCAGTTCCCCCAATGGATCGGCTGTCATGTCGCAACAGATATTTTTCACCCACGCCAATGGTTTTCCTTCGGCCACCTACGGCAAGCTGTTCGCTGCCCTGGCGCCGCAGTACCAGGTCGCGCATCTGGAGTTGCACGGGCATGACCCGCGTTTCCCGGTGGACGATAACTGGCACAACCTGGTGGATGAACTGATCCATCACCTGGAACAGCAACCGGCGCCGGTATGGGGCGTCGGGCATTCCCTGGGTGGTGTGCTGCACCTGCACGCGGCGTTGCGTTGCCCACAGCTGTATCGCGGCGTGGTCATGCTCGATTCGCCGGTGCTGACCCGTACCGACCAGTGGGTGATCCTGGCCGCCAAGCGCCTGGGTTTCATCGACCGCCTGACCCCGGCTGGACGGACCCTGGGGCGGCGTGAGGAGTTTGCTGACCTGGCGTCGGCCCGAGAGTATTTTGCCGGCAAGACCCTGTTCCGCGGTTTTGACCCGGAATGCTTCGACGCCTACTTGCAACACGGGTTGCAACAAGTCGGCGACCGATTGCGGCTGCGCTTTGACCCCGCCACTGAAATCAGTATCTACCGCGGCGTGCCGCACACCAGTCCCGGGCGACCCCGCAAGCTCAAGGTGCCGCTGGCAGTGGTGCGGGGCCGGCAGAGTCGCGTGGTGATGCGCCATCACACCCGCTCGGTGGGGCGTATGCCCCATGGCGAGTCCCTGAGCATGCCCGGCGGCCATATGTTCCCCCTCGAACGTCCACAGGACACGGCCAACCTGCTCAAGAACCTGTTCCAGCGTTGGGAAGGGCGCAGCGCATGAGTGTGGTCGAGGAAGTCCGCCTGAGCCTGCCTCACATCGAGCTGGCGGCCCACTTGTTCGGCCCGGAAGACGGGCTGCCGGTGATTGCCCTGCACGGTTGGCTGGACAACGCCAACAGCTTCGCCCGCCTGGCGCCCAGGCTCGAGGGCCTGCGAGTGATTGCCCTGGACATGGCCGGCCATGGGCACTCCGGGCATCGACCAGCCGGTGCCGGCTATGCCCTCTGGGACTACGCCCATGATGTGCTGCAAGTCGCCGAACAACTGGGTTTGAAGCGTTTCGCCCTGTTGGGGCATTCCATGGGCGCCATTGTGTCGCTGGTGCTGGCCGGTTCCCTGCCGGAACGGGTGACGCACCTGGGCTTGATCGACGGGGTGATTCCTCCTACAGCCAAAGGCGATAACGCCGCCGAACGCATGGGCATGGCCCTGCAGGCGCAGCTGGATTTGCAGCAAAAACGCAAGCCGGTCTACAAAACCCTCGACCGGGCCATCGAGGCGCGGATGAAGGGGCTGGTGGCGGTCAGCCGCGAGGCCGCCGAATTGCTGGCCCAACGCGGCCTGATGCCGGTGCCCGGGGGCTATACCTGGCGCACCGACAACCGCCTGACCCTGCCATCGCCCCTGCGCCTGACCGATGAACAGGCCATGGCATTCGTGGCGCGGGTCGCTTGTCCGGCGCATTTGGTGGTGGCGGCTGACGGCATGCTGGCCCAGCACCCGGAGCTGCTGGAGCGTCTACCCTTCAGTCATGAGCAGTTGCCCGGCGGCCATCATTTGCACCTGAACGACGAGGCCGGTGCCGCGCTTGTAGCAGACTGTTTCAATCGGTTCTTCACCGTTCCTTGACTTGCGCCGGGCAACTGTCGAGGCTGAGCGGGTTGAAAGGGAGACAACCATGACAGACCTCTGTTTAGCAGCCGCGCGGTGCATCGACGACGCCCGTTGCGTCCAAGCGTCCCAGGCCAAGCCGATCCAATGAAAGTATCCGTTCATTCACTCGTCCTGCTGGTGCTGGCCTGCCTCAGCCCGGCGTCGTTCGCCGTCGATGTGCCGGGCAGCCACGACCTGGAGCGCGTGCCGCGCATGCCCGACGCGCAGATTGTCGATTATCGGCAAACCAGCGACCTGGAACGCGTCTACCCCATGGGCTCGATCCGCAAGATCAGCGGTCAGCTGCGTTTCGACGGGCAGGTCGATGCCCGTGGCAATGTCACCTCGGTCACGTACGAACTGCCGCCGGAGCATTCCGCCACCCAGGCCTTTACCGCGGCGCGTGAAGCGCTGCAGAAACAGGGGGCCGAGCTGTTGTTCTGGTGCCAGGCCCGCGATTGCGGCGAAAGCAGCTTGTGGGCCAACGACGTCTTCGGCAATGCCAAACTCTATGGCGCCGACAGTGGCCAGGCCTTCTTGTTGCTGCGCCTGGCGCCGCCGGCGGACAACACGCTGATTGCGCTGTATGCCATCACCCGCGGCAATCGCAAGGCCTACCTGCATGTCGAGCAGTTCGAGGCGAACGCGGCGCTGGGGGACCTGCTGCCGACATCGGCCACGCTGCTGCGCCAGCTCAAGGACACTGGAGTCCTGGACTTGCCGCGTCTTGCCGGTGAACCCGACGACACCTGGTTGCGCCTGTTGTCCCGGGCGCTGAACCTGGACACGGGCCTGCGGGTCAGCATTGCCGGCCCCAGGGCCGAGGCCTGGCTCGAGGCTCTGGCGAGCCAGGGTGTCCGGGCGGCGCGGATGGAGACCGCTAGCGGCGAAGCGGCGGGATTGCACCTGGAGTTGCTGCGCTAAGCTATCTCGGGGCAGCGGGTTTCACCGCGTTGCTTCGGTCCTGTTCATTTTTTCGAGACCCTACATGCTCAATAACGATCGGCTGTTGGTGCAGATCCTGCTCCTGGTGTTGTTCGGCGCAAGCCTCTGGGTCATGGCGCCGTTCTGGTCGGCGCTGTTCTGGGGCGCGGTGCTGGCTTTCGCCAGTTGGCCGCTGATGCGCCTGCTGACCCGCTGGGTCAATGGCCGCGAATCCCTGGCGGCGGCGTTGCTGACGGTGGGCTGGATGCTGCTGGTGGCGGTGCCGCTGGTGTGGTTGGGGTTCAACCTGGCCGACCATGTACGCGATGCCACGGCGTTCATCAAGGACGTGCAGGTCGACGGCTTGCCTGAAGCCCCCGACTGGCTGGCCGGCGTGCCGTTGGTAGGCGGGCGACTGGTAGGCATCTGGAACAGCATCGACCAGCAGGGTGCGGCGATGATGGTGTCCATCAAGCCGTACCTGGGCCAGGTCGGCAATTGGCTGCTGGCCCGCAGCGCGCAGATTGGCGGCGGCATGCTCGAACTGACCCTGAGCATCGTGTTCGTGTTCTTCTTCTATCGCGACGGCCCGCGCCTGGCGGTGTTTGTCCACGGCTTGCTGGAGCGCCTGATCGGCGACCGTGCCGGTTACTACATCGAACTGGTGGCCGGTACGGTGCAGCGGGTGGTCAACGGTGTGATTGGCACGGCGGCGGCCCAGGCCGTGCTGGCGCTGATCGGCTTCTTGATCGCCGGGGTGCCGGGCGCGCTGGTACTGGGTATCGTCACCTTCCTGCTGAGCCTGATCCCCATGGGGCCACCCCTGGTCTGGATCCCCGCCACGGCGTGGCTGGCGTGGAAGGGGGAGTACGGGATGGCGGTGTTCCTCGGCATCTGGGGCACGTTCATCATCAGTGGCGTGGACAACGTGCTCAAACCCTACCTGATCAGCCGTGGCGGAAACCTGCCCTTGGTTATCGTGCTGTTGGGGGTGTTCGGCGGGTTGATCGCCTTCGGCTTCATCGGCCTGTTCATTGGTCCGACCTTGCTGGCGGTGGCGTATAGCCTGTTGACGGACTGGAGCAAAAGCCAGGCGCGGTAGCCCACCCCAGAGGCAAGCACAAACCTTTGTGGCGAGGGGATTTATCCCCGCTGGGTTGCGAAGCGACCCCAAAAACTGCCGGCTCGTTCAGCCTGACACTCCGGGTCGTCTGATTTTAGGGCTGCTGCGCAACCCAGCGGGGACAAATCCCCTCGCCACAAGTGAGTTTCAATCCAGGCTTGCCGGTGAATCAGGTTGCCACGTTCAGGTGTTTACCCACGGTGGCGACGTTATCCAGCGAGTATTGCCGGCTGAGGTTGGCGATCATTCTGTTCAACGCTTCGCTGACATTGGCCTGTTCGGTGGAGCTGTCGCTGCGGCGACCGGCCTGCAAGGCGCTGTTGAATTCGTCGCTGCTGACACCACCGCTGCTGTCGCTGTCGAGTGCTTCCATCAGCATCGCGCTGGTGTCGGTGCTCGTGGACGTACCGTTGCTGGCCTGCAAGGCGCTGCTCAGTTCGCTGGCGGTGACGGTGGCGTCGCCATCGGCATCGAGCTGGCTGAACAGCTCTTCACTGGAGGTCTGTTGCGGTGGTGGCGGTGGCGCAAGGCTGGCGGCGAGTTCGTCAAGGCTGACAGTGCCGTCCTCGTTCTTGTCCAAGGCCGAGAACACTTGCTGGCTGTCGGCATCGCTGTCCGTGCTGGCCAGGCCGTTGCTCAACTCATCGCTGCTGACCACACCATCACCGTCGGTGTCCAGGACGCTGAGCAGCGCATCAGCCAGTTCGGTATTCGGCGCCTGGTCTCGTGGCGGCGGAGGTGGCGGCGCCATTGCGGCCATTTCCTCGCCGCTCAGGTCACCGCTGCCGTCACTGTCCAGGTCGCCGAAATTGTCGCTCAGGCTGACCAGAATGCCATCGTCGTTTTTTTGCGACAGGGCGGTGCTCAACTCTTCCTGATTGACCGAACCGTCGCCGTCACTGTCGAGCTTGCTCAGCAGTTCCTTTTGAAACTGCTGGCTGCGGGCACTGCTGGTTGCGGTACTGCTGGTGCTGGTATAGGTCGAGTAACTGCTGACGCTACCAATCATGGGCGCTCTCCTTGGGCTGGGATAGCCGGTGGGTGCACCGGCTTATGCAGCCTCGGCGGGGTAGTTGTCGTGGGTATGTGGAGTTTGTACCGGTGGCTGTACAAAACCTTCAGATCGACGCTCCCACAGGTGATAGGTGTGTTCTCAGGTACGAGGCAGGCTGATCACCGCCGTCAACCCACCCCCCGGTGTCTCTTCCAGGGTCAATTGTCCGCCCAGGCGTTCGGCGGCTTCCCGGGCGATGGTCATGCCCAGGCCAACACCACCGGAATTGCGGTTGCGCGAGCCTTCCAGGCGATAGAAGGGCTCGAACACGGCTTCGCGTTTGTCTGCGGCAATACCGGGACCGTGGTCGATGACCCGGATCAGAACCCGTTGAGGCTGGTCCTCCAGGGTAATCTCTGCATGGCCGGCGTAGCGCAGGGCATTGTCGATGAGATTGTTGAGGCACGAGCGCAGCGCCATCGGTTGTACCCGCAGGGGGGCGCAGCTGCCGCTGACGTGCACATCGGCGCCCCGGTCCTGGGCGTTTTCGCTCAACGATTCCGCCAAGGCCTGCACATCCATCCATTGCAGCTCTTCACTGGTGCGCTGTTCGTGCAAGTAGGTGAGGGTGGCATCGAGCATGCCGATCATGTCGTCCAGATCCTGGCGCATCTGGCTTTGCAGCTTGACGTCATCGATCTGCTCAAGGCGCAACTTGAGCCGCGAAAGCGGCGTGCGCAGGTCATGGGACACGGCGCCGAGCATGCGCGAACGTTGCTGCACTTGCTCGCGGATCCGCTTCTGCATCAGGTTGAATGTATGGGCTGCCTGACGCGCCTCACGGGGCCCGTTTTCATCCAGCGGCGGGCTGTCGAGGTTTTCGCTCAGGCGCTCGGCCGCCTCGCTCAGGCGCTGGATTGGTCGGGTCAGGAGTTTGGCGCCGTACCAGGCCGCGACGATCAGGAACACGAATTGAAAGGTCAACGGCACCACCGGGCCACCGAACCAAGGACGTGGTGGACGGTTGGGGGGCGGGCCGTATCGCGGAGGGGCTTCGCCTTGTTGGTTCATGCCAGGTGACGGCCCGGGTGGTGGCTGGTCGTAATGGAAAAACCAGGCAAAGGCCAACAGGTGCGCCAGGACAATCGCCAGCAGGAGCACACCAAACAGGCGGCCGAACAGGGAGTCCAGGCGCAGTCGCATCAACCGATGTCCCGGGCGTCGAACAAGTAGCCTTCACCGCGCACGGTCTTGATCAGTTGGGGGGCCTTGGGGTCGTCGCCCAGCTTCTGGCGCAGGCGCGATACAAGCAGGTCGATGCTGCGGTCGAAGGCCTCGATGGAGCGCCCGCGAGCCGCGTCCAGCAGTTGTTCGCGGCTGAGCACCCGGCGCGGCCGTTCGATGAAGACCCACAGCAGGCGGAACTCGGCGTTGGACAGCGGCACCACCAGCCCGTCGGCGGAGATCAGTTGGCGCAGCACGCTGTTGAGCCGCCAGTTGTCGAAACGGATATTGGCCCGCTGCTCGGTACGGTCGTCGCGCACCCGGCGCAGGATGGTCTGGATACGCGCCACCAGTTCCCTGGGTTCGAACGGCTTGGCCATGTAGTCATCGGCGCCCAGTTCCAGGCCAATGATGCGGTCGGTGGGTTCGCAGCGAGCGGTGAGCATCAGGATCGGGATGTCCGATTCTGCACGCAGCCAGCGGCACAGTTGCAGACCGTCTTCCCCCGGTAGCATCAGGTCTAGCACGATCACGTCGAAGTGCTCGGCCTGCATCACCTGGCGCATCGCCGCGCCATCGCTCACGCCGCTGGCCCGTATGCTGAAGCGGGCCAGGTAATCGATCAGCAGCTCGCGGATCGGCACATCGTCATCGACGATCAGCGCGCGGGTACTCCAGCGCTTGTCATCGTCGGGCACTTTTTGATCGTCAGAATTTGCAACAGGGGTGTTCTGCATGGATGCATCATCTGCCAGGTAAGCTGCCAACCGCAAAGAAGGCGGCGAGGTTGAGGCTTCAGCATAGGCTTCGCGCCGCAGGGCGTGAAGCGCTGAAAGGACGGGTTGCGGCGCCAGACGGTAGCGTGTCGGCGTGTTGCGCGCATGTCATGAATGTATCGGCTTAGACACAAAGGCCGGTATCGTCCATGCTGCTCTGGACGCGATGATGATTTACCGATTATCGGGTCCCGCACGGGCGCTGGTTCCGCTACAATGCGCGCCGATTTCGACTTGCCTGAGAGCCCGCTCATGTCCGCCTGCCAGACGCCCATTATCGTCGCCCTGGATTTCCCTACCCGTGACGCCGCCCTGAAGTTGGCCGACCAGTTGGACCCCAAGCTCTGCCGGGTCAAAGTCGGCAAGGAACTGTTCACCAGTTGCGCTTCGGAAATCGTCGGGACCTTGCGTGACAAGGGTTTCGAAGTGTTCCTGGACCTGAAATTCCACGATATCCCCAACACCACCGCCATGGCCGTCAAGGCTGCCGCGGAGATGGGCGTGTGGATGGTCAACGTGCATTGCTCCGGCGGCCTGCGCATGATGGCGGCCTGCCGTGAAGTGCTGGACCAGCGCAGTGGGCCGAAACCGTTGTTGATCGGCGTGACCGTGCTGACCAGCATGGAGCGTGAGGATCTGGCCGGGATCGGCCTGGACATCGAGCCTCAGGAGCAGGTGCTGCGGCTGGCGGCGCTGGCGCAGAAGGCCGGCCTGGACGGCTTGGTCTGTTCGGCCTTGGAAGCCAGCGCCTTGAAAGCGGCCCATCCGTCGCTGCAACTGGTGACCCCGGGGATTCGCCCGGCGGGCAGCGCCCAGGACGACCAGCGTCGTATCCTGACTCCGCGCCAGGCATTGGACGCTGGGTCCGATTACCTGGTGATCGGCCGTCCGATCAGCCAGGCGGCCGATCCGGCCAAGGCGTTGGCGGCGGTCGTGGCCGAGCTGGCCTGAGTAAACCCTGAAGATCCCTTGTGGGAGCGAGCAAGCCCGCTCCCACAGGTGTTTTGTGACTAGACCTTAAGTACCAGTTTCCCGAAATTCTCCCCACTGAACAATTTGGTCAGTGTCTCGGGGAACGTTTCCAGCCCTTCGACGATGTCTTCCTTGCTCTTGAGCTGCCCCTTGGCCATCCAGCCGGCCATTTCCTGCCCGGCGGCGGCGAACTGCGAGGCGTAGTCCATGACCACGAAACCTTCCATGCGCGCCCGATTGACCAGCAGCGACAGGTAGTTGGCGGGGCCCTTCACCGCTTCCGTGTTGTTGTACTGGCTGATGGCACCGCAAATCACCACGCGAGCCTTGAGGTTCAAACGGCTGAGCACGGCGTCGAGGATGTCGCCCCCGACGTTGTCGAAATACACATCCACGCCCTTGGGGCATTCGCGTTTGAGGCCGGCGTGGACGTCTTCGTTCTTGTAGTCGATGACGCCGTCGAAGCCCAGCTCATCGATCAGGAACTTGCATTTATCGGCCCCGCCAGCGATGCCCACCACACGACAGCCTTTGATCTTGGCGATCTGCCCGGCAATGCTCCCCACCGCCCCGGCGGCACCCGACAGCACCACGGTCTCGCCGGCCTTGGGCGCGCCGACGTCCAGCAGGGCGAAATAGGCGGTCATGCCGGTCATGCCCAGCGCGGACAAATAACGTGGCAGCGGCGCCAGTTTCGGATCGACCTTGTAGAAACCTCTTGGCTCGCCGAGGAAATAATCCTGCACGCCCAACGCACCGTTGACGTAGTCCCCGACCGCGAACCCAGGGTTGTTCGAGGCGATCACATGGCCGACACCCAATGCCCGCATCACTTCACCGATGCCGACCGGCGGGATGTAGGACTTGCCCTCGTTCATCCAGCCGCGCATGGCCGGATCCAGGGACAGGTATTCGTTCTTTACCAGGATCTGGCCGGCTGCCGGCTCGCCCACCGGGACTTGTTGAAAGGTGAAAGTCTCACGGGTCGCCGCGCCTACCGGGCGTTTGGCGAGCAGGAACTGGCGATTGGTCTGGGCAGTCATGGCTGGCACTCAAGATGAATGGAGTCTTGTTGATAGACCTTCGAAGCGTTTGCCGCAAGGTTTGCTGATCCAGCGAATGCAGTTCGATCCAAGCTGGTGATAGTTCGCCCCAGGGCCTTATCACTGGCGCCCATGAATGCTCAAACGGCAATTGGATAGTGCTGCCGCGTCCTCGAGACCTGTGACTAGACTGGCGGCATCCCCCGCATTCTTCGAGGAACAGACAATGAGCATGACGTTTTCCGGACAAGTCGCCGTGGTCACGGGCGCAGCCGCAGGCATTGGCCGCGCCACTGCCCTGGCGTTCGCGGCCGAGGGCCTGAAAGTGGTGGTGGCTGACCTGGACGTGGCGGGCGGCGAGGGCACGGCGCAGTCGATTCGGGAGGCGGGCGGCGAGGCAGTATTCGTGCGCTGCAACGTGACGTTGGAAAGCGACGTACAGCATCTGATGAACGAGGTGATCAATACCTACGGTCGCCTGGATTATGCCTTCAATAACGCCGGGATCGAGATCGAGAAGGGCAAGTTGGCCGACGGTACCCTTGATGAGTTCGACGCGATCATGGGGGTCAATGTGAAGGGCGTCTGGCTGTGCATGAAGTACCAGTTGCCGCTATTGCTCGCCCAGGGCGGCGGCGCGATCGTCAATACGGCCTCGGTGGCTGGCCTGGGTGCCGCGCCGAAGATGAGTATCTATGCAGCGTCCAAGCATGCCGTGATCGGCCTGACCAAATCGGCCGCCATCGAGTACGCAAAGAAGAAAATCCGCGTGAATGCGGTTTGCCCGGCGGTGATCGACACCGACATGTTCCGTCGTGCCTATGAGGCGGACCCGAAAAAAGGCGAGTTCGCCAATGCCATGCACCCGGTGGGGCGTATTGGCAAAGTCGAGGAAATCGCCAGCGCTGTGTTGTATTTGTGCAGTGATGGTGCAGCGTTCACCACAGGGCATTCCCTGGCGGTGGACGGCGGGGTTACGGCTTTCTGAGGACGGTCTGCCAAGACTGTAGGAAATAGCCCGCACTGGTTGCGGGCTTTTTCTTGGGCGGCGCAAAAGTTCTTGGAAGGGACCATCAATGTGTTTCAAAGAGTGAGAATCAGCGGTTTTGATGTTGTTGTCTTACATCGTCTGGCGGCGGCCTGTGCTTAACTGTTTCCGGAAATAAAACAAACGCTTAGGAGCTTGGTTACTCATGGAATTGAGAATCGACCGACAGGCCCTGGTGCCCGTCGTGCAGCAAATTGTCGACGGGCTGGCGGGCTGGATCCGACAGGATGCGGTGCAACCGGGGACTCGACTGCCATCCGTCCGCCAACTGGCGCGGCAGAACCTGCTCAGCCAGTCCAGCGTCAATGAAGCGTGCGAACGCCTGGTCGCCCAAGGCCTGTTGGCGTCCCGCCATGGTTCCAGCTTCTTTGTCGCACCACCCCTTTCCCCCGTGCACGAGCCCACTGACCAGAATCGACAGCCAGATGCGCTTGCCGATGGGGGCGAAAGCGCGCAACGGGAATTGAAGTTGGGGTGTGGCGGGCTGCCCGAGAGCTGGCGTGAAAGTGATGACCTGGGTTATGCGATCCGTCAGGTCACCCGTACCGACATGGCGGGGTTGTTCAACTACAGCACGCCGTTGGGGCTGCCCGCCCTGCGCGAGCAACTGTCCAGGCGTCTGAAACAATTCAGTATCGAGGCCGATAAAAACCTGATCCTGACCACCACCGGGGCGACCCATGGGTTGGACCTCATCGTACGGACACTGTTGCCGCCAGGCTCCTGTGTGGTGGTGGAGAGTCCCGGCTATTCAAACCTGTTCGACCTGCTCAAGCTGCACAAGATCGACATGATCGAACTGCCCAGGACTCCGCGCGGCCCGGACGTCGATGCGCTGCAAGACCTGCTGGCGATGCACCGGCCTACTGCGTTGTTCGTCAACAGTGTCTGCCATAACCCGACCGGTAGCAGCCTGGCTCCGGCCGTCGCTCAACGGCTGCTGCAACTGACGAAGGAACACGCCGTGCTGGTGATCGAAGACGATGCTTATGGCGACTTCCAGAGCTCGGCACGGACCCGGCTGGCGGCGCTGGATCCCGATGTGGTCTACGTGGGCAGTTTCTCGAAAACCCTGAGCAGCTCGTTGCGCGTCGGTTTCGTGGTGGCCGGGCCATCCATCATCGCGCGGCTGAGTGAGGTCAAGGGCATTACCAGCATGGGTGGGTCGCGGTTCTGTGAGTCGGTCCTTGCCTGCCTCCTGGCCAATGGGGCCTATCGCAAGCTGGTCCAACGCCAGCGCCAGCGCCTGGGCGCCGATATGGGGGTGTTGTTGCAGGTATTGGAGGACGCCGACTGGGAGGTCTTTGGCAAACCGGCCGGTGGGCTTTTCATCTGGGCAAGACCGCCATTGTGTGACTACGCTGGAGTGCAGCGCCTGGCCAAGCGGTTCGGCGTGCAGCTGTCTTCGCGTACAGCGTTCAGCCCTTCGGGCGCCGACAGCGACTGGCTACGGATCAACGTGGCCTATGCCCGGGACCCCAGAGCGCAGGCATTCTTTCGGGCCGCGGCTCTGGATCGACCTCGAGTGTCCTGAAAACGACGCGGCTGTAGCTTTTTGCCATTATTCCGACGCCAGCATCTTGTGTTGCAGGGCGTCTCGTTGCGAATCTGCGATCAACACACACTGGCAGAGGACTGAGCGCAATGATTTCGGCCGTGCAAGGACGTTTTGCCAACCTGGGTATGGCAAAGAAACTGGGTATCGGGTTTGTCCTGGTGTTGCTGCTGACCGCCGTGGTCGCGGCCATCGGTGTCTGGTCCCTGCAGACCATCAGTTATCGATTCGACGGCCTGAAACAGATGTCGTCCCTCAACAGCGGATTGCTCAAGGTCCGGCTGCTGGAGCAGGAATACGCCTCGCGTTCCGACCCCAAGACCGCCGACGCCCTGCGCCAGGGTGTCGATGGGCTGGTGGCCCAGGCGAACGAACTCAAGGTGCAGTCGGCTGCCAACGTACCAGTGATGAACGACGTGGAGCAGGCGCTGGCCGCGTATCGCAAGGCGTTCGACGAATTTGTCGGGTTGAGCCAGAGCAAGGACCTGGCGCTGGAAATGGCCAGTTGGTCGGTGTCCAGCGTCGCCAATAACCTGGACGTGTTGCAGGCCGGGCTGGCGGATGACGGCGCCTATACCTTGAAAGACACCGAAGGCAAGGAGGGGGCCGAGTTCATCGAGCAGGCCAACCAGGTCAGCGAAGTGTCGCGGTTGATGTTGCAAGCCATGAATGAAGCGCGGGTCCGCTTGGATCAGAGCCGCAAGGGCAATGTCGAGGGCGCCGGGCAAGGCAGCATCGAGCAGGCCGAGCAGGCGATGAAACTGGCCGAAGCGCTCAAGACCACCGTCAAGGACCCGGGTTACCAGACCGTTCTGAATGAAGTGGCCGGGCATATTGGCGGTTTCAATGATCAACTGGCCGAATACACCGGTCTGTTGGCAAAGGAAAAAGTCGTCTACCAGCAACTGCACGAGCGCGCCGCCCAGGTGGTGGAGCGGGTGGACCAGGCCTTCAGTGCCGAAGACCATGCCATGCAGGCCGAACTGAAGAAAAACTCGCTGCTGATCATCGGTTCGTCGGCCTTGGCGTTGCTGGTGGGATTGATCGCGGCGTGGGTCATCACCCGGCTGATCGTGACGCCGTTGCGCAGTGTCATTCGTGTTGCCCAGCGGATTGCGGCGGGCGACTTGAGCGCCACGGTCGAAGTGACGCGCCGGGACGAAATTGGTCAGTTGATGCAGGCGATGCAACAGATGGGCGCGGGGCTGAGCAGTATCGTCAGCGGCTTGCAGGCCGGTATCGAGCAGTTGGCCAATTCGGCCCAATCGCTGTCGGCCGTGACTGAACAGACCAACCTGGAAGTCAGCAGCCAGAAAGAGGAAACCGAGCAGGTCGCTACGGCGATGAACCAGATGACGGCCACAGTGCATGACGTGGCACGCAACGCCGAAGAAGCGGCCCAAGCGGCCCAGACCGCCGACGACAAGGTCGAAAGCGGTCAGCAGGTGGTGCGTCAGAGCATGGTGCGCATCGAGCAATTGGCCGATTCGGCCACGTCGGCCAGTTCCAGCATCGAAAGCCTCAGTGCCGAGATCCAGAACATCGGTACGGTGCTGAGCGTGATCAAGAGCGTGGCCGAGCAAACCAACCTGTTGGCGCTCAATGCTGCTATCGAGGCAGCCCGGGCCGGGGAACAGGGCAGGGGCTTCGCGGTCGTGGCCGATGAAGTGCGGGCATTGGCCAGGCGCACGCAACAGTCCACCGAGGAAATCGAGCGACTGGTGAGCGCCTTGCGCTCAGCGGCCCAGGCTTCCGTGCAGCAGATCCAGAGCAGTGGCGAGTTGGTGAAAATGGCCGTCAGTGATGCACTGCAGACCGAAAGCGCATTGGGCAGTATTGCGGCAGCGGTGTCGTTGATCCAGCAGATGAACCAACAGATCGCGGCGGCGGCCGAGCAGCAGAGTTCGGTGGCCGAAGAGATCAATCGCAGTGTCACCAGCATACGCGCCAGTGCCGATCAATCCTCCCTGGCGATGCGCGGCAATGCCGCTTCCAGCATTGAGCTGGCGCAGTTGGGGATTGAGCTCAAGGGGATGGTGGGGCATTTCAAGTTGTAAGCCGTGGCGAGGGAGCTTGCTCCCGTTTGGGGGCGAAGCCCCCATCACTAAAGGGCTAGCGCGCCCGAAGCGCCGGACCGGCCCAGCGGGAGCAAGCTCCCTCGCCACAAGGGAACCCGATCCGGCCCTCCAACCTCAGTCGTAGACTTTTTTCTTCTTCCACTCGTCGTTTATTTCGTCGTCCTTCAAACCTTCGGTCAACTGGTTGACCTCGCCTTCGACCGGCTGGGTGCTGGCCAGGACCTGGGCATTGGCCCGGGCCAGGAGTTTCTCCAGGTAGGCCAGTTGTTCGGCGTAGACCTGGGGTTCCTGTTGCTTGCGCAGGTACTGCACGCCGCGCTCGAAGGCCAGGCGGGCCTGTCCAGGCTGTTCTTGCTGCAGGGCTTGCTGGCCGAGGTTGTTGAAGAACTCGATGTGCAGCAGCACCAGGATATGTCGGACTTCGCGAATCCAGCGCTTGGCTTCGTTAGGCGGCAGGAAACCATCCTGGGCGGCGCGGGTGATCTGGCCGTGCAAGGCCTCGAGCAGGAAACGTACGTCCTTGGCCTTGGCTTCGGTCTGGATCGGCGCCGGCGGATTGTTCACCGGGATCGATTCACCCTGGGCGGCCAGTGCACTCAGCTCGTCCAGGCGTGCCTTGACTGCGGAATTGGTTTTATCCAGGTTCAGCAGGCGCTGGCAGACATTCATCTCAAGGCGCGTCATCAACAACTTCAGGGCCGGCGTCATCAACTGCCCGGGGAAGGTTTCGGTGAGTTCGCCGCAGCGACGCATCCGGTCGTTGAGTTCTACCTTGGTGCGGGCCTTTTCCAGCTTGTTGTTCTCCACCACGTGGTTCATGTAGCCAATGGCGATCAACAGGGCGATCCCGGCTACGACGAGCAGGGTGATCATGAGTGGTGTCACCGGTAAGACCTCTTTATTAGGGTACGCATGTCATGAGTGTAGTGGCTTGGCTTTTAAGCGCATAGGCCCGAGCGACGCGATTAGACGGGCGTCGTGCTGTTTATAGGAAGCACAACCGGGTGGGTGCACATTGCCATCATTTGCCGGGCGCGACTATAGCGCCCCGGCGGGTGACAGAATATAGGCGCCAGAGACTGGACAAGCAAAATGTCCGGATACGTCCCTTAAACAGGGCGAAGTCATTGATTTAAATAAATTTATATCTGGGGGTTGACGACCCTTCAATCCATCCATAGAATGCGCGCCACTTACAGCGTAAAGCACTCAGCCAAACGCTGTAAGCAGTGAATGTTGTACGTGTGTCCCCTTCGTCTAGTGGCCTAGGACACCGCCCTTTCACGGCGGTAACAGGGGTTCGAGTCCCCTAGGGGACGCCAATGCGGGAATAGCTCAGTTGGTAGAGCACGACCTTGCCAAGGTCGGGGTCGCGAGTTCGAGTCTCGTTTCCCGCTCCAATTTTAAACAGCGTTGCTTTCGGGCAAAGCTGAGTGAAACCAGAACCAACTCTTCGGAGGCGGATCTGGGCACTGGAACACACACCATGTGTTCCGGGCAGCGTGTCCCCTTCGTCTAGTGGCCTAGGACACCGCCCTTTCACGGCGGTAACAGGGGTTCGAGTCCCCTAGGGGACGCCATTTGCGGGAATAGCTCAGTTGGTAGAGCACGACCTTGCCAAGGTCGGGGTCGCGAGTTCGAGTCTCGTTTCCCGCTCCAAATTCAAAAAAACGCCGCTCATCGAGCGGCGTTTTTTTATGCGCGTGAAAAAGCCATTTCCGCGCTCACGTGCCTTTAGCCAGTGATTTTCGCTGTCTGAGGGGGGCTGTGGTGCTTTTCCTTAATAATGAAGGTAAAGCGCGAGTACTTCATACAAAACTTAAGGCAAAACCTTTAGGAAGATTAATAGTTCATTCCTAAAAAAAAGCGCTTCTCCTAACCTTCCAGTACCCATTCTGGAGGTGCACTTATGCTGATTTTTGTTAAATCGATGGTCATTGGGCTTTGCATTGCAGCCCCCGTGGGACCCATTGGGCTGTTGTGCATACAGAGAAGTCTCATGCTTGGATGGCGAGCCGGTTTCGCGACGGGATTGGGGGCGGCCACCGCCGATTCGATCTATGGATTCATCGGCGCCCTGGGTATCACGGCCATCATTGCGACGCTCATCAGTTTTAAACCTTGGTTGTGTATCGTTGGTGGGCTGTTCCTCGCCTACATCGGCTATCAAACAATACGGTCGAAAGGTGGCGCGACCGCCATGGCGGGTGAGCGGGCCAATATGTTCAAGGCCTACTCGACCACGCTGTTCCTGACCCTGTCGAACCCCATGACCATCTTGTCGTTCATCGCGATATTTGCCGCGTTGAGTGACGGCATGGCCAGTGATCAGGGCAGCCAGTACTCCGTGCTGCCGATGGTGGCAGGTATATTCCTCGGCTCGGCTGCCTGGTGGTTGGGGTTGAGCGGGTTCTCCTCCATTTTCAAGGCGCGGATTGCTCAATCAAAGCTAAGGTTGATCAACTATCTTTCAGGGGCAACCATCACCATCCTCGGGGCCTACCAGGTGGCCACCGGCGTCATGTTGGCCACAGGAACCTGAATCGGGAGAGTCACAAGGCTTATCCCTCGCCGAGCGATGTATAAGCCTTGGTATCCGTAGGACGTTTTATTGCAGCCTGAACTCGACGTATGCCTTGAAACGGCTTATCGCTTGGGTGATTTCTGAGGTTGTTGCATTGCTGAACGACAGCCTGACCTGGGTGGCAGCCTCATTCATCAGCGAAAACAAGGTGGTGGGAAATACAATCACCTTGAACAGCTTGGCGCATTCGCGCATTTCAGAGTATCCAAAGACGAAAGGCAGTTGCACATTGACGAAGAAGCCACCTGCCGGATGATTCCAGCTGACCGTTCTTTGGGCGCCGACCTTGAGTGGGAATTCCCGCTCAAGGCATTCAAGCATGTGGTTTCTTTTCTTCGTATAAGACAATACCCTGGGGTGGTTCAGCCCTTTCAACGAGTAGTCGTTCTCGATCAGCAAGCCGGCAACGACCGCTTGGCACAGGGCAGGGGTGTTGACGGTGATCAAGCTTTTGGCCTTGCACAATCGGCCGCTGAAGGACATGACCCCAGGGCCCTCTGGGGCGACCACATAGCCCATGCGCAAGCCCGGAAAAATCGACTTGGCAAAGGAGCCCAGCAAGAACACCCGACTGCTGTCGATGGACTTCATGGACGCAATGGCATCACCTTCGTACCTGAAGTAACGGTAGGCCGTGTCTTCCAGAATGAAAAAGTTCTTTTCACTGGCCAAGGAAAGCATGGCGCTCCTGGCGTAGCAGGAAAGGCTGTCGGCGGTCGGATTGCTGAAGTCTGGGACGGCATAGAGTGCTTTGGTTTTTTCCCCTCGGGATTCAAGGTTTTCAACGATCTTGCGCAGGGCGCTCGGATCGAGAAAAGTCGCCATGGGGACGGGGACTATTTTTATGCCCAGCAGTTTTGCGATACCCGTGATCCCGGAAAACACCGGGTCAGGCACTAACAAAACACCGCCGCCTTCAAAGATGGACAGGAGCGTCAAGGTGCAGGCTTCCTGGAAACCCATGCACACCACAATGCTTTCAGGGTTGGAAACGGTTATCCCTTCATCCACCCGCAAATAGGTGGCGATTATTTCATTGATGATTCCAGAGGTTTTTCCATATTGGCAAAGCAGCGTCGCCAGCGAATGCTCGGTGCCGGCAACGTGGTGTTTATAGCGGGCCAGGCCCCTGTCGATGAGCGAAGGGTCGCACTGCTTATCATCAGGGCGACCGGAGGCCAATGAAATGGCCGCTGGGTTTTCTTGGGCGATGGAGTTTAGAAGGTGGATGACGTTCAGGATGGGGTCTTCGAATATCGTGTTTTCGAATGCGCTGGACACTTTCGTTTCTCCATAAAAAAGCAACGAGCCATCGAAGGCCCGTTGCTCATGATCAACACTCGCTAGGCCGGATCGACAGAGCTTTCTTGATCGATCTTGTGCTCCATGGCTTCGAATGCTTGTAGCAGGTCCTCCTTGAGGTCTTCCAGGTCCTCCAGGCCAAAGCACAATCGGACCAGGCCTTTCTCGATGCCCATGTCCGCTTTTTCCTGGTCCGTCATCGAGGCATGGCTGCCACTGAAGGGCTGGGCGACCATCGACGTCACGCAAGCCATTCCCGTGCCCGTGCCGAACCATTTGAGCGCGCTGGTGAATGTTTTGTAGAAGGGAACCAGATCGGGCCGAATATCAACAAACACGATGCCGCCATAACCGGTTAATTGTTTGCCATCGATTCGTGGGTAATAGACATGCTCAATAAAAGGCAGCTCGCGCAGATAGTTGAGCATGCTTGCTGTGGTCTGGCTGTGTTTCTCCATGCGCAGGTTGAACGTCTGCATGCTTCTGCGCAGCAACCATGCGCTATTGGGGGTTAATATCGTGCCCGAATAAAAGCGACCCTCAAGGAGACGGTTATAAATCGTCTGATTGTTGACCAGAACCAGGCCGCCCATGACATCGCTGTGTCCAGAGAAGTATTTGGTTGCGCTGTACAGTGAGATGTCGGCGCCAAAGTTCAACGGTTTCTGGAAGATCGGCGTGGCCCAGGTGTTGTCAACGACCACCAGCGCCTGGGGGTTGTTTTGCTTGACGGCCCTGCTGACCCCATGAATATCAATGTCCTTCAGGAAAGGGTTGGTCGGTGTTTCGAAAATGACCATGTCGACGTTCGCCGGCAAGGCCTTCAGCCCCTCTTGTGTGGTGAGATCCAGAATCGTCAGGTGCGCGCCGATGCGGGCCGCATACCGCTGGAACAATTTATAAGAGCAGCCATAGATGTATTTGTTGATGACCAGCGAAGCACCCGGTTTCAACAGTTCCAACACCATGTAGATGGCGCTCATCCCGGTGCTGTAGGCCAGGGCATATTCGCTGCCCTCCAAGGACGCGACAACCTGCTCCAGTTCAGTCACATTGGGATTGGCCTTCCTTGAGTAGAAGAAGGCCGAGTCAGCGCTGAAAGCGCTGCACTGATAAATGGGCGTTACCGAAGGACGGGCGTCCCGGTCATCCACCTTGATATGAAGTATTTCAGTCGACACTTTCATGCTTGGCTGACCAGTTTGATGACTTGTTCATACATGTTTTGCTTGCCCTCATAACCAATGGTCGGGGTAATGTCATTTTGCGAAATACCAATTTCTTCAATCGACTCTGTCGGGAAGTGAGCCCTGTCGAATACTTCATGAAGATTCGAATTCACCCCTTTGGGTAGCCAGACCTCAGGACCGGTTTCATCGATGCGAGCCTTGGCAATAATGAATCGATAGCTTTCATGCGGCCGCAGCGTCAGTGATTTCCAATCGCTGTTGTGCCCGTCC
Source organism: Pseudomonas sp. 43mfcvi1.1 (assembly GCF_900115935.1). Classification (NCBI taxonomy): domain Bacteria; kingdom Pseudomonadati; phylum Pseudomonadota; class Gammaproteobacteria; order Pseudomonadales; family Pseudomonadaceae; genus Pseudomonas; species Pseudomonas sp. 43mfcvi1.1. The sequence goes on along the minus strand of NZ_UETT01000008.1, from coordinate 164,834 downwards.
GTATAATTACGTCGCAGGTAGACGGTCTGTTCGAAATCTTCGGTATTGAGCACTTGGGCGTGCAGCGACACGATATCCCCATGCCACTCGAACTTTCGCTTCTCGTGAGCGCTCAGTTCATCCTCTGGCAGCTCGACAGTGATGTTGGCTTGGTGTTCGCCCAGTAATTTGAAATGCGCATCGTGCCCGCATTGAGAGCAGCAACCCTTGCTGTCCAGCCCGATGATTTCAGCGTTCAAACCGTAGCGGGTGACGAGCAGGGCGTTACAGTTGTTGCAGCTGGTATTGGTGCCCTCGACATCATTCACGTTGCCCAGATAGACATGCTCGACGCCCATGCTGCGAGCCACCTCCCGTGCCTTGAGCAGCCTGTCCACGGGGGTACGGATGCTGTTGCTCATTTTGTAGTCGGGGTGGAACCTGACGAAGTGCAGCGGTACATTCGGGCCCAGTTCATCGAGTACCCACTGGCTGATTTTCCTGGCCGTTTCCTCGTCATCGCTGATGTCGGTCACCATCAAGGTACTGACCTCAACGTATTTGCCAGCGTCATAGACTTTCTTGATGCCGGCCAGGACTGGCTCTACCCAGCCGGTTGTGACCTTGCGGTAGTACTCCGGGGAAATGGATTTCAGCGAAATCGAAAAAATATCGATGACCGGCAATAACTCATCAATGGCTTCTTCACTGATAAAAAACGCCGATTTATACAGGTTGATCAGGCCCGCTTCCTTGGCCAGCTTCGCCGTGTCGAGGATGAATTCATGCCAGACAACGGGATCGTTATACGTCCAGGAAATGACACGTATTCCGTGCTTGAGTGCGGTTTCCACAACCTGTTCAGGGGTGTAGTAGTAAACATCCTTGTCGGTTACATACTTGGCTTGTGAGGTTTTCCAGTTGTGGCAGTAGCCGCAGTTGAGCATGCAACCGATATTGCCCAGGGACAGGATCCGCTCCCCAGGAGCGAAGTGGAAAACGGCTTCGGTTTCAATCGTTTCTTCTGTGCTATGAACGCCTTTGCCGTAGTTCAATGTAACGAGTCTGCCGCCTCGGTTTCCGCGCACTTTGCAAAAACCTACCTTGCCTTCCTGTATGACACAGTTTCGTGGGGAAAGATGACACTTGACGGCGCCCCCTGGAAGGATTTCTTCCAGTTTTGCCGGGCTGCTTTCCAAGGTCCAGTTTTTATTTTTTGTAGTGTCCATCTCTCACTCCTCATCACGGAAGTTGCTATCGATATCATCGGTTAAAAAAGTCGAGGCGAAATAATCCAGCCGCCATGGACGGCAGTTATCTTCATAGGTATTAGTAAGCGGACGAAGCGCGAATCAATCCATGATTCTTGAGTGAAAAGCGCTTGGCATTCATATTCATGAAGGGTTGAATAAGCGGGCCGATCACTAACAGAAATGCAATCGTTCCCACGCCGAAGGGACCGCCTAACAGCCAACCACTGGAAAAGATGCCAATTTCAATGATCATTTTGGCTTTGGTGAAGGACCAGCCCCATTTGGAGACCATGGTCAGTACCACGAGATCCATGATTCTGATGCCAATACCGCTCATGATGATCAATGCGGAAGAGTAGGCGCACAAGATCAGTCCCGTCGCCAATAACGTGTACTCATTCATTCTGGCGATCAAATACTCTCCGAGTCCCAACCCTGTCCAGAGGTCAATCAACAGGCCTGTCAGCGTAGTTGTAACGAAGGGACTTATCGGCGGGTATTTTTTGTTCCAGAGCATCCACCATGTCAGGAAGAAGAGGGATACGATCGCCGAGCAGATGCCCATGCCAAGCATAAGTATTTTATCGATCGAGATGATCAGGACGTCCAATGGGTCGGTACCCAGTTGACTGATGATGAAACATTTGGCACCCAGCGAAAAGAAACAGACACCCGTCAGGTACATCAGGACCTGATCCTTCTTGAAGCTGCGAAGACTTAGGACTTGCGTGCCAATGTAATGGGCGAAAGAGTATGACTTTTTTCCACACTTTATTTTTTCATCTTCCATGCGAACACCATCCCTGGAGAGAACATTTTATTATGAGTGGGTCACGCTAAAGAGCAGGGCTATTGATTGCCCGGTTCTTTTCAGGTTTTTCAGGCTGGAAATAGACTAGCGCCATGCTTTATTTTGGTGCATGCTTTTTTTAATGAAAAACGCGGGCTTTTCATTAAATTTTATACTTTTAACCGGGGAAAACGCACATGGATCGTATAGACGTCAAAATCCTGGGTAAGGTACAGGACTGTGGTCGCATTTCCATCACAGAGCTTTCCAAGCACGCGGGTCTTTCTATTCCTGCCACCAATGACAGGTTGCGCAAACTGGAAGACTCAGGGGTCATCAAGGGCTATTGCGCTCAGTTAGATCCAACCAAGCTGGGGTATGGCATATCGGCTGTTGTCGGCATCACCACCCTCAAGCCGGCGAAAGCCAAATTGATCGCGACACTCACCGACATACCCGAAGTCGTCGAGTGCCTGCACATCACGGGAAACGATTCCTATCTGATCCGGATCTACGCCCGATCCATGGCTGAGATCGAGGACATCATTGCGAAAATCAACGCGTACGGAGAGACGCGTACCAGCATTGTCCTGTCCATTCCTATCGAGAGAAGAAAGCTCGCCCCGTGAGTCGGGGCGCCTGTCCGGCAGGGTTGGGGAGTGGTCGATCGACAAGGTCGCTCCCCGGCCATGGCTAATTCCGGGACGGATGGGCAAGCCTATGCGGCCAGCGAGACATCCATACGAGTAAGAGCATCATGGCGGCGGGGCAGAGAGTGACCGTCAACAAACCGATGTGCAAATTCGAATGCGCTGAAACAATCCCCACGAGCCATGGAATCAGACTGCACCCGGCATTACCCGCAGCAGTCAGCACAGAGAACATGGTTGCGCCACCTTGAGGGTAGGCATCTGCCGAAATGGCGAGCATCGTTGGCCACAGGCAACTCCCTGAGAAGCCTGCGGCGATGGCGGCGGTTAGCGCGATTGCGGGGTTGGGGGCAAAACTGATCACGAAAAACAGGACGACGGTAACGGCACAGCAGCCCAGCATCAGTGAAACGGCGGGTATTCGCTCGTGCAGCAAGGCGGCGGCCATGCGCCCGAGGGCCATGCCCACTGAAAAACCGGCAAGCGCAAAGCCACCCACTTCTTTCGAATAGCCCAGCCCTTGTTCAGCAAAGGCGGGTAGCCATTGGGACAGACCCGTTTCCGTAGCCCCACCCAGGAAGATCGCGATCATGCAGGCAATGAAATAGGGCTGCCTGATAAGCGTGGGCATGGATTCACGCTGCACGTGCTCCTGTATCAGGGGCGGCAAGGTTAATCGCATGAACAATAGAAAGGTTGCAAGCGGGGCAATGGTCAAGCCCAGGGCAACCATGCGCCAGGAAATATCCCACTTCAACGCAATGCTTGCGATCAGCACGGCACTTACCGCGCCGATGCAGAAATACGAATGCAGCCAGTTCATGGCGGCACTCCGGCGTTCGGGTTGTAGGGCTGCGACAATGGGGCTGAGGATCATATCCAGCACACCCGCACCGAAACCCATGATGGCAACGGCCAGTAGCAGGAAGGCATAGGAGGGGGCGAAAGCCATAAGGCCCAGGCCTGCTGCAGTGGTCATCAGTCCAGAGAGAATGATCAGCTTGGCGTTCCCTCTGTCTGCCAATGGCCCGGTGATCAAAATGGCGATTATGAAACTGAGAAACATGACTGCGGGAATTCGTCCCAGTTGCTCCGTTGTCAGCCCTGACGAGGGGCCGAAGGCATCACTGAACGTGGTCAGATAGACCGGCAGAAAATTGAGTGCCATGGCCAGACACATCATGGCGGCATAACAAGCGTAGAGCGCGTGGCGACTAGGGGGGAGCGCAGACAGCATCAGGTATAGAACTCTTGAGATTAGAAACGTGGAGCGCCGTGCTCTTTCCAACAGCCTTCAGTCCATTCAATCTCTGAGAAATGTGCTGCGAAAGATGAATCGCCTGGGCTACTGGCAAAGAAACCGAATTGGACAAGTTCTTCTGCATGAAACAAGTGGAACATCCGCATCATGCAGAACTGTTTCCCGTCAACGGAGTTTTCAAGGAGGAAGTCACTGCCTCTTCGGCTCAGTCGGTAATACATGGTCTGGGTGACACGATCGAAGTCAGCCATGGACCAGTCCGAAAAACCATTGTTGGTCACGACAGAGAACAGTTGTTGAAAACCGTTTTTCTGATACTCGATGCCGCTTTTCATCCAGTTGTCTTTATCTTGATAGATAAGAAGGCCGCATTGGTCAAAGTAGGTATCTGAGGAAAAGGATACCTTGGCTTTCAATGTCCAGTAGCGTTCCTGGCTTGCAACCACGATGGCCGGTGCATTGTCATACTCCAGGCCATAGTAAGTGCCTCGCCAGAAGTCAGTGTCGGGCGAAGTGTGGATAATTATTTCCCGATCGCTGATGGTCGATCGCTCGGGTACGTTAATCCAAGTCCAGTCTGAAATGTTCAGTGTTTTCATATTTTTTATCGCCCGGAAAACCAATGGCTTATTTCACTGTGCTGGTGCACGCATAAATCCGCCGCACTCAGGTTCTGCCGCCCAGAGTTGGGGTTGAGCAAGCCGATACAAAACATGGTGGCGGCCTTTGCCGCCGCCACGCCATGGGCGGAGTCTTCAATCACCACACAGGAAGAGGGCGCAATACCCAAGCGCTTGGCGGCCATGAGAAAAATCTCGGGGTCTGGCTTGCTGTGCTTAACCTCATTGCCACAAACGACTTCATTGAAAAAAGTTCGTAGCCCGGCGTTACGCAAAATCAGTTCAACGAGTTCTCGAGGTGAAGAGGAGGCGACTGCACAGGGTATTCCTGCTTTCTTTAATGCATCGAGAAGTTCTGTCACCCCTGGCATGGGAGGCAAGGGGGTTGAATGTAACACCTCCATTAACTGCCGATGATGCTCCGTCATAAGGCAGTCCAGGGAATCCGCAAGCCCGTATTCGGTTTTGATGGTACTCCACATATGACGCTGCGTAGTGCCTACAAAACGTGACAGTTCTGCCTCATCGAGCACTACGCCATGACGCGAATAAGCGTCTCTTTCCTGTTTCATATAGACGGGCTCACTGTCAACCAGAACGCCATCCATATCAAAAATGAAGCCTTGAATAGCCCGCATCAATGTGCGCTCTGCTGTTTAGGGGCGCGCTTGAAATGCAGAAAGTTATAGTTCGAGCGTGCTTCAAATTCATGCAGCTTGAATGATTTGGTCATTTCAATATCTTGAAAGCCTTCGCCATCTATTAGCGTAGTGGTGTCCGCTCCACCAATAATGATGGGGAGTTGCATGAGCATGATTTCGTCGACCAAGTCGAGGTTGAATACCTGCCAATTCAGTTGGCCGCCACCCTCGACCATGATGTGATTTATTCCGCGGGCTTCCAGCATCGGGAAAAGCTGTTTGAAATCGACGCGTGCGCTGCCCGCAAAAAGTACCTCTTTACCATGGGCGCGGATTTGCTCGATCATCTCGTGGTCACGAGCCTGTTCTGTGGTCGCGATGATCGTTCGCTCGGGAGAACTTAGAATTTTTGCCGACGCTGGAAAGTTCAGCGATGTCGTCGGAATGATGCGAACCGGGTTGCGACCACTCCCGTAGCGATTGGTCAATTGGGGATCGTCGGTGATAATCGTGTTGCGCCCGACCATGATCGCATCGACTTCCCCACGGAATTTGTGAATAAAACGCATGTCCTCATCGTCGAAGTGCTGGAAAAGCGGTTTGCTCGATGCTTCATTGCCGAGCGTCAGTTTGCCGTCAATGGAGATCTGACTAAATACAGTAACTTTCATAAGGCGAGTCCACTTGGAGTACTTGTGAGTTTTAGCGTGACAGGTGCTTGGGATTGGGTGTGAAGACGCTTTTTATCGTGGGGGCGCAAGGATCATTCAACAAACTGTCAAAGACTGCTGAATACGCTTCCAGGGGATAGAGATGGGTGACCAGTTTTCCAAGTTCTGGAAGCCCATGGGCAATACGCAGCGCCAGGGGAAAGTGCTGGTTGTATTCGCCCGCGGCAATGATGCTGATGGCATTGACCAGAAAATGCTTTGCAGGGAGCGAGTATTTGTAGTCCCCGTTAAATCCGAACAGGACAATCCTGCCGCCTCGGCTGACTCTACTGGCGGCGGTTTCGAGCTGATTACCCACGGTATCGATGACGACATCAAATTTTTCTTGGTTTGGCCCAAGGCACTCAAGGTCCCGGGGATGAATGATGTCCAAACCCAAGGAGTGCCCGAATTCAATTCGAAAGGTGTTCAAATCGGTCGCACGGGTATGGACGCCCATGCCGCGCAAGAGTATTTGTGCGACCAGGCTCATTGGGCCCGATCCCAGAAGCAGCACCCGATCTCCCGCCTTGATGGACGCCTGCTCGATGTTGTTCAAGATGCACGCTACGGGTTCAATCAAGACGGCTGTTTCCCAGCTCATGTCGTCCGGGATGCCGTGTACAAAACGCTCGTGTGTGATAAATCGCTCTGCAAATGTACCGTGCTTGTTGACCCCGGCGATGTTCAGGCCCGCATTTGAACCACCACTGCATAGATGGGTTTTGGCTGAGTTGCAGTACGCACAATTGCCGCAATATTCATTGGGGTCTACAACCACGCGCATACCTTTACGCGTGCGGGTAACATCTGTTCCTACATTGACAACGACGCCGACCGCTTCGTGACCACGAACGATTCCCACCTGTCCTTCTTCGCGCCCTGACAATACCGCCAAATCTGTTCCGCAGATGCCGGACAGGACGATTTCTATTTCTACACCATCGGCGGGCAGCGTTTTGAATTCGTCGAGACTCACCAAGCTCAACTTTTGCGCGCTCACTAAACTGATTGCCTTCATATATACATCAGCGCTCTATTTGATTTTTGGATAAAACATGCCAACTAGAGAACTCGCTCCGCTGTACCTGGAGCGGTCCACGGACGAAACCTGTTAATCCATTTGGAAACGGCCGGCATTATGCAAGGCTGGCAGAGTTGGTTTCAGTCTAAAAAGAATTACCGATAACGACATGATGATTCATGTTGTTTCAGCTTGGCGGCCCAGGCGCCGTAAATATGGGGGATGTATTGTTTTTTCTAATCTGGCGGGTGCGAATTTTATTATTTGGATACAAGTGCGCGGGCACAATGGAACTAAAGGAAGTGAGGGCCCCTTTTATCCCTCAAGGCTATGCACCAGGTTTTCAATCGCTTCCAGGGCCGCCTCATCCGGAGGCGGCGCAGCAGGACTTGCACTGCGCATCTGGTACGCGAGACGGTATTCGCTGGGGGTGCAATTGGCGTATTGCTTGAAGGCGCGGGCGAAGTAGGATGGGTCCTTGAAGCCTGCTTCATAACCGATACTGGTGATGGGCATCTGGCTGTTGTCGAGCAGTTCCTTGGCAAAGCTCATGCGTTTGTTCAGCACGTAGTCGGTGAAGCCGAGCCCATTGGCTTCCTTGAACACCCGGCTGAAGCGAAACGTCGTCATGCCACAGCGCTTGGCCAGATCGCGCTGATCGATGCTTTCGCGAAAATGCTGGTCGATGTACAGCATGATGTGGCTGAGGGCCTGGTGCTTCTGGTGTCCAGCGGTCAGGCGGATGCTGTCGGGCAGGGTTGGGGAGTGATCGATCTGCGAGGTCTTTCCCCGACCATTGGCAGTGCGGCGCAGCTCGCACAGTTGCATCACGGCCGTCAGGTAGCGCTTTCTCTCGGCGACAGACAGGGGCAACACCATGTATTCCCAGACGCTGGAGCGCATGGCCCATACCGCCAGTTCTTCGGAGTGCTGCACGGTGAACATGGTGATGGGGATGGTGGGAACGGTTCGCTTGATCTCCAGCAGGCGCCGCAGGCCTGGGGTGTCCGGGCGATCGAAGTGGATGCAGATCATGTCGACCTGTTCCCCGCTGGGCAGCATGGCGTTTTTTGCCAGCGTGCAGTCGCACGCGTCCTGGAACTGGGCGACGAGTTCCTGGGTGGACCGATCATGAGTCAGATCGAACCATAACAGCTTCGGCTTTTCAGTCGGGATTGACGCCATAGGACGACTACTCACAGGTTCTTTCTGCCCTTTAGCTAGCAGTATTGTCACTGTGCTATCACTTCGCCGAATAAATTTTTATAAAAATTCGATCTTTTAGCGTCATCCCTTGCCACGCAATGCTGGCGAGCGCCCGTTTGCGCTGCGGCACGGATGGGTTTTCCGACCTCGCAGCCGTTCTCGCCCCCGCAAAAAAATCCTAGCGATGTGCAAAATCCTCCTAACGGCTATCACCACCTGCTGACTAGGGTTGCATCAGGCAGTTCGCAATGTACTGCCCCTTGAGAAAACAACCCCGATGAGGTGTGCGAAATGACTCTTCAAACAATCAAGGCTTCGGTACTGAAGTTCGCCAAAGATGAAGATGGCCTGACCATTGTGGAATACGCCGTGGCTGGTGGGTTGATCACCGTATTGGTGGCCGCCGCGTTTGTTCTCCTGGGCGGCGCCGTGAACACCAAGATCCGTGCGCTGTGCCAGGCGGTCAACGGCAACGTTGCCTGCTGACAGCAGCCACTTGCGTTGACGGGGACACGGCAACTCTCAAGGAATAACGCTTGCGACTCTTTTGCAGTGAGTACAACGAATAAATCAAATGGACTTCGCGCTGTCCCCTCCAACTTAAGTTCGTAGCAGTACTACTTACGAGCGTGAGGTCCATGCCATGACTCTCCAGACAATAAGTACTTCGATCAGCAAGTTCGCCAAAGATGAAGACGGCCTGACCATCGTTGAATACGCGGTGGCCGGTGGCTTGATCACGGTGTTGGTGGCGGCGGCATTCGTCCTTCTGGGCGGCGCCGTCGATACCAAGATCCGGGCGCTATGCCAGGTCGTCAATAGCAACGTCGCCTGCTAACGAAAACCACTCTAGGGAGACGCATCATGTCCATGGAACTGCTGGTGTCGACGGTACTGCTGCTAGGACTGCTGGGTGTGGCGGTGGTGAGCGATCTGCTTCGCCACCGCATTCCCAACACACTGGTCCTGTTGGGCCTTGCCCTGGGATTGGCCGGCCAGGTCTATACCAGCGGGATCGGCGGCTTGGGCGATAGCCTGCTGGGCATGCTGATCTGTTTCGGGCTGTTCCTGCCCATGTACGCCGTCGGTGGCATGGCCGCCGGTGACGTCAAGCTGATGACCATGGTCGGCAGCTTCCTGCCTTTTCATTACGCACTGTGGGCGGCGCTGTTCAGCCTGATCGCCGGCGGTGTGTGCGGTTTCCTGATCGTCCTGGCCCGCGGCCAACTGCTCCAGACCCTGGGGCGCTACTGGCTGATTGTGCGCGCCCAGTCTTATCTGGCGCCGACTTCGGATGAAGTGGCCGGCAAACCCTTTCCTTATTCGATTGCGATCCTGATCGGTACTTTGAACAGCGTTTACTGGCAACTGGTTGCCGGCGGCTGGGGAGTCTAGTCATGCACGTCATCAACGATAGCGATGCCTACCCCAGCGAACGGGAAGCGGTGCAACGCCTGGCGCCACAGCCATGCACCATTCGCGACACCGGCCTGACCGACAGTTTCCTGGGTGAGTTGGTATGCAAGCATCTGCACGATGCCGGTGTGCTGGACATGACTCGGCTGGTGGAGCGCCTGGCCCTGACCGGCGCGGTACTGGAAGAAGTCCTGGCGTTCCTGCGCAAGGACGGTCGCGTCGAAGTGCTGGGCCAGTTGGGACAAACGGGCGTGCAGACGCTGCGTTATGGCCTGACCGAGCGCGGCCGCAGTTCGGCCCGCGATGCCCTGGCCCGTAGCGGCTACATCGGCGCGGCCCCGTTTCCGGTGAGCACCTATCGCTCGCTGATCAAGATCCAGACCATTCACCATGGCCGCATCACCGCCAAGGACATGCACCAAGCCTTGGCCGGCCTGGTGCTGAGCCAAGGCATGCTCGACCAACTGGGCGTCGCCCTGAATTCCGGGCGGGCGATCATGATCTACGGCCCGGCGGGCACGGGCAAAACCTACGTCAGCAGCCGATTGATCCGGCTGTTCGCCGAGGCCATCTGGGTGCCCCATGCCATCGTCATCAACGAGTCGGTGATCGAGATCTACGACCCGCAGGTGCATCAGCGCCTGGATGACAACGGCCAAGCGAACAACCTGATGCTCAACGAAGGCATCGACCGCCGGCTGCTGTGCTGCAAACGCCCGATCGTCATCACCGGCGGCGAGCTGAGCATGGAGCAGTTGGACGTGCGCTACGACCCGTTCACCCGGCAATACCAGGCGGCGTTGCAGCTCAAGGCCAGCAACGGGCTGTTCATCATCGATGACATGGGCCGCCAGCGCATGGCCCCGGCCGAGCTGCTCAATCGCTGGATCGTGCCCATGGAGGAGAAGCGCGACTTCATCAACCTGGGGGGCGGCCGGCATTGCGAGCTGCCGTTCGACCTGGTGCTGGTGTTTTCCACCAACCTCAACCCCCTCGAATTGGCCGACGAGGCCTTCCTGCGGCGCATCGGCTACAAGGTGCAGTTCGGTTACCTCAAGCCCGAGGAATACGAACGCATCTGGCGCCAGGAGTGCGAACGCCTGGGCATCCCCTACGATCCGCTGCTGGTGCGCTATGTCCTGCAGCGGCTGTATGCAGGCGAAGGCATGCCGCTGGTGCCTTGCCATCCCCGTGACCTGTTGAACATGGCGCTCGACCGCCAGCGTTACCTGGGCGGTTCCGGCCCCCTGTTGCCGCAAGAACTGGAATGGGCCTGGCACAACTACTTCGTTCAGCTCGACTTCCTTTGATCTGGAGATACCGACATGAGCTCTCGTACGCTTCCGCTGATAGGCGTTTCCCTGGTAATGGGCCTTGGTGCCGCATGGATGGCTGACTCCTGGCTGAGCGCGCGACTCAACGCGACCCCCGATGATCACCTGCGAAGCGTGGTGGTCGCCACGGTGGAAATCCCCTTCGGGCAGATGGTCGAGGCCCAGCAAGTCACCACCGTGCGCATGCCCATGGACACGATCCCGGACGATGCCTTCGATTCCAGCGAACAGGCTGTGGGCAAGATTGCCACCTTCGACATCCTGCGCGGCGACATCGTGCGAGGCGCGCGTCTGAGCGAGCACTTGGGCGGCAGCACCCTGGCTTCGCTGATCGCGCCGGACAAGCGGGCCATATCGGTACGCGTGGATGATGTGGTCGGCGTGGGCGGCTTCCTCTTGCCGGGCAACCGGGTCGATGTGTTGGCAACCAAGACCACCAGCGCCGGCAGCAACAGCGCCACGTCGCGGACCATCCTGGAAAACCTGCGGGTGCTGGCGGTGGACCAGACGGCGGGCACCGACAAGACCCAGCCGGTGGTGGTGCGGGCCGTGACGCTGGAAATGTCCGCCAGCGAAGCGGAAGCGCTGGTCACTGCGCAAACCGAAGGCAAGCTGCAATTGGCCTTGCGCAACCCGCTGAACCTGGAGAAAAAGGCCGTGGCCGTTGCCCCGCCAGCCCCTGCGCCGGTCATGGCGGTGGCTGCCGCTGCGCCGCCAAAACCTGTGGTGCAGCGCAGTGCCAAGCCCCAAGGCGGGTCGATCACGCTGATCCGCGGGATTGAAAGCAGCGTGATCAATGTTCGCTGAATAACGCCTCCATGCCAGGCTCTCCCGGGCCGTGGTGATGCCGATCCTCAAATGTTGCAGATGAGGGCTCGATGATGAATGCCAATATCCGGCGCCAGGGAGGGGCGGTGAGTGTTCTGATGGTGATCGCGCTGGTGGCGATTTCCATGATGGCGGCGTTGGCCCTGGATGGCGGGCACATGCTGCTGAACAAGACGCGCCTGCAAAATGCGGTGGATGCCGCCGCCTTGGGCGGTGCCAAGACCCTGAGCCAGGTCAGCGGCGGCATCAACATGGCCAGCACCACCCGCGCGGCGGCCCTGGACACGCTCAACAGGAATGCCAACGCCGCCGGTAACACCGAGTTGGCAACGGCGATTGCTGGCAACCCCGGCGCGTTTGCCGTGGTGGAGTTGTCCAGCAGCGTCTACGGCCCGTTCTCCTACCCAGGACCTACCGATGCCAAGTACGTACGGGTGTCGGTGTCCAGCTATCAATTGAGCGGGTTTTTCTGGAGCTTCGTGCAAACGATGGGCAGCGCTGGCTTGGGTAACAAGCGAGTCGCGGCGATTGCCACTGCCGGGCCCAGTCCGACCTCGCCTTGTGACCTGGCGCCGTTGATGGTTTGTGGCGATCCCACTCAATACAACCCCGCCGCCGGCAACTTCTGGGGGTATCAATTTGGCGACCTGGAAGTCTTGAAAACCGCTGCGGGGAACACATCACCCATCGGCCCGGGCAACTTCCAGTTGCTGGATTTCGGCTCAGGCGGCAGTGCAGTCCGTGAAGACCTGGCCGGCGGTGGCTCGGTTTGCCGCAATGTCGGGGATAACGTCCAGACTGCGCCAGGCAATAAAGCCGGCCCGACCTCCCAAGGCTTGAACACTCGCTTTGGTATCTACAACGGCCCGGTCAGTTCTTCGGACTACCCACCGGATCTGGTCACGGCCTCAGGCACCCCGGCGATCACCTACAACGATGCACTCTCCCAGGCGCAATACAAAGGCAAAGCCGTCACGTCGAGCAACGGCGACCTCTCGGCGGGCGGCGAGGCAATACAGGACTACAACGACTGGCGGGCCAAGGTTGCCGCCTGCGTGGCGGGAGGCGCCAGCGGCTGCCAAAGCAACGGGGTTTTCGAGCGTCGGATGCTGAAGATCGTGATTGGCAATTGCACCGGTAAGCAGGGCGGTTCCACCTCGATTCCGGTTCTGGGATTCGGTTGCTATTTCGTTGTGCAGCCGGTGGATGGCGGGGGCTCGGACTCCTTGGTTTTCGGCCAGTTCGTCCAGGAGTGCGAGGGCGACAACGTACCCGGTCCCACGCCGTCTACCGATTCGGGCCCACAGATCATCCAGCTCTACAAAACCTACCTCAACGGCAGCGGCACTCCGAGTACCGACTCGTAGGAGGCGTCATGGGACTTTCTCATTTCAAACCGGCGCAAGCCCAGCGAGGCGTGGCCCTGGTGGAGTTCACCCTGGTGCTGCCGTTGCTGCTGTTGTTGCTGCTGGCCTTCGGCGAGTTCGGCCGCATGCTCTACCAGTACAACGTACTACTTCAGGCCAGCCGCGATGCCGACCGCTTCGTCGCCAGCCAGGCGTGGAACGCCACTCTCGGCGGTATCACGTTGAACAACACGCTACTGACCCAGACGAAAAACGTCGCGGTGTATGGCGTGCCCAGTGCTGCCGGCACCGCTGTGGTGTCAGGGCTGACCACGGCTAACGTGCAGGTCGCCGCCGAGGGCATCGATCATGTGCGCGTCACCATTACCTACACCTTTTGCCCGGTGATCGGTGCGGGTAACTGCACCGGGTCGATTCCAGGATTTTTCGGCAATGCCATTCCGCTGGGCATCCAGTTGGTCGCGACCACCGTCATGAGGGCGCTGTGATGAACCATAAACACATGCGCGGCACCTACATCGTGGAGTTTTCCTTCGTGGGCTTACTGGTGTTCATCCTGTTGTTCGGTGTGGTGGAAATGGGCCGGCTGTACTTTACGGTCAACGCGCTGGATGAAGCGGCACGGCGTGGGGTGCGCCTGGCGGCGGTGTGCAATATCAGCGATCCGGTGGTGTTGCGCCGGGCTATCTTCAACGCCGCGACGGACGCCGGTACCAGCCAACTGATCACCAGCCTGGCGACCTCGAACCTGGCGCTGACTTACCTGGACGTCAATGGCGCCGTGGTGGCGAACCCCGCCGATACATCCGGCAGCACGGGCTTTCGTGCCGTCCGCTATGTCCGGCTGAGCGTGCAGAACTTCGTTTTCAACCTGTTCATTCCCGGCTTAGGCGTGCCCATTACCTTGCCCACCTTCAGGGCAACCTTGCCACGCGAAAGCCTTGGGCGTCATTCCGATTCCGGGGAGATCACACCATGCTGAACACCAGGGAAACTCCGCTTTCGACCACGACTGGCAGAGCCGGGCTGCGGATACTGATCAGCAGCCGCGATGCCACGGCCCTGCGCGACCTGCAATGCGTCTGCCAACGTATGCCTGGCCTTGAGGTCAGTACACGCCTGGTCAGCAATGGGCATGTCGACCCGCTCTACGGCCTGGAGCGCATGCCCGACCTGCTGCTGCTTCGCGTCAGCCACCTGTGGCGCGAAGAACTGTCGGCATTGTTGCAGCGTCCGGCCCATGAACGTCCACCGATGCTGGTGTGTGGTCCTTTGGGCGAGCAGGAGGGCATGCGTCTGGCGATGCAGGCCGGCGCTCGGGATGTACTGCCCGAACCCGTCGCCGATGCGGAATTGGTCGCGGCGCTCAATCGCCTGGTGATGGAAGTCCGCCTCGGCAGCGGGAACGAAGGGAAGCTGGTCGCGGTGATCAGCGCCAAGGGCGGCTCAGGCGGGACCTTGGTAGCGTGCAACCTGGCCCAGCAGCTCAGCGCTCGAGCGGGCAATACCTTGTTGCTGGACATGGACCTGCAATTTGGCAGTGTGACCCATTACCTGGACGTGGCGCAGTCCCACAGCCATCTGGAAGTGCTGCAGCAGATCGACGACATGGACAGCGTCGCGCTGCGGGGTTTTTGCAGTCACTTCAGTCCGACCCTGCACATACTCGGTGGCCGGGCTGGCGAGTTGTGCCTGCCCCAGGACGCCCAACCCGAACAGCTCGATGCCCTGTTGCAACTGGCCCGTGCCAGTTATGACTGGGTGGTGGTGGACCTGCCGCGGCAGATCGATCACCTCACCGGCTCGGTGCTGGAACAGGTGGACCGGGTGTACGTGGTGGTGCAACAGAGCGTCAGCCACCTGCGCGATGCCAGCGCCCTGGTGCGGATCCTGCGCGAAGACCTGGGCGTGCGCGGCGATCAGTTGCAGATCGTGGTCAACCGCTATGACAAATCCGCCGCCGTCAGCCTCAAGGACATCGGCGAAGCCCTGCGTTGCGCGAACCTGTCGAAATTGCCCAATGACTTCAACCTGGTCAGCCAGAGTCAGAACACTGGCGTGCCATTGGGGCTGCATGCGCCGAAGGCGGCCATCACCGCCGCCTTGCGCGATTTGACCGAAGACCTGGTCGGTCACCAGATGGCCACAGACAAGGGCCTGCTTAAACGTGCCTTCAACCGTTTTTTCGGGGGATGACCCATGATCAGCGACTTTCGTAACCGCTTGCGCAAACAGCCCGCCAAACCTGGCGCCTCAGTGGGTACCCCGCCCAATGACGGCCTGCCGGACCCGACAGACGCGTTGATGGCCTGGGAGCAGGCCATTCCGGATGTGCTTTACGAAACCCGCAGCCAGGTCACCCCGGTGGAGGCCGAATGGCGGGAGAAGATCTACCAGCAATTGCTCAAGGTCATGGACCTGTCGTTGCTCGATGCCCTCGAACAAGTCGAGGCCGCGCGGCAGATCCGCGATATCTGTCAGCGCCTGCTCGAGGAGCATTCGGCGCCGGTGAGTACCGCCAGCCGACAGTTGATCATCAAGCAGATCACCGACGAAGTGCTCGGCCTCGGGCCGCTGGAACCGCTGTTGGCCGACCATAGCGTGTCCGACATCCTGGTCAACGGGTTTGCCTCGGTCTATGTCGAACGCTTCGGCAAGCTGCAACGTACCGATGTGCGTTTTCGCGACGACCAGCATTTGCTGAACATCATCGACCGCATCGTGTCCAGCCTGGGACGCCGTATCGACGAATCCTCACCGTTGGTGGACGCCCGGCTCAAGGACGGTTCGCGGGTCAACGCGATCATTCCGCCGCTGGCCATCGACGGTCCGAGCATGTCGATCCGGCGTTTCGCCGTGGACCTGCTCAACACCGACAGCCTGATCCAGGTCGGCACCATGACCCCGGCCATTGCCTTGCTGCTCAAGGCCATTGTTCGCGGTCGCCTGAACGTGCTGATCTCCGGCGGGACCGGCAGCGGCAAGACCACCATGCTCAACGTGCTCTCCAGTTTCATTCCCCATAACGAACGCATCGTCACCATCGAGGATTCGGCCGAGTTGCAACTGCAGCAGCCCCACGTGGTACGCCTGGAGACCCGGCCTTCGAACATCGAGGGGCGCGGCGAGGTGAGCCAGCGGGAACTGGTGCGCAACAGCCTGCGCATGCGTCCGGACCGCATTGTCATCGGCGAGGTGCGCGGTGCCGAGGCGCTGGACATGCTCACGGCGATGAACACCGGCCACGACGGCTCCCTGACCACCATTCACGCCAACACAGCACGGGATGCCCTGGGGCGAATCGAGAACATGGTGTCGATGACCGGGGCGACTTTTCCGATCAAGGCCATGCGTCAACAAATTGCCTCGGCCATCGATGTGGTGATCCAACTGGAGCGTCAAGAAGACGGCAAGCGACGCGTGGTGAGCATGCAAGAGATCAACGGGATGGAAGGGGAGGTCATCACCATGACCGAAATTTTCTCCTTCGTGCGCCAAGGCATCGGCGAGCACGGCGAGGTGCTCGGGGAGTATCGGCCCAGTGGCATGATCCCGGCCTTCCGCGATGTGCTGGCCAAACGTGGCATCGAGTTGCCGCTGACCTTGTTTCGCCCTGAGTGGATGGAGGGCCGGTCGTCATGAACAATATTCCCGGCGAGTTCATCCTGATTTTCCTTGGCATGGTGTTCATTGCCGTGTTCCTGCTGTCCCAGGGCGTGGTGGTGCCGGTGTTCGGCGAGGCCGGCAAGATGCGCAAGCGCATTCGCGGGCGCTTGCATGTGCTGGAGAAGGCCAACCACTTGCCCAACATGCAGACTGTGTTGCGGCAGAAATACCTGACGCGCCTGTCGCCCCTGGAAGCCCGTCTGGAACAACTGCCGTTCATGGCCAACCTGACGCAACTGATCGAGCAGGCCGGTCATGAATACCGGGCTTATCGGGTCATGCTGCTCGGTCTGATCCTGGGAGTGGCGGCCGGTGCCCTGGTGCTGATGGTCTCGCCGGTCTGGTGGATGGCGCTGCTGGCGGCATTTGCGGTGACCTGGGTGCCGGTGTTGAAGATCCTGCGTGACCGCAGCAAGCGTTTCGCCGCGTTCGAAGAGGGTTTGCCGGATGCGCTGGACGCCATGTGCCGGGCCTTGCGCGCCGGCCACCCGTTCAACGAAACCCTGCGTCTGGTCGCCGAGGAGCACAAGGGGCCGGTCGCCCAGGAATTCGGCATGACGTTTTCCGACATCAACTATGGTAACGACGTGCGCCGGGCCATGCTCGGTCTGTTGGAGCGCATGCCGAGCATGACGGTGATGATGCTGGTGACCTCGATCCTCATCCACCGCGAGACCGGCGGCAACCTGACCGAAGTGCTGGAGCGCCTGAGCCGCCTGATTCGTGGACGTTTTCGTTTCCAGCGCAAGATCAGGACGCTGTCGGCGGAAGGGCGCATGTCGGCCTGGGTGCTGGTGGCGATCCCGTTCGTGCTGGCGATCGCCATCGTGCTCACCAGCCCCAGCTACATGCCGGTGCTGATCAATGACCCCATAGGGCACAAGCTGATCATCGGCGCGTTCTGCGCCATGTTGATCGGGATTTTCTGGATAAGAAAAATCATCCGGATCCAGGTTTAAGCGCTGTCGCGCCGAGAGGTTTCAGTCATGGACTTTTTGCTCGGATTGTTGAGTCGGTTTACCGGTAACGAAGAACTGGCGCGCCTGTTGTTCATTGCCGCGATTGGCCTCAGTACAGTGCTGGCGGCCGTCGCGCTCCTGCTATTGTTGCTGGGCCTGCAGGATCCGGTGCAGCGGCGCCTGGCGCTGATCAAGCGTGGTTACGGTGGCAATACCGGGCAAGAGGCGCCCAGTAACCTGCAGCTCTTGTTGGAACGGGTCGGTCAGCGCTTTGCCTCGACCGACCAAGCCCACACGTCCGCTACCCAGACTTTGTTGACCCACGCCGGTTACCGCTCTGCCTCGGCGGTGCAGATGTACTGGGCCGTGCGCCTGATGTTGCCGTTGTTGCTGGTCGGCGTTGCGTTGTTGCTGTTGCCGATGGTCAAGGTTTCAGTGGTCATCGGCCTGTTGGCGGTGACCCTCGTGGCAGGCATTGGCTGGTTGCTGCCGGCGATCTATGTCGGCAAACGCAAGCAGGCACGACAAGGCCGGTTGCGCGCCGCGTTCCCGGATGCATTGGACCTGATGGTGGTCTGCGTCGAGTCGGGCCTGGCCCTGCCCACGACGATTGAACGGGTGGCTGAAGAAATGTCGGTCAGTCAGGTTGAGTTGGCTGAGGAGCTGGCGCTGGTCAATGCGCAGATCCGGGCGGGCATCACCAGCACCGAGGCGCTCAAGCAATTGGCCGTGCGCACCGGCCTGGAGGATATCCAGGGGCTGGTCAGTCTGCTGGCGCAAAGTATCCGTTTTGGTACCAGTGTGGCCGATACCCTGCGCATCTACGCTGATGAGTTTCGTGATCGGCGGACCCAGGCGGCGGAAGAAATGGGGGCCAAGATAGGCACCAAGCTGATCTTTCCGTTGATCTTTTGTCTGTGGCCGAGTTTTTTCCTGGTCGCCATTGGTCCGGCCATGATTGGTGTGTTCAGGGCTTTTGGGAATATGTAGAACACGCAGCGCTTATTGTGGGAGCGAGCTTGCTCGCGATAGCGGTTTGACAGTCAATGAAGGTGTTGAATGTCGGTCCGTCATCGCGAGCA
>NZ_UETT01000008.1:0-145698 GCF_900115935.1 Pseudomonas sp. 43mfcvi1.1 | reverse complement strand
GCTCGCTCCCACGGTTGATCTTGGGTGTTCAGGAGACTTGTGTTCACCGCAGGCCCATTGTGGGAGCGAGCCTGCTCGCGATAGCGGTTCGACAGTCAATGAAGGTGCTGATCGTGAGGCCGCCTTCGCGAGCAAGCCCGCTCCCACAGGTTCAGGCCTGTGCTCTACCGACCATTCAAGCCAAAAGACCGCAGCCTTCAGGAGTACCTACATCGGATCAAATGTAGACACTGCCGAAGGCCGCGATCTTTCGTTTCCTGCGTGTTTCATTTACTACTGGTGATCTCTCCCCCCGAGTCCTGGTCAAAGAATTCCGGGATCGGGTAGTTGAAGCTGTTGAGCCAGCGCTGCATGGCCAGTTCGCGTTCGGCGGCCGAGGCGGTTTGCAGGTTGGTGGAGGCTACCACGCCGCGAATCTGCAGTTGCATCCAGCTCTCTGTGCCTTGCTGTGCTGGCGAAGAGGGGCCTGGTTCGATTGCCCAGGCGGTGCTGGAAAGGCCCACCAGGCATGCGATCATCAATTGTTTGGTCATCATCTCTTGGACTCCTCGTAACGCTCTACTTGATCGCGCCGGTTGAGGCATCGACGATCTCGGTGGGGCGGTTGGCGGGTGACGTCATTGCGTTAGGGGCCGAACCCCTGATTCTTTCCGCGCGGGCTTGGGCATCCGCCACTTGCTGGGGGCTCAGCTTGGCCATGTTCGCGAGCTCGGCGGCCTGCTTCCAGTTGTCCTGGTAGATCAGCAGGGTCACCATGTTGAGCGCTGCCAGGGGGTCTGACTGCTGGAGCTCCATGGCGGTCATGAACTCGAAGCGGGCTTCTGAAATGCGTCGTTGATTGAGGTAGACAACCCCCAGGTCATTGCGGATCTTGCCTTCGGTGGGAGCCATTTTCGCTGCGCGTTCGAGGTATTGCGTAGCGGCCGCATTGTCATTTCTGGCGGCCGCCAACTGGCCAAGGCCATGTTCACCGTCAGCGGCCAGGCATGTCCCGAGCAGGCTTTTGTATAACGGTTCAGCCTCGTTGCGCCCCATCAGGCGCAGTACCCGAGCCTTGCGCAGGCGGACCTGGACCAAGTCCTCGGGCAAGCGTTCGAGGTTCGCCAGGCTGGCGTACAAACGGCCCTCGTTGGCCATGTCTTCCGCCATGTTCAGGGCCAGTTCCTGGTCGGATCCAGGCTTGGCGCAATCGGCCGTGCGTGGAGCCACCGCGCTGTTGCTGGCACAGCCGGCGAGCATCAAGGTCGCCGTTAATGCGATCACTGTTTTCATTGAATGCCCCTTGGCAACCCGTTGGATATTGGATGCCTTGCACATCAGGCGCCGGCTCATTGGGAAAGCCCGCTGCGGTTGTCAAATTCGCCATGTTCAAGGAAGTACATGCGATAGAAGTTCGGGTCGTAATTGCGCAGTTGTTCACCTGGCAATGTTGGCAGTTGCGCGTCGGCGGCCAACGGTTGAACCAGGTGTGGCGTGACGATCATCAGCAGTTCACGCTCTTCGCGGTTGATGGAGTTGTCGCGAAAGAACGCGCCGAGAATCGGTATATCTCCCAGCCCCGGAAACTTGTTCACCTGTGAGCTGTTGCGGGTGCTGATCAGGCCGCTGATGACGAAGCTTTCGCCGTCGGCCAGGGCGATGCTGGTATCGGTACGGCGCACCGTGAGTGCTGGCACTAATGTCCCGGCGATGTTCACCGCGTTGGTGAAGTCCAGTTCACTGACTTCCGGCGCCACCTTCAATGCAATGCGATTCTTGCCGATGACGGTGGGGGTCAGGGTCAGGCGAATACCGAATTCCTTGTACTCGATGGACACATTGTCGCTGCCGGCACTGGGCACCGGAATCGGCACCTCCCCGCCGGCCAGGAAACTCGCGCTCTGCCCGCTGAGGGCCACCAGGCTGGGACGCGCCAAGGTATAGGCGAAACCGCTACCTTCCAGTGCATTGATCATCAACAGCGTTTTACCGGTGGCGAAAGACAGGTTGAACATGTCGTTGTTGACCGGCAATGAAGGCCGGACAATGCCGCCGATGGAGGGCAAGGTCCTCGGCGCGCCGAACTGAAAGTTGCCACGGCTGCCGAAAATCGACGTCGAGGCTTCCTTGAGTTTGTTCCGGCTGACTTCAACGAAACGAATGTCGGTCTGCACCTGGGCGAGCAGCATCGGGTCTTCGGAAGGTATGCTCGCTGCGCTGGTCAGCGCCTCAGTGGCCCTGCCTTTGACAAAGACCATGCTCTGGCGGGGGATTTTCGAACAGTCCGTCCAGACCATCAGGCTGGTGGCGCCGGGCGCCAGACCCGTGAGAATGAAGGCATCGCTGCCGCTGGGCTGTACATCGGCAATTTTCGGGTCGCCGACTGCCAGCTTCGTCACGGGGGCGAGGATGCGCAGTTCGCTCTGGAGCCCTTGGCCGACTTCGAAGGTCGCCGGCAGATTGTCCAGTTGCGAACAGTTTGCCGCGGCGGCCTGGGCCGCATCCAAGCCAAGACCCATCCAGAACAGGCCATGAATGAAATGTTTTAGAACCGGAGCAGTACGATGGGTCATGAAGTGATCCTCGATAAAGAGACCATCCCTAGGCTTAACCATTTGCCTCGGATCACTTAAGAGGCCCGGGCTGCCCCTTTCCATCTCGCCGGCCTGTTCATATGCCGGTTTCAGGCCTCGTCGCTATAAGCAAACGGGCGCATTTCTCCGGCCTGACTGAACGACAGGCTGCTTGCGAACAACTTTTCGGTTCCCGGGTCTCCGGGGTTTTCGAAGGCAACGACGGTGTCGATCAGGTCGCTTCATGAGCGTTTTGCCGAGCCTGTCATCGCTTCTGTTTCACGGTAGTTCAAACATGGCAAAGCGCCACGCCACGAATCAAAAAAATGACTAAAAAGTGACGGGTGGAAAAATTAGCTCACATGACCGTCAATAATTTGTCTTTTCGTGTTGTGAAGGGCGATACGCAGGGCATATCTTTCTGGGGACAGGGGGATGCCTGCGAGCCGTTTTTTGGTCGCAGGGTCTGGTGCAGATCAGGCCACGTGGTAGTGCACTGACAGTGTTCCTTTCTTTTGCGAAAGCGAGGCAATGGTGACTGTTCCCAGTTCGCGCAGGCGCTGCACGTGAGTACCGCCGCAACCGTAGGCGGCCAGCTCACCGAAACCGACTTCCCGCAGGCCTTCGCGCGACGTGATCAGGCGCGGCAGGTCGTCGGCAATCCATTCGTCGATGCCTTGCTGAATGATCGAGATGTCCAGTTCCTGAGGGTCTTCCCCAGGCTGGAACTGCACGCGGCTTTCGCCGGGCCAGTGATGGGCCTTGATCGGCTTCCAGCCACGGCTTTCGGCGAAATGGCCGATCAGGTGCCCGGCCGAGTGCAGGCGTGAATTCAACTGTCGCCGCTGCGCATCCACGCGGATCGCCGCCATGCCCGAGGCCACCGGTCTGTCGACGTAATGAACGATCTGTTGCCCGTCCTGGACCACGCGCAGCACTTGGCTTTCACCGATCCATCCAGTGTCGCAGGGCTGACCGCCACCCTGGGGGTGGAACAGTGTGGCGCGCAGCACCACGGCAAACTCATGTTCCTGGGGGCTGCAATCCAGGACTTCCACATTGGCCTCGAGGTCATCGCTATGGAAAAAGAGGCGAAGCGTCATGTGCCATATCCACATCAGAAATTGTGACGGGATTATAGGTAGGGCGTAAAAGGGTGATAATCCGTTCAAATTTCAAAGGACTGTTGCGTCATGAGCACAAATCTACCGTTGCCGCTGCTGGCCGAAATGGCCATCTTCGTCAAGGTCGTGGAAACCGGCAGCTTCTCCGAGGCGGCCCGTCAGTTGGGCTCATCACCGTCGGCCATCAGTCGCAGTATTTCCCGCCTGGAGAAAGCCCTGGCGACCCGACTGTTGCAACGCACCACCCGCAAATTGCGTTTGAGCGATGGCGGGGAAGAGGTGTTCAAGCGCTGCCAGGAGATGGTCGCCGCCGCTCGGTCGGTGATGGAAATCAGCGGCCAGTTCACCCAGGAGGCTGAAGGGCGCATCCGCGTCAGCGTGCCCAAGGCGGTGGGGCGTTTCGTGATTCATCCGCACATGCCTGAATTCTTGCGTCGCTATCCGAAGGTCGATGTGGAACTGTTGCTGGAGGATCGGCAGGTTGACCTGATCGACGATCACGTCGACCTGGCCATCCGGATTACTGATCAACCGCCGGTCGGGCTGGTGGGGCGTCAGTTGTTGACCATCGATCACCTGCTCTGCGCCACGCCGCAGTACCTGGCTGAACACGGTACTCCCACGCATCCCCACGACTTGTTGGAGCACAGCTGCATTTACCTGGGGGCAACCCCGAACGACGCTCGCTGGAAATTCAAGAAAGGGAGCAAGTCCGTCACCGTAGGCGTGCACGGACGCTACGCGGCCAATCACACGGGGGTGCGGTTGGGGGCCGTCTTGCAGCACATCGGCATCGGCAGCCTGCCGTATTTCACGGCCCGTCATGCCTTGGAGCAAGGCTTGATCGTGCAGGTATTGGCCGACTGGACGTTCCTGGCTTCCTACCATGGTGGCTTGTGGTTGCTACATTCGCCGACCCGCTACCTGCCACCCAAGCTGCGAGTGTTCATTGATTATCTGGTGGCGTGCCTGGAGAAGGAGCCGACCCTGGACAAGGTGGGCAGTGGGAATCGTCCCAGCAATGTCGCGGCGCACTATGAGTTGCCGGAGAGTGATGGGTTGTGCTGACGGCCCGCCCAGGCGACACACTTTGGCAAGGCAAAAAAAGGCCCGCCGGGTTAACCGTGCGGGCCTTTGCATGACCGGTCGCGATCAGTGCTTGCTGTCCTGGTCCGACATCGCCAGCAATTGCTTTTCCTGGTTCCAGTCGAAGGGCTCGTCGTTTTGCTCGGCTTCGAAACGACGTTCCTCCAGGGCCTGGTACAGGGCGATCTCTTCATCGGGCATGTAGTGCAGGCAGTCACCGGCGAAGTACCAGAGCAGGTCGCGAGGCACCAGGTGGGCGATCTGTGGGTAACGGACGATCACCTGGCACAGGAGGTCCTGGCCGAGGTACTGGCTTTCGATCGGGTCGACGGGCAGTTGCGCACGTAACTCGTCGAAGCGCTCCAGAAACAAGGCGTGGCTTTCTTCGGGCACCTGTTCGGCCTCACCCACGGCGACCAGGATGCTGCGCAAGTGGTCAAGCAAGACAAGGTGATCGGCAACGACATTGGACACGAGATAAGTCCTCAAGAGTAAAACGGGCGCAGGAGTATAAAGCCCTTGCGCCCGCTTTTATAGGTAGAGAGCTATAGGTGAAGAGCTATAGGTGACGGGTCTACCGGCTCGTCATCAACGAACCTTGTCTTGCGCCAGCGTCAGCTCTTCCTTATCGAAGTCATCCACGTCGATGACCTTGCGCCGCGCCGCCTCGGCCGCGCGCAAGGTCTGTGCTTCACCGGCTTGTAGCACACCCGCTTCCAGAGCCGCGTCGATGAGCGGTTCGCCTGGCGCCGGATTGAGCTGACCCTGCTTGATCGCTCCGTGCAGCTTCTTGTGCAGCGGATGGGCGGCAGCCAGCAGGTCGGCGGCGTGTTGCAGAGCGCCCACCGGATCGTCGCTCGATTGCGGGCGATAGCAGCCTTGCAGCAACTCTTCGAGGGTCGGGTCACCCTTGGGCCGGCCGATGACCGCCGCCACCTCGGCGTCGAGCCTGTCGCTCGGGCCCTTGTGACGACGACCGAAGGGGAACACCACCAGGCGCAACAGGCAACCGAGCACCCGACTGGGGAAGTTGCTCAGCAGCTCATCCAGCGCACGTTCCGACTGGCCCAGGCTTTCCTCCATGGCCCAGGTGAACAGCGGCGCCATGTGGTCCGGCGAGTCCAGGTCGTGATAGCGCTTGAGCGCCGCGGACGCCAGGTAAAGGTTGCTCAAAACATCGCCCAGGCGGGCCGACAGGCGTTCACGGCGTTTGAGTTCACCTCCCAGCAACATCATGCTCAGGTCCGCCAGCAGGGCGAATGCCGCTGCCTGCCGGTTGAGGGCGCGGAAGTAACCCTGGCTCAGGGTATTGCCGGGGGCTTTCTCGAAATGCCCCAGGCCCAGATTGAGCACCAGGGTGCTGGCGGCGTTGCTGACGGCGAAACCAATGTGCTTGAGCAACAGGGCATCGAACTCGACCAGCGCCTGGTCTTTGTCTTCACGGGTTGCCAGGGCCATTTCCTTGAGCACGAACGGATGGCAGCGAATGGCGCCCTGGCCGAAGATCATCAGGTTGCGCGACAGGATATTCGCGCCTTCGACCGTGATGAAGATCGGCGCACCTTGCCAACTACGCCCCAGGTAATTGTTCGGGCCCATGATGATGCCCTTGCCGCCATGTACGTCCATGGCGTGGCTGATGCACTCGCGGCCGCGTTCGGTCAGGTGGTACTTGAGAATGGCCGACAGCACCGAAGGCTTTTCCCCCAGGTCCACCGCGTTGGCGGTCAGCATGCGTGCCGCGTCCATCAACCAGGCGTTGCCACCAATGCGCGCCATGGCTTCCTGGATACCTTCGAACGCCGATAGCGGTACGTTGAATTGCTCGCGCACCTGGGCGTACTGCCCCGTCACCAGGCTGGTGAACTTCGCCGCGCCGGTGCCCACCGCCGGCAGGGAAATCGAGCGCCCGACCGACAGGCAGTTCATCAGCATCATCCAGCCCTTGCCCAGCATCGCCTGGCCGCCGATGAGGAAGTCCAGGGGGATGAACACGTCTTTGCCCCAGTTCGGCCCGTTCATGAACGCGGCGCCCAGCGGCAGGTGACGGCGACCGATATGCACGCCAGGGGTATCGGTGGGAATCAAGGCCAGGCTGATGCCCAGGTCTTCTTCGTCCCCCAGCAGGTGATCAGGGTCATAAGCCTTGAAGGCCAGGCCGAGGAGGGTGGCCACCGGACCGAGGGTGATGTAGCGCTTTTCCCAGTTCAGGCGCAGGCCGAGGGTTTCCTGGCCTTGCCATTCACCCTTGCAGATGATGCCGGTGTCGGGCATCGCCCCGGCGTCGGAGCCGGCCAGTGGCCCGGTCAGGGCGAAGCAGGGAATATCGTCGCCACGGGCCAGTCGCGGCAGGTAATGGTCGCGTTGTTCATCGGTGCCGTAGTGCAGCAGCAGTTCCGCCGGGCCGAGGGAGTTGGGGACCATCACGGTGGAGGCCAGGTCGCCGCTGCGGGTGGCCAGTTTCATCGCCACCTGGGAGTGGGCATAGGCGGAGAACCCCTTGCCGCCGTATTCCTTGGGAATGATCAGCGCGAAAAACCCGTGTTCCTTGATATGGGCCCAGGCTTCAGGCGGCAGGTCCATGGCCTGGCCGATCTGCCAGTCGCTGACCATCGCGCAGAGTGCTTCGGTGGGGCCGTCGAGGAAAGCCTGCTCCTCCTCGGTCAGTTGCACCTTGGGGTAGGCCAGCAACAAGTCCCAATCCGGACGACCGCTGAACAGTTCGCCATCCCACCACACCGTGCCGGCATCGATGGCGTCGCGCTCGGTCTGGGACATGGGCGGCAGGGTTTTCTGGAACCAGTCGAACATCGGCGCACTGAAGTATCGGCGGCGCAGGTCTGGCAGCAGCAACGGGGCGGCGACGGCGGCGAGTACCACCCAGAAGATCAGCAGCAGCCAGCCGGGCGCATGGCTGAAAATGCCCATGGCCAACAGGTAGACCGCGACGATACCTAGCGCGGGTAGCGGGTCGGTGCGCCGATGCGCCAGCCAGGCGATCCCGACGATCAGCACCAGTATCCACAACAACAGCATATGTAATCCTCCGTGAACCAAGGCAAAACCGACCTTCAGAGCTTAGACGGCATCTGCAAAACCGGCGGTCAGCGCGATGTGATTGATTTCGTGGGAAACCCCAGTTGTATTGCGCCAGTCTGGTTGGCAACAGCCGTGGGAAATCGTTCGTTAACAAGGTGAGAAAACGCCATTGTTTGGCCGGAATGCCGTTATCGCTGGGCGGGGGCTGTGGATAAACTCGGACACAGTCAGCCCCAGCCGAACACAGTACTTGTGGCGAGGGGATTTATCCCCGCTGGGCTGCGAAGCAGCCCCAAGGCAGGCCCTCTCAATCTGCCTGGCACACCGAGGTGTCAGGTTTAGGGCCGCTTCGCGTCCAGCGGGGATAAATCCCCTCGCCACAAAGACCGAGTTCGACCCTGAGGGGGAGTGATGTTTCCCGAGAGGCTTTCCTTTTATGCAGCAATACCTGAACCCCGGCCCCTTCATCGACAGCGATCACCCTGCGGTCATCGACTTCACCGAAACCCACCGCGGTGCCGAGCGCGACCCGCTGGCCCAGGCGGTCAGCCTGTATTACGCCGTGCGCGAGGCGGTACGGTACAACCCCTATACCTTCAGTCGCGACCCGGCGACCCTGCGCGGCAGTCATGCGCTGGTTTCCGGTGAAAGCTATTGCGTGCCCAAGGCCACCTTGCTGGCCGGTTGTGCCCGGCATTGCGGCATCCCGGCGCGTATCGGCCTGGCGGATGTGCGCAACCACCTGTCCACCCCACGCCTGCTGGAATTGCTCAGGAGCGACGTGTTCGCCATGCATGGTTATACCGAGCTGTACCTGAACGACCGCTGGGTCAAGGCGACGCCGGCTTTCAACCAGGGGTTGTGCGAGTTGTTCGACGTGGCTCCGCTGGAATTCGACGGTCGTCACGACAGCGTTTTCCACCCGTTCAATCGACAAGGGGCGAAGTTGATGGAATACGTCACCGACCACGGTCAGTTCACCGATGTGCCCGAGGCGTTTTTCTTCGAACACCTGGAGAAATGCTACCCACATCTATTTGGCGAGCAGGTGCCGCTCTTGCTCGGCGACATGCAGGGCGATTTGAGTCACGCCTGATCCGGCGTATGCTGCGGCAGCATTTATCCATCGAGGACGCCGTGATGCTGAAGATATGGGGCCGGAAAAATTCATCGAATGTGCGCAAGGCGTTGTGGTGCGCGGAAGAGTTGGGACTGGCCTACCAGGCCATTGATGCGGGCGGGGCATTCGGGGTGGTGGACACGCCCGAGTACCGTGCGAAAAACCCCAACGGCCGCGTGCCGATGATCGAGGACGACGGTTTCGTGCTCTGGGAATCCAATACCATCGTGCGGTACCTGGCTGCTCGCCATGCGTCGGGTTCGGCCTGGTATCCCGCTGACGTGCAGGCACGGGCCCAGGCTGAAAAATGGATGGACTGGACCACGTCCAGCTTTGCCGCACCGTTTCGCACGGTGTTCTGGGGCGTGTTGCGCACCCCGGCCGAGCAACAGGACTGGACGGCCATCAACGCGGCGATCAAGGAGTGCGATGACTTGTTGGCGATGGTCGAGCGAACCTTGAGCGAACAGCCCTACCTGTCGGGTAATCAAATCGGCATGGGTGACATTCCCCTGGGCAGTTTCATTTATGCCTGGTTCGAGATGCCCATCCAGCGCGCCGAGCTACCTGGCGTACAGGCCTGGTACGCGCGGTTGCAGCAGCGTCCGGCCTACCGCAAGGCCGTCATGACCGCGTTGACTTAATACTTACTATCGACACACTTGACTGTACTTGTGCGGCGACGCCACTCACCATTGCCTTCGTGCGCAGTGGTTGCATTGCTCGCCGCCCGCCCTTATCTATTGTTTTCTTCCCTCCCTTCTTGGTGCGTAATCCGATATGAGTTCCGCTCTGTCCATCCGGCAGCTAACCAAAACCTACGGCAACGGTTTCCAGGCCTTGAGTGGTATCGATCTGGACGTCGCCGAAGGTGATTTCTTCGCCTTGCTCGGCCCTAACGGTGCCGGCAAATCCACCACCATCGGCATTCTTTCCACCCTGGTGAACAAGACCAGCGGCACGGTGAATGTCTTTGGGCATGACCTGGACCGCGAGCCCGCCGCGCTCAAGCGCTGCATTGGCGTGGTGCCCCAGGAGTTCAACTTCAACCAGTTCGAAAAGACCTTCGACATCGTCGTGACCCAGGCCGGCTACTACGGCATCCCGCCGAAGATCGCCAATGAGCGCGCCGAGCAGTACCTGACCCAATTGGGCCTGTGGGACAAGCGTGACGTGCCGTCCCGTTCATTGTCCGGCGGCATGAAGCGGCGACTGATGATTGCCCGGGCGCTGGTGCATGAACCGCGGCTGCTGATCCTCGACGAACCGACCGCCGGCGTGGACATCGAGTTGCGTCGTTCGATGTGGAGCTTCCTGACCGAGCTGAACCAGAAAGGCATCACCATCATCCTCACCACCCATTACCTGGAAGAGGCTGAGCAGTTGTGCCGCAACATCGGCATCATCGACCACGGCACCATCGTCGAGAACACCAGCATGCGCCAGTTGCTCAGCCAACTGCATGTGGAAACCTTCGTGCTGGACCTGAAAAACGACCTGAAGGCCGCGCCCCAACTTATCGGTTATCCGGCCCGCCTGGTGGACAGCCACACCCTGGAAGTCCAGGTGGACAAAACCGTGGGTATCACCGGGCTGTTCACCCAACTGGCCCTGCAAAACATTGAAGTGCAGAGCCTGCGCAATAAAACCAATCGCCTCGAGGAGTTGTTCGTGTCCCTGGTGGAGAAAAATCTGGCGAAGGTGGCGGTATGAGTGTGAGTTCTGAACTGCGCCCCAACCTCATCGCCCTCAATACCATCGTGTACCGCGAAGTCCGGCGTTTCATGCGGATCTGGCCGCAGACACTGCTGCCGCCAGCCATCACCATGGTCTTGTACTTCGTGATCTTCGGTAACCTGATCGGCCGGCAGATCGGCGACATGGGCGGCTTCACGTACATGGACTACATCGTGCCGGGGCTGATCATGATGTCGGTGATCACCAACTCCTACGGCAACGTGGTGTCGAGCTTCTTTGGCAGCAAGTTCCAGCGTTCGATCGAAGAACTGATGGTCTCGCCGGTATCGCCCCACACGATCCTCATCGGCTACACCCTGGGCGGCGTGTTGCGGGGGCTGGCGGTGGGCCTGATCGTGACCCTGCTGTCGTTGTTCTTCACCCATCTGCAGGTGCATCACCTGGGGGTGACGGTGCTGGTGGTGGTGCTCACGGCGACGATCTTTTCATTGCTGGGTTTCATCAATGCCGTGTTTGCGCGCAACTTCGATGACATCTCCATCATCCCGACGTTCGTGCTCACGCCGCTGACCTACCTGGGCGGGGTGTTCTACTCGATCTCGCTGCTGCCACCGTTCTGGCAGACCGTGTCCCTGGCCAACCCGGTGCTGCACATGGTCAACGCCTTTCGCTACGGCATCCTCGGGGTGTCGGACATCAAGATCAGCATCGCGATTACCTTCATGCTGGTCGCGACCGTAGTGCTCTACATCGGTTGTGCGCGGTTGCTGGTCAGCGGGCGCGGGATGCGTACCTGATCCAGCAGGTGTGTTGACTGATATATCGCGAGCAGGCTCGCTCCCACATTGAAATGCGTTTCCTTGTGGGAGCGAGCCTGCTCGCGATGGCATCAGCAAGCGCACCAAAAAAAGGCCTCCATTCCCAGGAGGCCTTTTTGCATTTCACATTCGGCTTTTCTTGCGCCGCCTCCACTGCCGCGCCACCCACCAGCGCCAGTAACTCATGGTGACGAAGTAGGCCAGGGCGCCGAGTACCAGGCCGGTCACCACCGAACCGAGCAGGAACGGCTGCCACAAGGTGGACAACTGGCCGCTGATCCATTCCCAGGTCAGTTCTTCGGGCAATGTCCGGGCGGGCACGTCCATCAGCCAGGCGCCGGTCTGGTAAGTGCAGAAGAACACCGCCGGCATGGTGATCGGATTGGTCAGCCACACCAGGCTCACCGCGATCGGCATATTGCCGCGCACCGTGACGGCCAATGCGGCGGCCAGCAACATTTGCAACGGGATTGGCAAGAACGCGGCAAACAGGCCAACAGCCATCGCCCGGGCCACGGAGTGCCGATTGAGGTGCCAAAGGTTGGGGTCGTGCAGCAGGGTGCCGAGAAAACGTAAGGATTTGTGTTCCCGGATGCTCTCTGGGTCTGGCATGTAACGTTTGAATAGGCGCCGGGGCATAAGGCTTCTCGGTCGGTTCAACGCAGTGAGGCCGCAAGTATGTCCGGATTCTACGGCTGGCAGATTCAGACTTTGTGACAATTGATAACGCCGGCAGTGCCATGGACCGTCTATGCCTGGAGAGGGCACTCTCAAGGACGGGTTATGCGCACAGGGTTAGTCGCGCTTGCACTGGGGCTGTTGGCCCCGATTTTTTTACCGGCACTGCCACCGTTGTGGCTGATTGCAGCCATGCCGGTAGTGGCATTGATGGCGTTGCCGTTTCGAACCTATCCGCTGGGTTTCTTCCTGTTCGGGCTGGCCTGGGCCTGTCTGTCGGCGCAGTTTGCGCTGGACGATCGGTTATCCGTCGCGCTCGATGGAGAAACCCGTTGGGTCGAGGGGCGCGTCGTCGGTTTGCCGCAACAGGGCGATGGCGTGGTGCGTTTCGAACTGGCTGATGCCCATTCACGTCGTACCCGGCTACCGACGACACTGCGTCTCGCGTGGTTCGGTGGCCCGCCGGTCAACAGCGGCGAGCGCTGGCGATTGGCGGTGAAACTCAAGCGACCCGCCGGGTTGCTGAACCCACACGGCTTCGATTATTCAGCCTGGTTGTTGAGTCGCGGTATCGGCGCGACCGGTACGGTCAAGGACGGCCGTCTTTTGCAGGCGGCCCGGGGCGCCTGGCGGGATGAGGTGCGCCAGGCACTGGCGCAGGTCGACGCCAACGGTCGCTCCGGTGCGCTGGCGGCGTTGGTTCTGGGCGACGGCGGCGGGCTGACTCGCGAAGATTGGCAGGTGCTGCAAGACACCGGCACCGTCCACTTGCTGGTGATCTCCGGGCAACACATCGGCCTGCTTGCCGGCCTGGTGTACCTGTTGGTGGCTGGCGCGGCGCGCTATGGCCTGTGGCCGGCAGGTCTGGCGTGGTTGCCTTGGGCCTGCGCGCTGGCCTTCTGCGCCGCCCTGGGCTACGGCTTGCTCGCCGGGTTCGAGGTACCGGTGCGGCGGGCCTGCACGATGATCGGCCTGGTGCTGTTGTGGCGCTTGCGCTTCAAGCAGCCAGATCCGTGGTGGGCATGGCTGCTGGCCTTCGCCGGAGTGCTGGTGTTCGACCCGCTGGCCAACCTGCGGCCAGGGTTCTGGTTATCGTTTGCGGCTGTCGCCATCTTGATGTTCACCTTTGGCGGTCGCCTGGGACCCTGGCGCTGGTGGCAAACCTGGACCCGTGCCCAGTGGCTCGTCGCGGTCGGCCTGTGTCCGTTGTTGTTGATCGTGGGGTTGCCGGTCAGTCTCAGCGGGCCGCTGGTGAACCTGCTCGCGGTGCCCTGGATCAGCCTGTTGGTCTTGCCGTCGGCGCTGCTCGGCACGGCGTTGTTGCCGGTCCCTCTCATTGGCGAAGGACTGCTGTGGATCGCTGGCGGACTGCTCGATCTGTTGTTCAAGGGGCTGACGCTGGTCGCCGGACGAATGCCGGCCTGGGTCCCGGCCGCAGTCCCGAACTGGGCCCTGGGTATCGCCGTTCTCGGCGCTTTTCTGCTGCTGTTGCCCAAAGGTGTGCCGCTACGTGTACTGGGGTGGCCAATGGTGTTGCTGATGGTTTTTCCACCGCGAGAACACCTGCCGCCAGGGCAAGCCGAGATCTGGCAACTGGATGTGGGCCAAGGGCTGGCGGTGCTGGTGCGGACCCGACGGCACACCCTGCTATACGACGCCGGGCCGCGTTTTGGCGAGGCCGATGTGGGCGAGCGGGTCGTCCTGCCGACCTTGCGCAAACTGGGGGTTCGAGGCTTGGACCTGATGCTGCTCAGCCATGCCGACGCCGATCATGCCGGTGGTGCCCCGGCCGTACGCAACGGGCTGCCGACGAGGGAAGTGATCAGCGGCGATCCCGATGCGCTGCCCGCCGAGTTGCTGGCCGGGCCCTGCGACAGTGGCCGACGCTGGGAATGGGACGGAGTCGGGTTCGAGCTGTGGCGATGGGCCTCTGCCGTCGAAAGCAACCAGAAATCCTGTGTCTTGCTGGTGGAGGCCGGCGGTGAACGCTTGCTGCTGACCGGCGATATCGACATCCATGCCGAACGCGCCTTGCTCGACGAGGCCCAGGCACTACCGATCCAGTGGCTGGCCGCGCCTCACCATGGCAGCCGCAGTTCGTCGTCGATGGCGTTGCTGTCACGTCTCAAGCCGCATTCGGTGTTGATTTCCCGAGGGCAGGGCAACGCGTTCGGCCATCCCCATCCGCAGGTGATGGCCCGCTATCGACGCTCGGGCCTGGCGATCTACGACAGCGCCGAGCAGGGCGCCATTCGTCTGCAACTGGGGGCTTTCGAGCTGCCGCGCACAGAGGCCGGACACCGACGTTACTGGCGCGATCGGCCAACAGTCGGGCCACCGGGGCAATATTGATCCAGCGCAATCGGCTGATGCGCTTATCGGCGGGGCGGGTCTGCAAGGCGAGTCTGTGTGATAAAGTGGCGCACTTTTTCGAGGGGGCAGTCACTGTGTGGGAATTGGTCAAATCCGGCGGCTGGATGATGTTGCCGATCATTCTGAGTTCCATCGCGGCACTGGGTATCGTTGCCGAACGCCTGTGGACCCTGCGGGCCAGCCGCGTGACCCCGGAGCATCTGCTCGGGCAGGTCTGGGTCTGGATCAAGGACAAGCAACTGAACAAGGACAAGCTCAAGGAACTGCGGGCCAGTTCGCCCTTGGGCGAAGTCCTCGCCGCCGGACTGGCGAACTCCAAGCATGGTCGCGAGATCATGAAGGAGTGCATCGAGGAAGCCGCCGCCCGGGTCATCCATGAACTGGAGCGCTACATCAATACCCTGGGGACCATCGCCGCCATGTCCCCGCTGCTGGGCCTGCTGGGTACCGTGTTGGGCATGATCGACATCTTCAGTGCGTTTACCGGCTCGGGCATGACCACCAACGCCGCGGTACTGGCGGGGGGGATTTCCAAGGCCCTGATCACCACTGCCGCCGGCCTGATGGTGGGTATTCCGGCCGTGTTCTTCCATCGGTTCCTGCAACGCCGCGTGGACGAACTGGTGGTTGGCATGGAGCAGGAAGCCATCAAGCTGGTCGAGGTGGTGCAAGGTGACCGTGATGTGGACCTGGCTGGGGACAAGAAGTGAAATTCCGCCGCAAGCCACGAGAAAACATCGAGATCAACCTCGCGTCGCTGATCGACGTGGTGTTCATCCTGCTGCTGTTTTTCGTCGTGACCACCACATTCACCCGGGAAACCCAGCTCAAGGTTGAATTGCCGCAGGCCGTCAGCGGCTCGCCGGCCGAAGACCAGCAACTGAAGAACCTGGAAATCACCATCAGCGCCGAAGGGGCGTTCTCGGTGAACAACCAATTGCTGCCCAAGAGCGACCTGGCGAGCCTGATCGAGGCCCTGCAAAAAGAGTCTGGCGGCGACACCAACCTGCCGCTGTCCATCAGCGCCGACGGCAAGACCCCCCATCAATCGGTGATCACTGCCATGGATGCGGCCGGCAAGCTCGGTTTCAGCCATCTGCGCATGACCACGGTCGAGGCGGCTCCCGCACCCTGATGGCCATGTCCGATCGATTGCTTGCCGCGTGGTACGAAGGTCACCCGGCCCTGACCCTGCTACGGCCGCTGGAGTGGTTGTATCGACGAGTGGTGGTGGGCAAGCGCCAGCGTTTCCTGGCGGGTGAAGGGCAGATCTATCAGCCCCCCGTGCCGTTGCTGGTGGTGGGCAATATCACGGTCGGCGGCACTGGCAAGACGCCGTTGATCCTGTGGATGATCCAGCATTGCCAGCGCAGTGGCTTGCGGGTTGGCGTGGTCAGCCGGGGTTATGGCGCCAAGCCGTCGCAACTGCCCTGGCGAGTCACGGCCGAGCAGGGCGCCGACGTCGCCGGTGATGAGCCGCTGTTGATTGTCCAGCGCACAGGCGTGCCATTGATGATCGACCCCGATCGCAGTCGTGCGGTCCAGGCATTGCTTGCGGCCGAACCGCTGGACCTGATCCTGTCCGACGACGGCCTGCAGCATTATCGGCTGGCCCGGGACCTTGAGCTGGTGCTGATCGACAGCGCCCGGGGCCTGGGCAACCGCCGTTGCCTGCCCGCCGGGCCATTGCGTGAGCCGGTCGAGCGCCTGCAATCGGTCGACGCCGTGCTGTACAACGGCGCCAGCGCCGACCGCGAAGACGGCTTTGCCTTCCAATTGCGCCCCACCGAACTGGTGAACCTGGCCAGTGGCGAACGCCGTCCTCTCGACCATTTTCCACCTGGCCAGGCCTTGCACGCCGTGGCCGGCATCGGCAACCCCCAGCGTTTCTTCAAGACCCTCGAAACGCTACACTGGCGGCCAATACCGCACGGGTTTGCCGACCACGCCGAATACAGCGCCCAGGCTTTGAGTTTCACACCTTCGCTGCCAGTGGTCATGACGGAAAAGGACGCGGTCAAATGCCGCGCCTTCGCTGCACCTGACTGGTGGTACCTGGCGGTGGACGCCGCGCCGTCGCCGGCCTTCGCGGCCTGGTTCGATACGCAGTTGATGCGCCTGTTGCCGGATCGGCTTTTGCCTTAAACCTTTCATCCAGGGGAATACCATGGACACCAAATTGCTCGATATTCTGGCCTGCCCGGTCTGCAAAGGCCCGCTCAAGCTCAGCGCCGACAAGACCGAACTGATCAGCAAGGGCGCCGGCCTGGCCTACCCGATTCGCGACGGCATCCCGGTGATGCTCGAAAGTGAAGCCCGCACCCTGACCACCGATGAGCGCCTGGATAAATGACCGCAGCCTTTACCGTTGTCATTCCGTCGCGCTTCGCCTCGACGCGCCTGCCCGGCAAGCCGTTGCTGTCGATCGCCGGCAAGCCGATGATCCAGCACGTCTGGGAGCAGGCCTGCAAAAGCAGCGCCCAGCGCGTGGTGGTGGCGACTGACGATGCGCGCATCGTCGAGGCCTGCAAAAGCTTTGGCGCCGAGGTGGTCCTGACTCGCGAAGACCATAATTCCGGTACCGATCGCCTGGCGGAGGTCGCGGCGAAACTCGGTCTTGCCGCCGACGCCATCGTCGTCAATGTGCAAGGTGACGAGCCGTTGATCCCACCCAGCGTCATCGATCAGGTCGCCGCCAACCTTGCGGCCCACACCGAAGCGCGCATGGCCACCCTGGCCGAGCCGATCGAGGATGCGCAGACCCTGTTCAACCCTAGCGTGGTCAAGGTTGTGAGTGACCTCAATGGCCTGGCGCTGACCTTCAGCCGTGCAATATTGCCCTGGGCCCGGGACGCGTTTGCCAAGAACCCCGATGTACTGCCCGAAGGCGTACCGTACCGCCGCCATATCGGTATCTATGCCTACCGCGCTGGTTTCCTCCAGGACTTCGTCGCCTGGGGCCCATGCTGGTTGGAAAACACTGAATCCCTGGAGCAACTGCGTGCCCTGTGGCATGGCGTGCGGATCCACGTCGCCGATGCGCTGATCGCTCCGCCGACCGGTGTCGACACCGCCGAAGACCTCGAGCGCGTTCGTCGCCTGCTGGAGGCTTGATGCGGGTCCTGTTCGTCTGCCTCGGCAACATCTGCCGCTCGCCCACCGCCGAAGGCATCCTGCGCCACAAGTTGCGTGAGGCCGGGTTGGCCGGGCAGGTGGAAGTCGCTTCCGCCGGCACCGGTGACTGGCACGTCGGTAAAGCCCCGGACAAGCGCAGCCAGGCTGCGGCCCTGAAGCGGGGCTACGACTTGTCGGCCCAGCGCGCGCAACAGGTGACCCGCGCCGACTTCGCCAGCTACGACCTGATCCTGGCGATGGACAGCAGCAACCTGCGCCACCTCAAGGCCCTGCAACCGGCCAACGGCAAGGCCGAGTTGGATCTGTTCCTGCGGCGCTACGAAGCCGAACTCGACGATGTGCCGGACCCGTACTACGACGGCGAGCAGGGCTTCGAGCAGGTGCTGGACTTGATCGAGCGCGCCACGGATCGCCTGGTGATCGAATTGAAGGGGCGGTTATGACCTTGCAGGTACGGGCGGGCGTCAGTCTCAAGCCCTTCAACAGCTTCGGAGTGGACGTCACTGCCCGCTTGTTCGCTGAAGCCCACGACGATGGCGATGTTCGCGAGGCGTTGGCTTATGCCAGCGAACATGCTGTGCCATTGCTGGTGATCGGCGGCGGCAGCAACCTGTTGCTGACCGGCGACATCGACGCATTGGTTGTGCGCATGGCCAGCCGGGGGATTCGTTTGCTCAGCGATGACGGCGAGCGGGTGGTGGTCGAAGCCGAAGCCGGGGAACCTTGGCACCCCTTCGTCCAGCACACGCTGGCGCAAGGCTGGTCGGGCCTGGAAAATCTCAGCCTGATTCCCGGTACGGTTGGGGCGGCACCGATGCAAAACATCGGTGCCTATGGTGTGGAGATCAAGGATGTCTTTGCCGGCCTCACCGCGCTGGATCGCCAGACCGGCGAGCTGCGCGAGTTCACCTTGGAGGAATGCCGCTTCGCCTATCGCGACAGCCTGTTCAAGCAGCAGGTGGGGCGTTGGTTGATCCTGCGGGTGCGTTTCGCCCTCAGTCGCGCCGCGCATTTGCACCTGGAGTACGGACCGGTCCGCCAGCGATTGACCGAGCAGGGCATCGAGCAGGCGACGCCTGCCGATGTGAGCCGGGCGATTTGCAGTATCCGCAGTGAAAAACTTCCGGACCCGGCCGTGCTG
The DNA here is from genome assembly GCF_900115935.1 of Pseudomonas sp. 43mfcvi1.1. NCBI lineage: Bacteria > Pseudomonadati > Pseudomonadota > Gammaproteobacteria > Pseudomonadales > Pseudomonadaceae > Pseudomonas > Pseudomonas sp. 43mfcvi1.1. The sequence continues at coordinate 126,934 of NZ_UETT01000008.1, read as the reverse complement.
GGCAATGCGGGCAGTTTCTTCAAGAACCCGCTGGTGCCGGCCACCCACGTTGACCATCTCAAGCTGCAATACCCTGACCTGGTGGCTTATCCACAGCCTGAAGGGCAGATGAAAATCGCCGCCGGCTGGCTGATCGAACGGGCCGGCTGGAAGGGCTTTCGCGAGGGTGATGCCGGGGTACACAAGTTGCAGGCGTTGGTGCTGGTCAACTACGGCAAGGCCACGGGCCCGCAGCTGTTGGACCTGGCGCTGCGCATCCAGAAAGACATTGCCGAACGTTTCCAGGTCGAGCTCGAAATGGAACCCAATCGTTACTGAACCGGGCTTTCGCAACCGCCTGAAAAAACGCCCTGTACACCCTGCGCACGATCATTTGTGCAGGATTGTGCAGGGCGTTTTGCTTGATCCTGGGTTAATTTAGCTTCCTAACGATGCGATCCTTGCATCCCTAAGGCCCGATACAGACGCCTGCGTGCGCCTGGATAAGAGAGCCCGATCAGCCTGAGCCAGTCTGCGACAACCGAACCGTTACCCAAGCGGCAGATTGCTCGACCCCATAACTCGATAACTATGCGGGCGTGCCCATGATTACCCTGAAACTCAATGGAAAAGACCATCAACTGGATGTGACCGAGGACATGCCACTGCTGTGGGCTATCCGGGACGTGGCCGGTTACAACGGCACCAAATTCGGCTGCGGCATGGGCCTGTGCGGCGCGTGCACCATCCACATTGACGGCGCCCCGGCGCGCAGTTGCATCACGCCAATCGGCTCGGTGAAAGGGCAGGACGTCAGCACCATCGACGGGCTCCACGCTGACCCGATTGGGCAAATAGTCCAGAAGGCCTGGCTCGACACCGCCGTGGCCCAGTGCGGTTTTTGCCAGGGCGGGCAGATCATGTCCGCCACCGCCTTGCTCAAGACCAACCCCAACCCGAGCGATGAGCAGATCGAAGAAGCCATGGTTGGCAACATCTGCCGCTGTGGCACTTACAACCGAATCAAGACCGCGATCCGCCAAGCCTCCACTCACCTGAAGGAGGCCAAGGCATGAGCCGCTTGCCCAATGATTTTGTGCTGAGCAACCTCAGCCGTCGTGGCTTCCTCAAGGGCGCGAGCGCCACCGGTGTGCTGGTGCTGGCCGCCAGTTGGGGGATGCCGGATGCCTTTGCCGAGGAAAAGAAATTCGGCGCCGAGGGCATGCCCCATGGCGCGGTCGACGACCCGAAGGTGTACGTCAGCATTGCCGCCGACGGCAGCGTGACCGTGATCTGCAATCGTTCGGAAATGGGCCAGGGTGTGCGCACCAGCCTGAGCATGGTCGTGGCCGATGAGCTGGAGGCCGACTGGGCGCGGGTGAAGGTGCAACAGGCGCCGGCCGATGAGGCGCGTTTCGGCAACCAGGACACCGACGGTTCACGCAGCATGCGTCACTGGTACGAGCCGATGCGCCGTTGCGGTGCTGCCGCCCGAACCATGTTGGAGCTGGCCGCTGCCGCACAATGGAAGGTCCCGGTGGGTGAATGCCACGCCCAGCTGCACAAAGTGCTGCACCAACCTTCCGGTCGCGAATTGGCCTATGGCGAATTGGCCGCTGCCGCCAGTGCCCTGCCAGTACCGAGCCGTGACAGCTTGCGTCTCAAGCAGCCATCCGAGTTCCGTTATATCGGCAAGGAAGCGAGCCGGGCCATCGATGGCGCGGACATCGTCAATGGCCGCGCCGTGTTCGGGGCTGATGTGCATTTGGACGGCATGCTCTACGCCGTCATCGCGCGTCCGCCGGTCTATGGCGGCAAGGTCAAGAGCGTGGACAGCAGCGCGGCGCTGAAAGTAGCGGGCGTGGTCAAGGTGGTGCAGATCGAAGGACGCCCGCTACCCTCGGAGTTTCAGCCGTTGGGCGGCGTGGCGGTGGTGGCGAAGAACACCTGGGCGGCGATCAAGGGCCGTGAGGCATTGAAAATCCAGTGGGACGATGGCCCGAATGCCGCTTATGACTCCATTGCCTATCGCAAGGAGCTGGAAGCGGCGGCCCTCAAGCCCGGCAAAGTCGTACGCAGTAGCGGCGACCTCGACGACGCGCTGGCCAAGGCCGACTCGACCCTGGAAGCGGCGTACTACCTGCCGCATCTGTCCCAGTCGCCGATGGAGCCGATGGTTGCCGTCGCTCGTTTCAAGGACGGCCAATGCGAGGCCTGGGCACCGAGCCAGGCGCCGCAGGTGACTCGCGAGCGTGTCGCCGAACGCCTGGGCATTCCTTTCGAGAAGGTCACGGTGAACATCACGTTGTTGGGCGGCGGTTTCGGACGCAAGTCCAAGCCTGATTTTGTCGTCGAAGCGGCGGTGCTCGCCAAGGAGTTTCCCGGCCAGCCGATCCGTGTGCAATGGACCCGCGAGGACGACATCCATCACTCGTATTTCCATACCGTGTCAGCCGAATACCTCAAGGCCGGCCTGAACCAGGACGGCATGCCGTCGGGCTGGTTGCATCGCACCGTAGCCCCGAGCATCACCGCGCTGTTTGCACCGGGCATGACCCACGAGGCGCCGTTCGAAATAGGCATGGGCGTGACCAACATGGCCTACGCCATTCCCAACCTGCGCCTGGAGAACCCCGAGGCGGTGGCCCATGCCCGGGTGGGCTGGTATCGCTCGGTGTCGAATATCCCCCACGGGTTCGCGATCCAGAGCTTCATCGACGAGTTGGCCCACAAGGCCGGTCAGGATCCACTGAAGTACCAGGTCAAATTGCTCGGGCCGGACCGTAAGATCGATCCGCGTACCTTGAGCGAAGAATGGAACTACGGCGAATCCCCCGAGCGTTATCCGATTGATACCGCGCGGATCCGCACGGTGCTGGAAACCGCCGCGAAGGCCGCCGGTTGGGGCCGAGAACTGCCCAAAGGGCGTGGCCTGGGGCTGGCGGTGCACTACAGCTTCGTCACTTACGTGGCGGCGGTGATCGAGGTGGAGGTCAAGGACGATGGCACGGTGATCGTGCACAAGGCGGACATCGCCGTGGATTGTGGCCCGCAGATCAACCCCGAGCGCATCCGCTCCCAGTTCGAAGGCGCCTGTGTCATGGGCCTGGGTAATGCGATGGTGGGAGAAATCAGTTTCAAGGATGGCAAAGTCCAGCAGGACAATTTCCACATGTACGAAGTGGCGCGCATGTCCCTGGCGCCCAAGGAAGTGGCGGTGCATCTGGTCACTCCGCCGGGCGAGGTGCCGTTGGGCGGCGTCGGTGAACCGGGCGTGCCGCCGATCGCGCCAGCGTTGTGCAACGCGATTTTCGCCGCCACCGGCAAGCGCATCCGTAACCTGCCTGTGCGGTATCAGCTGCAAGGCTGGCAACAGGCGAAGGCCTGATGGACAGCGTTGATCTGAACGTCCTGCGCAGCGTGCTTGAATGGCGCCGCGCCGGGCAGCGGGTAGTGTTGTTCACCGTGGTGCAGACCTGGGGCACCGCACCGAGGCCGCCAGGGGCGATGCTGGCCCTGCGCGAAGATGGCGTGGTGATTGGCTCGGTGTCGGGCGGTTGTGTCGAGGATGACCTGATCGCCCGGCTTCACGACGGTCGCATTCCGGCGGACGGTCCGCCGGTGCAACTGATCACCTATGGCGTCACCCGCGAAGAGGCGGCGCGTTTCGGCCTGCCGTGCGGTGGCACCTTGCGCCTGACCGAGGAGCGGGTCGGCGATCCACAGTGGGTCGCTGAACTGTTGGAACGCTGCGAAGCCCATGAAATCGTCGCCCGTGAGCTGACCGTCGCCAATGGCAACGTGGTCCTGACCCCGGCCAGCAAGACCGATGCCCTGGTGTTCGATGGCCAGGTCCTGCGGGCCATTTACGGCCCACGTTGGCGGCTGCTGCTGATCGGCGCCGGGCAACTTTCGCGCTACGTGGCGGAAATGGCCCGGCTGCTGGACTTCGAAGTGCTGATTTGCGATCCGCGCAAGGAGTTTGTCTACGGTTGGGAAGAGCAGCATGGCCGCTTCGTCTCGGGAATGCCTGACGAGGCCGTGTTGAGCATCCAGACCGACGAACGCACCGCCATTGTGGCCCTGACCCATGATCCGCGCCTGGATGACATGGCGCTGCTCACGGCCCTGGACTCCAAGGCCTTTTATGTCGGCGCCCTGGGTTCGCGGGTCAACAGCCAGAAGCGCCGGGAAAACCTGGCTCAGCTAGGCTTGTCAGCAGAGGCCATCGAGCGCCTGCATGGGCCCATCGGCCTGCACATCGGCAGCCACACTCCGGCGGAAATCGCCTTGTCGCTGCTGGCCGAAATCGTGGCGATCAAGAATGGCGTTGAACTGCGGCAGAAAAAACCGCAGTAGGTCGCAGATGAGGAGGGAATATGTCCCAGTCGATTGGCGTGATCATTCTCGCGGCCGGATCGGGCAGCCGTTTCCGCCAGGTTGCAGGCCCGGACAAGGATAAATTGCTGGCCGATTGTACGGGGCGTGACGGTGCTGTGCGGTCGGTGATCGAGCAGGTGTTGGTGAATCTGCCTGCTTCCTTGGAAAAGCGCGTGCTGGTGACCAGCCCGGAGCGTCCGCAGGCCATTCGCATGGCCCAGGCCTACGGCTGCGATTTCGTGGAACTGGACTCGCCCGGTTTGGGCGATAGCATCGCTGCCGGCGTCCAGGCTTGCCCGGACCTTGATGGCTGGCTGATTTTGCTCGGCGACATGCCGTTCATCCTGCCGTCGAGCATCGAGCAGGTGGTGGCGGCGATCCGTGAGGATGGCATCAGTGTGCCGGTCCTTGCAGGTGAGTATGGGCATCCGGTGGGGTTTGGTCGTGAGTTTGGAGCGAAACTGATGGCGCTCACCGGGGATCGCGGCGCCAAGGTATTGTTTGCTGGGGCGCAAGTGGTTGAAGTGCCGGTGGATGACCCAGGCGTGACGTGGGATGTTGATGTGCCTGAAGCACTGACTTTCAAATAACAGACGACGCGCAACCCTGTGGGAGCGAGCCTGCTCGCGAAAGCGGTCTGACTTCAGTATTGATGCAAGCTGACCCGGCGCCATCGCGAGCAGGCTCGCTCCCACATTGGATCTTCAATGGGCATAAGTCTTGTGCCTGGTCCGAGACCCACTGTGGATAAGTCTGCAGGCATAAAAAAGCCCCGCCTGGCATGACCAGGCGGGGCTTTTACTGGGCGGTGGAATCAGGCGTGAGGTTTAGGCTCGTGCTCTTTTTCCAGGGCTTCAGTATGACGCGGCGCGACTTCCTCAGCGGTGTGCTGAGGTGCGTCGATTTCCGGAGCTGGTTCAACCGGGGTTTCCGCAACCGGGGCAGGGGCTGCCTCGACTGCTTCCACCACTGGTGCTGGCTCGGCAGCAGGCGCTTGAGCGGCGGCAGCGGCAGCTTGTTCGGCTTCCTTCTGCAGGCGCTCGGCTTCACGCTTGCGACGACGCACTTCACGTGGATCGTTCGGCGCGCGGCCATTCGCGGTCAGGGCGCTGGCAGGTGCAGGCGCTTCAACCGGGGCAGGTGCTTCGACGACCACGGGAGCTTCGACCACTGGAGCCGGCTCGACCACTTCTGGTTCGACCGCTTTCACTGGCTCTGGTGTCGGCTCAGGTTCGACAACCGGCGCCGGTGCAGCTGGCTCGGCGGTCCAGTTGAACGCTGTCTGCTCTTCGCGGGCAGGCTCTGGTGCCTTTTCCTCGGCCGGTGCTTCGAAGGCTGGCTCAGCGGCTGCCACTGGTTGCTCGACGACCGGTGCAGGCTCGGCGACCACTTCAGTTTCAGCAACCTGGGCTTCACGGGCCGGAGCGACTTCCACTTCTGGCGAAGCAGTGGTTTCTACCGGGGTAGTGGCTTCGACTACGGGAGCTTCGGCAACCGGCGCGCTTTCCACCGCGGCGGTGGCGCGTTCGGCTTGTTCGTGAGCCTGGGCTTCGGCCGGAGCGCTGATCGCGCTGCTGGCAACGGCCGCGGTCACGGCCAGGCCGGCAGCCAGGTCCGCAGCGCTTGGCGCTTCGGCGTTCTCGGTGGACTCGGACTCTTCCGAGCCTTCGATCACATTGCCGTTGGCGTCGCGCTGACGCTCACGACGGTTGCTGCGACGACGCTGGCCACGGGAGCGGCGGCGTGGACGATCGCCTTCGGCGGTGTCCTGGCCGTCTTCCTGCAACTGCTCTTCGGTATTCAGCACTTCTTCTTCGCTGGCAGCGGCGGCTGCCTGCTCGGCACGTGGTTGACGTTCTTCACGTGGAGGACGCGGTGCACGTTCTTCACGCGGCTGGCGGGCCGGACGCTCTTCAGCGGTGGCTGCTGCAACGGCCGGGGCGGCATCCAGTGGCTCGCGCAGTTCGCGAACACGTTCTTCACGCTCGCCACGAGGCTTGCGATCTTCACGTGGTGCGCGTGGCTGGCGTTCTTCACGCGGCGGACGCGGTGCGCGTTCTTCGCGGGCTACGGCTGGCGCTTCCTCACGGGCTTCGCGTGGCTGGCGTTCTTCACGCGGCTCACGTGGCGCACGTTCTTCACGCGGTGCACGTTCTTCGCGAGGCTTGCGTTCTTCGTCGCGACGACCGTTGCGGTTGCGGGTCTGCTGGCGACCGTTGCGGCGTTCTTCGTTGCGGGCAGGACGCTCGGTAGCGGCAGGCTTGGCGACAACGGCAGGCGCGGCAGGCTCTTCCTTGGTGGCGAACAGGCTGACCAGCGACTTCACCAGGCCCTTGAACAGGCTTGGCTCAGGCGCGGCGGCCGGGGCGGCAACCGGAGCGGCCACTTCGGTCGGAACCGGAGCGTTGGCACGGGCCGGAGCGGTCTTGACCGCTGCTTCCTGGCGAACCAGGGTGCGCGTGGCGGCAGCCGGCTGGACTTCTTCCACTTCGGCAGCAGCCGCAGCGATTTCGTAGCTGGACTGGTTGGTGTGGGCTTCCGGGCTGTCATCGCGCAGGCGCTGCACTTCGAAGTGCGGCGTCTCGAGGTGATCGTTCGGCAGGATGACGATACGGGCACGGGTGCGCAGTTCGATCTTGGTGATCGAGTTACGTTTTTCGTTGAGCAGGAACGCAGCCACCGGGATCGGCACCTGGGCGCGAACTTCGGCGGTGCGGTCTTTCAGGGCTTCTTCTTCGATCAGGCGCAGGATCGCCAGGGACAACGACTCGACGTCACGGATGATGCCGGTGCCGTTGCAACGCGGGCAGACGATGCCGCTGCTTTCGCCCAGGGACGGACGCAGGCGCTGACGGGACATTTCCAGCAGGCCGAAGCGCGAGATGCGACCGACCTGTACGCGGGCGCGGTCGGCCTCCAGGCATTCACGGACCTTTTCTTCCACGGCGCGCTGGTTCTTGGCCGGGGTCATGTCGATGAAGTCGATGACGATCAGGCCGCCGATGTCGCGCAGGCGCAACTGACGGGCGATTTCCTCGGCGGCTTCAAGGTTGGTCTGCAGGGCGGTTTCTTCGATGTCGCTGCCTTTGGTGGCGCGCGCCGAGTTGATGTCGATGGACACCAGGGCTTCGGTCGGATCGATGACGATGGAGCCGCCGGACGGCAGTTCGACGACGCGCTGGAAGGCGGTCTCGATCTGGCTTTCGATCTGGAAACGGTTGAACAGCGGAACGCTGTCTTCGTAGAGCTTGATCTTGCTGGCGTACTGCGGCATCACCTGGCGAATGAAGGTCAGGGCTTCGTCCTGGGCTTCGACGCTGTCGATCAGCACTTCGCCGATGTCCTGGCGCAGGTAATCGCGGATGGCGCGGATGATCACGTTGCTTTCCTGGTAGATCAGGAACGGCGCGGAGCGATCCAGCGAGGCTTCTTTGATGGCGGTCCACAGTTGCAGCAGGTAGTCGAGGTCCCACTGCATTTCTTCGCTGCTGCGGCCAAGGCCGGCGGTGCGAACAATCAGGCCCATGTCAGCCGGGGCGACCAGGCCATTGAGAGCTTCACGCAGTTCGTTGCGCTCTTCGCCTTCGATGCGGCGGGAAATGCCACCGGCACGCGGGTTGTTTGGCATCAGGACCAGGTAACGGCCGGCCAGGCTGATGAAGGTGGTCAGGGCGGCGCCCTTGTTGCCACGTTCTTCTTTTTCGACCTGGACGATGACTTCCTGGCCTTCGCTCAGGACGTCCTTGATGTTGACGCGGCCTTCAGGGGCTTTCTTGAAGTATTCGCGGGAGATTTCTTTGAGGGGCAGGAAGCCGTGGCGCTCGGAGCCGAAATCGACAAAGGCAGCCTCAAGGCTTGGTTCGATGCGAGTAATCCGGCCTTTATAGATGTTGGCCTTCTTCTGCTCGCGTGCACCGGATTCGATATCCAGGTCGTAGAGGCGCTGGCCGTCTACCAGTGCAACACGCAACTCTTCGGGTTGAGTTGCGTTAATCAGCATTCTTTTCATGTAGTACCGTCGGTTTCCGGGCTGCCGGAAACGGCGTTCGGCACACACGACTTCTCACGGTCGGTGTCAGGTGCGTCCTGGAGATGGCAAGGCCAATCCAGTGTCCAGCGAGTTCGACCCAATGATGGCGAAGTCGCGACGGACGCGTCCTGCTTGCTGGTACTCAAGCACTCAGTCAGGAGGAGGAATCAACCGGCGTCTGTGGACGAGATGAAGCGTCTAAATATAAGCCTAGTGCTACACAGACCGACGGTTGTACATCTCCACCCTACACGTATCCCTGATAATTCGGGTGCTGCCGCGCGCAGAATCCGCAGCGGGTTGGCATTTACCGTGAGCTCCGGAAGGGGAGGTCACGCATCATGGCTAATTTAGGCGTTGTTTCCGAAGCTCTCGCTCGGGGTCGTTCGCAGCTGACTGCACTTTGTGAACTGGCCGTGAATGTGGCGCGCAAGGCGAGTCAAAACCCTGCTTTGCGGCGTATTTCAGGCCTCATGTCACCTGCGCTCGTTACACCTGCAAACTCTACCGTTACGTAGCGAAAGCCCCGTAGGACGGCCTCTCGTCCTCGTGAATTGCGTTGGTCAGGGCCGGTTTTTGACCGTTAGTCCGCTGTCCAGCCACTTTTGGCGGCGTTCGCGACTATAGCAGCAATGATTAAGTGCTTCAATTCCATAAAAAATTGTTATGATCGCCGCCATGACAACTACTGCCCCTTCGACCCCTGGCGTTCAACTGCTCGAGGTCTCGCCGGAATATGCCGGCCAACGAATCGATAATTTCCTGCTGGCCCGGCTCAAAGGCGTGCCCAAGACCTTGATCTACCGCATTTTGCGCAAAGGCGAAGTGCGGGTGAACAAAGGTCGGATCAAGCCTGAATACAAGCTCCAGGCTGGTGACGTCGTGCGCGTGCCGCCGGTTCGCGTGCCCGAGCGCGATGAGCCGGTGCCCCTGGCCCAAGGGTTGCTGCAGCGCCTCGAGGCGTCGATTGTCTATGAAGACAAGGCCTTGATCGTGATCAACAAGCCGGCGGGCATTGCGGTTCACGGCGGCAGCGGCCTGAACTTCGGCGTGATCGAAGCCTTTCGTCAGTTGCGTCCGGACGCCAAGGAGCTGGAGCTGGTCCATCGCCTCGACCGCGACACCTCCGGCCTGTTGATGATCGCCAAGAAGCGCAGCATGTTGCGTCACCTGCACGAGCAATTGCGCGGCGACGGCGTCGACAAGCGCTACATGGCGCTGGTGCGTGGCCGCTGGGAAACCGCCATCAAGCAAGTCCGTGCGCCGTTGCTCAAGAGCAATCTGCGTTCCGGCGAGCGCATGGTCGAAGTCAACGAGGAGGGCAAGGAGGCGCTGACGGTGTTCAAGGTGCTGCGTCGCTTCGACGACTTCGCCACCCTGGTCGAGGCCAAGCCGGTGACCGGACGTACCCATCAGATTCGTGTCCATACCTTGCACGCCGGGCATTGCATTGCCGGTGACAGCAAATATGGCGATGACGATTTCACCAAGGAAATCCGCGATCTGGGCGGCAAGCGGCTGTTCCTCCATGCCTACATGCTGACCGTGCCGCTGCCTGATGGTGGCGAACTGAAACTGCAGGCTCCGGTGGATGACATGTGGGCCAAGACCGTGGAGCGGTTGAGTGCATCCTGACTACAAACTGCTGATCTTCGATTGGGACGGCACTCTGGCGAACTCCATTGGTCGGATCGTGGAGGCGATGCATGTCGCATCGGATCGCATGGGGTTTGCCCGGTGCGATGACTTCGCGGTCAAAGGCATCATTGGTCTCGGATTGCCGGAAGCCATCCGCAGCCTGTATCCGGCCATTGACGACGATGAACTGCTGGTTTTTCGTCAGCATTACGCTGATCGCTACATCGCGCTGGAAGCCGAGCCTTCACCATTGTTCGATGGTGTGGTGGAAACGCTCCAGGCCTTGCGTGCCGAGGGTTACCGTCTGGCGGTTGCGACCGGGAAAGCTCGTCGGGGCTTGGATCGGGTATTGAAGTCCCATGGCTGGGAGGAGTATTTCGATATCACCCGGGCTGCGGATGAAACTGCCAGCAAGCCGCATCCGTTGATGCTCGAGCAGATTCTGGCGCATTGCAACATGCGGCCGGAGCAGGCGCTGATGGTGGGGGATTCGTCATTCGACCTGCAGATGGCGCGCAATGCCGGCATGGGGTCGGTGGCGGTCAGCTACGGGGCTCAGGCCATCGAGGCTCTACGGGCATTCGAGCCGCGACTGGCCATTGATCATTTTCCTGAGTTGCACGCCTGGCTGAGCCGGCGGGCCCTTTAAGTCTTGCTAGGGATTCACCCATGACCGATGAATGGAAAGCACCTGTCAAGGCGAGCGCCGAGAATGGTGATGACAAAAGCTGGAAGCTGCTGGAGAAAACCTTGCTCGCTGGCGTGCAGGAACAGCGTCGCGCCCGTCGTTGGGGGATCTTCTTCAAGTCGCTGACCTTTATTTACCTCTTTCTTGCGCTGGCGTTGTTCACGCCGCTGATGGACATGGAAAAAAGCGCTGTCGCCGGCTCGGCGTACACCGCCTTGATCAATATCGAGGGCATGATCGCCGACAAAGAGCCTGCCAGCGCCGACAACATTGTCGGCAGCCTGCGGGCTGCCTTCGAGGATCCTAAGGTCAAGGGCGTGGTGCTGCGCATCAACAGTCCGGGTGGTAGTCCGGTGCAGTCGGGGTACGTCTATGACGAGATCGTTCGGTTGCGTGCATTGCACCCGGATATCAAAGTGTATGCGGTGATTTCCGATCTCGGTGCTTCCGGCGCCTATTACATTGCCAGTGCGGCGGACCAGATCTATGCCGACAAGGCCAGCCTGGTAGGTTCCATTGGTGTGACGGCGGCAGGTTATGGTTTTGTCGGGAGCATGGAGAAACTGGGGGTGGAGCGTCGGGTGTATACCTCCGGCGAGCATAAATCCTTCCTTGATCCGTTCCAGCCGCAAAAGCCCGAAGAAACGGCTTTTTGGCAAGGTGTGCTCGACACGACCCACAAGCAATTCATTGCCAGCGTCAAGAAAGGTCGGGGCGAGCGCTTGAAGGATAAGGAACATCCGGAGCTGTTCTCCGGGCTGGTCTGGTCGGGGGAGCAGGCATTGCCGCTGGGCCTGATCGATGGCTTGGGCAGTGCCAGTTCGGTGGCGCGGGATGTAATCGGCCAGAAGGATCTGGTGGACTTCACCATCGAAGAGTCGCCGTTCGACCGCTTCTCGAAAAAACTGGGGGCGAGCATTGCCGAGCATCTGGCGATGTGGATGGGGTTCCAGGGGCCAGCGTTGCGCTAACTCCTCGTTTCGCGCGATCTTCTGTGGCGAGGAGATTGCTGTGGGAGCAAAGCTTGCTCGCGATGAGCGATAACTCGGCTAGCCTGTATCATCACGGCGCCTGCATCGCGGGCAAGCCTTGCTCCCACAAATGAAGCCCTTCGCCACGCATGTATGTTGGATCAGGGAACCTGCACACCCTCGGCCAGCAACATATCCACAAGACGAATCAGCGGCAGGCCGATCAGGCTGGTGGCGTCCGGCCCTTCGGTGCTCTGGAACAGGCTCACGCCCAGCCCCTCGGCCTTGAAGCTGCCGGCGCAGTCATAGGGTTGCTCGGCCCGCAGGTAGCGTTCGACGCGCTCGGGGTCCAGCAAGCGCATGTTCACGGTAAACGGCACGCAATCGACCTGGCAGCTGCCGGTCTGGCTGTTGAGCAGTGCCAGGCCGGTCAGGAACGTGACCTTGGCGCCGCTGGCGGCCAGCAGTTGTTCGCGAGCGTTTTCGAAGGTGTGAGGCTTGCCCAGGATGCGTTCGCCGAGCACGGCGACCTGGTCTGAGCCGATGATCAGGTGCGCCGGGTGGCTGTCAGCCAATGCCAGGGCTTTTTCCCGGGCCAGGCGTTTGACCAGTTCGAGGGCGCTCTCGCCGGGGCGATGGCTTTCGTCGATGTCGGGTGAGCTGCAGACGAACGGCAGTCCCAGGCGGGCAAGCAATTCCCGGCGATAGACCGAGCTTGAGGCAAGTAATAAAGGCAGCATGGGCAGCTCCTGGAGGCAGGGGCGAATTCTAGCGAGGTGCGCAAGTGACGGACAGGGCTGAATTTCCTTTGACATGGCCGGGGGCATCCCTATAATGCTGCGCCTATGTTGAATGACCCGATTCCACCTCACGTTGACCCGCGCAAATTGGCTGACCGTGGCACCACCCTTCAAGGTGAACTGCTGCTGGCCGATTTGAAGAGACTCTGCGACCCGCTTTCCGACGATGTCGGTACGGTCCAGGCCAAATTCGTTTTTGAACGAGATGAACGTAAATCTGTGGTTATCCACAGCTTTATCGACACTGAAGTCAAAATGGTTTGCCAGCGTTGTCTTGAGCTGGTCACCCTGCCGATCCACAGCGAATGCAGTTACGCCGTGGTGAAGGAGGGTGCGAATACCCAGTCGTTGCCGAAAGGTTATGACGTGCTGGAACTGGGCGAAGATCCATTGGATCTGCAGTCACTGATCGAGGAGGAGCTTCTGCTCGCCTTGCCCATTGTGCCTGCTCATCATCCGGAAGAATGCCAGCAGCCGGCGGGAGCAGATGAGCCCGAACCGAGCGAGGACGAGGTAACGCGGTCCAACCCGTTCAGTGTATTGGCGCAGTTAAAGCGTGACCCAAACGTTTAGGAGTTAATCAATTATGGCTGTTCAGCAGAACAAAAAATCCCGCTCTGCCCGTGACATGCGCCGTTCGCACGACGCTCTCGAGGCTAGCACCCTGTCTGTAGAAAAAACCACTGGTGAAGTTCACCTGCGTCACCACGTATCGCCAGAAGGCGTATACCGTGGCCGTAAAGTGATCGACAAGGGCGCCGACGAGTAATCACTTGTCCGCTCAAGTCATCGCGATTGACGCAATGGGCGGGGACTTCGGTCCCCGCAGCATTGTTCAGGCCAGCCTTGCTTGTCTGAATGCTACACCCTCGTTGCACCTGACCCTCGTCGGTCAATCCTCCCTTCTAGAAGAAATGCTCAGCGGCCAATCGGCTGTGGATCGTGCGCGCCTGACCATTTTTCCGGCGTCCGAAATCATCGCCATGGACGAAAAACCGGCCCAGGCCCTGCGCGGCAAGCCTGACGCCTCGATGCGGGTAGCGCTTGAGCTTCTGCGCGATGGCAAAGCCCAGGCATGTGTCAGTGCCGGCAATACCGGTGCGCTGATGGCGCTGTCGCGCTATGTGCTCAAGACCTTGCCGGGTATCGATCGGCCTGCGATGGTGGCGGCGATCCCGACCCAGCGCGGGATCTGCCAGTTGCTCGACCTGGGGGCCAACGTCGATTGCAGTGCCGAGCATTTGCTGCAATTTGCGGTGATGGGCTCGGTAGCGGCTGAAACCCTGGGCGTCGTGCGTCCTCGTGTGGCATTGCTGAACATCGGCACCGAAGACATCAAGGGCAACCAGCAAGTCAAGCTGGCGGCCACGCTATTGCAGGGTGCGCGGGGTATCAACTACATCGGCTTCGTCGAAGGCGATGGCTTGTACCGTGGCGAGGCCGATGTGGTGGTATGCGATGGCTTCGTTGGCAATATCCTGCTCAAGTCCAGCGAGGGGCTGGCCACCATGATTGGCCAGCGTATCGAGACCTTGTTCAAGCAAAGTCTGGTCTCGCGGGCAGTCGGTGCCCTGGCGTTGCCGTTGATGCGTCGGTTGCAGGCGGACCTGGCGCCGGCGCGGCACAACGGTGCGAGTTTCCTCGGGTTGCAGGGTATCGTGATCAAGAGCCATGGTTCGGCGGGCGTGCAGGGTTTCCAGAGTGCGATCAACCGAGCGGTGATCGAAATCCAGGAGAACCTGCCGGAGCGCCTGCATGGTCGCCTTGAGGATTTGTTAACTTAGGCGTTTTCGTCCGACAATGCTTAAATGTGACCGGTCGGTTTGAGCCGCCATCCAACTCTCAGTTTCCTAGCGCCCCCAGGGGCGTCAATTTTTGACGACAAGATCATTAGGGGCTTTGTTTTCATGTCTGCTTCCCTCGCATTCGTCTTTCCAGGACAGGGCTCGCAGTCCCTCGGCATGCTGGCCGAGCTGGGCGCGCAATATCCGTTGATCCTCGAAACATTCAAAGAAGCTTCCGATGCGCTCGGCTATGACCTCTGGGCGCTGACCCAGCAAGGGCCGGAAGAGCGCCTCAATCAAACTGACAAAACCCAGCCGGCCATCCTGACCGCCTCGATCGCTCTGTGGCGCCTGTGGCTGGCTGAAGGCGGCGCGCGCCCGGCGTTCGTCGCCGGTCACAGCCTGGGCGAATACAGCGCCCTCGTAGCCGCTGGCAGCCTGAGCCTGGGCGACGCGGTGAAACTGGTGGAGCGTCGTGGCCAGTTGATGCAGGAGGCTGTTCCGGCCGGGCAGGGCGGCATGGCCGCGATCCTCGGCCTGGAAGACGCCGATGTGCTGGCCGCCTGTGCTGAAGCGGCGCAAGGCGATGTGGTCAGTGCGGTGAACTTCAACTCCCCGGGCCAGGTGGTCATCGCCGGTGCCAAGGCGGCTGTCGAGCGCGCCATCGAAGGTTGCAAGGCCCGTGGTGCCAAGCGCGCCATGCCGCTGCCGGTCAGCGTTCCGTCGCACTGCGAGCTGATGCGTCCGGCTGCCGAGCGCTTTGCCGAATCCATTGCCGCCATCGACTGGCAGGCCCCGCAGATTCCCGTGGTGCAGAACGTCAGCGCCAACGTGGCGCCGGATCTCGAGACCCTCAAGCGTGATCTGCTGGAGCAACTCTACAAGCCGGTTCGCTGGGTCGAATCGGTACAGACCCTGGCGGCCAAGGGCGCGATCGAACTGGTCGAATGCGGTCCTGGTAAAGTGCTGGCAGGCCTGAACAAACGCTGCGCCGAAGGCGTGTCGACTTCCAATCTCAACACCCCAGACGCCTTCGCTGCCGCCCGTGCAGCGCAGGCCTGAACAGGAGAAGCTTGCATGAGTCTGCAAGGTAAAGTTGCACTGGTGACCGGTGCAAGCCGTGGCATCGGCCAGGCCATTGCCCTGGAACTGGGTCGTCAAGGCGCCATCGTTGTTGGCACCGCGACTTCCGCTTCGGGCGCCGAGCGTATCGCTGCGACCCTGAAGGAAAATGGCATCCAGGGCACCGGTCTTGAGCTGAACGTCACCAGCGACGAATCCGTTGCGGCGGTGCTGGCAAGCATTCAGGAGCAGTTCGGTGCGCCGGCGATCCTGGTCAATAATGCCGGTATCACTCGCGATAACCTGATGATGCGCATGAAAGATGACGAATGGTTCGATGTGATCGACACCAACCTGAACAGTCTGTACCGGCTGTCCAAGGGCGTTTTGCGTGGCATGACCAAGGCCCGTTGGGGACGAATTATCAGTATTGGCTCGGTTGTGGGTGCCATGGGCAACGCAGGCCAAGTAAACTATGCTGCGGCGAAGGCCGGTCTGGAAGGTTTCAGCCGTGCGTTGGCGCGTGAAGTGGGTTCGCGCTCGATTACGGTAAACTCGGTCGCACCGGGTTTCATCGATACCGACATGACCCGCGAACTGCCAGAAGCACAGCGTGAAGCCTTGTTGACGCAGATTCCGCTGGGTCGTCTGGGGCAAGCTCAAGAAATCGCGTCCGTGGTCGCTTTTCTTGCGTCGGACGGTGCGGCATACGTGACCGGGGCTACAATCCCGGTAAACGGCGGGATGTACATGAGTTAAATGTGACGGATTGCTTCAAAAAAATGTCATACGAGCTGTCTAAAATCCGTTATAAAGCTGCAATCAATTTATAGACGGCGGGCCGCGGGGTCTGAGGAGTGAAGCTTTCGGTTGAAAAACCGAAAAGTTCTTCTATACACTTACCCACCGGCCAGCTGCCTGAATTTGTCCATTAGGAGTGAAAACAAGGTATGAGCACCATCGAAGAGCGCGTCAAGAAAATCGTTGCCGAGCAACTGGGCGTTAAAGAAGAAGAAGTTGTGAACACCGCTTCCTTCGTTGAAGACCTGGGTGCCGACTCCCTTGACACCGTTGAGCTGGTGATGGCTCTGGAAGAGGAATTCGAGACCGAGATTCCTGACGAAGAAGCTGAGAAGATCACTACTGTACAAGCTGCTATCGACTACGTTACCAGCCACCAGGCGTAATCGTTTTTAGTCGTCGCTAGCTGTCATGGAAAAACCGCACTGCCGTCACGGCGTGCGGTTTTTTCTTTAGGCCTGATGCAAAGTCGTCATTAGAAAAAGGAGAGTGCTGTGTCGCGTAGACGCGTCGTAGTCACCGGTATGGGTATGTTGTCGCCACTGGGCACGGATGTGCCGAGCAGTTGGCAGGGCATTCTGGCTGGCCGCAGTGGCATTGGTCTGATCGAACACACCGACCTTTCTGCCTATTCCACCCGTTTTGGCGGCTCGGTAAAGGGCTTCAATGTCGAGGAATACCTGTCGGTCAAGGAAGCCCGCAAGCTCGACCTGTTCATTCAATACGGCCTGGCAGCCGGTTTCCAGGCAGTGCGTAACGCTGGCCTGGAGGTCACCGACGCCAACCGTGAACGCATCGGCGTGGCCATGGGTTCGGGTATTGGCGGCTTGACCAATATCGAAGAAACCAGCCGCACGCTGCACGATTCGGGGCCGCGTCGGATTTCTCCGTTCTTCGTGCCGGGTTCGATCATCAACATGATTTCCGGTTTCCTGTCCATCCACCTGGGTGCCCAGGGACCCAACTACGCCATCGCCACGGCGTGCACCACTGGTACCCACTGCATCGGCATGGCCGCGCGCAACATCATGTACGACGAAGCCGACGTGATGATTGCCGGTGGCGCTGAAATGGCCGCTTGCGGCCTCGGCATGGGCGGTTTCGGCGCGTCCCGTGCGCTGTCGACCCGCAACGATGAGCCCGCCCGCGCGAGTCGGCCATGGGACAAGGGGCGCGATGGCTTCGTACTGTCCGACGGTGCCGGTGCGCTGGTGCTCGAGGAACTGGAACACGCCAAGGCGCGTGGCGCGACCATCTATGCCGAACTGATCGGCTTTGGTACCAGTGGCGATGCGTACCACATGACCTCGCCACCGGCCGATGGTGCCGGTGCGGCCCGTTGCATCGCCAATGCCTTGCGTGACGCGAAAATCAACGGCGAGCAGGTGCAGTACATCAACGCCCACGGCACTTCGACCCCGGCCGGCGACTTGGCCGAAGCCCAGGCGATCAAGACCGTGTTTGGCGAGCACGCGTACAAGCTGGCGGTCAGTTCGACCAAGTCCATGACCGGTCACCTGCTGGGTGCGGCAGGGGCGGTGGAAGCGATCTTCAGCGTCCTGGCGATCAACAGCCAGACGGCGCCGCCGACCATCAACCTCGATGAGCCGGACGAAGGCTGCGACCTGGACTTCGTGCCGCACACCGCCCGCAGCATGGATATCGATGTGGTGCTGTCCAACTCCTTCGGCTTTGGCGGGACCAACGGTTCGCTGGTGTTCCGCCGGTTCGCCGGTTGATGGAAAGCTGGGTCGACGGTCAGCCGGCCGACGTCCTGTCGCTGAAAGATCGCGGCCTGGCTTATGGCGATGGGTTGTTCGAGACCATCGCCGTGCACGACGGCGGGCCCGTGTTGCTGGATCGTCACCTGCAACGCCTGGAGACAGGCTGCCGGCGGTTGGCGCTCAATGTCGACATGAACGCGTTGAGCGCTGAGCTGAGTGCCTACGCCCGGGGGCTGGGTAACGGCGTGCTGAAGCTGATCGTGACCCGTGGCGACAGTCTGCGCGGTTATGCCGCTGATCCCTTGGCCATGGCCCGGCGCATCCTGCAGGGGAGTCCGCCGGCCGCTTATCCCACGACCCATGCCGAACAAGGCATTCGCCTGTTTGCTTGTACCGTGCGCTTGTCCGAGCAGCCCTTGCTCGCCGGCCTCAAGCATCTCAATCGCCTTGAACAGGTGCTGGCCCGTGCCGAATGGGCCGACTCGGAACATGCCGAAGGCTTGATGCTGGATACGTCCGGACGGGTGATCGAGGGGGTGTTCAGCAACCTGTTCCTGGTGCGCGATGGCGTATTGTTCACGGCGGACTTGAGCCGTTGCGGCGTGGCCGGTGTAATGCGCGCGGAATTATTGTTTCAAGCCAAGTCCCAAGGCATCGCCACGCAAATCACGGACATCAGCCTCGAACAGTTGCACCAGGCCGATGAAGTCTTCGTCTGCAACAGCGTGTATGGCGTGTGGCCGGTACGTGGATGCGGTTCGGCGCGCTGGTCGGTTGGCCCGCTCACCCGTAAACTGCAGACCCTTGCCCGTGCGCTACTGGATGCTTGATTCGTGAGACGTAAATTCTTGCTGCTGCTGGAGACCGGCCTGGTCCTGGCAGGGCTGTTGTTGGGGGCTTCGGCCTGGAAGATCCATTCGGCGCTGCAACAGCCGCTGAACATCACCCAGGAAGAATTGCTGGACGTGCCCAACGGAACCACCCCGACCGGAACCCTCAAGCGCCTCGAAGCCGACGGCCTGATCAGGGACGCCTTCTGGCTGCGGATCTATTGGCGTTTCAATCTCGCTGACCAGCCGTTGCACTCTGGTGAGTATCGGATGGTGCCAGGCATGACGATGGAAGGCCTGATCGGTGTCTGGAAGCGCGGCGAAGTGGTGCAGTACAGCGTGACGCTGGTGGAAGGCTGGAATTTCCGCCAGGTGCGCGCAGCGTTGGCCAAGGATGAAAAGCTCCAGCAGACCCTCACCGACCTGAGCGATAACCAGGTCATGGAGCGTATCGGCCACTCCGGAATATTTCCCGAAGGCCGGTTCTTCCCGGACACCTATCGCTTCGTGCGTGGCACCTCGGATGTCGATTTGCTGAAAAAAGCCTACGACCGCCTGGAAGACGTGCTCGCCAAGGAATGGGCACAGCGTTCCGCCGATGTGCCTTACACCCAACCGTATCAAGCGCTGATCATGGCGTCCCTGGTGGAGAAGGAAACCGGCGTGCCCCAGGAGCGCGGGCAGATTGCCGGCGTCTTTGTGCGACGCATGCGCCTGGGCATGCTCCTGCAGACCGATCCCACGGTGATCTACGGCCTGGGCGAGCGCTACACTGGCAAACTGACTCGTGCCCATTTGAAAGAAGAAAATCCCTATAACACTTATCTGATTCCAGGCTTGCCGCCGACGCCTATTGCGATGGTGGGACGCGAGGCGATTCATGCGGCATTGAACCCGGCGTCGGGCAATAGCCTTTACTTCGTCGCACGCGGTGATGGCAGCCACGTGTTTTCCGATGACCTGGAGTCGCATAACAACGCGGTGCGCGAATTCCAGCTCAAGCGCCGTGCCGATTACCGCTCCAGCCCGGCCCCGGCAACCCCGGACGAGCAGGCGCCGATCCCGGCGGCATCTCCCGATACGGCGCCTGAGGACGTGCCCCAGGTACCGCCCCAGCAACCTGCCCCTGAACCGAATGCCAGCGAGCCGCCGAGCTCGCAATGAACATTGATAAAGGATCGCCTGTGACTGGCTTGTTTATAACGCTGGAAGGCCCGGAAGGCGCCGGCAAGAGCACCAATCGCGAATACCTGGCCGAACGCCTGCGGGCCGCCGGCCTCGAGGTGGTGTTGACCCGTGAGCCGGGCGGCACACCGTTGGCCGAGCGAATTCGCGAGGTGCTGCTGGCGCCCATTGAAGAAGTTATGAACCCCGACACCGAGCTGTTGCTGGTGTTCGCGGCCAGGGCACAGCATCTGGCCGAGGTGATTCGCCCGGCGCTGGCCCGTGGTGCCGTGGTGCTGTGCGACCGTTTCACCGATTCGACCTATGCCTACCAGGGCGGCGGTCGCGGTTTGTCCATGGAGCGCATCGCCGCGTTGGAAGCCTTCGTCCAAGGTGACCTGCGGCCAGACCTGACCCTGGTGTTCGACTTGCCGGTGGAAATCGGCCTGGCCCGCGCCAGCGCCCGTGGCCGGCTGGATCGTTTCGAGCTTGAGGGCCAGGCTTTCTTCAACGCCGTGCGCAATGCCTTCCTGAGTCGCGCCAAGGCCGATCCGGCGCGTTACCTGTTGATCGATGCGGCGCAACCGCTGGCCCAGGTGCAACAGTCCCTGGACGGCTTGCTGCCGCGTTTGCTGGAGCGTGTCCGTGGCTGAAGCCTATCCGTGGCAAGACGGTCTCTGGCAGCAATTGGCCGGTCGTGCCCAGCATGCCCATGCCTATCTGCTGCACGGACCGGTCGGCATCGGCAAGCGGGCACTGGCCGAGCGTCTGATGGCCAGTCTGCTTTGCCTGCGCCCGGGTGTCTCGAACGACGCTTGTGGCGAGTGCAAGTCATGCCTGCTGCTCAAGGCAGGCAGCCATCCCGACAATTACGTGCTGGAGCCGGAGGAGGCGGACAAGGCGATCAAGGTCGACCAGGTCCGGGATCTGGTCAGCTTCGTGGTCCAGACCTCGCAGATGGGCGGGCGCAAGGTGGTACTGATCGAGCCGGTCGAGTCGATGAACATCAACGCCGCCAACGCCTTGCTCAAAAGTCTTGAAGAACCTTCCGGCGATACCGTGCTGTTGCTGGTCAGCCACCAGCCGAGCCGCTTGCTGCCGACCATCAAGAGTCGTTGCGTGCAGCAGGCCTGCCCGCTGCCGAGCGAGGCGATGAGTTTGCAGTGGCTGGCCCAGGCCTTGCCCGATAGCAGCGACGAAGAGCGTGTCGAGCTGCTGACCCTGGCGGCCGGCTCGCCCTTGGCGGCTGTCAGCCTTCAGGCCCAGGGCGTGCGTGAACAGCGGGCCCTGGTGGTGGATGGGGTCAAGAAACTGCTCAAGCAGCAGCAATCGCCCACGCAACTGGCCGAGGGCTGGAATGCGATCCCGTTGCTCCTGCTGTTTGACTGGTTCTGCGACTGGTCGAGCCTGATCCTGCGTTACCAGCTGACCGAGGATGAGGCCGGCCTGGGGTTGGCGGACATGCGCAAGGTCATCCAGTACCTGGCGCAAAAAAGCAGCCAGGATAAAATCTTGAACATTCAGGACTGGATTCTTGCCCAACGTCAGAAGGTGCTAGGCAAGGCGAACCTCAATCGGGTGCTATTGCTCGAGGCGCTGTTGGTGCAGTGGGCGAGTTTGCCTGGTCGAAACTGACAGGTACTGCCTAAACTCAGCTCAATTGCAGCGGAGATCAGCATGAACGAACCTGTCAGTCCCGGGCCACGCAACGGCATCCTGTCTTTGACCATCAAGGACAAGTCGGTGCTTTACGCCGCCTATATGCCCTTTATCAAGAACGGTGGCCTGTTCATTCCGACCAACAAGAATTATCGCTTGGGCGATGAAGTGTTCATGCTCTTGAGCTTGATGGATGAAGCGGAAAAGATCCCGGTCGCCGGCAAGGTGATCTGGATGACGCCCAAAGGCGCCCAGGGCAACCGGGCCGCTGGCGTTGGCGTGCAGTTCAACGACGGCGACAATTCGGCTCGCAATCAGATCGAAACCCACTTGGCCGGCTCCCTGAAGTCCGACCGTCCCACCCATACGATGTAGCCCAGCCCTTTATGCTTGTAGATTCCCATTGTCACCTTGACCGTCTCGACCTCGCTGCCCACGGCGGCTCCCTGGATGCTGCGCTGGACGCGGCCCGCCAACGGGGTGTCGGTCACTTCCTGTGCATCGGCGTCAGCGCCGACAACGCCGCCGACGTCAAGGCACTGGCCGAACGTTATGCCGATGTCGATTGCTCGGTCGGTGTCCACCCGCTGGATGTCCAGCCAGACGCCGCGCCGGCGCTCGATTGGTTGTTGCGTGAGCTCGACCATCCACGGGTTGTCGCCATTGGTGAAACCGGCCTTGACTATCACTACGAGCCGGAAGCCGCCGACGTGCAGCAGGCGTCGTTCCGGCTGCACCTGGAGGCCGCCCGGCAAACCGGCAAGCCGGTGATCATCCATACCCGTGGCGCCCGGGCCGACACCCTGGCCTTGCTGCGTGATGCCGCGCTGCCCCAGGCCGGGGTGCTGCATTGCTTCACTGAAGACTGGGACATGGCCAAGGCAGCACTGGACATGGGCTATTACATTTCCTTGTCCGGGATTGTCACGTTCCGCAATGCCGATGCATTGCGCGATGTCGCCAGCAAAGTGCCGGCTGATCGATTGTTGGTGGAAACCGATTCGCCTTACCTGGCGCCCATTCCCTATCGAGGCAAGCCGAATCTTCCGCAATACGTACGGGAAGTGGCGGAGTTCCTGGCGATGCTGCGCGGCGAGTCCTACGAGCGGTTTGCCGAGCAGACGACGGAAAATTTTAAGCAATTGTTTCCGCTGGCTCACGTCCGGCCGGTGCAAGCCTGAATTCCATGCAAAAAAAACCCGGGTTCTGGGGGGTGAATCCGGGTTAAGACCATTAGGAGTAAAACAAAGGCACGCGGTCCGTTGGTACCTTTATCAGCGCGTCACTTGGGGGAGATGTCGCGCCGACAGTTGAAGTATTGATCAGTATGCCAACGCGTCCAGTCGGGCCGGGGTGGTTTTTAAACAAATTTGGAATACGCTCGCTTCGGATAAGTTCTCACTGTCGTCAAAGCGCGCAGGCGCGGTACATTGGCGTGGGAAACGGCGGGCCGGGTGTGTACGGTTTTGTGAAGAACAGTGGCCGAGAACGGATGATCCGTGCATTTTTGCGTAAGTTAGGCATAATACCCGGCTTCGAATTTTGACCCTTCAGACCTTTTTCTTATGCACAAAGAACCCCGTAAGGTCCGTGAGTTTCGCCGCCGCGAGCAGGAAATTCTCGACACCGCGCTCAAGTTGTTCCTCGACCAGGGTGAAGACAGTGTCACCGTCGAGATGATTGCGGATGCCGTGGGTATCGGCAAAGGCACGATTTATAAACATTTCAAATCCAAGGCGGAGATCTACCTGCGCCTGATGCTCGATTACGAGCGCGATTTGAACGAGTTGCTGCATTCGGCGGATGTGGACAAGGACAAGGAAGCCCTGTCGCGGGCCTACTTCGAGTTCCGCATGCGTGACCCGCAGCGCTACCGCTTGTTCGACCGCCTGGAAGAAAAGGTGGTCAAGGGCAACCAGGTGCCGGAGATGGTCGAGGAGCTGCACAAGATCCGCGCCTCGAACTTCGAACGCCTGACCCAGCTGATCAAAGGCCGGATCAGCGAAGGCAAGCTCGAAGACGTGCCGCCTTACTTCCATTACTGCGCAGCCTGGGCGTTGGTGCACGGCGCGGTGGCGCTGTATCACTCACCGTTCTGGAGCAATGTGCTGGAAGACCAGGAAGGCTTCTTCCAGTTCCTGATGGACATTGGCGTGCGCATGGGCAACAAGCGCAAGCGCGATACCGACGTCCCGAGTAGCTGATTGGCCGCACAGGCCAAGACATTCAGCTGTCTTATTGCGCCATGTCCGCTTACATGGCGCAGTGCCCCAGTAATATACTCAGGCTTGGGTCTTGCGAAATCTTGATTTAGAGGTCAAGTTTCACAGGTCCGATTCTTCTTTCGCCGGAGTGATCCATGATCGTTGACCGTCAAGGCAGGCGTTTCCGCAATTTGCGGATCAGCCTGACTTCTGCCTGCAATTACGCCTGTACCTACTGCGTGCCTGATGGCAAGCGGTTGGTGGCTGCGCAGGATGAACTGTCAGCCGAAGCCATGGCACGCGGCGTAGCCTATTTGATCGAGGCCGCCGGAATCGAGCGGCTGCGCATCACTGGCGGTGAGCCGCTGGTCAGCCCCAAGCTCGAACGTTTCATGACGGCGGTGGGACAGATGGGGCTGGAAGACATCAGCCTGACCACCAACGGTCAGTTGCTGGCGAAAAAACTGCCTTTGCTGGTAGACGCTGGCATTCGCCGGATCAACGTTTCCCTTGACACCCTGGACCCCGCTGCGTTTCGCAGTATCGCCCGTGGCGGCGACCTGGCGACCGTGCTCGACGGCATGGAACAGGCCCGGGCCACCGGGATGAAGATCAAGGTCAACATGGTGCCGTTGCGCGGGCAGAACCTGGATCAGGTGATGCCGTTGCTCGAATACTGCCTGGAACGTGGCTATGAGTTGCGTTTCATCGAGTTGATGCGCATGGGCCACCTGGCCAGCGACTCCAATGCATTCCTGCAGCAGTTCGTCAGCCTCCAGCAACTGCTCAGCCTGATCGGCGATCAGTACGAATACCTGCAAGCCGACGCACCGGTGGATGCCACGGCGGTGCGTTATGAGATACCGGGGCTGGGGCACTTTGGTGTGATTGCCAATGAAAGCGTACCTTTTTGCCGTACCTGTTCGCGACTGCGGTTGTCGTCCACGGGCTGGCTGCACGGATGCCTGTCGTCGAGTAACCGTCACTTCGTCGGCGACCTCCTGGACAAGCCTCGCCACCAGGCTTTGCCGGCGCTTCAGCGCTTGCTGGTCAAGGCCTTGGGGGACAAGCAGGAAGTGGCGTTCTCCGGCGGCGCGACCATCATGAAAATCATCGGCGGCTGATCCATTGCTATCGCGGGCAAGCCTTGCTCCCACAAGTACGACACTTACCATGTGGGAGCAAGGCTTGCCCGCGATAGCAATTTCCCATTCACTTGGGTACGTCTGACCCTCATCTTGATGAGCTGGCGCAAAAGCTGCATCCCACGACCATTCGCCGGTTTTCCGACACCGGTTTTTGGAGGGTAGGATGCGTAGCCTGGTTTTGCTGCTGGCCGTTTTGGTGCTTGGCGGTTGCATGAATGTCAGCGACATGGGAGAGGGCGTTCGTTATCACATGAGCGATGCCGGCCTGCTGGACCATAGCGACAGCCGTCGTATAAACAACCTGCGTATCCAGCCAGACTCGTTCATCTACATTGCCCAGGGAGCCTTCGCTCCGCCAGGCAGCGCCTATCCGCGTCCCAATGTCGTGGCCGAGGAAGCCTTCAATGGCTTCATCGAATATTTCCCCATGGTCCGTCGCGCCCGTACTCCCGAAGGCCTCGACCAGGCCATGGGTGAAGCCCGTTCCGCCGGTGCCCATTACCTGCTGTACACCCGGTTCGCCAAGGCCGACAACCGCATCGGCAACACTGACGAATGGCAGGATGAGGAAGCCGTGGATCGCCTGGGTGTCGATACCAGCGTGATTCAAATCATGTTGATCGAGACCAGCACCCAGTATTTGATTGATACTGCACGTATCAAGAGTCGTGGCGGTTTACTGACGTTGCACGACAAGCAGCCACAAGACCTCATCGCCACGCCCTTGCGTGAATATGCCCGTAGCCTGCTGGGGATGAGCGACGAGTAACTAAGGAGTCACCATGAGCGGACCGCAAAAAGCCAATGACTTGCTGGGGCAGATCCCCAAGACCAAAGGCCTGCCGCCAGTCCACTTGTGGAACCCCGACTTCTGCGGCGACATCGACATGCGTATCGCCCGGGACGGTACCTGGTACTACCTGGGCACGCCCATTGGGCGAAAGCCGATGGTCAAGCTGTTCTCCACCATCATCCGCCGCGACGGCGATGATTACTTCCTGATTACCCCTGTGGAAAAAGTCGGCATCAAGGTCGATGACGCGCCGTTCGTGGCCGTGACCCTCGAGGTCGAAGGGCACGGGGAAGGGCAGTTGTTGCGCTTTACCACCAATGTCGAGGAAACCACCGAGGCCGGCGACGAACATCCGATACGGGTGGTGATCGACCCCCAGACCCAGGAGCCAGCGCCCTACGTGCATGTGCGCAGCAATCTGGAAGCGCTGATCCATCGCAATGTGTTCTACCAACTGGTGGAACTGGCGGTCAGCCGCGAGATCGACGGACAGCGCTGGTTGGGCGTGTGGAGCGGCGGAGAGTTTTTCCCCATAGGCCTGGAACCCTGATCCTCTGTGGGAGCGAGCCTGCTCGCGATGATGGCAGCACAGTCAACCCGGCCTTAACTGACCCACCCCTATCGCGAGCAGGCTCGCTCCCACAGGAGTGAAGCCGTAAAATTCAAATTGACACCCAATCATATGATGATTAGCGTGGGCCTCCAATAAGAGTGGCCCGCGGGGTTTTCATGTCCAGCAGTTTTCATGCGTCGACCGTCGATTGGCTGGGCAGTTGGATAGCCGCCGGCCAGGTCAAGCCTGGGCAAACCATCAAGGTCGAGGCGGACTTGGGCGAGCAACTGGGCGTCAGTCGCACGGTGATTCGCGAGGCGATCAAGACCTTGGTCGCCAAGGGCATGCTGGAAGTCGGGCCGAAAGTCGGCACGCGGGTGTTGCCGGTGCGACGCTGGAACCTGTTCGATCCCCAAGTGGTGGGCTGGTTGTCACGCAGCGGCCTGCCGGAAAACTTTGTCGATGACTTGCTGGACCTGCGCCGTACCATCGAGCCGATGGCAGTGCGCTGGGCGTGCGAGCGGGCCACCGCCGATCAGGTGCAGGCGATCCGCCTGGCTTACCATGCGCTGGAGCGGGCGGTGGACAGCGGCGCCGATTACAACCGCGCCGACCAGTTTTTCCACGAGTGCATCCTCGCCGCCAGCCATAATCAATTCATCGAACAAATGGTCCCGGCCCTGGGGGCACTGCTTGCGGTGTCGTTCGAGGTGTCGGCGGCCGACCCGGATGAGCTGCGCCGCACCTTGCCCATCCACAAGGACATCGCCGATGCCATCGCCGCCCGTGACGCGGCGCGGGGTGTCTGGGCCTGCATGACCCTGATCGATAACGCCGACCTGGCGATCAAACGCTTTTACCCCAATGTCATGGCTGGTCGAACAGACGCCGCCGGGCAAGTCGGGAACAGGAGGTTTCAATGAAGTGGACGGCTGTGACGGAACACCGGGCGAAATTGGGCGAGGGGCCCTTCTGGGACGAGCCGACCCAGGCATTGTACTGGGTTGATATCGCCGGCAAGCAGGCACTGCGGTTGATCGGCGCCAATGTTGGTATCTGGCAGATGCCTGAGCATGTGTCCGCCTTCATACCGACCCAAAATGGCGACGCCTTGGTGACCCTGAGCAGCGGTGTCTACCGCCTTGATCTTGATTCGCCGGGCCTGGAGCCGCGCCTGACGCTGTTGTGCATGGCCGATCCCCAGCCAGGCAATCGTGCCAACGAGGCCCGTTGCGACGCCCTGGGCCAGCTCTGGCTCGGCACGATGCAGAACAACATCGGTGCCGAAGGCGAGGACTTGCCGATCGAGCACCGGTCCGGCGGCCTTTTTCGCGTCGGGAGTGATGGCCGTGTCCTGCCCCTGTTGCGCGGGCTGGGTATTCCGAACACCTTGGTCTGGAGCCCCGATGGCACCACGGTGTATTTCGGCGACAGCCTGGATGGCACGTTGTATCGGCACTTTATCTACCCGGAAGGCAACCTGGCGCCTGCCGAGGTCTGGTTCGGTCCACACCCGCGTGGCGGTCCGGATGGCTCGGCAATGGATGCCCGGGGATACATCTGGAACGCCCGCTGGGACGGCAGTTGCCTGTTGCGCCTGAACCCGGATGGCCAGGTCGATCGGGTGATCGAACTGCCCGTCAGCCGCCCGACCAGTTGTGTGTTCGGCGGTGAAGACCTCAAGACGTTGTACATCACCAGCGCCGCGAGCCCGTTGGGTCATCCGCTGGACGGTGCGCTGCTGTCGATGCGTGTCGATGTGCCCGGCGTGGCGTGTACACGGTTTGCAGGCTAAATCCCAAAATATGGGATGTAAATATATATATTGAGATTGTTTGGCGGCCGGGTTTATAGTCGGCTCCATCGGCAATACGCACTCACACTAAAAAAACAAAACAGGTGAAGTGATGCAACGATCTTTCCCCGTACGCCCCGGTGGCGTACGCCGGCCACTGTTCTTACAAGCGCCTTTGCGCCGGTCATCCGTGGATGCCCGGTTTTTGTCGTGCCCCCGTACAGGAGTCTTGAACCATGGCTGAGCCCTTGGTCTTGCCACCCGTGCCGGAGCCACCGAAGGGTGAGCGCCTGAAAGACAAGGTCGTGTTGTTGACCGGTGCCGCCCAAGGCATCGGCGAGGCCATCGTCGCGGCGTTCGCGTCGCAACAGGCTCGACTGGTGATCAGTGATATCCAGGCGCAGAAGGTCGAGGCGGTGGCGGCTCATTGGCGGGAGCGCGGGGCCGATGTGCAAGCGCTGCAGGCCGATGTGTCGAAGCCGCAGGACTTGCAGGCCATGGCCCGTCGCGCCGTCGAGCTGCACGGGCGCATCGATGTGTTGGTCAACTGCGCTGGCGTCAATGTCTTCCGTGACCCGCTGGAAATGACCGAAGAAGACTGGCGTCGCTGCTTCGCCATCGACCTGGATGGCGCCTGGTACGGCTGCAAGGCGGTATTGCCACAGATGATCGAGCAGGGCGTGGGCAGCATCATCAATATTGCCTCGGTCCATTCGTCCCACATCATTCCCGGCTGTTTCCCGTACCCGGTGGCCAAGCATGGCCTGCTCGGCCTGACCCGCGCCCTGGGCATCGAATACGCGCCCAAAGGGGTACGCGTCAACGCCATCGCCCCGGGGTATATCGAAACCCAACTGAACGTCGACTACTGGAACGGCTTCGCCGATCCCCATGCCGAACGTCAGCGTGCGCTGGACCTGCACCCGCCACGACGCGTCGGGCAACCGATCGAAGTGGCAATGACAGCCGTGTTCCTGGCCAGTGACGAAGCACCGTTTATCAATGCCTCATGCATCACCATCGATGGGGGACGTTCGGTCATGTATCACGACTGAATATTTCCGGATTGCAGTCGGAAACTTCGCCTGTAATCCAATCATCATACGATATGACTATTTAGACCTATGCTGTGTAGCAACTTGATGTAACCGCCCAGCCTGCGCATTTCCACCGACGGTGGAGCAGAACCCTGGACGTTTGGCTTTCAATAAAAAAAACAAGGAGTCAGCTATGAATCATCGTCGTGGGATCCGTTCCCTGTGTCGCGCCGCCCTGGCGGTTACCGCGGTCAGCCTCAGCAGCAGCTTGCTGGCAGCTGATCCCGTAAAAATCGGTTTCCTGGTCAAGCAGGCCGAGGAGCCTTGGTTCCAGACCGAATGGGCGTTCGCCGAGAAGGCGAGCAAGGACAAAGGCTTCGAATTGATCAAGATCGCCGTGCCTGACGGCGAGAAAACCCTCTCGGCCATCGACAGCCTGGCCGCCAACGGCGCCAAGGGCTTTGTGATCTGCCCGCCGGACGTGTCCCTCGGCCCTGCCATCATGGCCAAGGCCAAGCTCAACGATCTCAAGGTGATTGCCGTGGACGACCGCTTCGTCGACGCCAGCGGCAAGTTCATGGAAGACGTGCCGTACCTGGGCATGGCCGCGTTCGAAGTGGGCCAGAAGCAGGGCGCCGCCATGGCTGCTGAAGCGAAAAAGCGTAACTGGGATTGGAAAGATACCTACGCGGTGATCAACACCTTCAACGAGCTGGACACCGGCAAGAAGCGCACCGACGGTTCGGTCGATGCCCTGAAGAAGGCCGGGATGCCGGCAGACCACATCCTTTATTCCGCGCTGAAGACCCTCGACGTACCCGGCAGCATGGACTCCACCAACTCGGCCTTGGTGAAGCTGCCAAGCGCCGCGAAAAATCTGATCATCGGCGGCATGAACGACAACACCGTGCTGGGCGGCGTACGCGCCACCGAAGCGGCCGGCTTCAAGGCCGACAACGTGATCGGCATTGGTATCAACGGTACCGACGCCATCGGTGAGCTGAAAAAACCGAAAAGCGGCTTCTTCGGTTCGATGCTGCCAAGCCCGCACATCGAAGGCTACAAGACCGCCGAAATGATGTACGAGTGGATCACCACCGGCAAGGAACCGCCGAAGTACACCGCCATGGACGAGGTGACGCTGATCACCCGGGAGAACTTCAAGCAGGAGCTGGAAAAGATCGGCCTGTGGAATTGACGGTCGGTTGATTCAAAAGCGACCCCGGTTACCTGAGTGACCGGGATCGCTTGATCTCTGTGAGTTCGAGGTGGTTATGCAAGCGCAAACAGCGACACGGCAACACAACATCGGCGGCAGCTTGCGATTCAACGGGATCGGCAAGTCCTTTCCCGGCGTGCAGGCGCTGGCCAATATCAGTTTCGTTGCCCATCCGGGGCAGGTCCATGCCTTGATGGGTGAAAACGGCGCCGGCAAGTCCACGTTGCTGAAGATCCTCGGTGGTGCCTACATCCCGAGCAGCGGTGACCTGCAGATCGGCGAACAGACGATGGCCTTCAAGGGCACCGCTGACAGCATCGCCAGCGGTGTGGCGGTGATTCACCAGGAGCTGCACCTGGTGCCGGAAATGACCGTCGCGGAAAACCTGTTTCTCGGCCATTTGCCGGCACGTTTCGGCCTGGTCAACCGTGGTGTGCTACGCCAGCAGGCGCTGACACTGCTCAAGGGCCTGGCCGACGAAATCGACCCGCAGGAAAAAGTCGGTCGCCTGTCCCTCGGCCAGCGCCAATTGGTGGAGATCGCCAAGGCCTTGTCCCGGGGCGCCCACGTCATTGCCTTCGACGAACCCACCAGTAGCCTGTCGGCCCGTGAAATCGACCGTTTGATGGCGATCATCGCCCGCCTGCGAGACGAGGGCAAAGTGGTGTTGTACGTCAGCCACCGCATGGAAGAGGTGTTCCGTATCTGCAATGCGGTGACGGTATTCAAGGACGGTCGTTATGTCCGCACCTTCGAAAACATGAGCGAGTTGACCCATGATCAACTCGTCACCTGCATGGTCGGCCGCGATATCCAGGACATCTATGATTACCGTCCTCGGGAGCGCGGCGATGTGGCGCTGCAAGTGAAGAACCTGTTGGGGCCGGGCTTGCGCGAACCGGTGAGCTTCCAGGTGCACAAGGGCGAGATCCTCGGCTTGTTCGGTCTGGTCGGCGCCGGTCGTACCGAGCTGTTGCGCTTGCTCAGTGGCCTGGAGCGTCAGCGCGAGGGAAGCCTCGTGCTGCACGGCAAGGAACTGAAACTGCGTTCACCCCGCGATGCCATCGCCGCGGGCGTGCTGCTCTGCCCGGAAGATCGCAAGAAGGAAGGCATCATCCCGTTGGGCAGCGTGGGCGAGAACATCAACATCAGTGCGCGCCCGGCTCATTCCGCCCTTGGCTGCCTGTTGCGCGGTGATTGGGAGCGGGGCAACGCTGACAAGCAGATCAAGTCGCTGAAGGTGAAGACGCCGGCGGCTAGCCAGAAAATCATGTACCTGTCCGGCGGCAACCAGCAGAAGGCGATTCTCGGTCGCTGGCTGTCGATGCCGATGAAAGTCCTGCTGCTGGACGAACCGACCCGTGGCATCGACATCGGCGCCAAGGCGGAGATCTACCAGATTATCCACAACCTGGCGGCCGAGGGCATCGCGGTGATCGTGGTGTCCAGCGACCTGATGGAAGTGATGGGCATTTCCGACCGAATCCTGGTCCTGTGCGAAGGGGCCATGCGCGGCGAGCTGCCGCGTGACCAGGCCAACGAATCCAACCTGCTGCAACTGGCGCTGCCGCGCCAACGCGTTGCCGACGCGGCGAACTGAGAGGTAAATCATGACCATTCAAAACAATGCACTGCCAACGGCACGCAAACCCCTGGACTTGCGCCGTTTCCTGGACGACTGGGTCATGCTGCTGGCGGCCATCGGCATCTTCGTGCTCTGCACCCTGATGATCGATAACTTCCTGTCGCCGCTGAACATGCGTGGCCTGGGTCTGGCGATTTCCACCACCGGCATCGCCGCCTGCACCATGTTGTATTGCCTGGCGTCCGGGCACTTCGATTTGTCGGTCGGTTCGGTGATTGCTTGTGCCGGCGTGGTCGCGGCGGTGGTGATGCGCGACACCAACAGCGTATTCCTCGGTGTCAGCGCTGCGCTGGTGATGGGGCTGATCGTCGGCCTGATCAATGGCATCGTCATCGCCAAGCTGCGGGTCAACGCCTTGATCACCACCCTGGCGACCATGCAGATCGTCCGGGGCCTGGCCTATATCTTCGCCAACGGCAAAGCGGTGGGTGTGTCCCAGGAATCGTTTTTCGTATTCGGCAACGGCCAATTGTTCGGCGTGCCGGTGCCGATCCTGATCACCATCGCCTGCTTCCTGTTTTTCGGCTGGCTGCTGAACTACACCACCTATGGGCGCAACACCATGGCCATCGGTGGCAACCAGGAAGCGGCGTTGTTGGCAGGGGTGAACGTTGATCGCACCAAGATCATCATCTTCGCCGTGCATGGCGTGATCGGCGCCCTGGCCGGAGTGATCCTGGCGTCGCGCATGACCTCGGGCCAGCCGATGATTGGCCAGGGCTTCGAGCTGACCGTGATCTCGGCCTGCGTGCTGGGCGGGGTGTCGTTGAGCGGTGGTATCGGCATGATTCGCCATGTCATTGCGGGCGTGCTGATTCTGGCGATCATTGAAAACGCGATGAACCTGAAGAACATCGACACCTTCTACCAATACGTTATCCGCGGCTCGATCCTGTTGCTGGCGGTGGTGATTGACCGCTTGAAACAACGCTGAAACCAGAGATCGCTGGCGAGTGATCTACCGCCTCGCGAGCAAGCCCGCTCCCACAGGTTTTGTGCCAGCCGCAAAATTCCGGCGCACCGAAGATTCAATGTGGGAGCGAGCCCGCTCGCGAGGCGTCGGTACATACAACACCTTCTAACCTGACCCACCGCCATCGCGAGCAGGCTCGCTCCCACAGGTTTTGTGCCAGCCGCAAAATTCCGGCGCACCGAAGATTCAATGTGGGAGCGAGCCCGCTCGCGAGGCGTCAGTGCATTCAATACCTTCTAACCTGCCCACCGCCATCGCGAGCAAGCCCGCTCCCACAGGTTTTGTGCCAGCCGCAAAATTCCGGCGCACCGAAGATTCAATGTGGGAGCGAGCCCGCTCGCGAGGCGTCAGTGCATTCAATACCTTCTAACCTGCCCACCGCCATCGCGAGCAAGCCCGCTCCCACAGGTTTTGTGTCAGCCGCAAAATTCCGGCGCACCGAAGATCCAATGTGGGAGCGAGCCCGCTCGCGAGGCGTCAGTGCATTCAATACCTTCTAACCTGACCCACCGCCATTGCGAGCAGGCTCGCTCCCACAGGTCTTTGTGTCAGAGCCCAGAACCTCGGCACAACGCGGACCCCATGTGGCAGCGAGCTTGCTCGCGATAGCGTCCTCCCTGACGCCAACATCACCCCGCCTTGCGCAATGCTTCGACCAACTCCTGCTTGCGCATCTTCGAACGCCCGGGAATGTTTTTCGCCCGGGCCTCCTTCATCAGGCTGTCCACGGTCTGGGTCCCATGGGAGGCTTTGCTGGTGCGTGGATGACCTTCGCGGGTCTTGGCGGCGCGTCGGGCCGATTCCTTACGATCGGTTTTCTTGGCCGCCGCGGGTTTGTCCTTGCCCGAGCCACCGGAACGCTCGCCGCCACCGGATTGTTTGTTCACTGTCGCCCAGGCTCGGGCCTCGGCTTCGTTTTCGGACACACCTTTTTTCTCGTAACTTTTTTCAATGTGTTCGGCCTTGCGCTTTTGCTCGGCGGTGTATTTGTCTTTGCTTCCACGAGGCATGGGATGTTCCTCCTCAAATGTCTAAGCAGAGGCTATTGGCTGGCGGCACCACCTTCGGAGCCCGAACCTCCGGTCGTGGTTTTCGAGCCCACGCCGGTCCCTGCGTTGTCGGGGGTGGTGGAGTCAGGCGTATTCATTCCACCCTGGCGTCCCATGTCATTGCCCTGTACGCGCGGATCGGTGCCAGTGGCGGGAGGCTGGCCATTGTTCAGGTCCCCAGTGCCGTCGGTATTCAACTTGGGCATGCCTTCGGTTGCGGGAGAGTTGGGTGGTTGAACCGGATCGGTCGGCCCGGTGCCAGCGGTGGATGCCGCGAAAGCGACCGAGGACAGCAGCGTGGCGAATGTGAATGCAGTCAGCCTTGAAGTGATCATGGTGTCGCCTCCATTTTTAGAATGCTTGCCTGATCTTGGGCTGCACTGGATTTGGGTTGGTGCCTGGGGCGCGACGAATGGCGCTTTTGAAGGTGGGTTCGTGTCGCGATCAAATCGATCGATATGTGACGAGCGGCACGTGGCGGCTTAGTATGGCGCTTTCAATTGGCTACAAGGCCTGTTCATGTCCATCGAGATCCGTCCTGCGCAACCCAGCGATGCGCCTCAAATCCTTGCCTTCATCACCGAGTTGGCCGATTACGAAAAGGCCCGCCACGAAGTCATCGCCAGTGTGGCCGACATCGAGCGCAGCCTGTTCAGCGAGGGCGCGACCGCCCACGGGCTGATCTGCCTGCGTGATGGCGTGCCGATCGGTTTCGCGGTGTTTTTCTTCAGTTACTCCACCTGGCTGGGCAGCAACTGCCTGTACCTCGAAGACTTGTACATCACCCCTGAACAGCGCGGTGGCGGCGCAGGGAAGACGCTGTTGCGCCACCTGGCGAAGATCGCCTGCGACAACGACTGCGGTCGCTTCGAGTGGAGCGTGCTGGACTGGAACACCCCGGCCATCGACTTCTACAAATCCCTCGGCGCGCAACCCCAGGAAGAGTGGGTGCGCTACCGAATGGACGGCAAGGTGCTCCGGGATTTCGCCCAAGGCAATTGAGCGTCTCAGGAGTACGCGTCGCCAGCGTACTCGGCAAACCCCGGCCGTTGTTCGAGCCGCTTGCAATAGGCGGCCACGGCCGGGTAGTCAGGACGCTCCATGGGCGTCTGGCGCCAGCGGTGGACGGACAGGCCGATGAGCACATCCGCAAGGGAAAATTTCGTACCGGCCACGTAGGCGCCGGTGCGGTTCAACTGCTGTTCGAGCAAACCCATCTTCTGGTTCCAGCCTTTGATGCCAGCGGCGATGCGCTGCGGGTCCTGGAAGTCCGGATTCTTGCGCACCAAGGCGTGGAAGGCGTAGCCCCATGACGGGTTGAGTTCCGTGGCCTGCCAATCCATCCACTGTTCGATGCGTGCTCGGGCGGCAGGCTCGACAGGCAGCAGGTCGCCGGCCCCATGTTTGCCCACCAGGTAACGGCAAATGGTATTGGACTCCCAGAGCACGCCATTCTCATCAATGATGACCGGCACCTGGGCATTGGGATTCAAGGCCAGGAACGCCGGGTCCTGGGTCGAGGCAAAGCCGATGCCCCAGTCTTCGCGCTCGAAGGCGATCTCCAGTTCCTGACAGGTCCACAGCACTTTTCTGACGTTGATTGAAGAAGTGCGGCCGAGGATTTTCAACTGTTGTCCCATCACTTTGTCCCTGAGTTTTTTGGCATCCGGGCAGAAACGTAGCAGGGTCTTGGGCGGATGGCGATTGGCTTTGTTGTTGATGTACTAAATCCCAATATGTGGGAGTGATATTTATATATTGAGATTTTATTGCGCTCAGGTTTATAGTCCGTCCCACTCACTGCCAAAAAACAAAACAGGTGAAACGGATGCAGGCGCAATTGATTGCGCTCGATTGGGGGACCACCTCATTACGGGCTTACAAACTCGCCGCCGGGGGCGAGGTGCTCGAACAGCGCTCGCTGTCATCGGGGATCATGCAGTTGCCCTCCGGGCCACGAACCCTGGCTGGCCAGGTGTGCATCGACGGCTTCGAATTGGCCTTTGATGAGGCCTGTGGCGATTGGCTCAATGCTCAGCCGGGCCTGCCTGTCATAGCCTGCGGTATGGTCGGCAGCGCCCAGGGCTGGCGCGAAGCACCCTACTGCGACACGCCCGCCAACGTCGCCAATCTCGGACATTCCCTACAAACCGTTCGTAGTCTTCGCGGTGTCGATGTGCACATCGTACCCGGCGTGATCCAGCGTTCACGGCTGCCCAACGTCATGCGCGGCGAAGAGACTCAGGTGCTCGGCGCCTTGCATAACCTGCCGGACGGAGCGGTGCTGATCGGCCTGCCCGGCAGCCACTCGAAATGGGTGGAAGTGGCCGATGGTTGCATCGTGCATTTCGACACCTTCATGACCGGCGAGATCTTCGCCGTGCTCAGTGACCACAGCATTCTCGGCCGTACCCAGCAGCGCGGCGCGACGCTCGACGGCCAGGCCTTCGATCGCGGCGTGCAGGTGGCGTTGTCGGTTGACGGCCAGATCGGTCCGTTGTCCACCGTGTTCAGCGCCCGCAGCCTGGGCTTGACCGGCGAACTCGCTGCCAGCGCCCAGGCGGACTATCTCTCTGGCCTGTTGATCGGCCATGAACTGACGGCGCTGGCTACCGTGCAGCGTCGGCGACGCGACAGCATCCACTTGCCCGCCGTGGTGTTGATCGGCAATTCCCAACTCTGCGCCCGTTATCAACGGGCTCTCGACGCCTGCGGTTTCGCCCGGGTGACCCTGGCCGAACAGGCCACCGAACGTGGTTTGTGGCAACTGGCCGTGGCGGCCGGGCTGCTCGATTCCACCGCATCGCGTTAAACCTGACTGGAGGTCTGACATGCTCACACAAGCACTGGCGCACAACGGGCTGATCGCGATCCTGCGTGGTCTGCGTCCCGAAGAGGCGGCGGCCATCGGTGAAGTCCTGTACGGCGCCGGATTTCGCGTCATCGAAGTACCGCTCAATTCCCCCGAGCCGTACGAAAGTATCCGCATCCTGCGCAGTACCTTGCCCGCCGATTGCCTGATCGGTGCCGGCACCGTGCTGACGCCGGAACAGGTCGAGCAGGTGAAAGCCGCTGGCGGACAAGTGATCGTCATGCCCCACAGCGATCCGAAGGTGCTGCGTGCGGCGAAAGCGGCGGGCTTATACCTGTCGCCAGGTGTCGCCACGCCCACCGAAGCCTTTGCCGCGCTGGCCGAAGGCGCCCATGTACTGAAGATG
This sequence comes from Pseudomonas sp. 43mfcvi1.1, assembly GCF_900115935.1. Classification (NCBI taxonomy): domain Bacteria; kingdom Pseudomonadati; phylum Pseudomonadota; class Gammaproteobacteria; order Pseudomonadales; family Pseudomonadaceae; genus Pseudomonas; species Pseudomonas sp. 43mfcvi1.1. Next base: position 89,790 of record NZ_UETT01000008.1, on the reverse strand, counting down.
TTCCCCGCCGAGCAAATGGGCCCGGCGGTGGTCAAGGCCTGGCTCGCGGTACTGCCGGCCGGGACCGTGCTGGTGCCGGTGGGCGGGATCACGCCGGACAACATGGCGGTGTTCGTCGAGGCCGGCGTCAAGGGCTTTGGCCTCGGCTCCGGGCTGTTCAAGCCAGGCCTGACGGCAGATGAGGTGGCGGTGCGCGCCAAGGCCTACGTGGCCGCGTGGAATGCCTTGAACTGAAGACTTTTCCAGCGCCCCGGGCGCTGCATCTGACAAGAGAGACAACAAGATGAAAATCACCAAACTGACCACGTTTATCGTTCCGCCGCGCTGGTGCTTCCTCAAGGTCGAAACCGACGAGGGCGTGACCGGTTGGGGCGAGCCCGTAGTTGAAGGCCGTGCCCACACGGTGGCGGCGGCCGTCGAAGAACTGTCTGACTACTTGATCGGCAAAGACCCACGCAACATTGAAGACATCTGGACCGTACTGTATCGCGGCGGCTTCTACCGCGGTGGGGCGATCCACATGAGTGCCCTGGCCGGTATCGACCAAGCGTTGTGGGACATCAAGGGCAAGGCCTTGGGTGTGTCGGTCAGCGATTTGCTCGGTGGCCAGGTGCGCGACAAGATCCGCGTGTATTCGTGGATCGGCGGCGACCGACCGGCGGACACCGCTCGCGCGGCGAAAGAGGCGGTGGCGCGGGGTTTCACGGCGGTGAAAATGAATGGTACCGAAGAGCTGCAATTTCTCGACACGTTTGAAAAGGTCGACCTGGCCCTGGCCAACGTCGCGGCGGTGCGGGACGCGGTGGGGCCGAACGTCGGCATTGGCGTGGACTTCCACGGTCGGGTGCACAAGCCGATGGCCAAGGTGCTGATGAAGGAGCTCGATCCCTACAAGCTGATGTTCATCGAAGAGCCAGTGCTCAGCGAAAACTACGAAGCCCTCAAGGAATTGGCGCCGCTGACCAGCACCCCGATTGCCCTGGGCGAGCGGTTGTTCTCGCGCTGGGACTTCAAGCGAGTCCTCAGCGAAGGCTACGTGGACATCATCCAACCGGATGCATCCCATGCCGGCGGTATCACCGAAACCCGCAAGATCGCCAACATGGCCGAGGCCTACGACGTGGCGCTGGCCCTGCACTGCCCGCTGGGCCCCATTGCCCTGGCGGCGTGCCTGCAACTGGACGCGGTCTGCTACAACGCGTTCATCCAGGAGCAGAGCCTGGGCATCCACTACAACGAGAGCAACGACCTGCTGGATTACATCAAGGATCCACAGGTGTTCGACTACGACAAAGGCTTCGTGAAAATCCCCAATGGCCCGGGCCTGGGTATCGAGATCAACGAGGAATACGTCATCGAACGCGCGGCTATCGGCCATCGCTGGCGCAACCCGATCTGGCGCCATGCCGATGGCAGTTTTGCCGAGTGGTGAGTCACGCCTGATCCACCCAGTTCCCCTGTGGGAGCGAGCCTGCTCGCGATGGTGTGTCAATTGGCTTATGGGTGACTGACCCACTGCTATCGCGAGCAGGCTCGCTCCCACAGGTTGATCTCCGTAGACAGGGAGATCCTTCTCGGTATGCCCGTTTCCTCAATAAACATAAAAAGAGGCACCTCACATGCAAGCGCACACCCTGAGCGCGCAAGCGTCGTTGGTGACGCCCAGCCGCAAGCGTTTTTTCATCATGGTCCTGCTGTTCATCACCGTGGTGATCAATTACCTGGACCGCAGTAACCTCTCGATTGCCGCGCCCGCACTGACCAGTGACCTGGGCATCGACCCGATCCACGTCGGGCTGATTTTCTCGGCGTTCGGCTGGACCTACGCGGCCATGCAGATCCCTGGTGGCTGGCTGGTGGACCGGGTACCGCCGCGCATTCTTTACAGCGTGGCGTTGCTGTTGTGGTCGGTGGCCACGGTGATGCTTGGCTTCGCCGCCAGTTTCATCGCGCTGTTCGTGCTGCGCATGGCGGTCGGTGCTCTGGAAGCGCCGGCTTATCCGATCAACAGCCGCGTGGTCACTACCTGGTTCCCTGAACGTGAGCGGGCCACGGCCATCGGTTTCTACACCTCCGGGCAGTTCGTCGGATTGGCTTTCCTGACGCCGGTGTTGGCCTGGTTGCAACACGCCTTCGGCTGGCACATGGTGTTTGTCGCCACGGGCGCGGTGGGCATTATCTGGGCGGCGATCTGGTACGCGGTGTATCGCGAGCCACGGGATTTCAAAGGCGCCAACGCCGCTGAAATCGAACTGATCCGCGAAGGCGGTGGGTTGGTGGATATCCAGGCCGATACCGCCAAGGCCAAGGCGAAATTCAGCTGGACCGACCTGGGTATTGTCCTGACCCAACGCAAGTTGTGGGGCATTTACCTGGGGCAGTTCTGCCTCAACTCCACACTGTGGTTTTTCCTGACCTGGTTCCCGACCTACCTGGTGAAATATCGCGGCATGGATTTCATCAAGTCCGGCCTGTTGGCATCGCTGCCATTTCTCGCGGCGTTTGTCGGCGTGCTGTGTTCCGGGTTCTTTTCCGACTGGCTGATTCGTCGTGGCAGCAGCGTGGGGTTCGCGCGCAAGCTGCCGATCATTGGCGGATTACTGATCTCCACATCGATCATCGGCGCCAACTTTGTCGAGTCGACGCCGCTGGTCATCGCCTTCCTGGCCCTGGCGTTCTTCGGCAACGGCCTGGCGTCGATCACCTGGTCGCTGGTCTCGACACTGGCGCCGGCGCGACTGCTCGGGTTGACCGGTGGGGTGTTCAACTTCATCGGTAACCTGGCGGCCATCGCCACGCCTATCGTCATTGGCTTCCTTGCCAGCGGCGATTCGTTTGCCCCGGCCATCACCTATATCTCCGTGCTGGCATTGGTGGGGGCGCTGTCCTACATCTTGCTGGTGGGGAAGGTCGAGCGCATCGAGTTGTAGTCCGACGGGGCGGGCGACCATAATGCCGCCCGTTCCCCGCTCACTGTTGAAGGCCGGATATGCAGCAAGACGATCCAAAAATCACCAAGGACGCCGCGCCTACAGGCACGCAGACATTGCTGCGTGGCCTGGGTGTGGTTCAGGCGGTCGCCAGCGGCGCCCGTGACTTGAAGGAAATCGCCCGGCTGATCGGCACCACCCGCAGCACCACCCATCGCCTGGCCAGTTGCCTGGTGGACGAACGTTACCTGCGCGTGGTGCCGCAAGTGGGTTACCTGCTGGGGCCGAAGCTGATCGAACTGGGTTTCCAGGCCCGGGAAGAACTGCCACTGGTGAGCCTGGCCGGGCCGTATCTGGATGAGTTGTCGGCTCTTACCGGCGACACCGTTCACCTGGCGATTCGCGAGGGCGACGAAGTCTTGTACCTGCTGAAAAATCCGGGGCGCAACGGCCCGGAGATGCGCTCGCGCGTGGGCCATCGCATGCCTTTGGCGCGCACCGGGATTGGCAAGGCGCTGATGCTCGATGACTCGCAAGAACAATGGAAAAGGCTGTACGAAATCAGCCTGCCGGCCGGCGGGAAGAATCAGTTCTGGCCCCAGCATCAGGAGCAATCCTGGGAACAGTTCCAGCAACGGATGGTGGAGTACGTGGCGGGAGGTTATGCCTTCGATCTGGAGGATAACGAACCGTCGATTCGTTGCGTGGCGGCGCCGATTCGCGACGCTGGCAAGCGCATTGTCGCCGGTATCAGCATCGCCAGCACCGTGCCGTACATGCCGCTGGAAAAAATGGCCGAGCTGATTCCCCTGGTCAAAGGGGTTACAGCCCGGCTATCGGCGGAGCTGGGTGCCAAGGTCTGACGAACGTCAGGCCTTGAGGGTCGCCATGTCGATGACGAAGCGGTACTTCACGTCCCCAGCGATCATGCGGCTGTAGGCCTCGTTGATCTGGCGAATGTCGAGCATTTCAATGTCGCAGCTGATGTTGTGTTCGGCACAGAAATCCAACACTTCCTGAGTCTCTGCGATACCGCCGATCAACGAGCCAGCCAGGACTCGACGACCCATGATCAGTTTTGCGGCATGCACCGGCGGATCAATCGGCTCGACCAGACCTACCAGGATATGCACGCCGTCGAAACGCAAGGTGTCGAGGTAGGGATTGAGGTCGTGCTGCACCGGAATGGTGTCCAGCAGGAAGTTGAAACGTCCGGCGGCAGCGGCCATCTGCTCGGCGTCGGTAGACACGATCACGTGGTCCGCACCTTGGCGACGGGCTTCTTCAGCCTTGCTCGCCGAGCGGGTGAACAACGTCACTTCCGCGCCCATGGCCTTGGCGAACTTGATGCCCATGTGCCCGAGCCCACCCATGCCCAGCACGCCAACCTTGTCGCCAGCCTTCACGCCATAGTGCTTGAGGGGCGAGTAAGTGGTAATGCCTGCACAGAGAATCGGCGCGGCGCCGGCCGGGTCGAGGGTTTCCGGAATACGCAGCACGAAGTGCTCGCTGACCACGATGCTGTTGGAGTAACCGCCCATTGTGTGGCCGCCGCTGATACGGTCCGGGCTGGCGTAGGTCTGTGTCATGCCCTGGTAGCAGTATTGCTCCAGGTCAGCGCGACAGGCTTCGCACTCGCGGCAGGAGTCGACCATGCAGCCAACGCCCACCAGGTCGCCGACCTTATAACGGGTGACATTCGCACCGACGGCGGTGACTTTTCCTACAATCTCATGGCCGGGCATCAGCGGATAAACGGCGATGCCCCATTCATTGCGGGCCTGATGGATGTCGGAATGGCAGACGCCGCAGTAGAGAATGTCGATCGCCACATCGTCGGCTCGCGGGCTGCGGCGTTCGAATTTCATGGGGGCGAGGGGAGTGGTGGCCGACTGGGCGGCATATCCGATGGCTGTGTACATGATGGACCTCGCTAAGCAGTGAACGGTGAGGGGTTCATTCTGGGAGTCCTGTCGGTGTGCGGCGATGGCGATTCCTCCGCCTGTCATGCCTAATCCTCCGGTCTTGGCCAGGATTTGATCCTATGTGGCGCCAGACCTGCGATGATGGTTTCATCCCTTTTTTCGTGAAGTTTTCGTCCATGTTGTTGACCCGCCATCTCGATGCCAACGCTACGCTGGTTTCATTGATAGAACCCTTGGCGACCCGCGACGGTTTCGTCCCGACGCCACTGCCCGGCGTACATGTGCTTCGGGCCAGTCAGGACGTCGCCCGTGGCCCGCAGCTCTACGAACCGAGTCTGGTGATCATTGCCCAGGGTAGCAAACTGGCGTACCTGGGGCCTCGCACGCTGGAATATGGCGCCGGGCATTATCTGATCCAGGCCTTGCCGGTGCCGTTCGAATGCGAAACCTACGCCATGCCCAATGCTCCACTGCTTGGGGTTTCCGTTGCGATCGATCGGGCGATGCTGGGGGAACTGGTGCTGGCCATGGGGCTGGTACCGGGTCGGAACCTGGCGCCGCAGACGCCGGAATCGATGACCTGCGCCGTGCTTGATGACGCCATGCGTGGGTGTGTCGAACGTTTGTTGCGCTGTTTGCACGATCCGTTGGAGTGCCAGGTCATGGGCCAGGCGCGGCTGCGGGAGTTGCTGTTCGTCGCGTTGCGCGGGCCCCAGGCCGATGTGCTGCGGGCGCTGGTGGAGCAGCAAGGCCAGTTCGCTCGGATTGCCGTGGCCTTGAGCCATTTGCATGCGCACTTCACCGAGCCATTGAACGTCGAGACACTGGCCAGTTGCGCGAACATGAGCGCTTCAACCTTCCATGAGCATTTCAAGCGCAGCACCTTGCTCTCGCCGGTGCAGTACCTCAAGCGCTTGCGCCTGCTCAAGGCCCAGCGGCTGCTGCTCCTCGAAGGCATGGGCGTGGCCCAGGTGGCGCATCAGGTGGGGTATCAGAGCCCGTCGCAGTTCAGTCGGGAGTACAAGCGCTACTTCGAACGCAACCCCGGGGAAGAGCGCGCAGCTTGAGCCTGTGATGTTCCCTTGTGGGAGCGAGCCTGCTCGCGATAGCGGTGTATCGGTCGACATCTGTGTTGAATGGAAAAACGCTATCGCGAGCAGGCTCGCTCCCACATTGGTTCGGTGTGGTCGTCGGAATAGCAGGCAACAAAAAGGCCCCCATTGCGGGAGCCTTGATGTTCAGCGAATCGGCTTACATGTTCGGGTAAGTCGGCCCGCCAGCGCCTTCCGGGGAAACCCAGGTGATGTTCTGCGCAGGGTCCTTGATGTCACAGGTCTTGCAGTGAACGCAGTTCTGGGCGTTGATCTGGAAGCGCTTCTCGCCGTCTTCCTTGGTCACCACTTCATACACGCCGGCCGGGCAGTAGCGCTGTGCCGGTTCGTCGTACAGCGGCAGGTTCTTGCTGATCGGAATGCTCGGATCGGTCAGCTTCAGGTGGCAGGGCTGTTCTTCTTCGTGGTTGGTACCGGAAATGAACACCGAGCTGAGTTTGTCGAAGCTGATTTTGCCGTCCGGTTTCGGGTAGTCGATCTTCTTGCAATCGGCCGCCAGCTTGAGGCAGGCATAGTCGGGCTTGGTATCGTGCAGGGTGAACGGCAGCTTGCCGCCGAAGATGTTCTGGTCGAGCCAGTTGAAGCCACCGCCGATGATCGCGCCGTACTTGTGAATCGCCGGGCCGAAGTTGCGGCTGGCGAACAGTTCTTCATACAGCCAGCTGTTCTTGAAGCTGTCGACGTAGGCGGTCAGTTCATCACCGCCTTCGGACTCGGCAAACAGGCGATCGGCCACGGCGTCGGCGGCGAGCATGCCGGACTTCATGGCGGTGTGGCTGCCCTTGATCTTGGCGAAGTTCAGGGTGCCGAGATCGCAACCGATCAGCGCGCCGCCCTTGAAGACCATTTTCGGCAGCGAGTTCAGGCCGCCCTTGCAAATGGCGCGAGCACCGTAGCTGACGCGCTTGCCACCTTCCAGGTACTGCTTGAGCACTGGGTGATGCTTGAGGCGCTGGAATTCGTCGAATGGCGACAGGAAGGTGTTGCTGTAGGACAGGTCGACGATCAGGCCGACCACCACCTGATTATTTTCCAGGTGATAGAGGAATGAACCGCCGGTGTTTTCGGTGCCCATGATATCCAGCGGCCAGCCGGCGGTATGCACCACCAGCCCCGGTTGATGCTTGGCCGGGTCGATTTCCCAGATTTCCTTGAGACCGATGCCGTAGTGCTGGGCGTCGGCATCGCTGTCGAGGTTGAAACGCTTGATCAGTTGCTTGCCAATATGGCCTCGGCAGCCTTCGGCGAACAGCGTGTACTTGCCGCGCAGTTCCATGCCAGGGGTGTAGAGGCCTTCCTTTGGCTGGCCTTCACGGTCGACACCCAGGTCGCCAGTGATGATCCCGCGCACCACGCCGTTTTCGTCGAACAGCGCTTCCTGGGCGGCGAAGCCCGGGTAGATTTCCACGCCCAGGTTCTCGGCCTGCTGGGCCAGCCAGCGGCACAGGTTGCCCAGGGAAATAATATAGTTGCCTTCGTTGTGCATGGTCTTGGGCACAAAAAAGTCAGGGATTTTCTGCGCGGACTCGGCGTTTTTCAGGACATAAATGTCATCACGCTTGACCGGTGTATTCAGCGGCGCGCCGAGTTCTTTCCAGTCCGGGAACAGTTCGTTCAGAGCGCGGGGTTCGAACACCGCACCGGAGAGGATGTGCGCACCGACTTCGGAGCCTTTTTCGACCACGCAGACGCTGATTTCCTTACCGGCTTCGGCGGCCTTCTGTTTCAGTCGGCAAGCGGCAGACAGGCCAGCGGGGCCGGCGCCGACGATGACCACGTCGAATTCCATGTATTCGCGTTCCACAGGGCTATCTCCTACTCAAGGCTCACAGTTTTTCTAATTGGAGGTTTGGCGTTGCATCCGTTGTTTCCTTCGCGAAAAGCGACGAAAGCGACAATGGATGAGACGCGGGTCTCTCTTAAGCGGCGCATTATATCTACACCACTCTCAGGGTCCAATACAAACGTTTGTTTGAAATTGCCGCAGCCCAGATAAATCACTGACGTACGGCTTATGACTGACCATTTTGCCGTATTGACCGGAATAGGCGTTCCGGTCAAGATACGGGCGGTTTTGCGCTCGCCGTAGGCTGACTGTTGGTTCCAAGAGCACCTCTAAAGACAGGGCGAAGGCAGCACAAAGTGACGTATTGCGCGGTTCTGACGCGCAGTTTACACGCCGCGATAATGAATGACTCATCAGTCATCACTGACGAATGGTCTTCACTCCCGTGAGCAGGGTCATGTGTGGTTCATGCCGGCGTTTTTAGAGGTGCCCTTGCGCCCATGAGCATCAACCGCCAGGTTCGCCTAGGCGACTTTTTTTCACCGGAGAGTAACGAGGAATCCATGAAGGTTCTTGTAGCTGTCAAACGAGTGGTCGACTATAACGTCAAGGTTCGCGTCAAGGCGGACAACTCCGGCGTCGACCTCGCCAACGTCAAGATGTCGATGAACCCTTTCTGCGAAATCGCCGTAGAAGAAGCCGTACGCCTGAAAGAAAAAGGCGTGGCGACTGAGATCGTCGTCGTCTCCATCGGCCCGACCACTGCCCAGGAACAACTGCGCACCGCGCTGGCACTGGGTGCCGATCGCGCCATCCTCGTCGAATCCGCCGAAGACCTGACTTCCCTGGCCGTGGCCAAGCTGCTCAAGGCCGTTGTCGACAAGGAACAGCCATCGCTGGTGATCCTCGGAAAACAAGCCATCGACAGCGACAACAACCAGACCGGCCAGATGCTCGCTGCATTGAGCGGCTACGGTCAGGGCACCTTCGCTTCGAAAGTCGAAGTGTCCGGCGACAGCGTTGCCGTGACCCGCGAAATCGACGGCGGCGCACAGACCGTTTCCCTGAAACTGCCTGCCATCGTCACCACCGACCTGCGTTTGAACGAGCCGCGCTATGCGTCGCTGCCAAACATCATGAAAGCCAAGAAGAAGCCGCTTGAAGTGCTGACTCCTGACGCTTTGGGCGTTTCCACCGCCTCCACCAACAAGACCGTAAAAGTCGAAGCGCCGGCTGCACGCAGCGCGGGCATCAAGGTCAAGTCGGTGGCTGAACTGGTCGAGAAACTGAAAAACGAAGCGAAGGTAATCTGACTATGACTATCTTGGTAATCGCCGAACACGATAACAAGGTGCTGGCTCCGGCCACGCTGAACACCGTTGCTGCCGCTGCCAAAATCGGTGGCGATGTCCACGTCCTGGTAGCCGGGCAGGGCGCTGGCGCCGTTGCCGAAGCCGCTGCGAAAATCGCTGGCGTGGCCAAAGTGCTGGCGGCCGACAACGCTGCCTACGCGCACCAACTGCCGGAAAACGTTGCTCCGCTGGTTGCAGAGCTGGGCAAGGGCTACAGCCACATCCTGGCGGCCGCCACTTCCAACGGCAAGAACATCCTGCCGCGCGTTGCCGCTGCACTGGACGTCGACCAGATCTCCGAAATCATCTCGGTAGAAAGCGCCGACACCTTCAAGCGTCCGATCTACGCCGGTAACGCCATTGCCACCGTGCAATCGAACGCTGCGGTCAAGGTCATCACCGTGCGTGCCACCGGTTTCGACCCGGTTGCCGCCGAAGGTGGCTCGGCTGCCGTTGAAGCCGTAGGCGCCGCCCACGACGCCGGCATCTCCAGCTTCGTCAACGAAGAACTGGCCAAGTCCGATCGTCCTGAACTGACCGCTGCCAAGATCGTCGTTTCCGGCGGCCGTGGCATGCAGAACGGTGACAACTTCAAGCACCTGTATGCCCTGGCCGACAAGCTGGGCGCTGCCGTCGGTGCTTCCCGCGCGGCGGTCGACGCTGGTTTCGTACCCAACGACATGCAGGTCGGCCAGACCGGCAAGATCGTTGCACCCCAGCTGTACATCGCCGTCGGTATCTCCGGCGCGATCCAGCACCTGGCCGGCATGAAAGACTCCAAGGTGATCGTTGCGATCAACAAGGACGAAGAAGCGCCGATCTTCCAGGTGGCCGATTATGGCCTGGTAGCGGACTTGTTCGAAGCCATCCCAGAGCTGGAGAAGCTGGTCTAATCCGGCGTCTTCACTTATAAAGAGCCCGGCCCTTTGGCCGGGCTTTTTATTTCTGCATCAGAGGAGCGTATCGCCATGGATCTGCGCCGTTTGGCCGGCTGGTCGTTGCTGTGGACGTTGGCACTGGTGCCAGGCCTGTCTGTTGCCGCGGGCAAATGTGAGCGACTGATCGCCACCGGCAGCCCGGATGCGCCGCCCTATCTGTGGCAAGACCCCCAGGACCCCAAGCACTTGATTGGCGCCGGTGCCGACCTGTTGGCGCACGTGGCGCAAGAGTTGGGGATCAAGATCGAACTGCTGTATGCCGGCAAGCGTGCCCAGGCATTGGACGAAGTGCGCAGTGGACGCATGGACCTGCTCACCGACGCTCCGCTGACCGTTACCGGGCTTGAAGTGCTGGACTACGTTCACCCGCCCTTGCTCGAAAACGATTATCTGGTTTGGACCCGCAAGGACTCGACGCTGGTCATCAACCAGCCGGAGGATCTTCATGGTCATCCCGGCGCCTTGTCGGAAAAGGCGCGTATGACCCAGGGATTCGGCGTTTTTGCCGAACAGAAATTATCCCTGGTGCGTACGCCCAACCTGACCCAGGCCTTTCAGAAACTTCTGCTGGGAGAGGTGGAATACGTCTTGGCGGGGCGCTATTCGGGCCTGGCAATGGCGCAGACACTGGGGATGGCCAACGACCTGCAAGCCGCACCGCAACCGGTGGACAAACCCGGGCTGTTCCTGGCGATTTCCCATAACTCCGCCTGCAATGACCCATGGTTACGCGGACAGCTGGCGCAAAAGATGACAGAATTGGCCGCGTCCGGCCTGACGGAGGCTGTGTTGCAGCGCAATCTCGAGCGTTGGAGAACACAGTTGCAGCCACCTGTCAGTGCCCCAAAACAGTAGGGAACATTAGTGACTATTCGACCTCTTTTCGCTGCCCTGGCCGTTCTGGCTCTGGCGGGCTGCGCAGCCGATCCGGCGCCGAATGAACAGATCCGCCTGACCGAACAGGCACTGGAGCAAGCCCGGGCCGTTGGCGCCACTGCCGACGAAGTGCCGGAACTGAAACTGGCTGAAGAAAAGTTCGCCCGCGCCAAATCCAACATGGCCGACGAATCCTACAAGAAGGCGCGCATGCGGGCCGAACAGGCCGAACTGGACGCCCGTCTGGCCGAAGCGAAGGTGCTGACCCTCAAGAGCCAGGAGCAACTGAACGTGCTCGACACCCGCATCAAGCGCTTACGCAAACAGTTGCGGGAGGATGCCCAATGAAGCACTCCCACGTATTGGGCGGCCTGGTCCTCGCAGGCCTTGCCAGCTTGTATGGCTGCGCCGGCCAGCGTAGCGAAGCGGCGCTCGAACAGGCCAGCACCGACTTCCAGAAGGTCAAGGAAGACGCCAACGTATTGCGCGCCGCGCCCCGGGACGTGATCCGCGCTGGCGAATCCCTGGCCCGTGCCGATCGTTTGTCCACCTACTGGGGCAGCGGTGAGGATGTGCAGCATTACGCTTACCTGAGCCAGCGCTACAGTGCGATCGCCCGGGAGCACAGCGACCAAGTGCTCAACGAAGAGCGTACGGCGAAGCTCGAACTGGAGCGCCAGCGCCTGCAATTGGCCCTGCGTGAATCCAAGTTGCTGAGCGTGCAGCAGCAGGGCAAATGGCTTGAAGAACAGATCATGGCGATGGCGACCACACAAACCGATCGCGGCTTGGTGATGACCCTGGGTGATGTGCTGTTCGATACCGGTGAAGCGGAACTGAAGAACTCGGCCAATCGGGTCGTGCTCAAGATCGTGCAGTTCTTGCAGCTCAATCCCAAGCGTGTGGTGCGTATCGAGGGATACACCGATAGCACTGGCGGTAAGCAGGAGAACCTCAAGCTGTCTCGCGACCGCGCTCAGGCGGTGGCGGATGTGCTGGTGGACCTGGGGATAGACGAAAAGCGTATCCAGGTCGAAGGTTACGGTGATCAATACCCGGTGGACGTCAACGCTTCCGAGCGTGGCCGGGCACAGAATCGTCGCGTTGAAATTGTGTTCTCCGACGAAAAAGGCCAGCTCGGCGCCGCCCGCTGAGGGCTGCGTCACTGGAAAACCCGGCCCCTTCAACGGCGCCGGGTTTTTTTGGGCTCGCAGATTGTCTGTAGGGGTACAGTTAGAGCTGTCACTCCACTGTGCTGTCGAGTAATCTGGCAACTGTCCCAGTACACTTCTAAACTGTTCCGGTATCGTTTCCGACAAGAATAAAATGCCCGTGAAATCGAGTGCTGCGTCATGACCAACCTTCTGCTCTATCAACGTATTGCTCAACAGCTGGCTGAAGACATCCGGCGCGGTGTGTATCAGCCTGGCGAACGCGTGCCGTCGGTGCGCAAGATGAGCTCGCAGCTCAACGTCAGCCATGCCACGGTGCTGCAGGCCTACGCGAACCTTGAAGACCAGGGGCTGATTCGCGCGCGGCCGCAGTCGGGCTACTACGTGCACCAGACGCCGGCCCTGACGGCGTCGACGCCGGATATTGCCCGGGTAGAGCGTCCGGGGCTGGTGACGCGCAGCAGCATCATCCAGCAAGTGTTGGTCGAGTCACGCCGCGAAGGCGTGTTTCCCCTGGGTGCGGCGGTGCCAAGCGTCGACTATCTGCCTGTGCGGGCCTTGCATCAGCAACTGGCCAAGGTCACGCGTTTCCACAGCCCGCGGGCGTTCAGCTACATGTTCAGCCCAGGTTTCGAGCCATTGCGACGTCAGGTGGCGATTCGCATGCGCGATGCGGGCGTGGTGGTGGACCCTTCCGAGGTGGTGATCACCCACGGCTGTGTCGATGCGCTGCAGATGTCCCTGCGGGTGCTGACGCGGCCAGGGGACTTGATCGCCGCCGAGTCGCCGACCTATTACGGCTTGCTGCAACTGGCGGATCTGCTGGGTCTCAAGGTCATCGAGATCCCCAGCGATCCGGTCACCGGGATGAGCCTGGAGGCCTTGCAGTTGGCCGCCAACCAGTGGTCGATCAAGGCGCTGGTGCTGACCACGCGCCTGAGCAATCCACTGGGCGGTACCATGCCTGAGGAGCGGCAAAAGCAGCTGCTGCGCCTGGCGTCGGACTTCGACATCCAGATCGTCGAGGACGATATCTATGGCGAGTTGATGTTCGAGCAGGGCCGCACCAAGGCCCTCAAGGCCTACGACCGACTGGACCGGGTCATCTACTGTTCGAGTTTTTCCAAGACGTTGTCGCCAGGTGTGCGCATCGGCTGGATGATCGGCGGGAAATTCCAGCAGGAAATCCAGCGGCTCCAGACCTTCAGCACTCACTCGGCGTGCAGCGTTACGCAGATGGGCATTGCCGCGTACCTGGAGAACGGCGGCTATGACCGGCACTTGCGCTATATCCGCCAGGAGTACCGCAAGAACCTCAGTGCCTTTCAACTGGCGGTGCAACAGTACTTCCCCGAAGGTACGCAGATGAGCCGTCCCACGGGAGGCTTTATCCTGTGGGTCAGCCTGCCGGGGCGGGTCAATACCCAGGAGTTGCATGTGCGGGCGTTGCAACAAGGCATCAGTATCGCGCCAGGGCTGATTTTCAGTAACACCGAACAGTTCAATCACTGCATCCGCTTGAACTGCGGTACACCCTGGAACCGTGAGGCGGAGCGGGCCTTGATGACTCTCGGGCTGTTGGCCACTCAATTGTGCCAAGAGACGGCCAACGGAATTCTTTAGGTGTCAGCGACTTAGCTCGATGTGCTTGTCAGCGCCTCATTATCAGGCGAGCATGGGGGTCCCTGCCGTCAGTGCCGTTGTGTCTATGAAAACCATTGCCCCTGCTGCCTGGGTTTTGATTGGGCTGTTGAGTGCCTTCCAAATGGGAGGCGTCGTCGCGGCAGCGCCGGCGCAGGAAAAACCGGTCGCCAGTGCCACGAAGGATGCACCGAAAAAAAACGCGGTGGCCAAGAAGCCTTCCGCGAAGAAGGCGGCACCCGCGAAGAAAAAGCGCGCGCCCATCGCCTCCAAGAGCAAATCTGCCCATGAGGTCGCCAAGACCCCATTGCCGCCAGCCAAGCTGGACCTGAGCCTGCCCCACGACATGGTCGAGGAGCTGCAGCCACCAGGTAAGGTGACGGTGCCCAAGCGTGAACCACTGCTGCCGTCCATGTTTGGCGAGAAACCCGGACCGTTCCAGCTCAATGGCCGTTTGTTGAGCAATGAAATGCAGTTGCCACTGCGCAACCAGGAGCGCAATGAGGTGGAGGGCGCGGCACTGGATTTCGAATTCAAGCAATAGACCTTCGCCAGGCACGCAGCTCGGTGCTGACTGTCCGGTCATCTCGGCGGTCGCAAAAAATACCCAGACGGAATTTAAAACGAGTGTTTTAGTCGTTACTCTGTGTTCTGTTACCAACTATTACCTGCCGTGAGGATGTTGTCGTCATGAAATGCCGTGAAGGCTGTGGCGCCTGTTGCATCGCCCCTTCCATCAGCTCACCTATTCCTGGCATGCCCCAAGGCAAACCGGCGGGAGAACGTTGCGTGCAATTGTCGGTCGATAACCTGTGCCGGATCTTCGGCCAGCCAGAGCGTCCGGCAGTGTGCTCGGCGTTCGAAGCCGACATCGAGGTTTGCGGCAGCAGCAATGAAGAGGCCATCCGGCTGATCGGTTGGTGGGAACAAGTCACGGCAGCGTAATGAGTCAATGAACAGATCCGAAATGAACGAACTTGGACAATAAGGAAAAAACTATGGGTTCGCTGCATCGTATGGCTGTGTTGTGTGGGTTGACCGTATTGCTGGCAACGGCCACGGCTCAGGCAGAGGACTGGCAGGTTGCCAAGGAGAAGGACGGTATCAAGGTTTCCCTCAGTGAGGTGGCCGGCTCCAAATATAAGGCTTACCGTGGTGTGACGGTCATGAAGACCAGCGTTGCAAAGCTGCGTGCCTTGCAGGAAGACGTCTCCGGCGCCTGCGCCTGGATTCACGAATGCAAGAGCCAGAAGCTGCTCAAGCACGAAGATAGCAAGAGCTGGACCTACACCCAGTTCAACACGCCATGGCCGGTAACGCCCCGTGACTCGGTGCTGGAAGTCACCACCGAGGATGGTGCCGATGGCAGCCTGACCCGCAAGCTCAAGGGCGTGCCCAAGTACCTGCCTGAGGAAAAGGGCTTCGTACGGGTGGCCCAGGTCGATGGTTTCTGGAAGTTCACGCCAAAGGGCGCGGGCCAGGTCGAAGTCGTTTATCAGGTCCACACCGAACCGGGTGGTGACGTGCCGTCCTGGCTGGCGAACAAGTTCGTGGTGGACGCGCCATTCAACACCTTGGAAGCCCTGAAAAAACTTGCCGAAAACTGATCGGCCAAGGCTGCACTAAAGAGACCGCCCCAGAGGCGGTCTTTTCATGTGTGCCGTCCAGAGGCCCAGCGGAACGATTGGCCGGCCCTCAAGGTCGAGATAAAGGTAAGCCAGGCCCTGAATTGATCAAGGAGACACTGATGCAAAAGTGGGAAATTACTTTCATTGACGATCACGGTGAAAAAACCGTCGAGCAGTTCGACTATGACCAGAAGCCCACCATGGAGCAGGCCGCCCAACTGATTCGCGAAAGGTTGCTACCAGTGCTCGAGCGACTGGACCTCAACGACTTGGAGGACCGTACCGAAGACCCTACAGTCAAGAATCTCAAGTCCCAAAACAGTATCGAAATCCTCAGCATTACACCGATTTCATGAAACGTTGCCTGGCCTCGCTTGGCAGTGGCCATCACTTGCGGCTACTCTGCAACTGAGATCAGCGAAAGGATCGCCAAGGTCCGGTCTTGTCAGCTACATGCTTGTGTCCCGACGGCTATTTGATGCCGTATCGCTTGCAGCCTGAGGGCTTCATGCACGGGAAGACGGAAAGTCTATCCATCGGTTTTAGGAGGACGTTTCATGAGCACAGCCTATCAAGAAGACATCAGCACCAGCGTATTGCGCCGCATGAAAGAAGGCGGTTTCGATTTTTCCCGATTCCATCCCATCGAGTTCTACGCCATTTTCCCGGACGAGGAGCGGGCGCGCAGGGCGGCAGGTCATTTTCGGGGAGAATCGCTGAACGCGCAGATCAGTGCACGGGACGACGGGGCTTGGTCATTGGAACTGAGCCGGGTGATGTACGCCACTTACGATGACATTGGCGACTTCGAGCAAGACTTCGAGGCAGTCGTCGAACCCTTGGGCGGCGTTATCGAGGGCTGGGGTGTCAAGCAAGAGATCCGGCGCCTGCAGGCCTGACAAATACACTCACTGCAACTACAGCAACGGCTGACCTTTGTGTCGGCCGTTTTCATGTGAAACGGATTTATATCCGACCCACCACTATCACGTCTCCGGGTTTTGTACCTAACTGTATCCAGATCAAGCCGCTTCGTTTTTCCGTGACTATGCTCAGGGGAGCGACCCCCCCTGCGTCGCAATGAAGCGGGGGCAGCGGGGTGGAGGGTATTTGCTGCACTACAAAAGTGCACAGCCTGTCAGTGGAGAATCCAACCCGTTGATTGTAAAGCGTTTATGCCGATGGCACGGGGCTTGCGAAGCCTTGCTGCCAGGGTGACAAGGAGTACGGCATGATCCGCAGTGGTTTTGATGAAATGTACGATGCTGACGGCCAGGTCCGCCCGCATTACCGGGCTTTTGCCCGCTGGCTGGCTGAAACGCCTGACGAGCTGCTGGCACAACGCAGACGTGAAGCCGACCTGCTGTTTCATCGTGCCGGCATTACTTTCACGCTCTATGGAGACGAGCAGGGAACTGAGCGCCTGATCCCTTTCGACACGATCCCGCGCAGCATCCCGGCCAGCGAATGGCGGGTGGTCGAACGTGGCTGTATCCAGCGGGTCAAGGCGCTGAACATGTTCCTTGCCGATCTCTACCACGAACAACGGATCATCCGGGCCGGGATCATTCCCGCCGAACAGGTACTGGCCAACGAGCAGTACCAACTGGCGATGCAAGGGCTTGATCTGCACCGTGACATCTATGCCCACATTTGTGGTGTCGATCTGGTGCGCGACGGTGACGGCACGTACTACGTACTCGAAGACAATCTTCGTACGCCCAGCGGCGTCAGCTACATGCTCGAAGACCGCAAGATGATGATGCGCCTGTTCCCCGAGCTGTTCGCCGCCCAGCGCATCGCCCCCATCGACCATTATCCGAACCTGCTGCTCGACACCCTGAAAAGCTCCAGCCCGCTGGATGATCCCAGCGTCGTGGTGCTCACCCCGGGACGTTTCAACAGTGCGTTCTTCGAGCACGCCTTCCTGGCCCGGGAGATGGGCGTGGAACTGGTAGAAGGCGCCGATCTGTTCGTACGGGACGACAAAGTGTTCATGCGCACCACCGACGGCCCGAAAGCGGTGGATGTGATCTACCGTCGCCTCGACGACGCCTTCCTTGATCCACTGGCCTTCAACCCGGATTCGATGCTCGGCGTACCGGGCCTGTTGTCCTCCTACCGTTCCGGCAACGTAGTGCTGGCCAATGCCATTGGCACGGGTGTGGCGGACGACAAGTCGGTGTACCCGTTCGTCACCGACATGATCCGCTTTTACCTGGACGAGGAGCCGATCCTGAAGAACGTTCCTACATGGCAATGTCGTAATCCTGCCGAGCTTTCCCACGTGCTGGCGAATCTTCCCGATCTGGTGGTCAAGGAAACCCAGGGCTCCGGCGGTTACGGAATGCTGGTGGGACCGGCCTCGACGGCGGCGCAAATCGAAGCCTTTGGCGAGCGAATCAAGGCCAAGCCGCACGCCTACATCGCCCAGCCGACGCTGTCGCTTTCGACGTGCCCGACCTTTGTCGAAAACGGCATCGCCCCGCGTCACATCGACTTGCGTCCGTTTGTGCTGGCCGGCCGCGAGACCCGCGTGGTCCCTGGCGGGCTGACACGAGTGGCGTTGCGCGAAGGCTCCCTGGTGGTGAACTCATCCCAGGGCGGGGGTACCAAGGACACCTGGGTGGTCGAGGATTGAGGAGCTGCCATGCTAAGTAGAACCGCCTCGGACCTGTACTGGATGTCGCGCTACCTGGAGCGTGCGGAAAACCTCGCGCGGATGCTCGATGTCAGCTATTCGTTGTCGCTGATGCCCCAGGACGGGCGTGGGGATGGCCTGCACGAGTTGGCCATGCCATTGCTGATCACCGGCACGCTGGATGACTACCGGGAGCGACACGGCGATCTGCACGCCGAGCGCCTGCTGCATTTCTTTGCCCTGGATGCGGCCAACCCGGCCAGCATCTACAGTTGCCTCGGCTCCGCGCGAGCCAGCGCCCATGCGGTACGTGGGCGAATTACCGCCGACATGTGGGAAAACATCAACGCCACCTGGCTGGAAATTCGTGGTATCGCCGAGCAAGGCTTGAATCGCTACGGCATGAGCCGTTTCTGCGAGTGGATCAAGGAGCGCTCCCACCTGTTTCGTGGCGCAACCTACGGCACCATCATGCGCAACGATGCATTCAGGTTCATTCGCCTGGGGACTTTCATCGAAAGGGCCGACAACACCTTGCGCTTGCTCGATGCCCGTTACGAAATGGCCGGTGACCAGGCCGACGCGGTCAGTGATGGCACGGCCCACGCGTATTACCAATGGAGCGCCTTGTTGCGGGCCTTGTCGTCCTTCGAGGCTTATACCGAGATCTACCGTGAGGCCCCGGGCGCTCGCCATGTGGCTGAGTTGCTGCTGTTGCGCGCCGACGTGCCGCGTTCGCTGCGCGCCTGTACCGAAGAAATCGACCAGATCCTCGCAAGCCTGCCGGGCACCAATGGCCGGCAGGCACAACGACTGGCGGCGGAAATGGACGCCCGCCTGCGCTACACCGGCATCAACGAAATCCTCGACGGGGGCCTGCATGCCTGGCTTACCGAATTCATCCCACTGGTCCGTGAACTGGGCAATGCCATCCACAGTTCCTACCTGGAGGTCATATGAGACTCTCGATCAGCCACGAAACGGCCTACCACTACGAAGATCAGGTTCGCGCCAGCATCCAGTACCTGCGCCTGACGCCCCACGACAGCGAACGCCAGCATGTGCTGAGCTGGCAACTGGATTTACCACGGCCGGTGCGGGCGCAGCTGGATCCGTTTGGCAACATCCTTCACGTACTGACCCTGGACGAGCCCCACGAAACAGTCATCATCGGTGCTCGCGGACAGGTGGATATCGACCCGTCTCGCGAAGCCGAGCACGAGAGCCAGTCAGCGCTGCCGTTCCTGCGCTTCACCCGGCTGACCGAAGCGGACGAGGCCCTTCGCGTCTTCGCCGCCCAGCTCTGCCAGCAGCGTCGCGATCGTACGGCGCTGATCGACCTGATGCACGGGCTGAACCAGCACATGATCTACACCCCGGGCACTACGGCGGTCGAAACCAGCGCGGCCCAGGCTTTTGCCGGGCGTAGCGGGGTATGCCAGGATCACACCCACGCATTCCTGGCCTGCGCTCGTAGCCTGGGAGTGCCGGCGCGGTATGTGTCGGGGTATCTGTTCAGCGAAGAGAGCGAGCACCTGGCAAGCCATGCCTGGGCAGAAGCCTGGCTTGACGACGCCTGGTACAGTTTCGACGTGACCAACCAACTGGCCCGTCCGGAGCGACACCTGAAGCTGGCCGTGGGCCTGGACTACCTGGACGCCTGCCCGGTGCGTGGCATGCGTCGCGGCGGCGGTTACGAGCAGATGCACGCCAAGCTGGTCGCGACTCCGGCACCAGTGATCACCGTGCAACAACAATAACTGCTTGGTGAGCGAGCTTTTGTGGCGAGGGGATTTATCCCCGCTGGGATGCGTAGCAGCCCTAAAGCAGTGAACTCAATCTTGCTGGCACACCGAGTTGCCTGGTTTGGGGGCCGCTTCGCAGCCCAACGGGGATAAATCCCCTCGCCACAAAAAAGCAATCTTACGGGGCTAATGGCTGCTTACGTCCCGCCATATGCTTCAAATAACCCACCAGCAAATCCAGCTCTGAATCCGGCAGCACCGCTGCCGAGAACCCGGGCATCTTGCCCTGGGGCCAGTGGCGCAGGCCTTGCGGGTCGCGAATGTAGCGCTTGAGGAAATCCCCGGAGAAGTATTCGGTTGGATTGAAGGGGATATTCAAGTCTGGACCGAACTGTGCGTCGCCCGCGCCGTTGAGTCGATGGCACGCCAGGCAGTTTTTCTGGAACAGCTCGAAACCTTTGTTGATCGGGTCGTCCTTGGCCAGGTTGGGCGCCGGCAGCAGGGCCGGAAAGCGGTCGGCCACGGCCGATAGGCGTTTGATGGTCGCCACTGCGTAGGGCCATTGTTCCGGGCTGATATGGCCAGCCTGCGGATCGGTCCAGACCAGGTAGAAAGGCCCGGCGCTGTGCTTGCCTTCCCCCAACGGTGGCCAGGGCTTGGCCGGGTCCTCGATCGCCAGCCAGGCCCGGGCCCCGCTCTTGTTGAGTAACGGTGCTGCGGGCATTTCGGCAGCGAAGCCATCCAGGGCAACGGCTTGCAGATGATCGTCCGCTTGAACGCCCGTCAATAACGTCGTCAGCGGCACGGCTCGATAACTCATGGGTTTCTTGTAGGAAACGTCATCCGTGATCTGGACCGTTTGAACGTCCGGGTGCTTGAGCAGTTCTTCGGTTTGCCAGGTGCGCGAGCTTGCGCCCAACTCCAGCACCAGTTGCGCGGCGTAAAGGGGCGTGCTGAGTAGCAACGCCCCGAACACAATGAGAGCTTTCAAGTCGATCGCCTTCCATGTCGAGGGGGTGCCGCAAAGGTTGGCACAGCCATCGCAGCTCGAACAGCGAACCCGTCACATTTTTTGGCGATACAGCCAGTGGAATAATGCAGATGCCTACGCTCAGGATTCAGCCAATCACCTTGGTGATATTCGGCAAAATCAACAGCAGCGTCGTGGCGAAGAGAATGAGTCCGGCTTGGCGAACTTTCGAATGTTTGAACATGGCTGACCCGCCTTTATTGTTATTTCCTAAAAGCCAGCCTGCATATCCGTGGCGACTGGCGTTGCACTTCCTGTCCGACAAGCGCCTCGGCAAAACCCGACGACTTTCTTGTACAAGGATTACATTAGGGGCCGCAGCGGCCTTGGCTTAGATCCAATTCGTATCAGCTTGGTGCGCATAGCTCTAAAAAAGCTATGAGGCCTATTGCCACCTTCCTGCCGGCCCTTTTGCTAGACAGCTTGCTTTCCTGAATCGGTTAACCCGATAGCTCGCTACCGTTCGTCTGAGCGTGGCCGTCAACGCCATTGAGCACTGTGGTCATTGAATCCGGCGCCGCTGGGCTTATGGTTGAGCTCATCGCATTACGCCCGTGGTTTTCGAGGATGTCATGACCCAAGCTTTGATTTTCGACGCATTACGCACGCCCCGTGGCAAGGGCAAGGCCGATGGCGCCTTGCACAGTGTCAAGCCGGTGAACCTGATGGGGGGCTTGCTCAGCGCCTTGCAGCAGCGCATGGATCTGGATACCAGCCAGGTCGATGACATCGTGCTCGGTTGCGTGACGCCAGTGGGCGAGCAGGGGGCTGATATCGCCAAGACCGCTGCATTGGTGGCCAATTGGGATGTCAGCGTGGCGGGGGTGCAACTCAATCGGTTTTGCGCCTCAGGCCTGGAGGCGGTGAACCTGGCGGCCATGAAGGTGCGTTCCGGGTTCGAAGACCTGGTGGTGGCGGGCGGTGTCGAATCCATGTCCCGGGTGCCCATGGGCAGCGATGGCGGCGCATGGGCGTTGGACCCGCAGTCCAACCTGCACGGTCACTTCATTCCCCAGGGCATCGGCGCCGACCTGATCGCCACCCTGGAAGGCTTCAGCCGCGAGGATGTCGACCGCTACGCGCTGCACTCCCAGCAAAAAGCGGCGCGCGCCCGGGCCGACGGCTCGTTCGCTAAATCCCTGGTCGCCGTACGGGACCAGAATGGCATCGTGCTGCTGGACCACGACGAATTCATCCGCGCCGACTCCACCCTCGAAGGTTTGGGCAAGCTCAAGCCGAGTTTCGAAGCCATGGGCCAGATGGGCTTCGATGGTACGGCGCTGCGCGTCTACAGCCATGTCGAACGGATCAATCATGTGCACACGCCAGGCAACAGTTCCGGCATCGTCGACGGTGCGGCGTTGATGCTGATCGGTTCCGAGGCCAAGGGGCGCGCCATGGGCCTGCAACCCCGGGCACGGATCGTCGCCACGGCCGTCACCAGCACCGACCCGACCATCATGCTCACCGGCCCGGCGCCGGCCACCCGCAAGGCTCTGGCCAAGGCCGGGCTGCGGGTCGAGGACATCGACCTGTTCGAAGTCAACGAAGCCTTCGCCTCGGTGGTACTCAAGTTCATCAAGGACATGGCCATCGACCCCGCCAAGGTCAACGTCAACGGTGGCTCCATCGCCCTGGGACATCCCTTGGGCGCCACGGGTTGCGCGATCCTCGGCACGTTGCTCGACGAGTTGGAGACGCGTCGCCTGCGCTATGGCCTGGCGACCCTCTGTGTCGGCGGCGGCATGGGCATCGCCACCGTCATCGAACGCCTCTGAGCCCCGACTTCAAGGAACACTTATTCATGACCGATGCCATCCGTTACGAAATCGGCCAGGACCGGATCGTCGTCCTGACCCTGGACATGCCGGGCCAGAGCGCCAACACCATGAACGCGGTGTACTGTGAGGCCATGGCCGCCTGCGTCGCCCGTTTGCAGGCAGAAAAGGACTCGATTGCCGGTGTGATCATCACCTCGGCCAAGCACACCTTCTTCGCGGGCGGTGACCTCAACGAACTGGTCAAGGTCGGCAAGTCCGAGGCCAAGGCTTTCTACGACAGGGTCCTGCTGCTCAAGGCGCAATTGCGTGCCTTGGAAACCTTGGGCAAGCCCGTAGTGGCGGCCATCAATGGCGCTGCCCTCGGCGGTGGTTGGGAAATCTGCCTGGCCTGCCATCATCGTGTGGCGTTGGACTTGCCATCGGTGCAGCTCGGTCTGCCGGAGGTCACTCTTGGCTTGTTGCCGGGCGGTGGCGGGGTGGTGCGGATGGTGCGCCTGCTCGGTTTGGAAAAGGCCTTGCCGTATCTGCTCGAGGGTAAGAAGATCAATGCGCAACAAGCGCTGCAGACCGGTTTGATCGATGAGCTGGCCCGGGATCGGGATGAACTGCTGGCCAAGTCCCGGGCCTGGATTCTTGCCAACCCCAGCGTCGTGCAACCCTGGGATGCAAAGGGCTATCGACTGCCGGGCGGCACGCCGTCCGACCCGAAAATCGGGCAAATGTTGGCGATCGCCCCCTCGATCCTGCGTAACAAGACCCAGGGCTGTTTGCCGGCTCCGGAGAAAATTCTCTGCGCAGCGGTGGAGGGCGCCCAGGTTGATTTCGACACCGCCCACCTGATCGAAACCCGCTACTTCACCGAACTGGCCACCGGCCAGGTGGCGAAGAACCTGATCGGTACCTTCTGGTTCCAGCTCAACGAGATTAAGGCCGGCGGCTCTCGCCCACAGGGTTTTGCGCCTTATCTGACGAAAAAAGTCGGCGTGCTCGGCGCGGGCATGATGGGGGCGGGTATTGCCTATGTCAGTGCTGTGGCCGGCGTTGCCGTGGTACTCAAGGATGTCGACCTGGCAGCCGCCGAGAAGGGCAAGGCCCGTTCGGCGGCGTTGCTGGATAAAAAAGTCGCCCGTGGCCAACTCACCGCCGAGCAGCGCGAAGCTACGTTGGCGCGGATTCGCACCACCGACAGCGACGCGGACCTGGCCGGTTGCGACCTGATCATTGAAGCGGTGTTTGAAGATCGCGCCCTGAAAGCCAGCGTGTCGGCCGCCGCCCAGGCAGTGGTGGGACATGATGCGGTGATCGCCTCCAACACCTCGACCTTGCCGATCACCGGCCTGGCCATGGCCGTGCCGGACCCGACGAAGTTCATTGGTCTGCACTTTTTCAGCCCGGTGGAAAAAATGCCCTTGGTGGAGATCATCAAGGGCATGCGCACCAGTGACGAGACCCTGGCCCGGGGTTTTGATTTTGTCCTGCAGATCAACAAGACGCCGATTGTGGTCAACGACAGTCGTGGCTTCTTTACGTCCCGGGTATTCGGCACCTTTACCAACGAGGGCATCGCCATGCTCGGCGAGGGCGTGAGTGCGCCGATGATCGAGACCGAAGCGCGCAAGGCCGGGATGCCAGTCGGGCCTCTGGCGATCTCTGACGAAGTTTCCCTCAGCCTGATGAGCCATATCCGCGCGCAAACCGCCAAGGACCTGCGTGCAGAAGGGAAAAGGCCGATGGAGCATCCGGCGTTCGCCGTAATTGATTTGCTGCTCAACGAATACAAACGCCCCGGCAAGGCCGCTGGCGCCGGTTTCTATGATTATCCGGCCAATGGGCAAAAGTACTTGTGGCCGCTGCTCAAGAGCCGCTTCGAGAAAGCCGGTGGGCAGATTTCCCCCCAGGATATCCGTGACCGTCTGCTGTTCATCCAGGCCCTGGAAACCGTGCGCTGCATGGAGGAGGGCGTACTGACGTCGACGGCCGATGCCAACGTCGGCTCGATCTTCGGCATCGGCTTCGCGGCCTGGACCGGCGGTGCGCTGCAATTCATCAATCAATACGGCTTGCAGGACTTTGTCGGCCGCGCCCAGTATCTGGCTGAGCAATACGGCGAGCGCTTCTCACCGCCGACCCTGTTGTTGGAGAAAGCCGCCAGGCATGAACTTTTCTGACAGACCCGGGGAGGGGCTTGCCTTGGAACCGTGTTTCAGGGCAGGCTCTGGGGTGTGCAATATTCCCATCATCGTGTCAGGTATTTTTTATGTCGCTACGCATCTGCATTCTGGAAACCGATATCCTGCGTCCGGAACTGGTCGACCAATATCAGGGTTACGGGCAGATGTTCCAGCGTCTGTTTTCACAGCAGCCCATTGCGGCCGAATTCGTCGTATACAACGTGATGGAGGGGCATTACCCCAGCGATGACGAGCAGTTCGACGCTTATCTGGTGACCGGCAGCAAGGCGGACTCCTTCGGCACCGACCCGTGGATTCAAACCCTCAAGACCTACTTGCTGGAGCGCTACCAGCGCGGCGATAAATTGCTGGGCGTGTGCTTTGGTCATCAATTGTTGGCGTTGTTGCTGGGCGGCAAGACTGAACGCGCCACCCAAGGCTGGGGTGTCGGCACCCATCGCTACAAACTCGCCGCCAAGGCGCCTTGGATGAGCCCGGTGATGGAAGAACTGACCTTGCTGATCAGCCATCAGGACCAGGTCACCGAACTGCCCGAAAGCGCGACCGTCATCGCCTCCAGCGATTTCTGCCCGTTCGCCGCCTACCACATCAACGACCAGGTGCTGTGCTTCCAGGGCCATCCGGAATTCATCCACGATTACTCCCGGGCCTTGCTGGAGATTCGCCAGCAACACCTCGGCGAGCAGATCTACAGCCAGGGCGTGGCGAGCCTCGCCCATGAGCACCATGGCACCACGGTGGCGGAGTGGATGATGCGTTTCGTTGCTCACAAGCCACAGGCCGAAGCCACCCAAGGCTGAAGATCACCACTATCTAATGTGGGAGCGAGCCTGCTCGCGATAGCGGTGGATCAGTTGGCGATTCTGTTGGATGTGCCATCGTCATCGCGAGCAAGCTCGCTCCCACAGTTGTTTCGGATTGGGAGTTACCTTTTGTGGGAGCGAGCCTGCTCGCGATGAATCCCACACAAATCCCATTGTTTGCCTACAACCACCCCGATCGCTTGAAGCTCCACCACAACGAGGAGCATCCCACCGCAATGACCCCCAGCACGGCAAAATAGCCGTATTGCCAACTCAACTCCGGCATGTCCTGGAAGTTCATCCCATAGATCCCGGCCACGGCCGTGGGAAACGCCAGGATCGCCGCCCAAGCCGCGAACTTGCGCTGCACTACGCTCTGGCGCGACGCTTCGAGCAGCACGCCGACTTCGATGGTCTGGCTGGCGATGTCGGCCAGGGTCGCCAGGTCTTCCATTTGCCGCGTGACATGAATCTGCACATCGCGGAAATACGGGCTCATGTTCTTGTCGATGAAGGGGAAGTCCAACCTCTGCAACTCTTCACTGATCTCCACCATCGGCGCCGCGTAGCGACGCAGGCGCAACACGTCGCGGCGCAAGCTGTGCAGGTTCTGGATATCCCGCTCGTTCAGGGAGCTGCACATGACGTTGCGCTCCAGCTCATCGATCTCGGCGTGAATGGCTTCTCCCATGGGCTGGTAGTTTTCAATCACGAAATCGAGGATGGCGTAGAGGACGAAATCTTCCCCGTGTTTCAGCAAGAGAGGACGTGCCTCACAGCGTTGCCGGACGTGGGCGTAGGACGCTGAGTGCCCGTTGCGAGCCGTGATGATGTAACCCTTGCCAGCAAAGATATGGGTTTCGATGAACTGCAGCTTGCCGTCCTTGCGTATCGGCGAATACGTGACAATAAACAGCGCATCGCCAAAGGTCTCCAGCTTGGGCCGGCTGTGTTTTTCCATGGCGTCTTCGATCGCCAATTCATGCAGGTTGAATTGACGCTGCAGGTTGGTCAGCTCCAGGGCGCTGGGTTCTTCGAGACCGATCCACACAAAATGACCAGGTTTGGCAGCCCAGGCACTGCCTTCGTCGAGGGTGATATTGGTGACTTTCTTTCCGGCGCTGTAGACCGCAGCAGCAACGACTCTACCCATAATGGTGGTTCACTTCTTATTGGAAAATGGCAGTGACAGGGAGCGTCCAGCTTAACGCGCCCTGTAGTTTGAGAGTCAGCAAAATCCGCGGAGTTCGGCGGTAAAAGAAAACCCGCCGAGAGGCGGGTTTTCCATTCAGGCGGCTTGCAACTGCCGGTCCATTGTCGCGATGCACTCGCGCATCTGCTCACGGCATTGGGCGATGAGCCGGGGCATGTCATCCATGCTCAACCCGGCTGTAGGAATTGCCGGCAATGAGCGTATGAGGATGTCACCGCTGCGCCAGCGATTGAGGCGCATATGCTTGATGTAGCTGCTGACGCACACCGGAATAATCGGTACCCCGGCGGCTATTGCCATCTGGAATGCGCCTTTCTTGAACGGCAGCAGGTCCTCGCCCAGATTGCGCGTGCCTTCCGGGAAAACCCAGATCGAGGTGTCCTCATGCTGCAAGGTATGGGTGGTGGTCAGCATCGACTTTCGCGCCTTGATCGCGTTGCCGCGGTCGATCAAGACGTTGCCCGCCAGCCAGAACAATTGCCCGAACAGTGGCACCCATTTCAGGCTCTTCTTGCCGATGCACACGGTCCGGCGCGGCACCACGTTGCCGAACATGAACAGGTCATAGTTGGATTGGTGGTTGGCGATGATGACGCAGCCGTTGGGCTTGTCCACCAGCGTGTCGACCTGCGCCCGGACCCGCAAACGCAAAATGCACATCGCCGGCAATGCGTACAACCTTGCGCATAAACGGCTGTTGTCCGGATTGAACGGCCGGCACAGGCCCAGAATCACCCCGAGCACGCCAGCCAGGACAAAATGCAGGCCCATCAACGACATACGCAATACAAACAGCATCTACAGGCCCCATCGGGACAAAAGGTGGCGCAGTGTACGGATGTGCACTGTTTTCGGCAATTGCCCCTATAGAGGTAGGAAATGGACGATGTTTAAGCGCATGTTTCCACATGGCGCGACAGAAGCGGCCTAGAGCGGTTGCGGACTTCTAAACGGGGCGTGTAGGAAAAATGCCCAGTGCTGAGGGTTTAAGGAAGGTCACTACCCCGTGGCGAGGGAGCAAGCTCCCTCGCCACGGTGATCCGTGTAAGCCTTGAGTGACCAGGGAGCGTCAGCCCATATGCTCCTGATCCAGCAAAATCGCGCTGTCCAGCGTTTCCAGCAGGGCCTTGCGAACCTTCAGCTTGGTGTTCTTGTGGGCGGTCATGTTGATTTTCTTCAACTGACGCGCCGCTTCCAGGGCTGCGCCCTGCAGTTCTTCGGCCGACACCACTTTGTCGAGGAAACCGGCATCCACCGCGCTCTGCGGGTTGAACATCTCGGCATTGATCACCGAGCGATGAAACGCCGACTTGCGCAGGCGATCACGGGCCAGCTCGATACCGGCGTGGTGCATGGTCATGCCGATCTGCACTTCGTTCAGGCCGATGCTGAACGGTCCTTCCACACCGATGCGGTAGTCCGCCGACAGCAGCAGGAACGCACCCTTGGCCACCGCATGCCCGGGGCACGCGACAACGACAGGGAAGGGGTGCGATAACAGGCGACGGGCCAGCGTCGAGCCAGCCGTGACCAGGCTCACCGCTTCCTTGGGACCGGCGGTCATCACTTTCAGATCATAACCACCGGACAAAATCCCCGGCTGCCCGGTAATGATCACCACCGCCCGATCCGCCGTCGCCTGGTCCAGCGCAGCGTTGAACGCGGCAATCACATCCGGCGAGATGGCATTGACCTTGCCGTTGTTCAAGGTCAGGGTCGCGATACCGTCTTCGAGATGGTAGGCAATCAAGTCGCTCATGACGCTATTCCTTGTAAGAGAAGTGACGCCGACGTTACCCACCGTCGCAGGCCAGGTAAAGCGCCGTGACTGACTCACCGGTCAGCCCAAGGCCCCACAAACAACCTGGCCCGCCCAACCGGCCATGCCTTTATCTATAGTGCAGTGCAGACACAAACCCAGAGATTGGCCGATTTGCCATGCTCCGAGGCGTTTGAAATGCCCGACCACCTTAACCACATGAAAATTCTGAAAAAAACCTTTGCCATCGGAAAAGCTTTCGACTACATTAGCGCGCCTCGACAGACTGAACAGTTTGCCGAGATACGGTGAAGTGTCCGAGTGGCTTAAGGAGCACGCCTGGAAAGTGTGTATACAGGAAACTGTATCGAGAGTTCGAATCTCTCCTTCACCGCCACATTCTGCAAACACAAACCCCTGATTTTCCTAGAGAAAGTCGGGGGTTTGTGGTTTTTGGTGTCTGAAAAAGGGCGATATGGGAACAATATGGGAACATGGCACGCTTATTCGGTCATGCTAGCTTCCCCGGAGAGGGCTTTTGGCTGGCTGTTGATCTGGTGACCCGAAAGATGCCGCAGCAATGTTACTGTGCGATCAGAAATGATCGATGAATGGGCTCGAGGTGAATATGGTCGCTAATGAAACTTATGTTGCGGTAGGAGCTGATTTCAGCAGGATATTTGAACCGAATGATTTTCTCGCAATGATCAACATCCCCGATGAGGCCCTTTGCGTGCTAAGAGGCCATTTGATACTTGAAGAGTTTTTGAATCTCTGGTCCAGAAAATTGACTGGCGATGAATATATGTATAACAAAGGTTTTGTACCTTTTAGGACCAAACTTACTAAGTCAAAAGATCTTGGTATGCCGGCCGATATTTATACCGTTATGGATAAGATCAACGAGATTAGGAATCGCTTCTCTCATAGAAAGGGATATTCCCTTGAAGGATCCATGGTAGACGCGCTGAAGAAAAAAATTGACGCCGTAGAATCAACAGCTCAGACTTTAAGGTGTGAGGATTTTTCGGTGTATGCAGGAGGGAAAGATCAGTATGGTAATTCAGTGGGTATCACTCACTCTTGGGCGGGAGCTGACAATAGAATAAGATTTCTTATTGTGTTTATGGCTTTTATGCTTAAGTTTACTGTTTGGATTCAAGAGGCATTTACAGCTCGTGGTATCACCTTCGAGATCGCCGCCATCCCTAAGCACGAACCGCGTTGACTGCGAAAAATTAAGGTTTGCAGCCGTTTGCTTGCAACACTTTAGATGGGGGATCCCGCATCGTCGACGGTGGGAGTTTCGAACGCAAACGGGAACTCCCAAGCGCACTCGTCTTTCAAACGGTCAAAGAGTTTTTGTTGATCGTCTAGTTCTTTATGGTCAGCTAAATCCAAATAGTAGTTGAGCCCATCATGGATATAGTAAATTAACCATTCGCCTGTCAGCGCTCCCCTTTTTTTTCTCGATTCTATTCCGCCATAAACGATGGCATGTGATATTTGATTGGCCTTGGTTAGTCGATAATTCTCCATGTCTGAATCATCTTCATCTATCATCAAAATTTCATGTAGCTTGTCTTTCAGTAAGCCTTGGTTTACTGCGTAGTCAGCGAACCATTTGTTAACTACATTCTGAGGCAGATGTTGTGCGTCGAAATAATGCTTGTGCCAGAAGCGCCCCAAAATTGAACCTCTGAATTTTTCAGCTTTTTTTGTGCCAGTAAATTTACTGGTCGGTGTTTTTTCAAGCAGCGCAATCTCATCTAATACCGAAAATTTGTTGAGTCGCCTGAGCAAAGAATAATTGTTAAGTCGCAACGCTAGGCATTGGCTCATACGATGAGAATAGGGCTGTGCAAGAGCTACATTCTTTTTTAACAGCAGTGAGTCATATCGATGCAGTAAGGGCATTTTTTTGCCATCCATAAAGTGCAAGGTATTTATAAACCAAGTGCGTGCTGAAGCAAACCAATAACATCCGGCCCATCCTCATTAATCCATGTGCCATAGTGCTGCCGAATCATATTCCCATTCGTGTGCCCCATCTGCTCCGCAATCCAATCAATCGAAGCCACCCCCGTAGTCAGCAACTGACTGGCATACGTATGCCGACACTGCCCCGGTCCTCGGTACCGAACCCCGGCCGCATTCAAATGAGCCTTGAAAAACCGATCCCGCACTACGAAATCACTGACGTGCGGCAAACCGCTTTTGGTATTCAAAAAAACAAAGTGCAATTTATGTTGCCGCACCGTCTTGTTGTCGCGTTCAACGATATCGACTGTCTCCGCCTGCTTCTTCTGATTTATTGCATTGATCTTGCGCAACGCATCCCAAGCCGGCTCCAGCAACCGTACCTTCCGCGTCGAACGCCGAGTTTTCGTCACCCGATAAGCGCCGCGCACCTTCGACCGGCGAAACGTCACCGTCCCTTGCTCCAAATCGACATCCTCCCACGCCAAAGCAATAGTCTCTGAAACCCTCGGCCCCGCCCAAATCATGAATTGCACCATCAACAGCTCTTGCGTACGGCTGGTCGGCGTTTCAAGAATCTGTTTGATTTCCGCCCTGGTGAACGGGTCCGGCGCTTCAGGATCGGGCAGGCGGACGAATAGCCCCTCTGTAGGGTCGTGAGCAACCTTTTTACGAGTGCGGTACAGCCTGAAAATCTGCCGCACATTGCAGATGATGTCTCGGATGGTTTTGTTCTTTAGCCGCGTCGAAAGCGTATCCTGCACCCACTCCTGCAAATCCAAGTGGTCGATCTGGTCAATCTGAACTTTTCCCCAGCGCGGTCGGACATGGACTTCTGCCTTATTGGCATATCCTCGGTAAGAGGCGGCGGCCACACCGTTGGCTTTAATTTTTAGCCACAGGTCCAGATAGTGTCCGAAGGTGTTCTCGACCAGTCTTGCCGAGTTAGGGAAATGCCGACAGTAATCGAAGGTACCGGCCTGTATCTCGTATTCGATGATGTTCACTAGGCGCGCCGCATGCTTCCGGTTTGCCGCTGTATTGCCGCCGGGCACAAGCTCCCGGCACAACTCTCCATTGAAACGAAAATAGACCCGTACCGAATTTCCACGAGCCTCTACGCCATTTGCCATGCGCGTCTCCATGCGATGTATGAATAGCCCCCACCAGAGCCCGGCGGGAGGGAAGGCCGTCCCTGGCCTTCCGTGCTGCGTTGTTTTCTAACTGAGCGCTATCGATCAGCCCTGACGGAGTAACCAGAACAGGCAGGCACTTCTTTTGGGTCTCGAAGCTTTTCCTGACAGGGCTTCTTCGGCCCGCCGTTGCTCGTTAATGGCCTGCCGGGCCTTACTGCACTTGTAATGGTTGCCGTGGGCGCGGTATTTCCCGCATTGGTCGCAGAACCCCGTCAGGTCGAGATTCCAAGGAAAGGATTTGCCATTGTTCATCGCGCCAACTCCTTGAAGTCGACGCATCTTTTGGTTAGGGCAACGTAGGAAACGTCATCATCAAATTCCAGCGCGCTCGTGCTAGTCTCCCCGGCACTGCTGCTTGGGTTCCGTGCTTGCATGGTGCTGCTCCTTAGTGGTGGTCGGTGTCGAGGAGTTGGCGCTCCTCGACACCATCTTTCAGGCCTTGGCCTGGTCTTGCGTGATGATTGCTACGACTTCGTTCCGGTCTTCATGCCCATCGATTCCGCAGTTCCTCCCAAATCGCATCGCCGTTCTCGAAGTACCGATGCACCTCTCGTTCGGCCGTGTTATCGAGCCGCAAGACGGCTATACAATCATCGAAAAGAACCGCATCGATCCGACGCAGTTCGGTCATGTCGAAGGGGTAGTCCTGGCCGTTGTAAAGCCCGAGCAAGAAGCGCCCTATGACGCCACTCTGTCCCGAATGACCTTGAGCGACAGGCATCAATCGGTGTAGCGCCTCAATACCCGCTAGGCGAATAGCCGGAAGGGCTCTCTCGTATCGAAAAATTTCGTCAAACGCTTCTATGAGTCGATCTGATGACATGGTGTTGCTCCTTTGGTGTTGTCCAGGCGTTGCGCCTGGTAGTGGTTACAAACGATGCTGCTTAGGCGTTCTGGAAGGTCCAGCAACGCACGGTTGTGGATTTCTTAGCCATCGTGTTATTGGCTGCCTGAGCTGCTCGAACCGCGCTGTAGGTGGCCTTGTTCACCTCTAGCAGCTTGCGGCTGCGGCTATTGACCAACAGCGTGCGCAGGGTCTTGAGATCCGCGAGGTTCTGTCGGTGATCGCTGGCTTTTTCGGCGAAGTCGTTGAGGTTGATGGCGATGAGTTTCGGGTCGATGCTGTGATTGACCTGCGGCCCTTCGCCGAGGCTTTCCAGGTACTCGTAAACGTCCCAAAATTCGGCAACCAAAGGGTGGTCAGCACTGATCGCCGCCTGACGTTCCAGAGCCATGGCGGTCAGGGCTTGATGAGTCGTGACACGCTGGTTTTCATCCAGCGGACAGATCAAACAAAGGCAGTCCACCAGCGCCATGATCTGGCTGTGGTTCTTGGTGATCCGCTCGACACGGATCTCCTTAAGCTGGCGCAGACATTGCTCATGCACCGCCACGCGCTCGGCAAACTTCGTCATGACCTGGGCTTCAGCTCGCACGGCCATCAGCAGAAAGTGGCTGAGTTGTTCCACCGGGATCAGGTTCAGGTTATCCGCTGCGGCACGGCTCTCAGTGGTCACTACTGGGCGAGTAAAGTGGGTTTTGATAATCCGAGTCAGGATCGCTTCCGAGGCGCTAACGTCGGCGTTCTGACTGATGGCGACGACACCCCGAAACGGTGGCTCGTAGGTTTCGTTACCACTGGTTTTCATCCCCCGGGTGCCGAGGGTGCCACCGCCAAAGAAGTCTTTCAGCTCGTCCCAGTCAAAGCCCTTAGCATGTGCCTTATCCGGCTCGTTGCGGTCGCCCTCGATCAACACCACCGGCATGTTGGAGACTTGGCCCATCGCCCGCTGGCGGCCGGCACGGGTTGATTTCGACGGATCGAAACCCTCGTGTTCTCGGCCCAGGAGCTTCCAAAGAAAAGTCAGCAGCGTCGTTTTACCGGCACCGGCCTCGCCCGTGACCTCCAGGAAGGGAAACGACTTGTACTGTGCGCGAATCTGCTCGGCGAACAGCGAGCCAAACCAGAACGCCAGCGCCACGATTCCCTTGGCACCAAAACATGTCCAAAGCATGGGCAACCAGTCGTTGCGGTAGTGCTTGGCATCACGCTGGATGTGCATCGCAATCGACTTCTGCAGCGTCTTGAGCCGCAGCTTGTCGAACTCAAAAAAGTCCTCTTTGTTGACCTTGCTGACGATGCCATTGCGCACGGCAATATCACCGAACACATAGGCACCGTGCTCCTTGCTGTAGCCCACATAATCGATCGTCTCTACAGTTTTAAGCCCATAGAGCTGGTCCTTCATGATCTTGTCGAGCTGCTTCCCACTGCCGGTGAACACCGCGCCGGCAGCCATGCTGAGCAAGCGCTTCTTGAACTCGCTGGCGGCAGCGACCTGGCCGCCTGTGAAGGTGTTCTTTACGCTGCCGCCGTCGTGAGGGAAGTCCACGCGAAAGTAGTACCAGGACTCGTCGGTGACCTCGTTGTGTTGGAAGTACAGCGCCTGGGGATAGCAGTTGGCGATTTCGACAACCCCACCGCATTGGCGCAATGCCTTGTCACGTCGTTGTTTATCGTTAAGCAACTGGTCTTCATGGCGCTCCGAAGACTCTAACGCCTGCATGGCCTTGTTGAATTTCTCCAGGTCCATCTTGAACCAGTACAACCGGCTCTCAAACGCGAAGTGAAACTCGTAGCGCTCGCGCCATTCGTACATCAGCACGCCTTTCTCGGTCGCGTTTTCGGCGATCAGAAGCGAGCCATGATAGCGGGCGGTAGCCAGGTCTTTTTTGATTTGTTCGGTACGCTGGGGCCCGTCATCAATGAAGGCCCAGCGCTGATGCAGGTCATTCCAATCAACCTTGCGGCTGTCAGGCTGAGGGATCTGCGCTGCTTCGCATTCATAGCCCAAGGCACGGGCTTGCCGCACCCATTGCTTGGTGTACTTGTGCGCGCCGGGCTCGTTGTCCAGCGCCCAAACCAACTTGGGCACTTTGCTGCCGCGTAGTCGTGCCAGCTCTCTCAATGACTCTTCGGGAAAGGCGTTGGATGACATAGACGACACCGCGGCAATGCCGTTATGCACCAGAGCGATAGCGTCGAAGATCCCCTCGACAATCCACAGTTCGGCGACCTCCAGCAATTCGACGCAAGGCGGACACCACCAAACGCCGCGAGGACTATCGCCAGGTTTGAACCGAGCTTTCATCTTGCCGAAGCGGTGCGGACGATCGATCAGCCGTTCCCAATACCCCCCTTTTTCCAGGGCGAAGCGGACCGTGGTGCTGCCTTCGTTCAGCTCGCGGGAATAGTAGGACTCCTGGGTGAACCAACCCTGAATCAGCTCAAGCCGAAACCCCCGGGCGAATTCCAGATAAGCTCGAGCCGTCGCGATGGGATATTGATCGCAAGAGGGCGCTCGACGGCTCCAGTCATCGAACAGATCCTCATACAGCTCCTTAACGTGCCAACGCTGCGCACATTTGCTCTTGCGGCCGCAAATGATCAGCCACGGTTTCGAAACACGGGTATACAGCTCTTTTTGTCCACAGGCTGGGCACTTACCGCCGCGCCAATAGACATCGCTCAGCCGCGCCTTGAATCCGTAATCGTTCTTGAGCCGCTGAAGCACTTCAGCCCGTAGCGTTTCTGACTGTTCCATGTCGCACCAACTGATGGGCAATACAAGCCCAGCCCTACGGTCGAGTAGGGTTGAGCCAATGATTAAGGGTTAAAGCGTGGTGGAGTGGTTGAGGCCGGACGCTGCGTGATGCTCGGTCCAGGCTAACTGTGCCAATTTCGTCGCAATGCCGGACGGCACCTCAAGGGCAACGATCAGATGGTGGACACAGTTTTTGAACAATTGATCGCCATCGACTAGATGTTCTGCTTGATGTCGAGCCAGATAGGCGAGGGCGGCCTGTTGCATGCTGCTGCGGTAATCAAGCGAAATAGGCTGGGTATCGTTCATTTAGTCCGCTCCATCCTTGAGTGGGGGTAACAGTTCGAGTTGAGCGCCATTCGTTGTCATCGCCTCACGACGTAGCGCGATATCTGCCAGCGGCAACTTGACCGATGGGTTGGCCATCCCACTCGGGCTCATCTCGTGCGTCATTTCAAACTCGGCGCGAACAGACCAACCGCAAGCCTCGTTAGTGCACTGCAAGTAAGCAATGCGAAGAAAAATATGTGTGCCTTCACTGGTGCGTATGCGCATCCGTGATTGGCAATGAGGGCAGACCAATTTGTATGTGCTCACGGCGGCGTCCTTGCGCGAGGGCTGATGGAGTGACGGTTGCCGACACAGTGCCGAGCTTGATGCCCAGTAACACCGCCGCCCGATGGGCTTCGCCGCGGCGTCCTTTCTTCCGGCCATTCAGCAGGTCGCTGACCAGGTTGCTGTTCAGCGCGTTCTGACGAGAGAACTCCGCAATGCTGAGACCTTTTCGATCAAGCACCGCTCGGGCTTGCTCGGGTGTGAGAGGGGCGGGCATAGTGTCCATTCGTGGGCATCCGTGTTGATTTGGTGCAATTATGCCCAAGGATTTGTGCCTGTAAAGGGTGAAAGTTTGAAAAGTTGTGCATCTGAAAATGACATGGACGTTGGCGTGGGTGAACGCTTGCGTGAAGAACGGACGCGGCTTGGGCTCAACCAGGAGGCCTTTGCGCAACTGGGTGGCATCACCCGCAATACTCAAGGCAGCTATGAGAAAGGAGAGCGAAACCCTGATTCCGTCTACCTCACAGCCGTGCTCAAGGCCGGTGTCGATGTTCCGTACGTGTTGACTGGAAGGCGAACGCAACGTGCGCTCGAAGGCTTGACCGAGGCAGAAGAAACGCTGCTGCACCAGTTCAGGACCTTGTCTGACTATGACCAAAAAGCTGTGCATCGAATCATCAGGGCGATGGCTGATGCTCCCGGTGTTTCCGGCGCTGAGAAATAACTAGTTGTATTTAAACGATTCGTTACGATGGATTTCGGTTTTGATTTCCCACACGCCTAAGTAACGTTGCGCACGCAATGCACTTAATGGAGTAGTGGGCATGTTGGATCAGGATGAGAAAAAGAACATTGGCGTGGAGAAGAGCGACCGCGAAAATTCTGAGCTAACACGAGATGAGTGGAATCTTCTTACATGGTACAGGGAGCTGTCTGATACAGATCGGGGTTATATAAGGCACGTTGCGAGGGCGCTTGCGTACGCTCCATGATCTCAAAGATCACAGGGGCCTGAGAAAGGTCTTTATTTTCAAGATGACGAGTTTGTTGTAGTTGAAGCTGGCAAGGTAGAGGATCTCAGCTGGGCGGAGACCCTCTACCTACGGCTATGCGGCATCCTAGTGCCGCTCAAAATCACCGTGCTTTTCCAGGACGGACATTACGGAGCTTTGACGTTATTTCAGGTGCGCTTTTCCCGGTGTAGTGTTGATCAATCACTGCATCGAATTGGATCGTAGAGCCTACTGCTGCCAGATGAATGATCTGCTCGGTAGATAGGCCAGGATTGGCCTTCGCGAAAGCCAGTGCCATATCGTACTGAATTCCAATTGCTACATGGCCAAGAGCCTTAAGGCCATTGGTCATCCCCGGTTGTTCAACATCTTGTTTTTTTCTGCTCATAGGGTTTTCTCTGTAGAGGCCGTTTTTGGCCGTCTCTAGGCTTTCACGTTTGTCATCCGTACGTCCACTAGGCGTTGATTGAATGTAGCTATGGCGCACCGGCTCTAGGAGTCGAAAAGCCTTCTTGTCAGGGCAGATTATCCAGCGGAAGGATTAGCTGTGGGCCTTGGTTGACATTGCCAACCTCTCTGCCAACGCGAAACCACTCGAAGTCCTTAGTCAGTCGACAAGCAGTCTTGGCGATCTCTTCAGCCGTGGCCGGGTCGAGCCATTTCCAGGCCAGTAATGGGGGGCCAGCACCGGAGGGGCTGCCAGTCATGGATATCGATCAAGCCCTGGTCACTGGCAGCGGTGACGATGACATGCCCGTCTTGGTCGTTCGGCTCCAGTCTCGGTGCCACCTGGGCCAGGATGCCGAAGAACATCGGTGCCTGGTTTTTCAGGCGAATGAAGTAGGGCGGCTTTTTTGGGATCGTCCGGATCTTTGAGCCATTCAAACCATCCATTGGCAGGCGCGATGGCTCGACCGTAAAATTCATTCAGCCTTACTATATCTGCCCTTTTTCGAACGTGACCCCGTTCAGTGGATGCCTATGAAACCTAAGGATCTCGAAGTAAAGCGAAAACACCATTATGTCTGGGCGCGTTATCTAAAGGCGTGGGCAAATAAGAACGATATTCATTACATCACAAAAAAAGGACTACCCGCAACCGATAGCGTAAAAGGGCTGGCTAGAGAACTAGGCTTTTACAAGATTACGTCCTTCAATGATGATGATCTTTTATACATTCGTACAATTTCTAAGCTCGCAAGCGATGATCTTCAATCTTTGCACATGGGATTCCTCGAAAATTTTATTACCATCTCAAATGTGCTCAAATCCAGGTCTAAATACCATCATGCAGACACTGACCTAGCATCGCAAATTCTCCAATTCAATGTTTTGGAAGACATGCATGGCAAGATTGAGCGAGAAGCTTGGCCGTTAATCAGCGAGCTACGCCGAGGTAATACAGACTTATTAGTTGATCAGCATCAAAGAAGCTACTTTTGCTTTTATATTGCTCAGCAGCTAATTCGAACTAAAACAGTCCGAGATAAGTCTATCGACGCTTCGTCGAGAAACTTGCCGGAATTTGTCACGAGCGCGATGAGGCGTAACTGGTGGTTCGTGAGTTTTATGCTGGGTATAAATTTGGGGAAAGGCTTGCTTGAAACGCCTAAGGACCGGCACTTTTTGATTGAAAATAAGACAGGTAAGCCTTTCATCACAAGTGATAGGCCAGTCGTTAACGTACACTCTTGTTTGAAGAAAACTCTGCCAGACAGCCCTCCGGAAAAACTAGACCTTTACTACCCGTTATCTCCAACGCATGCATATATGATTAACGATTCAGAAGACTACAATAATTTAAAGGGAATGGTGACGATCGAGGATGTAGCGCATTTAAATAAGTGCATGGCCGAGACTTGTGGTGAAACTGTTTATGGGGCTACGAGGGAGTCCATACTCCAAGTTCGTCAACACATTCCTCAATGGAAGCGTTAGAGTAATTGTCTAAGAATAGTGGTGGAGTACTTTTATTAACGGCTCGCGATCGAATATTTTTGCGGTTTCAAAACTGGAAAGGATCGGCCAGTTTCCGTGATTACGAGCTATGCAAAGTAACGTAATCAAGGAAGTCGGCATCATTGTTAAGGCGAGGGAAATATAATTTTCCTTCTCCGACGGGGTCGCATAGTCCGTGATGAACTTGAAGACCATGGCAAAATTTTTTAAGTTGTCGTAAAGCGCGTCCGAAGAAAGGCTTTCTAGCTGGTTGAGGATCGCTGTCTTATTTTGAGAGGACATGAGCTGATCGAACACTTCGAGGTATTGTCCGAAGGCTTGATTTCCAGTATAAGTTCCGCTTCTTAACGGGAGGCGGATATTCTTTATTTCGTTCAAGCAAAGAGCTATCAAATTGAAAAGTGATGACTCAAAGCTCTGCTTCGCTGCTAGGTCCGATTGAAGCTTTATGGTTTTTCGCGCTTCGATCTCAGAGGCTTTTGAGTCTTCGGCGGCTTTGCGTTGAATGACTACGGTATCGATGAGTAGTACTACTGAAATAAAGGTTAAAAGAGGATTTATGTTTCCGCCGATGAAGTCACCCAAAGGGCCGAGGTCCGCTTTGGTGACTTCTCCGACGATGCTAAAATAGATGTAGTACATCACGGAAAGCAGTATTGCTACACCGCAAATCAGCAAGCGCTTCACACGATAAGCTCAGCTTTATGCAGAATGAAGTACTTGGTCGCACCATTGTTGAGCGTTACGCGAGTCACCTCAGCATTTAAGGCTGAAAAGTTACCTTGGGTGAGTCCATGAAGGCTTCTA
This sequence comes from Pseudomonas sp. 43mfcvi1.1, assembly GCF_900115935.1. Classification (NCBI taxonomy): domain Bacteria; kingdom Pseudomonadati; phylum Pseudomonadota; class Gammaproteobacteria; order Pseudomonadales; family Pseudomonadaceae; genus Pseudomonas; species Pseudomonas sp. 43mfcvi1.1. The sequence goes on along the minus strand of NZ_UETT01000008.1, from coordinate 50,148 downwards.
ACAAGGATGCCTTTCTGACGTTTGGAAAACATATGGTGCGGTACAAAACTGAAGGAGTCCCCATCAATATCTTGAACCAACCTTCCTGTCCCGGTGCGAGCGTTGAACCTACTAATGCCAATGATAAGTTTTTCAATGACGGGGTTGGTTATTTCTTCTTCTAGATAACTCAACGTGTTTTGGTTGAAGGTGGCTATTGGAGTCTGTGCGGCATAAAGAGTAGCTTTCAAACCTTGATATTTAACAGGTAAGTGCACGTCTGAGATCGATGTGGTAAGGCGATGGGTAATGTCCTCACTGAAATACATTTTCTCAAATGTTTTGATTGCCGTGCGTCTGTTTATCTCGCGGTTGTCGCCAATAACTTGGCCGAGTGTATATTGCAGTAACTCGATATAACTTTTAGTGGTCAGGGTGTGAAGATTGGAAATTGTCTTTTCGTTAGTGAAAGCAACCTTAAATCGTTGCTTGAAGGAGCCACTAAAGCTCGTTTTGAAATCGATTTTTATGCCTTTTCTGGCTGTAGATCTACTTATATAAGATTTATTGACGATGCCGTGTGTGGCAATGGATATTGCTTCACTTATGCCTTGTAATGATTTAGAGCCATAATATAAGTCCAATCCGTTAAATTCTTTCTCGTCACTATCGTATAAAATCGAAAAATCGAATTCCATTTGCTTATTTCCATGTTAACGAAAAAATGCATCCTACCATCGCTGGATGGCCAAATGCCACCCCTTCGTGATGCAAGGTGGCTCAGCCAGGAAAGGCGGAGAGGTATACTCCTGTCGAACATATTCCTCGGATCCAGAAGACCCGGACGGACATTACCGGTCCGAGAATGACGGTAGATCCGCAATCATCCCCCGCCCATCTCAATCCGCGACCTGCGCAACAGCGGCGTTTATGACACTGAAAGCCTCTGGAAGGTTGCCGCATCCAGTCCGAGGCAAAACCCCTCATTTTCAGCGCTCGCTGCCGCTCAACCATCTGATCCCATCCGTTCGGGTAGCGACGAGATCGGCTCTGGACAGGGGTGCAATTAAGGGGGAGTAAGGGAGCAAAAAGCTTGGCGACGCAGCAAGGATGAAATGGGGAAAAGATGGCAGTAAGGCCCCGCCATATGGTGTGTAGCGCCGCTTCTTGATACTGACGGGGCGAATTAGTTCTGTTTTGGCTTCATGTGCTGACGCTGCGTGAAGTAACCTAGGAGGAATTTTCCTCAGATTGGATTGCCTTGTAAAAACCTTTTCAGAGTTCTGAAAAGGCCTTCGAATGGGTGTCATGGGCTTCGCTATCAATGAAGCTCTGGCCAACAGAGTTACATTGATAGCGACATAGGTAAGCCTGCTACAATCGCTGTAGGCGAATCAATAGATAGTGCTAAGAGGCTGCAATAGCCTGCAGGATCACTTTGATTCCGAGTAGCATTGGCGTGCTTTGGTTGATATCCGGCGCGTCAATTTGTTTGAACCCCAGCTGTTCATAGAACGAGACGGCGTTGGGTGCTGAGTCCAAATAAACCCCTTTTATAGGGATCTCTTTATGAACTCGGGCTGCCTGTTTGAAGGCTTCCATCAGGAGCTGTTGGCCTATGCCCAACCCTTGATAGTTAACATCGACTCCGAGCATTACCAACCGTATGACTGGGATGCGAGATGGCAAGTTTTTATCATTAATGCCATTCTGGGCTATTGCCTTGTCAATGTCCGACAAGGTAAGCGTGCAAAAGCCGATTACTTCTTTTGTTGGTGTTATTGCACCAATCGCATTAATATTTTCGCTTTTAAGGGCGCGCTTAAAACTTCCCGTAAAATACGAATTAATTACACCTACACCGGAATTGAACGTTTTGGGGTAGGTGTACTTATCAAAGTTGACAAGCAGATTGCTGTCAATCTCACATGTTGGCATCTCGTCTGTTTTCATGTTGCCCTCGCATTAGTCTAAGTAGTGCGCTTGTAGGCGCAGCGGTTTCATCCTCTAGGAGGATTTGTTGTAAACGGGAGAAGGCTTGTTCGGAAACCTCGATTCTCCTGTGGTTTTCTATAACTGCTTCTGCCTTTTCAAAGGCTGAAGCCATTATGAAAGATGACATGTCTAAGCCTGAAATCGTTGCTGCTTTCTTAATGAACTCCTTTGCAAAGTCGGTGGTTTTTATTTCAAGTCTTGCGCTTTTTACGGTTCTAAGTGTTTCGTCTAAAGTTTTCATGTTTAATACCTTGTGCTAAATTTATATTTTCCTTCTAGGTTAAATTTATGTCGATCTCATTTTTTTACCCTGGATGGGGTCATAATGATCACTGTGCTCTCCTCTCATTTACGTTGACGTTTCTAATTCTCGTATTCATTCATTATTGTATTTTTTGCTAGCGGTACGGATGATAGCCGTACGACAGTCGATTGTCAAGGTGTACGGCTATCAGCCGTACACCTTGCTGGATCGCGCGTGCTGAACGTTATGCATTGATCAGCTTTGTGCCAACCCACTCCGCAACCTGCGTAACAACGGCATTTCCGGCACTGAAAGCCTCCGCAAGGTTGGCCGCATCCAGTCCGAGGCAAAACCCATCATCTTCAGCCGCTCGCTGCCGCTCAGCCATCTGATCCCATCCGTTCGGATGAGCGACGAAAGTGGTACAGCCCATAGCGATCTGGGAGCCGGCTTTGTTTGCCAATAGAGTATTGGCAGCCCAGGTATCCGCGGGGCGTGGCCATTGGATCGAGCGAGACGCTGGAGGTATTGCATCCACTGGCGCGGCGTCAGCCAGGAACTCGAAGGGGGGCATTCGTCGATAACCGGCGACCAGGAATATTCGACGACGTTGCTGGGGGACTCCGAAATATTGAGCATTAAGCACTCGCCAAAATCCCACATACCCGCAGTCCGCAAGGGCCCGGACGACTGTCTCAAAGTCTTGGCTATCGTTGACAGCGAGCAGGTTAACGACGTTCTCAAGCACCACCCAGCCAGGTTGTATCTCCTTGAGGATACGTACGACTTCCCAGAACAGGCCGCTGCGCTCGCCGCGTAGGCCTCGGGTGTCTTGGTTGCTCTCTCGGCATCCGGCAATGCTGATGTCCTGGCAGGGGAAGCCTGCGGTGAGGACATCGACGGGGGAGAGGTTGTGGGCGCCACAGGTGCGCACGTCTTCAAATTGCTGTGCATGGGGAAATCGATCGGCAAGCACAGCCCGGTTGATGGGGTTGAGTTCAACTTGCCAATCGCTGCGGTATCCGGCGTTTTCAAAACCGACATCAAAGCCTCCTATGCCTGCGAACAGGCTGCCAATGGTGGGTTGCTGCATTCATGAACTCGGTGTTCTGGATGCTCGCGGCACGCTGAGGGGAGGCTCTGGGCCTTCAAATGGTTAAGCGTCCGGCAACGCGGACATTTGATCTGTAGTTCCTGGAAGCCGCTGGCGGCGGCCAGCTTGCGACAGCAATGGCCGCAACGTATGTCCTGCATGTAATCGTCCTTGAGATGTTCGTAATCGCTTTTCCGTGTCCGGGTCATGGCGTCTATCTCTGCATTCGCCTCCACTCCCGATCAATCGCCCGCTTTGCTGATTTCTCCGTGGCGTACAACCATCGCAACCGCTTCGGCCTGCTCTGATCACCTGCAGTCACCGCCTTTTCCTTGCCGGTCTTCCGATCTCGGTAATGGGCAATGAGGCCGGTGAAGTCGCCTCTGTTCTCTTCAGCCAGATCCTCAACCCTGTCCTCGGGCAGCTTGCTTTCCAGCATCAGGTCGACGGTGTAACCGTTGTCCGCATCGAGGCTGTGCAGCACGTTGCCGCCGTACCAGATGATCGCGTCGATCTCCGGCTTCACCCCCAGCAGCGTGTAGGTCAATTCGGGAATCAGGTCAGGCCGACCCCGGGCAAGGGTGTAGCTGAGCGTCGCGCTACCGCGTTGTAGCCGGTTGAATTCAGCACGAGCGGCGCGCAAGGCTGACTGGCGGTCGCTGTAGGTGTGGCGCAGGTCTTTGAGGTAGTCGCCACCACCGGCAATGGCTTCCTGTTTCTTCGCGCTGTTCACGTCGTAGAAGTACGCTCGCACCCCGTCGTAGCTGTCGCGATCAGTTTTCAGGTAGCGGTGTTGGTCGCCGTCGGTGCGGGTGAGGGTGATGTGCGGCAGGTCGGCGCCGCTGGCCGTCTTGCCGCCGCCAGCCGGCAGGCACAGCAGGCACCCCGCCTTGACGGTGACCACGGCGTCGAACTCTTCCCCGATACGACTGATCAGGTTGGCGTCAGATTCGTTGGCCTGGTCCAACTGCAGGATGGTCAATCCGGCCAAGGCGTCGGCGATGCTGGCGCTCAGACCGTTGCCCAAGGCGATATCGGCCAGAACGGCACCGAGCGTGGTGTTGCTCCAACTGCGCTCGCGCTTGGTTTTGAAACTCTTGCGCAGGTCCGCCGAACGGGCGCGAATATTCAGCACGTCCGGCGCGCCGCTGTGTTCGATTTCATCGACCGTGTAGCTGCCTTTGTCCACTAGGCCGCTGTCGCTCCAGCCCAACCACAGGCGGATCACTGCACCTTTCGGCGGAATAGTCAGCAGCCCGTCATGATCGCTGAGGGTGATGCTGAGTTGGTCGGCCTCGATGCCGCGATTATCGGTCAGGTCCAGGTTCATCAGGCGCGGGCTGATCAACTGGGCGATGTCCTTGCCATCGACAGTGATGCGATACGCCGGCACGGGGTAAGCGGCATCGCGGCGGTAGCCACCGACCAAGCCTTCGATGTAGCCGGTGACCTTGGACAACGTCGCGTCAATCACAGCAGCGCCCTCATGATACTAACGCCCACACGGGTGGCAGCGCCTAGCAGGTCAATGCGGTCATCATCGATGCGCTTGAGGCTCAGCGTGAACTCGATACGTCGTGGCGTACCGTCACGGAAGAACAGGGTTTTGGTTTCGTGCAGGCTTTCGATAATCCACAAGCCATAGATCCGGCCGCTGCCTTCAACCATCGGCCAGGCCTTACCGGTATTTGCCATCAGGCGCAGGGCGTCGAGGCTCAGGGCACTGCCGGCCAGCTCCGGCAAGATGATACCGGGCAGGGTAATGGTGTCGTCGCCGCGACCGACGAATTGTCGAGCGGGGGCAGCGCCGACGCGGTTGTTGCTCGCGTGGCGCCATTCGGTTTGACGTTGCAGCGCCTGGTAGGCCGCAGTGGAAAGGCTGAAGACGAACATGCCCAAGGCAAGCATCATGGTCGGTTACTCCAGGTCCGCAAGGCGGCTGCGGCGTCGAGCGGCTTGCTCGTGTTGATGCCGTGTCAGCTCGGCACGCACAGCCCAGGCCACCGCGTTGGCGTCCATACCCGGCGTGGTGTGGATGTGAATGGCATAGGTGTCGTGACTGTCGATGTGCTGGGCGGGCCGCGGGCTGATCGGGGCGCGACGATCAATCGTCATCGAGTCAACGGACGCCAACCGTCCACCGGCCTCGATGAGCCGTTGGCTTAAAACCGTCATGGCGCGCACGGGGTCGTCGGCGCGCCGTGTTAAGCCCTGGACGAGCCCATCCATGGTGAAGCCGCCCAGCTCGGAAAACACTCGCGAGGGGCTGTGGATGCCGAGGGTTTCCTTAAAGGCATCAATCGTTCGGGTGCCAAGCCGATCGACCACCTCCTTGAGCTTGCCGATACCGGCGGTCAACCCTTTAACCAGGCCATCGATCATCAGTCCGCCAAAGGCGGTAAAGCGATTGGGCAAATCGACGCCCAGGTACTTCATCACCGCGGCGAAAGCTTGGTAGATCAGCCCAACCGGACTGAAGTCTGCGAGCACTTTCAAGATGCCGTCCAGCCCATCATCAAAGCCGCTTCGGATCTCGTCCCAAGCATCACGCAAATAGGCTGTCACGGCGTCCCAGTGCTGATACAGCACGTACGCCGCGCCGGCGATGGCAGTGATGGTCAATCCAATGGGATTGAGCATCAAAGCGCGCCCGATCACCCACAAACCTTTGGCTAGGAAGGGCAGCACAGTACGGCCCAGCGTCGTCAGCAGACCAATCAGCCCTGGCAAGCGAAAGCCCAGCAGCACCAGGAAAAAACGCAACGCCGCGAACGGTAGCAGCACACTTGCCAAAGCCAACATCAAACCGCCGACAGCGACAGCCAGCGCGGCCATGACGGCCACGGTTTTCACCAGCCCAGACGCCAGCTTCGGATTCTCCCGGGTCCAGCTTTTGATGCTTCGAACAAGCGCCGTCACGGATTGAACCAATTCCCTCAATGGGCCGTTCTGTTGGTCTTGTAGTTCGATGCCCAGGTCCTGCCAGGCACTGCTGAGGGTAATCAAGTCACCCTTGAGATTGTCCGCCATGACCTTTGCCGTACGAGCGGCTTCGCCCCGGCTTTGGCGCAGGCTGGCGATGAGTGCTTGCAACTGCCCGGTGCCGGCTTGTTCGACCAGTTGGGCCATACCCTTTACGGCCTCTTCACCGGCGATGGCTTTGAAAAGGCCGCCTTTCTCGGCAGTACCCAGGGCGCGGGTTTTGCCGTGGATCTCCTTCAGCAAGTCCGGCAGCGGGCGCAGATTGCCAACGGCGTCGGCCGTGGCGATGTTCAATTGCTCCAGAGCCTTTCGCGCACCTTTGGGCGGTGCGGCCAAGCGGTTCATGATCGAGCTGAGTGCCGTGCCGCCCATGCTGCCTTGCAAACCCGCATCGCCGAGTTTGCCGGCCATCGCCGCGGCCACTTCCAGTTCCACGCCGTAGGTTTTCGCCATGGGGGCGGCGTATTTCATGGTGTCGCCCAGCATTTGCAGCGTGGTATTGGAGCGGGTGAATGTGCCCACCAAGACGTCGCCCAAACGATCCATTTCATCGGCGGTCAGTCCCAGCCCGGAAAGGATGTTCGAAGCAATGTCGGCGGTTTGCGCCAGCTCAGTGCCGCCGGCCGCTGCGAGATCGAGCATGCCCGGCATCGCGGTCTGGATGGCGTGGGGCTCAAAACCTGCCATGCCAAGATAACCCTGTGCATTGGCGGCCTGGCCTGCCGTGAATTGGGTTGCGCCGCCCAACTTGCGGGCCTGGGCGCGCAAGGCTTTGAGCGCGTAGGCCTGTTCGTCGAGTCGGGTGATGGCCTGCACTTGGCTCATGCTGGCGTCGAAGTCGATGCCTGGCGACAGCAACCGCGCCCCTGCATACAAAACCGAACCACCGCCCGCCGTCGCGACAGCCCCCTTGGTGGTCAGCTCGCCAGCGGTGCGTCGAGAGCCGTCCATCGAGGCCCGCGCAGCGTTGAGGCGTCGGCGTTGTTCCGTCAACGCTGCCAGTTGTTTGTGCTGGGCGCTGAGACTGGCAGTGGTGGTGCTGATCTGTTGCCGTAGATGGCGTTCATCGCGGGCCAGGTGTTGGGTGCTGATGCCGGCGGCGGACAGTCGGTTGCGCAGCGCCTGGAGTTGTTCGCCTTGTTTTTGGTGCTGTTGTTTGAGTGCCTTAGCGGCCCTGACAGCATGCTGAAAACGCTGGGTCATGGCCCGGGTTGGCGCCCCGGTGGCAGCGAATTGTTGGCTGAGTGTTTTGACTTTTTCCCGCGCTGCGTTAAGCGCCTGTTCGGTGCGCAGTGCGGCCGAGCGCTGAGCACGCCAGGCACTGACATCGTGCTGTTGCGCGTTGAGGGCCTTGAGGCGGTCGCGGGTTTCTTTCAAGGCACGAGCGGTGGCGATGCTGCTTTTGTCGATGGCCTTCAGCGGGCCGCTGGCTTTGTCGATGGCGTCGAGCAGCACGCGCAGTTTCAAGTCATTCGCCATCGGTAGAACTCCGCACACGGGCGCGCTCGCGCCACTCCATTAGCTCTTGCAGCCCCAGCGTGTCCATGTCAGCCGGCGCCCAGTGAAAAACCACGGCAAGGTCGGCCATGGCGTCTTCTACGCAACGAGGCAGGCATCGGGCTTCGCCGCTTTCTGCAATAAAAAACCGGCGATCTTGGCGCCACAGGTGAACAAGTCGGCCGGGTCCAAGTTGGCGGCTTCCGGTGCAGTGATACTGGGCTGGCTGATGCGCGGCAGGATCTTGAACAAGGTGGCGACGTCCATATTCAGCAGGTCCACCAGGTGCACACCACGCAGCTCGCCGGACTGTGGTTTTCGCAGGGTGATGCTGTCGATGACGGTCTTGCCCCGGATGATCGGGGTATCCAGGTGTACGGTGTTGTCGTCCTGGGGCGGCAGGGCGTCGAGGTTGTCTTGAGTGTTCATAGCGGGCTCCAGAGGGTGGAATGGGTCAGATGCCGATGGCTTTGCGCTGCTTGTCCAGCAGGTCCACGCCATCCACGATTTCGATGAAATTGAGCAGGTCGATTTCGATGATGTCTTCGTTGTCGACGATCAATTTGTAATAGGTGCAGGTGGTGGTGATGCTGTGCTCGGTGTCTTCCCCGGGCTGCGCTTCCCCCATCTCAATGGACTCGTGACGACCACGCATCACCACCTCGACCGCGCTGATGGCGTCTGTGTCGTCCTGCTGAAAGGCGCCGGAAAAACGCAACGCGATGCCCGAGGCATTGACCGCGCCGAACTGCCTGAGAACGATCAGGTCCAGCCCTCCGGTCTTCCAGACGAACTGGATACCGTCGTCGGAGATGCCGAGATCGGCCTTGACCGGGCCGTTCATGCCGCCGCCGCGATAGCCTTCCATCTTGCGGCCGAGCGGGGGCAGGGTGACGGACTTGACCACGCCCAGGTAGCTGTTGGCGTCGTTGAACAGGTTGAGGTTTTTGAGTTTGCGGGGCATGGCCATGTTGGGTTCTCCGTTGCGTCAGCTATTGATCTTGCTGGCGAAGTCGACCAGGTAGCGGTCGGTGATGCGCTGGCGCAGCGTGAGGTCTTCCAGCGGTGGCACGGGTGTGTAGTCGTAGTCCAGGAACAGCTTGCCGGCCTTGAGCGTGTCTTTGTCGTTAACGTTGTCCGGGTACCAGCACTTGCCGCCGATCAAATAGCCCGCCCCGATCATTTCGCGAAACTTGGCGTTGACCCCTTCGATGAGGTCCCGCACCAGGGACGCGTGCAGCGGTTTGTCCACCGCCCACATATGAGCTTCGGCCATGGTGTCAGCGAGGATGTGGGCGGTACGGGTGTAATGCTCAAAAGCGAACAGTGGGTCGTTGCTGGTGGTGCGGCTGCCCCAGAAGCGAAAGCCGCCCTCGTTGATGAGCGTGGTGACCTCGTGGCTGTTGAGGTGGTTGGCGTCGGTGGCGGGGTTCTGCAGGTCCCAGAACACGTCGGCGCTGATGCCGGTGACGCCGTTGACCGGAACGTTGGACAGGGTCTTGTGCCAACCCATTTCCTGATCGATTTTGGCGCGCAAACCCAAGGCGCGGGCCACCGCTGAGGCGGTCACCGTGGCGTTGGTGACGGTGCTCCAGTTCTGGAACTCGGGCCAGATGACCATCGCTTCACGGGCGCCGAAATTGGCCCGGTAAGCGACCACCTCTTCCTTGGTTTTGCAGCCCCAGGCGCTGACGTAGGCAAAGCCGCGTACCTGCTGAGCGATGGACACCAGGGCGGTAGCCACCGGCAGGCTGTCGAGGCCTGGCACACCCAGGATGCGCGGCACCATGCCGACGCGGGCTTTGGCGGCGAGCAGGGCTTTCATGCCGGTGTATCGACCTTCGGCGGTGGTGGTGCCGATCAGGGCGCTGGCGGTGTCTTCCTCAGTGGCGCCTTCCTTCACGCGCACGATGATGGTGTACGGCTTGGTCTGGTCAGCAATGGCCTTGAGGCTGGACGCCAGGGTGCCCGTGGTACCGGCTTTGCCGATGGCGGTTTGAATGCTGGTTAGCAGGACCGGCGTGTCGAAGGGGAAAACGGTAGCGTCGGCGTCATCGGCTGTGCAGACCATGCCGATTACAGCGGTAGGAATGGAGCGAATGGGGCGGGTGCCGTCGTTGAGTTCGATGACCCGCACGCCATGGAGATAATCGGTCATGGGGTGCCTGTGCAGTGTTTTGAATTGACACTGCACAGGCTGCCGCGTTTGCACCGATTGGGCGAGCCGACGGACTTGTAGGCAGGGGGGCTACAAGCGCCGGTTGGCCCTTTCAGTCACGGCCCGTTGCTAACGCGGATCGATGATATCCAGCGCACGATTCGCCAGCAGCTCACTTACCTCGATGACTTGCTGGATACCCATTGCAACATGCCGGCGAGAACCTTCAAGGTCGAAGGCCAGGTCGCTGATCATGGCATTGGCGGAGGCCAGGTTTTCGCTGAGGTTGGCGAGCAGGCTTTCAGTGTCGATGGTTTCGATAACAGTGAAGAGTTGATCCGCTGCCGGTTCTTTCTTGGGTTTGGCCTGTTCCGGCTTCAAATAATAATCAAGCGCCCGCTCAGTAGCTTCGTGGAATTTTTCTGGGTCTAGGCTCGAGTAGGCAGAGGTGGGATCTGATTCCGGAGGATTGGGTGTGACCTTGAACATGGTAACGCTCCTATGAGAAATGGGAGTCGTCACGACCTGTCGCTAAACAGAATGGTGGCGACTGCACGCAGGTTAGCGAACCGGACATAGGCACCCGGCAGACCCGAAGGTCTCCTACATACAGCCGCCATAACGTAATTGCGGTTAGACCCCGCAATGAAGCATGGTTGCTTATGTGCCTATGGTTCGGGTCGCTAAACCCGATCGCTGATTCTTTTCAGCGACCAGGAAACGATAGAGCCCGGCCTCAAGGCGCACAAGCGGGCGGATTCTGGCTTAGTTGTAGGCAAAGGCGCAAGGCGATGTAGCCTTTAGGTCAGCATCCGGTGTAACTGAGTATGTGGCTGTAGGTTCAGTGCCTGCCGTTAGAAAGAACAAGGTATTGCACCCGTGTTTATCGAGTCTACCCAGGCAGGCCAACGTCAGCTTTCGCTGGACGCGGGCGCAATGGGCCAGGCAACCGAAGTAGGGAAACCGTCCTGCTGATCGATCCGATTGAGATCAACCCGGTAGTTCTTCCACAACCTCAATAGCTGTACCTCTGCTTCAGAGGCTTGATCAGTATCGACCGCATCCTGTAGCGGCGCTATCCGCAATGCTGCCCGGGCCAGCCGTTCGTCACGACGAACCAAAGCCGCAGCGGCCAGCTCTGCCGGGGTCGGCTCAGGCGCATCCTGCAACACCGGATAGCCTTGTCGGTTAGGGACTATCGAGGCGCCAGGGCGACTCGCCACGTCCCTGAACAAATCTTGAAAGTCCTCATCGGAAATGAACACCGATCCAGCTGGCGGAATTTCAGAATGATCGAATCCACGAATATCAGCGATGTAGTAAGGCATGGTTAACGCTTCCCAATGATTCGGACAAATACGTGCAGCGGTACTGCTGTGCTCGCTCTCAGTCCGCACGAGGACAACCCGGGAGTACCGTCAACCGACACGCCATAGTAGGCGCCACCGAAAATCACCACGGGGTGAATCCCATAAACCGCCGATAGCGTTTGTGGGTAGGTGATTGTGCTGGTACCAGAGGCCGACAAGGTGACTTGCATCCATTGCTCGATAAAACGGTTCGGCCCTTTTTGGAAACCAGCGGGCGAGTACTGTCCACTGAAAATATCGGAGTATCCAAGCTGGGCAGACCCAGAGGCCCACCAACTCGAAGCGCCGTTGCCGATCAATTCAAGATTCGTTCCGGGCTCAAGAACCATGCTCGTGACCTGACCCGCGCCGGTATTAATCGTATTGGCCTCAGCACAAGCGACAGTGATGGTGCCACTTCCAGTATTTCGAACGTGGACAGTTGAGCCGCTACGGCTATCACCGGCCGGGGGGAGCGTCACTGTGAATGTTCCAATGCAGATCACGACCGCCCCGATACTGGCAGCGGTCAGGGTCAATGAGCCGGTGGCGTTGATGAACCCTCGATAGTTGCCCATGCCGCGTTGGACAAACTCAGTGGTAGCCAAGGCTTTTGTGTTGTCGTGCTGGGCGGGCGTCGGGGCCTTGGGCTTGCCAGTAAAGGTCGGCGACAGCAAGCGAGCGAAGCCGTTGGTGATGTCCTGTAAGTTCATATCAACGTATTGACGGGTCGCCAGCACAACTGACGGGTCGATCTTCAGCTCGACGTTGGCGGTGTTGCTGACGATGAGGTTCATCCGCACCACCTGTGTGCGGCTCGATCCTTGAGTCAGCAACGGCTTGAAGCTTGGCGCGCAGTTCGCCACCGCGACCATGTCACCGTCGGTGTCATACAGACTGACTTCACGAATCCACCAGCCACCGACGTTCTCAGGGATGACCTGCTCGGCGATGATGATGTTGGGGTTGGTTGGGTCAACCTTCAACTGATTCAGCGGGGCACGGCGGCGCTCATTGATCAAGCGTGTCTGCTGCTCGCTGGGGATTGGGTCGGTGCCATTGGCGTCGCCCACGCCCATTTGCGCGAAGGTCCACGCAACGCCCAAAGCGTCCGCGTTGGCCTGCTTGGCCTTGCCGATGGCGGTGAGGATGGCGAAAAACTGGCTGTTTTGGTCTGTCATGGGTAGATGTCCATGGTGTCGATCTGGTGTTCACGGCCGCCCTGGTGGATGTAGCCCGTGACCTCGATGTCTCGCTGTGTAGGTGGGTAGATATCAATCTCGTCGCCCTCGGTGATGCAGGCGCCGATATGAACAAGGCCGGTGGTTTCCAGGCTGATGGCGAGTCCGGTGAGATAGCGTGTCAGGGGCTTGGCATCGTCGATAAGCCAAGTCAGTTCCTGATACATCTCCTCGGTGATACCGGTGTCGAGCACGCCGACCTTGAGCCTGAAGGTGGCACGAGGACCGACCGGAACGGTCTGCCACCACTCGATGATTTCGATCCGGTAGCCGAGCGGTTCAACAACCCGGCGCAGTGACCCGATGGTGCCTTTGCGCGAGTGGATGTAGTACGCGCTACGGATGGCGGCGCGCTTGGCCGCTTCGGGCCACTTGCTGTCCCAGCGATCCACCGAGAAGGTCCAGGCCAGATAAGGCAGCAGGGACAACGGGCATAGGTCGGGGTTGTACAGCGTGCGCAATGGAATCGGCACACATTGGGTCTGGGCCATTGCCTGCGCCGCTTGGCGCTCCAACGGCGTCGAATTGCTGGGGAGCAGGGGCGCGTCTGCGATCATTCAACCCCCAACGCCAAGTCGATAGCCGTGCAGTACGGGGCCTGGTACTTCGTGGCAACGATGTTCGCCCAGTCCTTCAGCACGACCTTGCGCACGCCCTCGACATGCAGCGAGGCGTGGATAATCGATTCCGAAACCTCCAATCCCAGGCGACGACGTTGGTGCACGAATGCGAGCAACTGCGTATTGGCTGCCGCGAGAATCAATTCGCTCTCGGGGCCGGACGTTGAAAGAAACAGCTTGGCTTTGACCTGGTAGTTGATGACCCGGGCGCTTTGCACAGTGAGCCGATCTGCGACAGGGCGGCGGTCGTCGTCGCTAAGGTAGGCATTGACCTTTGCCAGCAGCGCGGGCGAGGCGGTGCCGTCACCCAGGATCGATTGCACCGTAACCACCGCCTCGGCCGGGGCCGGACTCTCGGCAGTAGCGTCGGCAACCTGGCCGTCAGCAGAGCGCGCATGAAAGATGTAGCTGTTACGCGGGCCGGCAGTGCTGAGGCCTTCCCACGCCATTTGAGCCCGCTCCCGCAGGCTGTCGTCGCTTTCCATCAGCAGCGGGACCGGCGGCACGGCCGAGGGTTTGGCGGGCTGGATGATCAGGCGCTTGACGTTGAAGTTGCCGGCCAGGTTCTCCAGGTCGCTACCCTTGGCGAGGGCCAGCATGTTGGCGACCGATGCCTCATTGACGCGCTGACGCCACACCGTTTCGCGGTAGGCGTTCTCTTGGAGCAGTTTGGTCAGGGGCTCGGATTCCAGCTCAAGCCGTGCGGCGATCTCGGCTTGTTCCTGGGCCGGCCAGAGGCTGATGGCGTAGGCCTTGCGCTCGGCGAGGATCTGTTCGTAATCGACCTGCTCAACCACCTCGGGCGCGGGGAGCTGGCCCAAGTCAATCGCGACGAATGAGTTCATGCGCTACCCCCCAAGTTCAGAGGCACGCTCAGGTTCAGCGGCTTGTTGCTATCGACGATGCTGCCTTCAATGTCCAACGAGGATTGACCTTGCAGGGTGGCGCCCTGGAACTGCACGCGGCTTAGGCTGATACGAGGCTCCCAGCGCATCAGCGCCATGACGGTGGCCGCGTACACCTGCAAGCGGGTGATGTCGTTGAACGGATGGTCCACCAGCTCGGGTAACAGGCTGCCGTATTCGCGGCGCATGACTCGGGTACCGATGCGGGTGCTGAGGATGTCGCTCATGGATTGGGCGATGCTTTCCGCGGGGGTGATGGCGGTGCCGGTGTGTCGGTTCATTCAGGTTTCCCCGTCTTGCCGCTGCCAGGCATGACGCCGCCGTGCGGGTGGTTCACCAGACTGATGCCGGCTGCCACCACGTCTACCGAGACGGTGACCTTACCGGTGACGTTCTGGTTGCCGGTCTGGGTGTAGTCACCCTGGTGCGTGATGTTGCCGACGATGTTGATGCCGCCGTTGCTGATGAGGTTTGTGGTACCGCCATCGGTGAGCGTGGCGTTGAGGTGGTGAGCGACGCTGTCGTACTCGATCACCGTGCCGTCGCGGTAGGTGACGCGATGCAGGCCTTCGCGGTCGCCGTTGGCTGGTAGGTGGTCGCTGAACAGGCCGGTCAGGACGACGCCATTGGCGAGTTGGCCGGAGGGGCTGAAGAGCAGGGCCTGTTCGTTTTCTGTCGGAGGATTCCACTCCCGGTCGGCGCCGGCTCGTAGGGCGATCCAGGGTAGCCAGGTGGTGGTGAGGGTTCCGGTTTTGACTCGCACGCGTGGGGGCTTCATCTGGACGGCGGCGATGGTGCCGTAGCGGATGAGGTTTTCGATTAGGCGGGTGAGGGTGGGGAGGTCGTTCATGGCGCTGATGGTGGCGCTTCAGGTGAACTGCTGCAGCATCGACTCATTGTAAGAGAGAGGCGCACAGTCGCACTTATCTAACGAGCAGAGCCAGAGATAACACCTATACTCCATCATCTAAACTGTATTCCTTAGGTAGATGGTATGAAAAAACGAGAATCTAAAGCGCTAGCCAAAGATATAGTAAGCGATGTACCTGTTGCTGATTATGCTGAGGCATTAATTGATGCTTTTGTAGAAAGTGACATGCTTAAAGAAGTTCCTATTGTGTCCACCGTTTTTGGCATGTCAAAAGCTTATCGTAGGTTTAAGGGGGCAAGGTTCAAGCAGAAGGTCAAGGAGTTCTGCGAGTCTGCCGGAACGTACTCAGATGCAGAAATGAAAGAGTTTTCGTTGATGCTCGAAAGAGAGGGTAAAAAAGATGAACTTGTAGTTGAGCTTATAGAGTTTGTCGAGAAGGTGGACTCGGAGCAGAAGGCGAAGATTCTAGGTGGGGTCTTTCGTCGTCTGGTAAAGAAGGAAATTACCCTTGCGCAGTTTCATGACCAAATAAGAATTACTAACGCTATGATGCTTGTGGATATTTTTCATTTTATGCACGGCTATCATAATGATTATCTGCTTCAGGATGGCTTGGGAGATATTCTATTGGTGTTGCGAATGTCCAAAAGAGAAATATCACTTGCTTCGCGAAATAAAAGTATGCTGAGTAGCGAGACGGTTCAGTATATTAAGACGTCTTTTGTGCTCACTGGTGTGGGTGAGTGTTACTTGGAAAGCTTGCATCAGGTTTATCTCGATAAAATACAGCCAGAGCATCTGTTTGTACGAAATGGTAAATAGGAAGTGTTTTTATTGCGGGGCTGGTCCTAAGCGATTAATCTCTAGATTTCCTGAGTCCGATGTTAACGATATTCTCGTTGCTTTGGGTTGTCAAAGCTCGCCGTGCGAAGCTTTTGAAGGGACCGTACTTTTACTTCAGGCATCCTTGTCTCCTGCGCTGGGGATGCTCCTGTTCGGTGCGTCAGGCGATGACCTCCTGCTGCCCTACACTCTAGGGCATGGTCAATTCACGCTGAAATCATGACGGGCTGTTTTAGCCAATAGAGGCGAGCGTACAAGCCAACACTATGATTATTGACCAGTTTTTTGGCCTCATAAAAATTATTTGCTAGCGGCAAAATGATGGCTATGCTCATTTTTAGGGAAGTATTCAAAACTAAATGCGTGATCGTAGATTCAATGTTTTGCTCATGAGGTAAGAGCGGGTTGAATGTTGGTGCGTTTTACGAAGTGGATGTATAAAGCAGTAAGTTCGAGACATATCTCTAGTTTTGTTATTGTCTTTTAAATAATGATTGTTGAGATGGTTTAGGGGCGCTTATGAGATTTATAGCCGTGTCTGCTGGTTTCGTGATTGTTGCTACTATATTGAATGGGTGCTCATTTTGGTCTGCAAAGGAACACCCAATTCAATTGTCATTTGAGGATTTAGGAGCGGATTATGAGTCGCGGGGGGATGCTCAGGGTCACGAGAACAGAACATCCGTAAATATTACTGGCCTTTCATTGCCAATATCTGCGGGTCAAACTGTTACCTCCCCTGGAGGAGAGCTTCCCGACTTACTAGCTCTCCCTATCTCTGCTCAGTGCTCAAAAATGGTTGTGACAAAATTTAATACAGACGCGGTTTATAGCGATGTGGTCGGCATTAAAGCTGCACTAGATGGGCTTGCGGAGCAGGCAGTTGAAGTCAGCGTGGCGGACGTTAAGTTGACTTTGGCCTCTATTGGGTTGTCCAAGGTCAAAGGAAAAACCGCTCAAGAGGCAGGAGCTGATCTTCAACTTTCATCAATAGCCAAAAGTATAGGGGCCAAATCGGTGGATGAGGCAGGGCTGACGGCTGCACAGTCAGATGCTTTCATGGCCAAATTGGCAGCGCAAGACAAAGTTAAAACGTCTTTGGCGGAGCTTAGGAAACTTGGTGGAAAGAAAAATATTGTTGTTGCTCGATGGTCGGGAGCCACGCAAACTGAAGGGGGGGTAGGGGTTGGATCTATCATTTCCGCTGATAGTAAAACGTCCTCAAAACAAACAGGTTATGTGATTTTAGCGGGTATTCGCGATACTTCAATTCGTCTCGGAAAAGACTTTGTTACACGAGTTCAGGTGGAGAAGAAGCAGTACGAAGATAATAAGGATTCGAATGATATTGAAACAATGTTTGGAGATCCATATATTGTTTTGTTTACTCGGGCGGCAAAATATGTCGCTTATAGCGAACAGGTTGACATGAGTGTTGCCTTGGCTGCAAAACTCAGATTAAGTCCTGAGCAGTTGACAGCAATCGGCGGGGCAGGGGTTCTTGATCTCTTGAAGCAACAGGAGCTTTCTTTGGGGTACGCGATTGCCTCTGCTTTGGCAGCAGCAAATCAAGGTAGTCTCTCTGAACCTAGTAGGGAAGAGTATGAGTATAGGTTCTGGGCTCGTGAAGTTCGCTCTAAGGCGATAGAGGAAGAGCAGAAGAGGTTGCAGGGATACTCAATTATTTACCATAACAGAGCGACAATAATACAAGCCAGAAATAGAATAGATGCATCTTCAACTGCGGCAAACGAATGCATGCACGTTGTCCCGAAGGCTGGAGCTATAGCGGATGTTGGAATTGAAAAGCTAGGGACAGAGTTTTGCCTTCCTGATCGTGCTGATATTCCTGCTCCTACTGCTGCTGATCCTACTCATACCGTAAAATGGAGTAAAGTCGACTGGTCGTTATGGAGGCCTAGGGGGAATCGTTGTATTGACCTGGCAGAGGATATACTGAAAAGGTAGCGCTATTATATTTTGTGATTTATATCTCAAGTAGGGACGTTCGCTAAAAGAGCGTCTCTAATCAGCTCAATTTCGACTTCTGTGAGCCCCAGAATCTCACGTTGTTGATAACGGACCATCGAGGCATTACGTTCAGCTCGATCCCTCAATCCGTACTGATGCACCCGAGCAATGCGGGCAAGGCGCCCAGTGAACCCAACACTGATTGCAGGACCATTAACTTTCGCTTTTAGAAAAGTCGCGGTGCGCATCTTCTGGAACATTTGAACCTTTCTCTTGACCCGCCCTTGCTTCCTTCGCAGGTTGCGTTGCTTGCGTGGTGCGTACTTGCTCCCGTCCGGGTTGCGTTGGGCGATGATCCTCTGTTGTTGGCTACGTCGTAGAGTTTGGCCGATGTTGCGGGCGAGTTTGTTGCGTGCTGTGGGCTCAAGCTGACCCAGTAGACCTCCGGCCCAGTCTTCCAGTGCTTCCAGTCGATTCGTCACTTTGGTACGACCCATTCGCTGCTGGAGTCGTGAGCGCCGGGTATCCATGCTGGGTCGAGAAACGCGGCAGTGCGTTGAGGTTCACCGGGGTGGCGGATAGTTGTCTTACCATCGGCGTCCTTCCCCACAATTACGCGTTCCGTCAGCGACAGGGTCAGGCTGAGGTTCACCTTGCTATTGTCCAGAATGTCGGCTTCGAACTGAATACCCTCTGCGGACTTGTTCAAGTTCTCAAGCAGATCGGCTTGATTCACTTTCAACCACCCCAGCACCGGCAACATCACACTGTCGGGATGGCCCGCGAAGTCCGTGAGGATCACCTGCAGATCAAAGCTGTACTCGAAGGACAAACTGGCGGCGGCAGTACATCGAATCTTGCCGTTGTCGATGAAGATCAGCAGTCGGTCGGGGTTGTGCTTGAGTTCGCCGATGGTGGTGAGCAGGTGAGTGCGCAGGCTTTCAGGTTTGTTCATCAGATCCGGGTCTTGTAGAGGGTATCAATCCCATAGATTCACCATCCGCCGCTGTGGTGCGGCCATCTGGGCTTCGGGCATCTGCACGGCCAGGCCTTGGGGCAGAATCGGCCCGTGGTCAGCCAGGCCGGGGTTAGCTTCGAGTACCGCCTCGGTCACGCCAGCTGTGCGGCCGTAGTGGCGCCAGCAAAGGGAATCGACGGTGTCGTTTTGGTGGGCGCGGACGGTGACCTTCATCAGATCAACTCTACGGTGGTGCGATTGACGCCGAGAAAGTCACGCACCGCCCAACGCAAGTCGCGGCGGTAATCGTCGATGTTTGGGGTGAGTTCTTCTGCGTTCTGGTGGCCGCTGTTTGTGGAGTCATAGGAGCGGTAGCGTTCGCAAACTTCAGCGCCGGTAGCGGCCTCAATGGCGCGGCGATAGAGATGTACCAGGACCAGTACGCCGTTGATGCGCTCGCCGGGCATGTCGGCAAGTTTCGTATGGCCGGCCGCTTGTTGGGTGGCGCGCCATGCGCTCAGCTCGCGGTTGACGCTGATGGCGGCGGCAACCGCGGCGGTTTCCAAGCGTGGCGCGGTGACGCTCGCGTCGATCCGCAGTGTGGCGCGCAACTGATCCAGGTCGATTGGGGGCCAGAAGACATCGGTATTGATAAGGCCGCTAGCGACGGTTCCGCCGGCTATAAATCCGCTCATAGAACAGCACTCAGAAATAGGTCGCCGGTGGTCGGGGCTTCACGTTCAGGTGGAGCGGCCTGGCCGATCCGCCCCGAGCCGGCGGGGTGCGTGGGGACGCTTGGTTAGCCGGCAGGGCCGGCGCGTTTGTTGAGCAGGCGTTCGGCCCGCTCCAGATCTTTCTTGCCACCACAGGCGTCGTGCAGGGCGATGGCTTTTTTCAGCAGATCCACACCGGCTTGAAGCTGGCCGGGTTGGCCTGGGGCCTCTTCGGTGATGCCTTCCAGCGTGGCGCGGCCCATGGCGAGAAACAGCTTGGCGCGAGCCTGGTCGGGCATGTCTTCGGCGTCGGTGAGTTCGGCGGTGCGATGCAGGGTTGCCAGGTCGAACGGTTCGCCGATCTTCTGGGCCTTGAAGGCTGCCGTGGCAACTTCCTCGGCGACCAGGCAACCCAACGTGCGGGCGAAGCGATCGGGCATGACCATCCTGTACTTCAGCACGTAGGTCGCGATGTCGAGGCCACCAGTGAAGTCGCCGGCATCGAAGCGCCAGACCATGACGGTGGTCATCACTTCGTCCTGAGCGCCTTTGCCGCCCTCCAGCACGCCTTGCACATAGGATTCGTAGCTTGGCAGTAGCAGGCGTTTGAGTTCTGCCTTGCCCTGGTTGGACTGGACCTGTTTCAGGCGCAAGCGGTCCTGCAAGAGCTGATTTAACTGGTGCTCGTAAGCCGTGGCGCCGGCCATGGTTTGGGTGGGGTCTGTGGCCGCCGCTTCGACAGCGGCGGTGATGCGTTCAAAGTGGCGGCGGCAGGGGTTGGTCATGGTGGGCCGCCTCAGTTCAGGGTGATGTTTTCGGCCAGGGCCGCGCAGCCCAGGTCTTCGATGACATAGCTTTCGTTCACCGACTCGAAGTTTTCGATGCGGTCGCGCTTGGCGTTGTCTATGACGGTGCGGCGGCGGGTGCCCTCCTGCCAGTACAGCGACAGGTTGTCGAGGCGGGTGACCATCAGGCCGCTGGCCGGGAAGTGCGGCACGCGCACGGCCGGCAGGTTGCCGAGGCGCTTTTGACTGGTGACGATGTCGGCGGCCAACATTTCAGTCGGTGCCTGTACGGTGTTGATGATGGGGAAGTATTTGTCGGCCAGCAGTTGGCGACCACAAATCACCACCAGTTCGGTGTCTTCTTGGTACCAGGGTTCGATGAACTCGTTGACCATGCTGACGACCAAGGCGTCGATGTTTGCGAAGTCTTTGTTGGCGCCGATTTCGATTTTGCCGCTGCCGTCTTTCACCTCGGTCATGACCCGGGCGGGGTTTTCCACGCGCATCTTTTGCAGCCAGCCGATGTTCACGTCTTGCAGCAGCTTGTTGATGGTTGGGTTGGATGTCGCGGCGCGGCTGATGCCGTTCCAACCGATCATGATCCGGTTGAGGGCCTGGGCCTTGATGATGGCGTCGCGAATGCGCGCTTGGAAGTCTTTGAATTTGGCCCACTGGTCCAGCTTCTGGTAGCGAATGCCGGTGTCGAAGTTGGTTTGGGTGCAGGTGTACCCATGGTCATCCAGACTGCTTGGATCGCGGGGTTCGCGGTCTTTGACGGTGGTGTCGGTGGTGCTGGCAATGGTGCCGTCGATGCTGATCCCGATCTTCTCCCCCGACTGTTCCGATACGCCGTAAATGTTGATGGCGCTGAGAAAGGCGCTGGACTCCTGGATACGGGTTTCCAGCGTCTGAGCAACGCTCGGGTCTGCGGTGAATTTGGTGGTGACGTCAGCCACTCCATGCAACTGCGCCAATTGCTGCAGGTAGGCGTTGAACAGTACTCGGGTGTCGTTACGCATGTTGATCGTCCTTGATGAGTCAGCAGTCGGTCATGACCTGGTTACCGCCGCCGGATACCTGCGGGCGCGTTTTCTGGTTGGGATCCTGGGTGGTGGAGAGCTGGGTTTTTAGCTCGGTCAGTTCGGTGCTGACTTGATCGAGTCGGGTTTGCAGCCCCTTCGAGAATTGCCTCTCGGCGGCCAGTTGATCGGGCAAATCCTTGACGTGTTCAGCGATGGCTTGGACTGCTTCACCGATCTGGGCGAACTCGCTGTCATCCTTGGCCTGTTTGCCGGTCAAGAGGATTTGAACCTTGTTGAAGAGCTGAGCGCTGATGCTTGGCTTCTCTTCGAATTCCTCAAATTTCAGCTCGGTCTCGACTGCCTCGGTGAACATGGAGGTCGCGGAATAGTGACGGTCCTGGAACGGGCTGGATTCGGGCTTCTGTGCTGAGAACGCCAGGACGTCGGTGCCCAGGCTGGCGGGGGAGTCGGTCACGGCTAGGCCGACGATGTAGGCCTCGCCCGTGTCGGCAAAGCTCTCGTCGATCTCGATGGAGGTGTAGATCTTCTGCTTGGCCTTGTTCATGGCAATCAGGTCGCTGGTAGGTTCGATCTTCGCGAACAGCGCCAATTTCTTTTGACCGTTGACGTCCACCTCTTCGGCTTTAACCGCCAGTACGTCGCCGTAAGCTTTGAACGGGCTATCGGGCAGCAGGCTGCGGAAATGCTCCAGCCAGATACGGGCGCCGTAGGTGGACGGGTTGAAGTTCTTGGCGGCTTGTTCCAGCCAACTGCGTTTGATGGTGCGCTTGTCCGACGTGGCGCCTTCGATGGCGACGCGGAACCAGTTGCTGCGGTACTTCTTCATGCCGGGAATTCTCAGTGCGTTGCAATGAGGGGCATGGTCGGCATGGGCGCGAGCGGCGGCAACGAGGCGGGACTGTAGGCGGGGAGGGCACAAGGGGCGGCGCTATTGAGTCGTCGCCGTGGGCGGCAGCATCTCGGCATGACGACCGCCTTGCTGCCCATCGATCCCCGACGCCAATCCAAGTTTCTGTACTGGATGGGCTGGCGCGTCTGCGAGATCGCCGAGGCGACCGGCGAGAAGGAGAAAACGCTACACAGCTGGAAGGCCCGCGACAAGTGGGACCGGGCCGACAACGTTGAACGCATCGGCGGCGCCCTTGAGGCGCGCTTGGTGCAGTTGATCCTCAAGGACAACAAGACCGGCGGCGATTTCAAGGAGATCGATCTGCTGCATCGGCAGCTTGAGCGCCAGGCCCGCATTCAGCGTTACCAAAGCGGTGGTACCGAAACCGACCTCAACCCGAACCTCGCCAAGCGCAACGAGGGGCCGAAGAAAAAGTCACCGAAGAACGACATCAGCGAAGACCAGATCGAGCTGCTGCGCGAGGCGTTCATCGACGGCTGTTTCGACTACCAGAAAGACTGGTACCGAGCCGGCAACCAGCGGACCCGGGTCATCCTCAAAAGTCGCCAGATCGGCGCCACGTACTACTTCGCTCGTGAGGCGTTCGTCGACGCTCTGGACACCGGTCGCAATCAGATTTTCCTGTCGGCTTCGAAGAACCAGGCCTACCTGTTCCGTGGCTACATCCAGGCCTTCGCCCGGGAAGTCATCGGCGTCGAGCTGACCGGTGACCCGATTGTGCTGCCCAACGGCGCCGAGCTGTTTTTCCTCGGGACCAACGCCCGCACCGCCCAGGGCTATCACGGCAATTTCTACTTCGACGAGTTCTTCTGGACGTTCAAGTTCGAGGAGTTGAACAAGGTTGCCTCGGGCATGGCGATGCACAAGAAGTGGCGTAAAACCTACTTCTCCACGCCGTCGAGCATGGCCCACGAGGCCTACACCTTCTGGACCGGCGAGCGCTTCAACAAGGGCAAGCCTGCCGCGCAACACACTAAAGTCGATGTGACCCACGGAGCGCTCCAGCAGGGTCGATTCTGTGAGGACCGGCTGTGGCGACAGATCGTCACCATCCTCGACGCCGAGCGGGGCGGGTGCGATCTGTTCGACATCGAAGAGCTGCGCCGGGAGTACAGCCCCGAGGCCTTCGCCAACCTGCTGATGTGCGAGTTCGTCGATGACGGCGCGAGCATCTTCCCGCTGTCGGTGTTGCAGCCTTGCATGGTCGATAGCTGGGTGGAGTGGGCCGAGGACTACAAACCTTTCGCCATGCGTCCGTTCGGCGACCGCCAGGTATGGGTCGGCTATGACCCGGCCGAGACGGGCGATTGTTCGGGCCTGGTGGTGGTCGCGCCGCCCCTGGTGCCCGGCGGCAAATTCCGCGTCCTCGAGCGCCACCAATTTCGCGGCATGGACTTCGCAGCCCAGGCCGCCGCCATCAAGGGCGTGTGCGACCGCTACTGGGTCACCTACATCGGTATCGATGTCACCGGCCTGGGCAGTGGCGTTGCCCAGCTGGTGCGCCAGTTCTTCCCGGCGGTGACCACCTTCAGCTATTCGCCCGAGGTGAAAACCCGCCTGGTGCTGAAGGCCTACGACGTGATCCACAAGGGCCGGCTGGAGTTCGACGCCGGCTGGACCGACATGGCCCAGTCGCTCATGGCGATTCGCAAAACCATCACCGCAGGTGGACGGCAGTTCACCTATACCGCAGGGCGCAACGACAGCACCGGTCATGCCGACCTAGCTTGGGCGCTCTTTCACGCATTGCAGAACGAACCGCTCGAAGGGCAGACCGCTGCCAATACCGGGCGAATGGAGATTTTCACATGACCAAACAACTTGCCAGCCAAGAGCTACTGTCGGCTACCCTCGACGCCGCCAGTGCGGGTACCCAGGTGTTCAGTTTCGGTGACCCGACGCCGGTGTTGGGTGGTCGGGAGGTGTTCGATTACTTGGAATGCTGGTTTAACGGGCGGTGGTATGAGCCGCCGTTGTCGCTTAACGGCTTGGCTCGGTCGGTGGGGGCGAGTGTGCATTTGCATTCGGGGTTGATGTTCAAGCGCAACCTGTTGAGCAAAACTTTTATCCCGCATCCGATGTTGTCCCGGGCGGCTTTTGAACAGTTCGCCCTGGATTTTCTGTGCCTGGGCAATGGCTATCTGGAAAAGCGCCGTTCGGTGCTGGGCAGCACCAGGCAACTGGTGCCGTCGCTGGCGAAGTACATGCGGGTCGGGCCGGAGGGGCAGTTCTATCAGGTGCAGGGGTGGAAGGACGAGCACGCGTTTGAGCCGGGGAGCATTTTTCATCTACGTGAGGCGGATTTGCATCAGGAGATTTATGGGCTGCCGGAGTGGATCAGTGCGTTGCAGTCGGCGTTGTTGAATGAGTCGGCGACGCTGTTTCGGCGTAAGTATTATGAGAACGGGAGCCATGCGGGGTTCATTCTGTACATGACGGATGCGGCGCAGACTGAGGCGGATATTGATGCGTTGCGTAAGGCGCTGAAGGAATCCAAGGGGCCGGGGAATTTCCGGAATTTGTTTGTCTACTCGCCAACGGGCAAGAAGGATGGGATTCAGCTAATCCCTGTCAGCGAGGTAGCGGCCAAGGACGAATTCAATTCGATCAAGAATCAGACTCGTGATGATGTGCTGGCGAGCCTGCGTATCCCCCCGCAATTGATGGGGATTGTTCCCCAGAATGCAGGTGGGTTTGGGTCTATTAGAGAGGCCACAGAACTGTGGATAGAAAACGAATTAGAGCCAATCCAAGCAAGATTTATGCAGATTAATAATTGGGTTGGTGAGGATGTGGTTAAATTCAATATTAGATATGAGCAGTTACTTATAACGTGAGTAGTCCCTTGCTATGTCATGGAGATGTATTTCGAGGTTGGTAAACTGCTTGTTGATATTATCTATGAATGTGAAGATTTTTGGTTCCAGTGTGATTAGTAGATACTCTGTAGGTTCCTCTATGGTTATTCCCAATGCATCAAGAAGAGAGATCATGGTGCGGAAGTGAATTTCGATTATTTTGTTGTTTCCAGGGGCGTATGTGGAATTTGTTTTGTGGATTTGTTCCGATATGCGATCTATGATGTTTCTGTAATAATCTGAAGGTGTAAAAAAAGCGTCGGTAGAGTCAGGGAATAGGGCGTTGTAATAGCGATTGATATTGAGGTTTTGATATTTTATGCCTGAGTCGTTTTTTGAAATTAACTCGGCGACAAAAATTTTGAAGTCGGTGGATTTTTGGAAGTGTCGATTGATTTTCTGTGTTTTTATTGTATTGATGTAGGTCATTATCGCGATCGTCGAACCAATGGCGGCGAATGCATACGTTCCGAAGGCCACACCAATCTTAAAAACTTTAATTGGCTCTTGAAGTATCTTTGCTGCCAAGCTAAAGCATCCTGGGTTGAAACAGAATTTAAGTTGTTCTTGATGTGCTATCGATATAGATAAAAATGCCGACATTGAAATGATAATAATTAGAATGGCGACGCAGAAGAAGGTTAGTGTGATAAGGGGTTTTTTATAGTGCATGTTCAGCTGCGCTTTTTGTGGGGGTTAGATCTTTGATGGTTTTCCAGATTTTGTTTGCTTCATGTTTATATGTTCTTTGTAATAGTATTAATCTGTGGCGCAGGCGGTGATAACGCTTCATGTATAAAGGAGAGCTGCAAAGTGTTTCATGGTCTCGCATAAGAGTTGAAAGCATTACAAGGCATCTCTTTATGTCCTTCTGAGATGGTAGCGGTAAAATATCTCTCAGGTCTTGTCGGTGCTTATGATACCTAGGATGACCAGTGCGTGCGAGTTTGTTGACTCGGCCGGAAACACTCTCATAAAGTTTTCTGTAATGGAAACTCGTTCTTGCGTTGGGTTCTTTGGATAGGATTTTTAAGTTGTTGACCGCAGCTCTAATTCTTTTTATTTCGTCTCTAGGTAGTTGTGGTGTGTTTTTATTTATTCTAAGTCCGTGAATTTTGAAAGCCGTTGTTGAAATTGATTCTATGCAGGTTTTGTCTTCATTGATTCTAAAGCCGGCATTTTGGATCATTGAGATGATTTTGTCTTTGGCTTTATTTAGGTCTTTATCTTGAGTTGTTGATGAGACGGTTATGTCGTCAGTAAGGCGAGTGTAGTTAAGATTTTGTCTCTCCAAGCCTTTGACAATCCCGCCCTCAATATCAAAAAAACATAAGTTTGCGATGAAGCTGGATGTAGGTGCTCCTTGCGGTACAACACCTTCACGAGTACAAATTCCGGCTAATGTTTCTGAAACTTCGTCGGAATAGAAGAAAAGTTCTCTGAATATTTTGTAGACCAAATCATAGTCGATATTGTCAAAGAATGACGTGATGTCGATTTTCAAGATGGTCTTGGCTTTACAGTGTCGACTTGCGCAGGAAATGTAATCGCGTGGGCAGTCTGGGTCTGATATGGAACCGTAGAGATATTTCGGATATCTAATTTGAGTAAAAATTCGGTTTTTAATACGGCGTTGGATCTTTCTTATTAACGGGTGAGGGTCATATACGATTCTGTCATCGCCGTTTTTTTTCTTTAGATTTATCGCAGTATATCGATCTTTAGTTTCTAAGGATTGAATAATCTTGAAGTCGGCTTCACAGATGCCCAGTGCGGAAATGAGATTGTCAACAGAAAAAATGGACTCGTCCGTAAGTTTTTTTGGTACGTATTCGTCCATGCTGAAGACTTTCCTTAGATGTATTAGCCCGCTGCCTCCTCGCGGAGGAAAAGAGTAGAGAAGTATACGTGTGAGCAACCCGAAACTGGCTTGCCTCTACCCTACGAGCGGATCTAATCATTGAGATGGTATCGTCGGTGCGGATTGGTTTCCTTGCCGCCGCCAGCCCACTTGGTAAGACCTAAAATCAGGTTCTACCGCCGTTTCCATTGAAGGACACAGCAAGGTATCTCGGGATTTTCTGCTCAACTGCTACATATGAGCGAAACGCTCATGCCAGAATGACACTACATCAGAATCCCTTCCGGTTCAATTAACCTCTTATATCTAAAGTGAATAATTAGCTGGCTAATTTATTAAATTAGTGTAGATGATTATTGTTCGCATATTTATCATTTCTGTTTGCTCGGCGCGCGCCGTCATCCCCCCACCACGCCTGCGTGCTAAATGGGTCTTTTTTTCTGCAATTCTGCGCAAGGCTGAACTCAGCCAAGGCGGAGCGTTGTCATGATGTTCGCAGGGGGCAAAGAGCCTGCGAATCCCTGCGAAGGAAAGGGCAGCGTAGTGTCATGGACTTGCCTACTCATTTGCATCGTCGCTGAATCAGTAAATTGCATACGTGCTGACCAACCGTCTGCATTCAACTTACCAGCACACCTCGTAGTGACGACCAGTAGAGAACTATCCAAAGTGTATGTTTTGTGAGCCTCAGCTAACCTATACGTGAATTAGGACGTCGGGCCGACCTGTCGACGTCACTAGAACACGTCATCTTCGGCCCGAAGTCCATTGGCGGAGCAGCATCAGATCTTACGCTTGACCTCCTGCATGTATTCAATCCAGTCAGCATATGGGGTGACGTATAAGTGATAGCTGTCCAGCCCGGACGCCGGTGGCCAGGTTACATGTTTACTGATCACAAAAATCTCATGCTCAGAATCGACGTAG
Source organism: Pseudomonas sp. 43mfcvi1.1 (assembly GCF_900115935.1). Taxonomy (NCBI): domain Bacteria; kingdom Pseudomonadati; phylum Pseudomonadota; class Gammaproteobacteria; order Pseudomonadales; family Pseudomonadaceae; genus Pseudomonas; species Pseudomonas sp. 43mfcvi1.1. Next base: position 22,345 of record NZ_UETT01000008.1, on the reverse strand, counting down.
TAGCCAGTTACGACGTTCCGCCCATAAATGCCAGGAGTCGGCGTTCCTGTCATCGTTTCGGGGTGATGGTGCTTCTTCGTCCAGATCACCTCATCTTCGACCCAGCGTTTGATTTCCGTGAAGTTGTCCCTTATCTGCTCTGGCCTTGAGAACCAGCTTTGAAACAGCTCGGAGGCGTGTTCTCGTACGCTTTCCTCGAGGGGAATGCCACCTAAGGTCAGGCTGCTCAGGTAGTGGCTCACTGCTTTCGTGATGATGGAGTTGCGCGGCTCGCCCGTGCGTAGCGCCCAAAGATCCAGCTGTTCACGGACATTGTCATTTAGTCGTACTGATAGCATTTTGATTCTCATTCATGTTGTACTGCTGAGTGCATACACAGTATGCGTGAAGGATGCATACTATGTATTGTTTGGCCCTCGGTCAATATTTTCAGACACCGAGACGCCATGTGCCGGCGCGATGCGGCTTGATGTAGCTGGCTTCGATGGCGTCTCCTCAGATTGGGTCCTTCGCCAAGCGTGAGTTACCATTTGGCGCCAGATTTTTTGAAGCGCGTTCGGAAAAAGTAATGTGGTATTTTGGAGGCTTTCATCTTGCTGAAAGCCCGTATTTATGGGCTTTTCTGGATTACTTAAGAAAGTAATTTTGAGTAACGCAAAAGGCAATATGATCGTAAGCTAATGATTTATAAGGGATACAGGAAAATGGAAAGATACTTCCTTAAAAGGAAATTACCTTACCTCTACATTACTTAAAAATTGCCTTGCGCCCATTCTGTACAGGCCAGTGAAATAAAGCCTCTCAAGCAGACCAGAGGATGAGTTACCAAAGTGACTCATTTCCGACGCCGTTCCCAAAAAACGCATGAAGCCCTATACGCCAGCTCGCTTCCTGTTGCCGCACAGATTCCATGGGACTGCCATGGGAACACTTGCGCGCTAACTATCGTCCTGAAACCCTTATAAACCGGGGAGCGACTTTGCAAAAAACGCAATCGGGTGCTTTCGAATCTCTCCTTCACCGCCAAATTCGACGTACTAAAAACCCCTGAAGCGTAAGTTTCAGGGGTTTTTTGTTGCTTGTGCATTTTGTCTCGGCCTTGGCGTCCCGGACCGCTACGTCAGGTTCGTCAACCACGCGCCTTCAGATGAAGCATAGGGTAGTGCTCATAATGCCCTACACCATGCTTCACAATAGGATCCTGCGACGTGATCGCCTTGATATCCCGATCGTCGGCAATTTCATACAACGAGACACCGTAACCACCGGAATCATCCATGACGGGACCATGAGCCACGACCAATCCCTGTTCAAGGAGATCATTCAGGTAGGTGCCGTGCTGCATCATCCATTCACGCTCATCGGCGGTCATGGTAGCCAGGAAGTCCGCACGTGGCGGGATGTACTTGCACAGATAGTATTTCATTGTCGGCTCCTATAATCGCCATGCTGTTATTTGGCAGAGGTCACGCTCTTCAATATTGAACCCTCGAATATCTTCGGCGCGTAGGTTTGAAGAAATACAATCATCCGGCTCATCTTTCCTACCGGATTACTGAACTGCGGTGCCTTAGCCCGGATAAGTTTAGTGATGGCATGGACCACTGCATCTGGTGCTTCTGCCTCGTCCAAGCCTTTTTGCGTGGCGGCATTCACTTTTTTTCGGTACGCATCGTAGGCTGTAATGTTGCCTTCAGTCGATACGAAAGCGTTGTGGCCCAGATTGGTTTTAAACCAGACCGGCTCGATCATGCTGACCTTGATGTTGAACTGATCAAGCTCAAAACGCAGGGATTTAAAATACCCTTCGACGGCGTGTTTTGAGGCTGAGTAATAAGAAAGGTTAGGTGGCCCGATCAAGCCCACGATTGAGCTGACCGTGATGATTTGACCACTTCTTTGCTTACGGAAATAGGGGAGCAAGGTGTTCGTTATCTTGACGGTACCCCAGAAATTCGTCTCGAACTGCTGCCTGCCAGCCGCGATGGGTGTTTCCTCGGCGATCCCTGTGACCATGTAGCCGGCATTGTTCACTAACACGTCGAGGTGCTGGGTGTGTTTGAACAGTTCATCAGGGAACGTCTGGATGGAATTGTCATCGGCGATGTCGAGACGCAACAATTTGAATGGAACGTGACTCGCATATTTTTCCGGGTTGCGACTGGTACCGATGACAGAGAAGCCTTGTTGATGAAGGGTTTTCGCAAGCATCAAGCCAAACCCGGAGGATGCACCCGTGATCAAAATTGTCTTTTTCATGTTGTGGCCTAATGAGTTGAATCAGGCCATAGATTGCTTGCTCTCTTGATGATTGGCACTCGCCTAGCGCGCCAACCTGACTGCGAATGACGCCAAGGTTATTTGGCGCCATCCGCCGTTGTGATGGCGTGATTGGCGACCTAGACTGAGCCCTTGCAGTTTGAACTCAACGTTGGGCGTGGGAAGTGGAACTCCAATGAATGGCAAGCGCAGCTCACCTTTGGATTACTCGGTTTGGCCAGGGTGGCGGTTATTAATGCAGGATGCTGGGTTGGCGACCGCTCCTGTCCTGCGACGTGCACAACTGCCAGGCGACTTGTTTACGCGGCAAAACGTGCGCTTGGATTCGAAGAACTTCTTCAATCTATGGCGAGCGATAGAAGAGGAGGCGCAAACTGTCAATGCGGACTTGCCAGCGCCGTTGCAAATTGCCCATGTCATGTCTTCCGACTGGTTCGATCCAGAGCTTTTCGCTGCACTGTGTAGCACCAATATGGCCGGTGCTCTGGATCGCATCGCCAAGTACGTAAGGTTGATTGCGCCCATGGCTATCCGGGTCGTGCGGACCAGCGCGCACACGACAGTGACGATGGAGTTTCTGGATCCCACGGAGCCGGCGCCGAGCGTGTTTTTGGCGTTCAAACTGGTTTTCTTTGTCCAACTGGCAAGGTTGGCAACGCGCAGTCCTGTACAACCATTGCAAGTGAGTTGGCCATCGCCGCCAACCCCTGAATTGAAGTCCCACGCGTATCACGCCTACTTCGGCGTGCCGGTGATGAACACACCGTTGGCCACCGTAGTATTCGCTACCACAGACGTCGAGCGGCCTTTCCTGACGGAAAACCACAAGATGTGGTTGTTTTTCGAGCCCAGTCTACGGCAACGGTTGTCCGACTTGGATAGGACTTCTGGCATGGTCGATCGGGTGCGCAGCACGTTGCTTGAAACGTTACCTGCGGGCGAAGTCTCGATGCAGGCCGTCAGCCGAAAACTCGGGGTCAGTACCCGCACTCTCCAGCGCAGGTTGCAGGAGGAGGGAACGACATTTCAGCAGACACTGGATGCACTGCGTGATTCTTTGGCACATCACTATCTGCGTACCACGGCGATGTCGAGCGCGGAGATCTCCTTCCTCTTGGGTTTTGAAGACTCCAATTCTTTTGCCAGGGCCTTTCAATCGTGGACTGGAAAAACACCACGAATGGCGAGATCCGATATGACTGACCATTTGCGCTGAATTGGCTGGAGCACCGCCAAACAGTATCAGGCAACCCCGCAGCAGTATTGAGCACGGACTTCTGGGCGCAAGCCGTTAAGGTTCTCTTGAAGAGATTCCTATCAACGGGCGTGAGAGAAGATCATGACTATATGGATGAGTTCGGCGATGCGTCTTCAGGCTGCCGCACTGTGTTTGTTACTTTCGATCAACACAGTTAACGCGTCGGAAACAATGACACAAGACGCCAATGCACATCAGGTGCGCCAAGCCTTCACGAACTGGCAACAAGGCAAAGGCACTGTGTTCGATCTGCTGGCGCCTGACGCTGTATGGACTGTTGCCGGATCAAGCCCGGTGTCTGCTGTATATAACAGCAAGACCGATTTAATGGAGCGGGCCGTTAAGCCGATCAGCGCTCGGCTGGCCAGCCCTATCTCTCCCACCGTCCAAAGCATCATTGCCGAGGACGATGTCGTGGTCGTTCTATGGAACGGCAAGGCCACGGCCCTTGATCAAAAGCCCTACAACAACACTTACCTCTGGCACATGACTTTCAAGGATGGCCGGGTCACTGAAGTAACAGCCTTTCTGGATACCTACGTACTGGACGATCTTTTGCGTCGTGTAAAACCTGTTCGGCAATAAATAACGCTATGTTCCCGACATTCCAGGCACATCCATGTTTATCTTGCGCCAGGCCGCTTCGGAAAAGCTGTAGACCGAAAACGCGATCAGCCCCAACGCCATGACCATTAAAACCACGCCACCGGCCGGCAGGTTTTGCAGTGCATCGAGGGCGTCTTTCATGCCGGGTGGGTCCATGGCTTTATAAGTCGAGCCGCTGATGATCAGCAGCAGGGCGATTTCAATGAAGACGACCCCGCGGGCGATCAGCCCGAAGCGCGACACCGGGCGTACATAGCGCATGACGTCCTCGTCAGCTTCGAAGTACTTCTCGAACGACGCCTTCCAACCCTTGATGATGTGAGCAATGCCGACGCCAAGCGGTATCAGTGCAATGAGGTAAATCAGCACATTCGAGTGATCCCAGGACAACAGGCGCGCCAGTAGGTCCTGGGTTTGATCGCCGCCTGAGCCGCCTGAGCTTTTGAGGCCGCTGATCAGCAAACCCAACGCAAAAAATGCCAGCGCGCCGTTGATCAAACCTCCCGCCAACAAGCCTGCCCGAATCACCAAGCCTTTGGGTTCTTTACCGTGATGATCGACATCACGGGTTGCCTGCAACACCCGCCATCCGGCGAAGGCAAGTAGACCCATCACCACCAGGCCGACTAAAGCATGGCCGAATGGCTGGCTTAACAATACTTCCAGACTGCTGTGGCTATCTTTCGATTTGCTCGAGTCTTGCGCCGCCAGCAAGGCGAAGATGCCGATGATCAGGTAAATAACGCCTCGAGCGGCATAACCGCCGCGCGCAAGTAAAACCAGGCTTTGGTGGGGGGACATAGGCTTGAATTCCGGATGGGTCATACAGGAGCAGACCTATGGCGTTGTGCGGGGTTCGATTGGCATTTCCATGGAGCCGTTCGCTTTTCCACACAGCGCAACCCAAAAGCTACGCTTGATCCAGAATAAAAACCGGAAATGGCTAGTCTTTTCTGAACCCAAACGCCACTCACCCTGAGGTTTCACCAACGCTCTGCCGAACATAATAATTGTCGAACTCACTGCTTTCGACGAATTGGAAACCGTGGCGGATATAAAAGCGATTCGAAGCGCTTTCTTTAAGGGCGCCAACCCTTATCGGGAGCGCGGCCGCATCCGCTTCTTTGAAAATATGATCGAGGACAGCAGAGCCTGTTCCTGACCCTTGCGCCTCTGGTTTCACATACAAGTGGTCAAGCAGGAGCTCATTGTTGTGATGCTTGACCACAACGAATCCAACCCTCTCTCCCGACACCTCTATGTGGCGCGTGTTGCGAGGTTCGAAACCACTAAGGAACCGCTCGCGTGCGCGTATTGGATCAAATCGCCCCACACGCTCCGGACTTTCGCGCATGGCCTCGATTCGAACACTCACCAGAGCGTCCGCGTCGCTTTGTTGAGCAGGGACCAAAATGACGGGAGAGTTTTGATTGGGCTTGTGGGGCATTATTCACGCTCTGTTTTTCGTCCGGGAAGCCAGTATAGATAACCTGACGATACCGGCTCATGGCGTGGAATGCAGCTAGCCATTGTTCAACGGCAACTGCGGACTGTCCGGATTCAGTTGCTGGCGCCTGAACTGCCCCGGCGGCTGGCCATGTATCTGGCGAAAGCGCCGGGAGAAGTAAGCTTCGTCGGCAAACCCGCACAACCTCGCCACTTCACCCACCGGGCGCGTGCCGTTGAGCAGGTAATTGCGCGCCGCGTGCATTCGACGTTCAAGTACCAGCTCGGTGAAGGTCTTGCCGATTTCCTTGCGCAGCCAGTGAGTCAGGTATGTGGGGGACAAGTACGTCGCCGCTGCCACCTTGATCAGGTTGAGGTCGGGGTCGGCGATGTTCTTGCGCAGGTATTCGGACATCCGGCCCAGGGCATCGCGCCGGCTGACTTCGGCGGCGTTCTCTTCGGCCAGGCGCTTGAGCGGCTCGGCGTACAAGGCGCAGACGCTGCCGATCAATTGCAGCAACAAACCCTTGAGCATCTCGCGGGTGCCGAACTGGCGGTTCTCGTCCAGTACTCGCATCTGTTCGATCAGGGCGCAGACTTTGGCGAAGTCCTCATCGCTCAGAATGAAGTCCAGGTGTTCCTGGAAGCGGAACGGCGAAAGTTCGGGCGCCAGCAGAATCGAGACTTCTTCCAGGTCCATCGGGTCGCACTGCAAATGCGGCAGAAGAAAGGTCTGGGAAAAATTGATCACCATGAAATTGCTCTCGGCCGGGTGCGGGATCACATGCACGCGGTGGGGCAGGATGAAGGCCAGGGTGTTGCGTGGAAACGGGCGCTCGACGTTACCAATGTGCTGCACGGTGTCGCCGCCGAGGTTGATCTGGATCTGGAAGTACTCGTGGCGATGGGGGCTGGTTTCGGCGCGCCGGCCCTTTTTGTCGCGGATGTAAAAGTCCGTCAATTCGCTGCGTTGCTGCATGACGTAGGTAGGGACTCGGCTCGGTGTTGACATCTCCTGGGAATCCTCTACAGGTGCATGGCGACGACTATGAAGCGGATTGTGACGGTGCATCTGGCCGACTTTCAAGAACTTATACGATGATGAGGCGCTGTGAGTGAATTTTCGCAGTCCTGAAGGAGAAGGGCGGCTGTCCAAAAACGATAAGCCACTGGATCTATAGTTTTTTATTTAAAAACATAGGGTTAGATTTAATTTAAAAAGAGGATGAAAAAAACAGCAGATTTGATTTTTTTGGACAGGTTCCTCCGACGCTGTTTTTACGGGGAAAAATGATCTAACGCCTTGGTTGATTTTGGATGGTTGTACGACCACTGTTGAGGCCACGCAACCCGACCTTATCCAAAAACAAATCCAAAGGTGCGCACATCATGAAGCTATTTCGATTCCTCGCTGATCCTCCCGGCACCTCCCTCGACAGATCCTGTTGCAGAGCGTTTTCGAACATCTGACATCGGCTGTCTACGCCTCTCATTCCAGTAGCGATTGTTTTGCCCCGGCATCGAGGGCAATGGCTTCGGCTGCTCGTAGACATTTCGACTCTTCTAACAATAACGAGGTTTTTCATGTCGAATTCCCACACCTCCCAGGCCACCGCCGCGCCGGTGATTGCCGGCGCCCGGGACGCCATAGTGCCGCAGCGGCTGCCATCGCGTCGGCGTTGGTTCATGCTGTCGTTGCTGCTGATCGCAACGATCATCAACTACATCGACCGGGTAAACATCTCGATTGCCGCACCATTCCTCGCCAAGGACCTGGGCCTGGACAAGATCGAAATGGGCCTGATTTTTTCCGCGTTTGCCTGGACCTATGCGATCGCATTGGTGCCCGCCGGATTCATCGCCGATCGCTTCGGCTCCCGCTTCACCTACGGGGTATCGCTGATCAGTTGGTCCACCGTTACCGTGTGCCAAGGCTTGGCCACGGGGTTCGCTTCGCTGTTCGGTCTGCGCCTGGCCGTTGGCGCGATGGAAGCACCGGCATTTCCGGCCAACAGCCGTGCGGTCACGGTGTGGTTCCCGGCGCGTGAACGAGGCCTGGCCAGCAGCATTTACGTCTGCGGCCAGTACCTGGGCACGGCGCTGTTTACCGGCGCGCTGCTTTGGTTGGCGACCACCTACGACTGGCGCCATGTGTTCTACAGCACCGGCGCACTCGGCATCGTTTTCGGTGTGGCCTGGCTGTTCCTGTATCGCGACCCGTTGAACTGCAAGAAAGTCAGCAAGGAAGAACTCAAGTACATCGAAGCCGGGGGCGGGCTGGTCAAGAGCAGTCAAGAGCGCACGCGGTTCAACTGGCGGCAGATCGCCGAGCTGTTCAGCTATCGGCAGGTCTGGGCGATTTGCATCGGTAAGTTCGCCAGCACGTCGGCGCTGTACTTCTTTCTCACCTGGTTCCCCACGTACCTGATCGAAGAGCGTCAACTGACCATGATCAAGGCCGGGATCTTCGCCGTGCTGCCGTTCGTGGGCGCGACGGTGGGCATCCTGCTCGCCGGGATCGTCTCCGACCTGCTGATCCGTCGCGGCTATTCGCTGTCTTTTGCCCGCAAGTTGCCGCTGGTGGTCGGCTCGATGCTGGGTATGTCCATCGTGCTGGTGAATTTCACCGATTCCAACGTGATCTGCATCGCCGTGCTGACAATTGCCTTCTTTGCCCAGGGCATCGCTTCGTCCTCGTGGGCGGCGGTGTCGGAAGTGGCGCCCAAGGAACTGATCGGACTGACCGGCGGGATCACCAGCCTGGCGGCCAACATCGGCGGCATCGTCACCCCCATCGTGATTGGCGCAATCGTCCACAAGACCGGTTCATTTGCCTTGGCCTTCTGGTTCATCGGCGGTGTGGCGCTGGTCGGCACCTTGTCCTATTCGTTGCTGCTCGGCCGCTTGTATCGCATTGAGCTCAAGGCGCGCTGAACCCGGAAAAAACCGTTTTTCTCCAACACGAGGCGGCATTCCTCCAACTTCGCCACGGATTGCCGCCGTACGCTGACGCTTCCAACAGGACTTTTATCAGGATGAACATGCTCGAGTATGTCTTTACCCCGGACCTGCCAGTGACCTTGCCGGTTGTCGGCACCCAACAGCGTTTTCCCGTCGGCCGGGTCTTTTGCGTCGGTCGCAACTACCCTTGGCCTGATACCCAGGGTGAGTCCCGGGTGCCACCGGTGTTTTTCATGAAACCTGCCAGCAGCGTGGTGGAGGCGGTCGGCGAAGTGGCGTTTCCATCGGTGACCGAGGAGTTTGTCCACGAAATCGAACTGGTCGTGGCCATCGGCGAGGGCGGCGCTCATATCCCGGAAAGCCAGGCGCTGGCCTATGTCTGGGGTTATGCCGCCGGCCTGGATCTGACCCGGCGTGACGTCCAGCGCATGGCCAAGCGCAACGGTTTGCCGTGGGAGGGCGCCAAGGTGTTCGACGGCGCCGCGCCAATGACCGCCATCGTGCCGGTCTCGCGGGCGGGGCACCCCGAAGGCGAGTTGTGGCTGAACGTGAACGGCGAAGAGCGCCAGCGCGACAGCCTCGATAGTCAGATCTGGTCGGTCAGTGAAGTCATCGCCCGCATCTCCCAGTCGGTGGCGCTGCGGGCCGGCGACCTGATCATGACCGGCAGCCCGGCCGGCGTCGATGTGCTACAGCCGGGCGATGTCATCAGCGCCGGCATCGACGGCATCGGTCAACTGGAAATGCGCGTTGGTCCGCGACCTTGAGTCCGCGTTTGTCTTACTGATTTCGAGAGGGGAGAACCCACATGTCCAACACATTGAAAGTGGCCTTGGTGACCGGTGCCGGCAGCGGGATTGGCCGTGCGGTGGCCCTGGGCCTGATGGAAGACGGCTACACGCTGGTATTGGCCGGCCGCCGTCCAGAACCGTTGCAAGCATTGGCCGAATTGGCGGCCAGCCAGGGCCGCGAAGCCTTGGCGGTGCCCACCGATGTGCGTGATCCGGCCAGTGTCGATGGGTTGTTTGCAACCATCGCCGAGGTCTACGGACGCCTCGACGTGGTGTTCAACAACGCCGGGGTCAACGCGCCTGCCGTGCCGCTGGATGAGCTGACGTTCGAGCAGTGGCGAAACGTGATCGACACCAACCTCAACGGTGTCTTCCTCTGCGCCCGTGGCGCCTTCGGCCTGATGCGCCGACAACAGCCCCAGGGTGGACGGATCATCAACAACGGTTCGATTTCGGCCCACACTCCGCGGCCATTCAGCAGTGCCTACACCGCCAGTAAACACGCAGTGCTGGGGCTGACCAAATCCCTGGCCCTGGACGGGCGTGAATACAACATTGCCTGCAGCCAGATCGACATCGGCAACGCCCTCACCGAAATGTCGGTGCGCATGACCAAAGGCGTACGCCAGGCCAACGGCACCATCGCTGTGGAGCCGATGGTGGACGTCAAGCACGTGGCCGACGCGGTGCGCTACATCGCCGGCCTGCCGTTGTCGGCCAACGTTTTGAACATGACAGTCATGGCCACGGCCATGCCGTTTGCCGGTCGCGGTTGAGCCGGTTTTTTATTCGCTGCACGAGGTTTTTATGAAGCCAGAAGTCCTACAGCTCAGCCCGATCCTGATCCCTGAAATCAACGCCCGGCTCAGCGAGCTGTTCACGATACGACGCTATTTCGAACAGGCCGACAAACAAGCCTATCTACAAGAGCACGGTGCCAATATTCGTGGCGTGATCACTGGCGGGCACACCGGCATCAGCCAGGCGCTCATGGCACAACTGCCCAAGCTGGAAGTGGTGGCGGTCAACGGCGTCGGTACCGATGCCGTTGACTTGGCCTACGCCAGGGATCGCGGAATCCGCGTGACCGCCACCATTGGCGCGCTGACCGAAGACGTTGCCGACCTGGCCATCGGCTTATTGATTGCCGTGTGCCGCGGCCTCTGCACCAGTGATCGCTACGTGCGCTCCGGCCAATGGCCCCAGAGCCCGACGCCATTGGCCCCACTGCCATTGGCCCGCCAAGTATCCGGCATGCGCATCGGCATTGTCGGCATGGGGCGGGTCGGTCGCGCCGTGGCAACCCGCGCCGCCGCGTTCGGTTGCCCGATCAGCTACACCGACCTGCAATCGATGAGCGATGTAAACCACACCTTCGTCGCCGATCTCAAGCAACTGGCCCGCGACAGCGACGCCCTGATCCTCGCGGCCGCCGCCGACAAGGCCGAAGCCATCATCGATGCCGAGGTGCTGCGCGCCTTGGGCAAGGGTGGGTACCTGATCAACGTGGCTCGGGGCAAACTGGTCAACGAGGCTGATCTGGTGGCGGCGCTGACTTCTGGTGACATTGCCGGCGCGGCGCTGGATGTGTTTGTCGATGAGCCGCATGTGCCCGAGGCATTGTTCGGCAGTGAGCAGGTGGTGCTGCAACCGCACCGCGCGAGTGCGACGTTGCAGACCCGTACGCGGATGGGGGAGATGGTGGTGGCGAGTCTGGTGGATAGTTTTGCCGGGAAGGTGCCGTTGGGGTGTGTGACGGGTTGAACGGGTGCCTCTTCAGGGAAGCTTGAAGGGGCGATGCATCGCGTCAGTCATATCCGGGTGGGAGCCGCGTCGCGACCTGGCTCCAACACCTGACAATCTCCTTGGCAATGCTGCCGCGGCCTTTCCTGGGCTCAATCCCATCGCTTGCACTGAGGTGCTCCAGCAGCCACTCATCCGTCCATCCCGCCCATTCACCCGCAACGGACCTGAGGTTGGCTTCGAGCACCGGGAATACTTCATTCCACAGGATGCTGTGGATTTCCTTTGGCGAATAATCGGTTTCAACGACCACGCGAGCGATGTAATCGTAGGTCAACTCGTCGATCTCGGTATCCAGGAAGAGCGATGAAAGGGCTTGCCAGATTTTCAGGCGGGTCGGGTCGACAGGGTTCATGTTTTTGTCTCGGGATGTGTAGGTGATAACCCGTATGGCCCAATGCTGCAGGCCCAATCGTCTGCTTGCCACAGTATGAGTCCAGTTGCCGCCAATAAACCGTAGTTGTGAAAAAACACAACCAGAGTACCATCGGCTCAAAGACAAGGACGCCCATGGATATACTCACGCCATCACGTTTTGACGACGCTGCGATTTTGTACCCAAACGACAAGGCCGGGCTTGATCGTTGCCTGCGCATTTTGAAGATGGCTCGCCCCAAGGCGTTCGCGGACCTGCAAAAGCTTTTCGGTACGCACGGTGTCGACTTGTTCAAGCCCAGAGCCGTAATGAATTGGGTGGTGATCGACGTAGGTGGCAATAACCTCAGGGTGATAGGCGGAGTCAACTACGCCCGGCAGAAGTTCTACGTCAAACACATCTACACGCATGCCGATTACGACGTTGCCAATGTCTGGTATGCAAGAAACAAAGGGGTAAGACGATGAGCGCAGCCCGGAACGACTTTCAAACCGTGATCGCAACGCTTGGCGAACTACACGCCGTACTGGATCGCCTGCGCGGTGAGTTTGTGCATGGCATCAAGACCCCTGCCGACTATGAGCGTGCGACCGATTTGCTCGATGAGCTCACCGACGGGCGCGAACTGAGCAAGACCGAGGAGAGAGTTCTCGTTGAACTCGAGGATGAAATCCTGGCCTACCAGCGCGACTCCGACCAGTTTCGCGAATCGAATGCTGCTTTTGAGGCGACCTGCACGCCTGTGCAATTGATCAAGGATCTGATGGAGACGCACGGGCTCACGGGTTCAGACCTTCCTGAAATCGGCGATAAGACGGCAGTGTCCAAGGTCCTCAATGGCGATCGGCCTATCAGCCACAAGATGGCGTACGCGCTGGCAGAGCGGTTTGCGATGGAGCCGAGTGCTTTCTTGACCGCAGGCCCGGCAGAGGCGGCTCATATCGAAACTGTTCGTCTTCCCGTCAGGAAAACCTCAACGTATGACCGTTTTCGCAGTGACTCCATGGTTGCACATTCAGTGGAAGAGGCCGGCGCCGGTGAATACAAAGTGATGGCTTCGAAGGCCCGCAGAAAGACAGTCAAAGAGCCAGACAAGGAGTAGGGCAATCGTCTGCTGATCAAGGGGCAGGGTCGCTTGTCGATCCACGGGAATTGAGGATGATCCGCACCCCCATGATCACTCCCACAAGCACAGCCGCAAGACCTGACATCTCCAGAAGTGTCGGCAGCCGACCATGAAACCACAAGCCAAGTAGCGTCGCGAACAGCGACTCCAGGGCGATCAATTGTCCGGAAAGCACCATGGGCAAACGCCGGGACGCGGCGTTCCAGGCCCAGGCCCCGACAACGGATGACATCAGCGCAATCACGAAACCCCAGAGATATAAATCCCCCGCAACGGAGACACCAAAACCCAGGCTCGGCAGTTTGAGCAGGTCGAGCGTTTGTACCGCCGGTAACAAGCACAAGGTACCGATTCCGGCGCCAGCCATCATCAGGCCCGTCCATGCGCCTGCCGCGTGGGGTGGCAGCGTTAGCAGGGCGCGCTGGTTCAACCAACTGAAGGCGAGCCACAGGAGCACGGCACCGATTGAAAACAACAAGCCCATCAGCCACGAGCCATCGCTTGCAACGGGTTGATGGATGGCGCCGAGATTCGATAGCAGCAAACCAACCGTCAAGAAAACCAGTGGGATCGCCAGCTTTCGCCATTGGAGGGTCTTGGTCGTGGCGTTGCCCAGCAGTGCCAGCAAGACCGGCACCATTCCAATGAAGGCTGGGGTCAGCACCGGCCCGCCGAAGATGATGCCGGCGGCGATGCAGGCGCTATAGCCAAGGTAGCCGATCACGCCCAGGCCGGCGGCCAGAAGCACTTGATCGCGGCGCAGGAGCCGAAGTTGGGCGCGATAGAGCAGCACGACACCCAGCCCCAGCGTGCCGGCGATCAGGAACCGGACGATCATCAAGTCATAGATCGTGTAGGCGCCGGTGACGTAGGGCGCAATGAAGTTCAACGCCCAGCTCAGCGTCGCGACGACTGCGAGGGCCAATCCGGCGATGAGGTTTGAGTGGGGCTTCACTGTCACGCGGATTCCCCGTCAAACCACCAATGAACGTCGACTTTAAAGGGGGTACCTCGGAGTTTTTTGTCGCTGAGGGTAAGTTGTCGCAAGGTGATGTCCTTATGCGGTTCAATGGGGCTGAGCGCATCCAGTGTAGGCCGCGAAGTGACATGATTGGATGTGCAACCTGGTTTTTTCGACATCCGTTCTGCAGGTCGACGAGTAATTTCGATAGGGAAGTTCCCCTGGACGTAAAACGTTAGAAAAGGAATTCATCTTGGAAGCCATCCCCACGTTCCAAACCCACCGCCTCATCCTCACCCCACTTGAACTGACGGATGCGCCGGCGATTCAACGGTTATTTCCACACTGGGAAGTGGTCCGTTACCTGGATAGCCGCGTGCCCTGGCCTTACCCGGATGACGGTGCGTTGACGTACGTGCGCGACCATGCGCTCCGCGCGATTGCAGCCGGACGCGAGTGGCATTGGATGATCCGTCTTGCCGAAAATCCGGCACAGAGCATCGGCAGCATCAGCCTGTACGACCAGCCCGGCAACAACCGGGGTTTCTGGCTGGCGCCGCAATGGCAGGGGAAAGGCTACATGAGCGAAGCGTGCGAGACGATCAACGCCTATTGGTTTGAAACGCTGGAGCGTCCCGTCATGCAGGTCCCCAAGGCGGTGGGCAATGATGCTTCGCGCAGGATTTCGGAGCGCGAAGGCATGCGCATGATCGGGACGCAGCAGGGGGACTTTGTCTGTGGGACATTGCTCAAGGAAGTTTGGGAAATGACGCGTGAGGGATGGCTTAAAGCGAAAGCTTTATCGAACACCTGATTCCCACGTCGCCCAGAGCATCCCCTCGAGGTGGTTACTGACCCGCCAAGGGACGCCACGCGGTGGTCTGCAGATAAGGCCACTGTTTGAGCAGTAGACCGCGCGTTGTTTCTACGTCCTGCAAGGTTTCAGTGCAATTGACCATCGCGGTAAAACTGCGAGTGGTCAGCATGAAACTCTCCGATCCCATCGCCTGGCACTGCTCGCTGGCGCCGATGGGTTGGCAGAACATCGGTTGCATTTTCACGTCGTAGCCTTGGGCCCGGGTGAATGCCTGGAACTCTGGCATGGCCAGGCGAGCCGGTGTGCCGGTCAGTGCCGGGCCTTGCCAGACGGGGGTGATGAGGCCTCTTGATGGATAGTCGCTCAGTCCCTGGACTTGCCTGGCCTCGAACAGGGCAAAACAGAACGAAATATTTGCTGCGCTATTGCTCGCCGGGGAAGTGACGGCAGTGGCCAAGGGACGCGTCGGCGCAGCGACAGCCGCAGGCGCCACCGAGGGGGCCAAGCCCGATGAGTCGCCTATTTCCACCAGCACGTCGATGGGGGCCCGGTAACGCCATACCTTCAGCGGCGCTGTGAAACCAGGTCGAATACGGCTGGCGACAGCGGTCAGTTCGGCCGGGCTATTGACCGAGGTCCCGGCAATTTGCAAAACGATATCGCCGGCCAACATGCCTGCTTTTTCAGCGCCGCTTCCTGGCACTGGCCCCAAGACCAAGACGCCGCTAACCGCGGCTAAGCCGAATTGCCGAGCCACCGTTGGTGTCACAGGGGTGATGTGCAGGCCCAATACACCCGACTGATTAGACATCGGTACGGGCATTGCCGCTGACGTCACGGGCGTTGGCGCCACCGCAACAGCACTGGGCGCAGGGACGCTGCCAGCGGAACAGTCGCGTTGTGTGGCGACCTGTTGGATCACCAGGTTGACGGGGTCGGCCGCCATGTTGGGATGTTGTTCCCAACCCCGTTTGGTAGCCAGGAACGTTTCACAATCCATGGCGTAGTAGGTCGCCGGGTCTCTGACCTTGCGCAGGTATTCTGCTGTTTCGGCTCGCTCGGCGGCGCTGTACATGGGGTTGACGCAAGACGCCAGGAGAGGGAGTAGCACCAGCGTTCCGGCAAGGCATTTTGTCGACATGGGCTTCTCTGAGGTCGTGGCGTTTAGGCAGGTCCAGGCAAGGTACTATTTGGCCATCATCCTGTCCAACCTCAACCAGGCACTGTGCTGTCGTGGTGATTGAGACGAGTGACATCCGGGCAAACGTGCATTCGATATACAACTTAAAGGCACTTTGCCATGATGCGGCACGATCCATTCGAATCAAGCACCGAGAAGCGAAATGTTTGCTACCGCCTTCAAATCAAGCACCAGGCTCGCCGTTGTACTGTCTTTCACTGGCCTGACGGGCTGTGCCTCTGATGGTGGGCTCGGTGAGGCCGCAGTGGTCGGTGCGATGCTGCTTCCCATGCCGGGTGGCGTCGACACCAGCGTAATGACCAGTGCCGTAGGCCTGGCGGCCGGCGCCTACGTGGTCTCTTCGGTCGCGACTGCGGACTCTGCCAGCGTCTCTCCCGCGACTTCCACGGTCGCCGTGCCCCAAGGCCTGCCGCCCATTGACCTGCAAAAACTGGTGACCCGGGAAACACCTGACCGGTATCGCTCCAAGTCCTGTGAGTACATCGAAATGTCCCTCAGCGAGGTGCCGATGTACCAGGCAAGCGCTGAGCCGATCATGAAGCAGGTCGCCACGGCTCGAAAAGAAGCGGCCAGCCAGGTATGGCTTGAGAAGGGTTGCCAGCTTGCCAATTTACCTCGCGGTAAGATCGGCGCCAGCATCGATACCATCGATCCGAAGCGGGCCATGGCTTTGGCGCAGCCACCTGCCGGTGTTGTTGTGTTGGCGACCGTTCCGGGTAGTGGTGCTCAACAGGCCGGGATAGTGCCTCAGGACGTGATCGTGGCAGTTGATGATCGGCCTATCGCCGATTCAATCGATTTCAGGGTAGCCGTTGCAAAAGCGTCAATTGGCTCGCGGGTGAGTCTGAAAGTATGGCGAAACAACGCGTTTAGCGTCGTTCCGGTTCTGGTGGGGCCTGGCGGCACTCAAGTCTCGATGACCCCAACGGTGATGGCGAACGGTGTAGCGGCTGCGATCCCGGCGAATGCAATGTATTGCACTGCCGTGCTGACCACCCAGCATACGTACGGCGCTGCCGTCAGCCCGGTCAAATTGATCGCCGGAGTGACGAGCGACATGCAACCCTCACTCAAAAGCTATATCGCCAAAGTGAAGCAGGAACAGCCCGGCGTTTGGGGGGATTTCAAACTCAACAGTGCCGTTTGTGCCCCCGGCGCTGTTGTTTGCATGGCCGAGGCCAAGGGACCGACCGGCAAGACACAGAACGCTTTCGAGTTCTGCCATGCGACACAAGCCAAGGCAGATGCTGAACTGGCCCAGATGCGCCAGGGGGATCCGAAAGCGGTGCTTGTTGATTGGCCTTGAGCTGTAATCGTTCTCTGCGGTTATGATCGGACGGTTTGAAGCGCTGGAGTGCCCGTGATGCCAAGGCACTGGGCAATCATGCTTCGTGCAAAGGGCTTCATCTTCAACAGCGATCAAGGAAGACCACATGCAACCGTCACTCAATCGAATCATGCTGTATGTCCGGGACGTTCAAGCGACCTGTGATTTTTACGAGCGTCACTTCGGCTTTAGCCATGAAAAAAAAGCCGATGACCGCGTCACCGAATTGAGCCCTGCAAACGGTGGCGCGATCCTGATGGTTCACCCGGCGGGCAAGGCCGTTAAAACAGGACAAGTCACCGTAAAGCTGGTCTTTGATCTCCAGGATGTCGAGGGCTTCAAGGCAAAGTGCCTGGCCCAGGGCCTGAAGTTTGGCGCTACCCACAAGGCGGATGGTTACTCTTTTGCCAACGCCAAAGACCCCGACGGCAATTCCATTTCCATCTCCAGCAGAGCGTTTGCATGCAACTGAGCTTTCATAAGATGCATGCCAATGGCGATGACTTCGTCATTGTCGACTCGCGAAATTCGGCCAACCCGGTGACAAGTGCCATGGCCCGGCGCATGGGGGATCGGAACCGAGGTGTTGGGTTCAATCAACTGGCGGTACTGCTCGATTGCGACGATGCCGATGCGCGTGTGATGTTCTGGAACGCAGATGGCTCCGCGCTGGACGTTTGTGGCAGCGCGACGCGGGGGGCTGCGGACCTGCTCATGCGCGAAGCTAATGTTACTTCGGTGGCCTTGCGCACTAACCGTGGGTTGCTTACTTGCGAACGTACCCCAACCGGCGACATTTCCGTCGACATGGGTGTGCCGCTTTTCGGCTGGTCGGACATTCCTTTAGCGCAGGAACTGGACACCGCTGCCTTGCCACTGGCCGGCAGTCCAGCCGCGTGCAGCATGGGAAATCCTCACTGCACCTATTTTGTCGATGACCTGGCTAGCGTGGATATCGCGACGATCGGCCCGGCCATCGAAACCAACGCGCTGTTCCCGCTCAAGACCAACGTGCATTTCGTACAGATCATTGATCGCACGCGTGTTCGGTTGCGTATTTGGGAGCGCGGGGCGGGTATTGCGCTGGGTTCAGGCTCTTGTTCGTGTGGGGCGGTTGTTAACGGGATTCGTCGTGGTTTGTTGGACAGCACCGTTGAAGTTGAATGTGATGGTGGAAGCGTGACGGTGCGATGGGATGGCGTGGGGGCGGTTTTTCTTATCGGGCCGGTGGAGGCAAGTTTTTCGGGGACGATGAGCCAAGGCTGAGTCGGATCAGCGAACGCCTCTGGTCTCCATGATCCTGAGCCACGGCCAGCGAGCCTGATAACTTTTCGCCTTCTCATCGAACAAATCTGGCTGGGGGTTCTTTGGATTGATACGAAGAACACCTTGCTCTATGTCGTCCAGGCCATAGGGCGCATAGACGTCACCGGTTTCAACATCCAACCCGATACACGTCCCCGCAATCAAGTAACGATCAATGCCATCCTTGGCCGACTGAAGCTGAGGATATGGCTTGCCAAACCGCTGACCGTACCAAAGGTGGACGCGGGCCTGGTTCTTGACCTCGATGTTGACGTCCAGGTCCTGGAAGAGACGCTGGGCGGCGTTGATCACTTCATTCTCGGCTTCCCAAGACAGGTCAGGGTCGAAGTAAAAAACGTCGTAATCCTTCACGCCCCAAGCCGGTGGCCGTTGCGACTGAAGATTCCAGACGGCTTGGAACAGGCAGCCAGCGGTGAGCATGCATTGATTCAAACCGAGTGAAGGTAGGCGCGAGGTGATATGCGCGTTGATTGGATTGGTCATTGCTATCCTGACCAACCGTTCGACCGTCAATGTCATATTCATCCTTTTGGAATCGGTCCGGTCCTGGCGCCCCGACAGATGTTTGAGCACAATCAGGTGAGCCAAGGCACCAAGTGCATAGATCTCAAGGACACCCAATGATATTGCAAAGCAGGCCAGTGATGGCTGATGACATCAAGACCCTCTGTAGTTTGGCGCAGGACGCTCGGGAACTGTTCTATATGTTCCCGAAAGCTCAATACCCTCTGACTGAGGCTCAGATGTCTGACGCCATCGCTCAACGATTCGATTCGACGATCATCGAGGTTGGGAACCGTGTCGTTGGTTTTGCTAACTTCTATCGGGCTGAAAAAGGTGGGGTTTGCTGTATCGGCAATGTCATCGTTGCCCAAGAGGCTCGAGGTAAAGGCGTTGCAACCTTTCTTGTGGAAACGATGACGGCCCTGGCGTTCGACCGCTATGACGCCACTGAGGTGCAAGTATCGTGTTTCAATGAAAATACGGCAGGCTTGCTGCTTTATCCAAAGTTGGGCTTTTTGCCCTTCGCTGTCGAAGAGCGAGTTTCTCCAGATAATCGTAGAACCGCACTCATTCATATGCGTCGCGTTAGATCGGGCCGCCCCTAGATTCTTTTGAGCGGCCACCCCCAGAAAATGCCTGAAAACCCAAGCCGAGCCCAACGCGACTGATTTACAATACCGCTCCTTCGACAGAGGCCGGCATTTCGTGGATGCGTTTTCCCTTGTCTACCAACACCTGAATGCGTGGGTCATCGCGCCCGTCACCCAGCAGCTCCTCGGCATTTTCAACCTGAACGGTCGGTTCGGAGTCCTGTTTCTCTGCGCCTCCTACGGTGTCGCCTATGGCCTGTTTCGTTTCAGAAAACACCGCCGACTGACCGATGCTCGTTCGTTCTGGCAATTCATCGGTGGCAGCCAGGTGTATCTGCATCGTTCGGCATTGCTGGATTATCGCTACTACTTCGTACGGGCCATTCTCAAGATTGCCTTGGTGTTGCCCATTGTTCATCTGGTGGACCCGTACATTCTGCGCTCTGGAGATTACTCGGCTTTTTTCAGCAA
Source organism: Pseudomonas sp. 43mfcvi1.1 (assembly GCF_900115935.1). NCBI lineage: Bacteria > Pseudomonadati > Pseudomonadota > Gammaproteobacteria > Pseudomonadales > Pseudomonadaceae > Pseudomonas > Pseudomonas sp. 43mfcvi1.1. The sequence continues at coordinate 2,501 of NZ_UETT01000008.1, read as the reverse complement.
CCTCTGGGGCGCTCGTCCGCGTCTGGGGGAGAACCTTTCGCTGGCGTTGTTCTATGGGCTGGGGGTGTTTCTGGTGAAGGATTTCGTCCACTACTGGGCGCACCGGGCGTTTCATTCGCGCTGGCTCTGGGCCTTTCACAAGGTTCATCATTCGGCGCCCGTACTGGTGCCGGCCACGGCGAGTCGTGTGCATTTCGTGGAGAAGATCGTCGAGAAACTCGGTATCACCGCCTGCCTGGGCCTGTTCGCGGGTGGTTTCTGGTATGCCTGTGGGGGGGAGATCAGTCGCTACACGTTGTTCGGTGTGACGTACCTGGTGTTCATTTTCAATAGCCTGGCGGCGAATTTGCGTCACACCCATGTCTGGCTGTCCTTTGGCCCGGTGCTGGAACACGTGCTGAACAGTCCGGCCCAGCACCAGATCCACCACAGCGATGCGCGCCGTCATTTCAACCGCAATTTCGGCGTCAACCTGTCGCTATGGGACTGGATGTTCGGCACGCTTTATGTCACCACTTCGCAGCCCGAGCACTTGCGTTTCGGCACCGGAGAACAGGACCACCAGCGTTACCTGACGGTGTATAGCTTGATTGTCACGCCTTTCGTCGAAACAGCTCGCAAATGCCTGCCCGCGTTTTCATATCCAGGCCAACACGCCACAATGCACGCCACGCCAGCCATCGGATCAGTGAGTGCTGAGACGAGAGAGGCCGAGCGAAATCCAGCAAGGAACGCCCATGAATTTCTTCAAGAAGCTCCTCGGTTCGTCGAAAAGTCCTGAGCCCCAAGCCCAAGACGTGCCGCAACCCCACGAACAGAGCAACCTGACCGAGGCTGAAGCGGCCAACCTGGCCGTCCGGGAAGCCGGCGAAGCTTGCCTGGATCGTCATTGGAATTCTGTCGGCACGGTCGAGCGGGATGTCCTGTCCTACCTGATCAGCCCGAGCTTTTCCGGCGGCCCATACTGGCCTTCGACCCGCCAGGCCTACCGCGTGGTGCGCCGGGGCGACACGATCATCCTCGCCACCGAAGGCCTGTCCGATCCATTTGATGACACTGAAGGAATGGGCAACGGCTTCGAGATGGAATTGTTCGTCGAAACCGCAGATATCCCCGAGCACGCCCGCGGCCCCGTGGGTGAGGTCGATCCTTTCAAGCGCAGTTGGGCATTCGAGCTCCTGGAGCATGTCGCCAAGACGGTGGCCGACGCTGGCGGCATCACCCACCAACTCGACCAGTACGGGGCGCTATCCCTTGAGCTTCCCGGGCTCAGCCAATCGCACCACATGAGCGATCAACTGCCCAAGCTCTTCGTGACCGATGACGACTCCACCGGCGTCCTGCTCGGCGCCCCCGAGCCGGATTTCCCTACCCAGCTGGATGACATGCCCTTGTCCCCGGTCAGATTGGTACCGGTGGTCTTGATCACGGCGGCGGAGCTGGAATACGTCCGTTCCGGTGGGCGAACGGCGCGGGAGGATCTGGTGAGCCGTTTGAAGGCGGCGGGGGTAGGGCACATGAGCAGCCTGCATCGGGCGAGCGTGGTGTGATACCGAATGGGGTCGCCCCCACAAAATGCCCAAGTGAATGGTCGCTAGATTTGGTACCCCGTCCCACCCAATACCTTTCGAGATATCAATGACTGACTACCGCGGACTCATCCTCGAAGACACCCGTGAAGGCGCCACCGACCAGGCCATCGCGCAACTGGAAGCCAGCCTGGGCGCCCGCTTGCCGGACGACTATCGCCAGTTCCTCAAGACCTGCAACGGCGCCTACGTGGAATACGATGTGCTGGCCACGCTCGCCAATGGCGATGAGGAATTGCTCAGTTTTTCGCTGTACGGGCTGGATCCGGACCAAGAGTATGAATCCAATCCCTTTGAACTGGAGCAACTGCGGGCACAGCCAGGCTTCCCCGCAACGGGATTGTTGCCGATTGGGCGCGACGGCGGCGCGAGTATCTTGTTGCTGGATTTGCGGGAAGGGCGCCAGGACGTGGCGGCGATGGTGGCGGGGTTACCTGCCTGGACTGGGCGCCGTCAGCAGGGCGATGAATATGTGGTGTTGGCGGATTCTTTCAATGGTTATCTGGACTCGCTGCATTTATCGGAAGAGCGGATCGAGGAGCATATCAACCACTTCATCATCAGCCCTGAGAGTATTGAGTGTAGTGGTCTAATGAAACCGGACACCCATTTAGGTGAGAATGCTCGCCAGATCGAGGTGTCAGATGACCAAACAACGCCGTTCCTTTTCTGCTGAATTCAAACGCGAGGCTGCCGACCTCGTGCTCAAGCAAAACTACAGCTACATCGAAGCCAGCCGTTCACTTGGCGTCGGCGAGTCGGCCCTGCGCCGCTGGGTTGATCAGGTTCAGCAAGAGCGCCAAGGTGTTACGCCGCAGAGCAAAGCATTGACCCCGGAACAACAGAAAATTCAGGAGCTGGAAGCCCGGATTGCCCGGCTTGAACGGGAAAAATCGATATTAAAAAAGGCTA